>NZ_BAAFVK010000007.1:0-88820 GCF_054661535.1 Actinophytocola sp. KF-1 | reverse complement strand
TCGCGCCGGGTCGCCAACAGGCTCATGGCATCTCCGCCTCCGCTGACCGACCCCGCCCATGTCGGCGGCCCGGGCCGCCGCGTTGTCCCCGGCGACAGCACGAGCCGGGCGGCGGAACACCGTCGTGCACAGGGCCGCGAGCTCACGCGCCGCGGAGCAGGGTCTCGTGCGGTGGGCGGCCGTAGACGGCGCGGTACTGCCGGGCGAAGCGGCCGGGGTGGAAGAAGCCCCAGCGCGCGGCGATCCCGGTGACCGTGGCCCCGGCGGTCGGGTCGGCGGCCAGCAGCTCCTCGTGCGCGTGCTGGAGCCGGACCGTGCGCAGGTGGCCCATCGGGGTGCTGTCGCAGTGGCGGCGGAAGGCGTACTGCAGGGCCCGGATGGTCACGCGCGCGGCGGCCGCGATCTCGGCGACCGAGATGTCCTGGTCGGCGTGGTCCTCGATGAACGCGAGCGCCCGCCGCAGCGTGGCGGGGTGGGCGTCGTGCCGGTCCTCGATCGTGGGGTCGACGAGCGCGGTGTTCGGGAACGTGCTCAGCACGGTCGCGGCCAGCAACCGGCCCGCCGCGCCCGCGACCAGTGGTTCCGCCATGACCTCCGGGCGGTCCCGCAGGCTGGTGGCGAGGTAGGAGATGGTCGCGGTCAGCTGCCGCGCCGCGTTCGCCCTCGCGGGGAGCAGGTCGGCGAAGCGGAGCGGTTGGGGACGGGGTGTCTCGGCCGTGGCGGCGACCTGGCCGAGCAACGGGAACGGCATCGACGCGATGTGGAGACCGCCGCTGTGCATGCGCGTCCAGTGCGGGGCCGGGGGATCGGCCTTGCTGCTGAGGAACACGTCGCCGGGGCCGAAGCGGTAGTCGGTGCGCTCGGAGCGGAAGTCGATGTTCATGGTGTGGGACCACACGACCGCGAGCGTCGGCAGGTACTCCACGTCGTAGGCCATGTCGTCGGACTGCGCCAGGTCGTCGATGGCGAACGCGGGGGCCGTCAGCCGGTTGACGCGGAGGAAGTAGCCCGCCTTGCGGCCCGACGGCCGGATGCTGCTGCCGAACGCGCCGGTCAGGAACTCGCCTGCCAGGTCGGAGTCGCGGGTCTCGAACAGGGCGGACCGCGGTGGGGTGGTGGTTGCTGTCATCGTCACGGCTCCTGGGCACCATTACGGCGAACAGCTTGCACCCGCCGTCCCCGCACCGGCCTCCGCAACCGCCGTTCGTTCGCGCAGGTTCACGCGGTCGGAGCAGCGCGTCACCGGCCGCGCTTGGCGGGCAGCGACCGGGCGTAGGTGACACCGCGCGCCACCCACTCCTCGACCCAGCCCTCGTCGTCGGCGGTCGCCGCGACGTGCAGCCAGCCGCGGCGCGGCTGCCCCGCCATCACCATCGGCTCGACGCGGTCGTCGCCGGTCAGCGCGTCCGTCTCGGCCGGGGGCACGCGCACCAGCAGGCCACCCCTGCTGCTCGCGGCCACCGACAGGTTGCCGTTGATCAGGAACGCGAGGCCGCCGAACATGCGGCGCTCGTCGAGGCCGGGCTCGGTCGCGACCAGCTCGCGGATCCGGTCGGCCAGGTCGGTGTCGTACGCCATGGCCGGAGTATGCGCCCGGCCACCGACAACGAGCGGCAGTTCACAGCCGTCACACCGCTGATCGGGTTGCCTGGTAGCCGGAGAAGTACAGCTTCACGAGGAGGTTGGTCAGTGACCGAGCCGGCGGAGTCGGTGAACGGATCGGCGGGCGAGGCGCCCGCCAGCACCCCGGCGCGGGACGCACAGCTGCTCGAACGCACGGTGTTCGAGGTCAAGCGGGTGATCGTGGGGCAGGACCGGCTGGTCGAGCGCATGCTCGTCGGCCTGCTGTCCAAGGGGCACCTGCTCCTCGAGGGTGTGCCCGGTGTCGCGAAGACGCTGGCCGTGGAGACCTTCGCGAAGGTCGTCGGCGGGTCGTTCACCCGTGTGCAGTTCACCCCCGACCTCGTGCCCGCCGACATCCTTGGCACCCGGATCTACCGGCAGGGCAGTGAGAAGTTCGACGTGGAGCTCGGGCCGGTGGTCGCGAACTTCGTGCTCGCCGACGAGATCAACCGCGCGCCGGCGAAGGTGCAGTCGGCGATGCTCGAGGTGATGGCCGAGCGGCACGTGTCGATCGGCGGCCAGACCTTCCCGATGCCCGACCCGTTCCTCGTGCTGGCGACGCAGAACCCGATCGAGAACGAGGGCGTCTACCCGCTGCCGGAGGCGCAGCGCGACCGGTTCCTCTTCAAGATCATCGTCGACTACCCGACGGCCGAGGAGGAGCGCGAGATCGTCTACCGGATGGGCGTGACCCCGCCGGAGCCCTCGCAGGTGCTGACCCCCGCCGAGCTGGTCCGCCTCCAGGACGTGGCCGCGCGGGTGTTCGTGCACCACGCGCTCGTCGACTACACCGTCCGCGTGGTCCTCGCGACCCGCACCCCGGCCGAGCACGGCCTGGCCGACGTCGCGGGCTGGGTGGCCTACGGCGCCTCGCCGCGCGCCAGCCTCGGCATCGTGGCCGCGTCCCGCGCCCTCGCGCTGATCCGCGGCCGCGACTACGTGCTGCCGCAGGACGTCGTGGACGTGGTGCCGGACGTGCTGCGCCACCGGTTGGTCCTGTCCTACGACGCGCTCGCCGACGGCGTGCCGATCGACCACATCGTGTCCCGCGTGCTGCAGACCGTGCCGTTGCCGCAGGTCTCGGCCCGCCCGCAGTCGGGTGGGGTGCAGCCGCCGCCAGTCGGGGTGGGCCGGTAGTTGTCACGCGAGAAGGAGCGGCCGAAGTGGGCACCGCCGATCCTGCAAGGGGACCGGATGGAGCACGGACTGCGGCTGCTCGAACTGGACGTGCGCCGCAGGCTCGACGGGCTGCTCCAGGGCAACCACCTCGGCCTCGTGCCGGGGCCTGGCTCCGAGCCGGGTGAGGCCCGGGTCTACCAGCCCGGCGACGACGTGCGCCGGATGGACTGGGCGGTCACGGCACGCACGACCGAGCCGCACATCCGCGAGACCGTCGCCGACCGCGAGCTGGAGACGTGGGTCGTCGCCGACCTGTCCGCGAGCCTCGACTTCGGCACCGCCGCCTGCGAGAAGCGGGACCTGGTGGTCGCCGCGACCGCCGCGATCGCGCACCTGACCGGCGGGGGCGGCAACCGGATCGGCGCGGTCATCGCGACCGGCGAGAAGACCACCCGCGTGCCCGCCCGCGGCGGGCTCGCGCACGCCCGCGGCCTGGTCCGCAGGCTCGCCGAGACCCCGCGCGCGCCCGAGGGCACCCGGGGTGACCTGCGGGACGCGCTGGAACAGCTGCGCCGCCCGCCGCGGCGGCGCGGGCTCGCGGTGGTGATCTCGGACTTCCTCGGCGACATCGACTGGCAGCGCCCGCTGCGCGGCCTGTCCACCCGCCACGAGCTGATCGCCATCGAGGTGCTCGACCCGCGCGACGTCGACCTGCCCGAGGTGGGCACGGTCGTGCTGTCCGACCCGGAGTCGGGCCGTCAGCGCGAGGTGCACGCGTCCGCGCTGCTGCGCCGCGAGTTCGCCGCGGCGGCCGCCGAGCACCGGGCGCGGGTCGCCGCCGCCATCCGCGGCGCGGGCGCCGGGCACCTGGTGCTGCGCACCGACTCGGACTGGATCGCCGACACCGTGCGTTTCGTCGTCGCCCGCAAGCGGCGCTGGTCAGGGGGAGGGGTCGCCTGATGTTCGGTCTCAGCTTCGGCGGGTTCACCGCACCCTGGTGGTTCCTGCTGCTGATCGCGGTGGCCGCGATCGTCGCCGGGTACGTCGTCGTGCAGCGGATGCGCCGCAAGCGCACCATGCGGTTCACCAACCTCGCGCTGCTGGAGAAGGTGGCGCCGAAGCGGCAGAGCTGGGTCCGGCACCTCCCGCCCGTGGTGCTGGTGATCGCGCTGATGCTGCTGACCACCGCCATGGCGGGGCCCACCGACACCCAGCGGGTGCCGCGCAACCGGGCGACCGTGATGCTCGTGATCGACGTGTCGCTGTCCATGGAGGCCACGGACGTGCGGCCGACCCGGCTGCGGGCCGCCCAGGACGCGGCGAAGGACTTCGCGAACGGGCTCACCCCGGGCATCAACCTGGGCCTGATCTCGTTCGCGGGCACGGCGAGCGTGATGGTGTCGCCGACCACCGACCGCACGAGCGTGTCCAAGGCCATCGACAACCTCAAGCTGGCCGAGTCCACCGCGACCGGCGAGGCGATCTTCGCGGCGCTGCAGTCGATCGAGGGCTTCGCGCAGATCGTCGGCGGCGCCCAGGGCGCGCCCCCGGCCCGCATCGTGCTGATGACGGACGGGAAGCAGACGGTCCCGACCGACGACGGGGACGACCCGAGGGGCGCGTTCACCGCCGCCCGCGCGGCCAAGGACCAGAAGATCCCGGTCTCCACGATCTCGTTCGGCACCACGGACGGCGAGGTCACCATCGACGGCAAGAGCCAGCCGGTGCCGGTGGACGACGAGTCCATGAAGGAGATCGCGGAGCTGTCCGGCGGCGAGTTCTACAAGGCGGCGACCGCGGACCAGCTGCACCGGGTGTACGACACGCTCGGTGAGCAGATCGGGTACGAGACGAAGAACGCGGACGCGAGCAAGCCGTGGCTGATGCTCGGCACCTTCGCCGCACTGGTGGCCGCGGCCAGCGCCCTGGTCATCGGACAGCGCCTGCCCTGAGGGTGTTCTCGCTGACATCCCGGTGGAGTCGGCGAGAACCGCCCGCGACCGGCCGGATAGCCTGGCGTCCGGTTTGGCAGTTGTTCGCGCAAGGAGTGCACGGTGGGCCGTTCAGTACTGGTAACAGGGGGTAACCGGGGGATCGGCCTGGCGATCGCCAGGGCGTTCGCCGCGCAGGGGGACGACGTCGCGGTGACCTACCGCGGCAAGCCGCCGCCCGAGGACCTGTTCGGCGTGCGCTGCGACGTCACCGACGCCGAGCAGGTGGACGCCGCCTTCAAGGAGATCGAGGAGAAGCAGGGCGCCGTCGAGGTGCTGGTCGCGAACGCGGGCATCACCGACGACACGCTGCTGATGCGGATGACCGAGGAGCAGTTCACCCGCGTCCTCGACGCCAACCTGACCGGCGCGTTCCGCGTCGCGAAGCGCGCGACCCGCGCCATGCTCAAGGCCCGCTGGGGCCGGATGATCTTCATCTCGTCCGTGGTCGGCATGGCGGGTGGCCCCGGCCAGGTGAACTACGCGGCCAGCAAGGCGGGCCTGATCGGCGTGGCCCGCTCGATCACCCGCGAGCTGGGCGGCCGCAACATCACCGCGAACGTGATCACCCCGGGTTTCATCGCCACCGACATGACCGACGCGGTGTCCGACGAGCGCAAGCAGACGATCCTCGCGAGCGTCCCCGCCGGCCGCTACGGGCAGGCCGACGAGGTGGCGGCCGCGGTCACGTTCCTCGCCTCCGACGCCGCCGCGTACGTCAACGGGGCGGTCCTGCCGGTCGACGGCGGCCTCGGCATGGGGCACTGACAGACTGTCCCCGCAACGGATCTGATCAGCCCCAGGAGGACGGTTTCGTGACGGGTCTGCTCGAAGGCAAGCGACTGCTCATCACCGGTGTCATCACCGACGCCTCGATCGCGTTCCACGCGGCCAAGGTCGCGCAGGAACAGGGTGCGTCGGTCGTGCTGACCGGCTTCGGCCGCATGAGCCTCGTGGAGCGGATCGCGAAGCGGCTGCCGCAGCCCGCGCCCGTGATCGAACTGGACGTGCAGAACAACGAGCAGCTCGACTCGCTCGCCGACCGGGTGCGCGAGCACGTGGACGGCCTCGACGGCGTGCTGCACTCGATCGGGTTCGCCCCGCAGACCTGCCTCGGCGCGCCGTTCCTGGACGCGCCGCGCGACGACGTGTCCACCGCGATCGAGGTGTCGGCCTACTCGTTCAAGTCGCTCGCCGTCGCCTGCCTGCCGCTGATGGGCCCCGGCGGTTCCATCGTCGGCATGGACTTCGACGCGCGGGTCGCGTGGCCCGCCTACAACTGGATGGGTGTCGCGAAGGCCGCGCTCGAGTCGGTGAACCGGTACCTGGCGCGTGACCTCGGGCCGAAGGGCATCCGGGTGAACCTGGTCGCGGCGGGCCCGGTGAAGACCATGGCCGCCAAGTCGATCCCCGGCTTCAACGAGCTGGAGGACGGCTGGGGCGACCGCGCGCCGCTCGGCTGGAACGCCGAGGACGCCACCCCGGTCGCGAAGTCGATCTGCGCGGTCCTGTCGGACTGGCTGCCCGCCACCACCGGTTCGATGATCTGGGTCGACGGCGGCGTGCACGCGACGGGCCAGTGATGGACGCGCTGCTCTGGTTGTCGTTCGGCGGGCCCGAGAAGCCCGAGGACGTGCGGCCGTTCCTGGAGAACGTGACCCGCGGCCGCGGCGTGCCACCGGAGCGGCTCGACGAGGTCGAACAGCACTACCTCGGCTTCGGCGGCGTGTCGCCGATCAACGCGCTGAACCGCGCCGCGATCGCCGCCGTCGAGGCCGAGCTGGCCGCCCAGGGCATCGACCTGCCGGTGTACTTCGGCAACCGCAACTGGCACCCGATGGTGGCGGACACCGTCGAACAGATGAAGCGGGACGGGGTGCGCTCCGCGCTGGTGTTCCCCACCAGCGCGTACGGCGGGTACTCCGCGTGCCGCCAGTACGACGAGGACATCGTGCGCGCCCGCGCGGCGGTGGGGGCGGACGCGCCGGAGCTGACGAAGCTGCGGCACTTCTTCGACCACCCGCTGTTCGTCGCGGCGTACGCCGACGCGGTCCGCACGGCCGCGGCGGAGATCGGTGGCGAGTACCGGCTCGTGTTCACGGCCCACTCGGTCCCGGTCTCGGCGGACAAGGCCGCGGGCCCGCCGGACGAGGGCGGGCACCGGTACTCGCGGCAGATCGCGGAGGCGGCCCGGCTGGTCGCCGCCGACCTGGGGATCGCCGAGTACGACGTGGTGTGGCAGTCCCGGTCGGGGCCGCCGCAGGTGCCGTGGCTGGAGCCGGACATCCTCGACCACCTGGACGCGTTGCACGCCAAGGGAGTCCCGGCGGTGCTCCTGTGCCCGGTCGGGTTCGTGAGCGACCACCTCGAGGTCGTGTGGGACCTCGACACCGAGGCCAAGGAGAAGGCGGCCGAGCTGGGCATGGGCTTCGCGCGCGCGATCGCGCCGAGCGGTGACCCCCGGTTCGCGCAGCTGGTCGTGGAGCTGGTGCGGGAGCACCTGTCGGGCGCGCCGGTGCGGAAGCTGTCGGACTTCACGGTGGCGGGCTGCACGGTCAACGGCGCGCCCTGCGCGGTCGGCTGCTGCGAACCCGCTCAGCGCCCGGCCAGGTAGGCCGCGCCGCGCGGGGACAGGCGGTAGCCGACCTCCAGGCTCAGCGTCAGGCCGAGGTTCTTCAGCTTGCGCACGTCCACTTTGAACGGGAGCATCTCGCGGCCCAGCTCGGCCGCGAGATCACCGGCCCGGACGGCGGGTCTGCGCCTGATGATGTCGAGCGTCTCGTCCGTCCACGGGCCGTGCGTGCTCGCCCGGTCGAGCCGCTCGAGCCTGCGCGTGATCTCCGCGATGTCCTCAGTGGACAACTCGGCGGCCGACGCCAGCGCGGCCCTCGGGTCCTCGTCGCCGGCCATGTGCAGGCGCACGAGGAACACCGGATCCCCAGGCGTGCCACGGAGATCGGCGACCGCGGCGGCCACGGACGGGTAACCCGCGGCCCGGGCGTCGGCGCTGCGGATGCGACTCGGTGCCACCTCGGTCACCTCGTCCACGACGACGCGCCCGGCCGCGGTCCGGTACGTGTGGCCCGCGGTGACCTGCCGCCGTTTCCAGCGGCGGAACATCACCGTGACGCTGCCGTCCCGGATCCCTTGGTGCAGCCTCCGCTCAATGAGCATTCGCTCAATGGGCATCCGTGACGTCCAGCGCCCGGACCGCGTCGGCGACCGCCGCGCAGCGGGCCGTGCGGACGGCCTGGAACAGCGGGCGCAGGGCCTCGGCACGCTTGAGCGCGGCCGACGCGGACAACGCGCCACCCGGCTCGTCCTCCATCGCCAGCTCCAGGATCGCCGCCACCTCCGCGGCGCGCTGCAGCACGCGCAGCGCACGCTGCGGCATGCCGGCGGGCCACGAGGCCTTGGTGCGCTCGGCGACGCGGGCCTGCAGCTCCTCGCGGACGCCGGCGCGCTTCTTGGCGACGCCGAGCTCGACGAGCATGCCGGCCGCGACGCGCATGGCGCCGGTCAGCTCGTGCTCCGCCTCGCCGATCGGCACGTTCGGGGTGGGGACCGAGCGCTCGACCTCGTACACGGTCCAGCGGATGATGCCGGTGTCGACCTTCTTGCCGAGTTTCTCCGGCACGGCGCCGAGACCGTTGAGCACCACCGCCTCGCCGACGCGTAACGCGTGCGCGGCGAACTCGCCCGCGCCGCCGAGGCCGCGCACGTCGCCGGGCACCGGCATGACCAGCTCGGCGCTCACCGCACCGGACCGGCGCAGCGCCGCGAGCATGGCGGCGGGGGACCCGCCCGCGGTGCCTTTGACAGGGATCTCGAGGGTGGCGGCGAGCTGTTCGTCCGCGGCCACCACCTCGTGGAACTCGGCCCAGTCCTGCAGGGCGTCGAGCACATCGTCGGCGGCAGCGGCGCCACTCAGCCAGGCTGAGCTCCACACCGCCAATGTCGCGCTGGGGGATGACACGACAAGAAGATTACGCGACGATGGTGGGCTGGTTTTCGGGGCGGTGATCTAACGCCTGGACGGCGCTCCGAGCTGGTCCTCGAGCAGGTCCCGGAAGCCGTCCAGGTCCTCCTGCGTGCCGAACGCGCGGCCCGGCACCGGGAACAGCGCGGCCTCGCCCGTGCGCAGCACGAAGTTGTGCTTGGTCTCCACCCAGCCGGCGATCGTCTGCCAGCGCAGGTCCGTGTAGGCGGTGCCGTCGATCGTCATCATGCGGAACGACCGGGCGTCCACGGTCGCGGTCACGGTCGCGGCCGCGACCGGGTTGCGGCGGAACTGGCTCCGCACGCCCAGCACCGGCAGCGCCACGATGACCGCCGCGCAGATCAGCCCGAAACCGCCCGGGATCGGCTGGCCCGCGAACAGCAGCACGACCGACAGCACGGCCAGCCCGAGCGCGAACCACGGCGCCCACCGGTAGACCGGGTAGACCGCCCGCAGCGCGTCGTTCCAGTCCGATGGCGCGGGGTCCCATTTCAGCTCGAGCGCCATCCTCGTGTCGTCCTTCCTGGTCGGCCGTTCGATGGGCGAGACTGTCCGGCATGGCACAACCAGCCCGGGTACGGGTCGAAAGGCTACGGGAGTCCGGCAGCGCGACGACGCTGGAACTGTTCTTCGACCTGGTTTTCGTCTTCGCGCTGACGCAGATCACCGCGTTGATGGCGGGCGAGCCGACCGGCAGGGGCCTGCTCAAGGGCACGCTGCTGATCCTGGTCGTCTGGTGGTGCTGGGTCGGCTACTCGTGGGTGTCGAACCTGGTCAAGGCCGACGAGGGCATCGCACGCGTGACACTGCTCGTCGCCATGGCGGCGATGTTCCTGCTGGCGCTCGCGATTCCCGAGGCGTTCGACGACATCGACGGCGGGCTGTGGGGACCCACCGTGTTCGCCTTCGCCTACCTCGTGCTGCGGCTGGTGCACGTCCTGCTGTTCTGGGTGATCAGCAAGGACGACCCGGTGCTGCGCCGCCAGGTCGGCCGGTTCGCGCCGACCATGGCGGGCGGCACGGTCCTGCTCCTGCTGGCGGCGAACACGTCCGGCGACGCGCAGCTGCTGCTGTGGCTCGCGGCCGTGGTCGCCGACTACGGCGGCACGCTCGCCATCGGCGCCCGCGGCTGGCGGCTCAACTCGGCCCGGCACTTCGCGGAGCGGCACGGGCTGATGGTGATCATCGCCCTCGGCGAGTCGATCGTGGCCATCGGTGTGGGGGTCACCCACCTGGCCATCTCGTGGCCGATCGTGGTCGCCGCGACGCTGGGCCTCGCGGTGTCGGCGAGCCTGTGGTGGGCCTACTTCGACACCGCCGCGATCCTCGGCGAACACGCGCTGGCCGCGGCGAAGGGTGACCACCGGGTCGCCATGGCGCGCACCGCGTTCACCTACCTGCACCTGCCGATGATGGTCGGCATCGTGATGCTCGCCCTGGGCATGAAGAAGGTGCTCACCTACGTGGGCGACACCGAGCACCACGCGCTGTCGGACCCGCTGTACGGGGCGCCGCTGTGGGCGCTGTACGGCGGTGTCTCGCTCTACCTCCTCGCGCACGTCGGGTTCGCGTGGCGCTGCTTCCGGGCGGTCAAGTCCTACCGGCTCGGGGTCGCGGTGGTGCTCGTCGCGCTGGTGCCCGTGGTCGCCAACCTGCCCGCGCTGGCCACGCTCGGCGTGCTCAGCGCGCTGCTGATCGCGTTGAACGTGGTCGAGACGGTCCTGTTCCGCGTGGCGCGCGACGAGGCGCGGCACGGCGACCACGAGCACCAGTGACGTCAGCGGGTGACCGCGACGAGCCGTTCGAGGGCGGCCCTGCTCGGCAGGTGTGCCAGCACATGCCGGACGCTGCGTGACGCGTACCGCCGGTCCTCGTCGCTGGTGACGGTCATGGCGCGGTCGACCAGCCCGGACACGTAGTTCGCGAGGCCGGTGACCGCGCCGCGGAACGCCGCGACGTCCAGGTCCGGCAGCGTGCCCGCGGTCTCGCGGTAGCCCTCGACGAGAGCGCGGGCACCGGCGACGTTCACGCCGCCACCGGGGTCGACGGTCCAGTCCATCAGCGCCATCGCCAGCTCCCACGCGGGCGGCTGGCCACCCGCGTGCTCCCACCCGAGCACGACGAGGCTGCCGTTCTGGCCGCGCCGCACCTGGCCGGGGCCCATGGCGTTGTGCGACAGCACCGGCGCAGGCGCGGGGACGCCCGCGCCGACGGTCTCCAGCCCGGTCAGCACCGGGACCGCGGCGGTCAGCGCGGGTGCCCAGGCCACGCGCTCGGCGGCGGCCCGCTCCGCCAGCTCGGCCCAGGTCACCGGTGAGAGGCGCAGCTCGTGCCACGGGCTCACGCGGTCGACCGGCATGGCCAGCCCGTGGATGGTCGCGAGGATCGTCCCCACCTGCCTGGTGACGGCGGCGCCCGCGGGCGCCGCCATCGGTGGCCGGGAGTGCGCCCACACGCAGACGCGCCATTCGTGCCCGTCGACCGTGGCGACGATCCGGCCGTCCCGGTCGCGCACCGGCGCGGGGAGCAGCACACCGGCCGCCGCGGCCGCCTCCTGCAGCGCCACCTCGTCTCGACGTCCACGATGGGCCACCAGGTGTCCATCGTGCGCGCCACCCAGCGGCCGCGGTCCGTCTCGAGCGACCACGCGCGGCCCGACTCGTCCGGGCGGGCCAGCGACCGCATCGGGCCGGTCACCGCACCCAGGTCGTACCGGTCGGCGATCGCCTGCGCCAGCGCCGGGCCGGCGATGGCCGCGCGACCACCGGTGCGGTCCACCTCGGCCTTGAGGTCGGTCCACGTGCGGAAGCCGTACTGCGCCGCGAGCGCCTTCTGCGCGGTGGCCAGGGAGGTGGCGGGGTCGCTGTCACGCAGGCCCGCCAGGAGGTCCTTGGCCTGCTGCTTGAGATGACCGAGGTCGGGGTTGTCGGGGAGTGTCTTCACGGGAGCACCTCACTCGCTGACCCGGACTCGCACGGGCCACCCGGAACTGAACGTCCTGCGGGGTGGCTTCGAGCCTTCCGGCGAGTCGCGGCGCGCTCCCCGTGCGCGCTCCGAGAGGGAGCCTAACCGCCGGTGACCGGCAGTCAAGGCCTCCTGGAGTCACTCCACGTCGACTGATCGGCGCAACGTGCGTAGCGTCGTAACGGTGACAGGCGCTGTACCCACCCCACCCGAGAACCTCCCGCGCACCGCGGGAGAGCTGCGCGCCGCGGAGCACCTGCCGCGCAGCGTGAAGACCGAGATCCGTGACAACCTGCTGGCCGCGCTGCGCGCGGGACGTGACCCGTGGCCCGGCATCGTCGGCTTCGACAAGACCGTCGTCCCGCAGCTGGAGCGCGCGCTCATCGCGGGCCACGACGTCGTGCTGCTCGGTGAGCGCGGCCAGGGCAAGACCCGGCTGCTGCGCACCATGGTCGGCCTGCTCGACGAGTGGACACCCGTGATCGCGGGGTCCGAGCTGGGCGAGCACCCGCTCGACCCGATCACGCCCGAGTCCCGCCGCCGCGCGGCCGAGCTGGGCGACGACCTGCCGGTCGCGTGGCGGCACCGGTCCGAGCGGTACGCGGAGAAGCTCGCCACCCCGGACACGTCCGTCGGCGACCTGATCGGCGACGTCGACCCGGTGAAGGTCGCGCAGGGCCGCACGCTCGGCGACCCCGAGACCATCCACTTCGGACTCGTACCGAGGGCGCACCGCGGCATCGTCGCGATCAACGAGCTGCCCGACCTGGCCGAGCGGATCCAGGTGGCGCTGCTGAACGTCATGGAGGAGCGGGACATCCAGGTCCGCGGCTACACGCTGCGGCTGCCGCTCGACGTGCTGCTGGTCGCCACCTCCAACCCCGAGGACTACACCAACCGCGGCCGCATCATCACGCCGCTGAAGGACCGCTTCGGCGCCGAGGTGGTCACGCACTACCCGCTGTCGGTCGCCGCCGAGGTGGACGTCATCAAGCAGGAGGCGAGCCTGGTCGCCGAGGTCGGCGACGAGCTGCTCGAGGTGCTGGCCCGGTTCGTCCGGAACCTGCGCGAGTCGTCGGCCATCGACCAGCGCTCCGGGGTGTCCGCGCGGTTCGCCGTCGCGGCCGCCGAGACGGTCGCGGCCGCCGCGCTGCGCCGGTCCGCGCTGATCGACGAGCACCCGGCCGTGGCACGGCCGATCGACCTCGAGTCGGTGCCCGCCGTGCTGCGCGGCAAGCTCGAGTTCGAGTCCGGTGAGGAGGGTCGCGAGACCGAGCACCTGGTGCACCTGCTGCGCCGCGCGGTCGCCGAGACCGCCAAGGACCGGTTCGCCGGGCTGGACCTGCGCCCGCTGGTCGACGCGGTGGTGGACGGGCACCTGGTCGCCACCGGTGAGCGGGTGCCGGGCAGCGAGGTGCTGGCGGCACTGCCCGAGCTGCCGGTGCTGCACGAGGTCGCCACCAGGCTCGGCGTCAAGCCCGACCACGGCGCGGGCCGCATCGCCGCCGCGATCGAGCTGGCGCTGGAGTCGCTGTACCTGCGGCGCAAGCTCGCGAAGGACTCCGACGAGGGAACGACGGTCTACGGGCCATGAGCCGGTTCACCTATGGCCAGTACTACGACGGTCCCGACCCGCTCGCGCCACCGGTCGACCTGCGGGACGCCCTCGACGCGATCGGGCGGGACGTCATGGACGGCCGGTCGCCCCGGTCCGCGCTGGAGGAGCTGCTCCGGCGCGGCACCAGGGAGACCGCCGGTCTGGACGAGCTGACCAGGCGGCTGTGGGAGCGGCGGTCGCAGATCCAGCGCCGCCACAACCTCGACGGCACGCTGCAGCAGGTGCGGCAGCTGCTCGACGAGGCCGTGGCGGCGGAGAAGTCCGCGCTGTTCCCGGACCCGGACGACGACGCCCGGTTCCGGGAGGCGCAGCTCGACGCGCTGCCGTCCGGCACGGCCGCGGCGGTGCGGGAGCTGGCCGAGTACGACTGGCGCTCCGGCGAGGCACGCGAGAAGTACGAGCAGATCCGCAACCTGCTCGGCCAGGAGCTGATGGAGTCGCGGTTCCAGGGCATGAAGCAGGCCCTGCAGGACATGCGCCCGGAGGACACCGAGCGGATCCGGCAGATGATGTCGGACCTCAACGACCTGCTGCTGTCCCACCTGCGCGGCGACGACACCACCCAGCGGTTCCAGGATTTCATGCGCAAGCACGGCGAGTTCTTCCCGGAGAACCCGCGCGACACCGAGGAACTGATCGACGCGCTGGCGGCCCGCGCCGCGGCCGCGCAGCGGATGATGAACTCGATGTCCGAGCAGCAGCGGGCGGAGCTGTCGGAGCTGATGGCGTCCGCGTTCGGCGATCCCCGCCTGCTCGAGCAGGTGTCGACGCTCGACCAGAACCTGCGTGCGCTGCGCCCCGGCGAGGACTGGACCGGGTCGGCGCGGTTCCGCGGCGACCAGCCGCTCGGCATGGGCGAGGGCGCGCAGGCGATGGCCGACCTCGCGGAGCTGGACGCGCTGGCGGAGCAGCTGTCGCAGTCGTACCCGGGTGCGCGGCTGGAGGACATCGACCTGGAGGCGCTGGAGCGCCAGCTGGGTGACGACGCGCGGGTGGACGCCCGGCGGCTCGCCCAGCTGGAGCAGCAGCTGCGGGACCAGGGCCTGCTGGAACGCGCGCCGGACGGTTCGCTCCGCCTGTCGCCCAAGGCGTTACGGCGGCTCGGGCAGACGGCGTTGAAGGACGTGCTGGCCACCGCGCGCAACACGGGGCAGCGGGACTCGGCGCTGTCGGGCGCCGCAGGGGAGCCGACCGGGGCCAGCCGGCCGTGGGAGTTCGGCGACACCGCCCCGTGGGACGTGTCGCGGACGGTGCGCAACGCGGTCCTGCGGTCGGCGGGCGGCGAGGTGTCGCTGGACGTCGTGGACGTCGAGGTGGTGGAGACCGAGCAGCGGACGCGGGCGGCGGTCGCGCTGTGCGTGGACACGTCGTGGTCGATGGTGCAGGACGGCCGGTGGGTGCCGATGAAGCGCACCGCGCTGGCACTGCACCAGCTGATCTCGACGCGGTTCCGCACGGACGCGTTGCAGCTCATCACGTTCGGACGGCACGCGCGGTCGGTGGAGCTGCCGGAACTGGTCGGCCTCGAAGGGGTGTGGGAGCAGGGCACGAACCTGCACCACGCGCTCCTGCTCGCCGGTCGCCACCTGCGCAAGCACTCGGACGCGCAGCCGGTGGTCCTCGTGGTGACGGACGGCGAGCCGACCGCCCACCTGGAACCGGACGGCGAGGCGGAGTTCTCGTGGCCGCCCCTGCCCAGGACCCTGCGCAAGACGGTCGCGGAAGTCGACGCCCTGGCGAAACTGGGCGCGTCGGTGACGGTGTTCATGCTGGGCGACGACCCTCGGCTGGCACAGTTCGTGGACCTGATCGCCCGCCGCAGCGGCGGCCGCGTGGTGGCCCCCGACCTGGACGGCCTGGGCGCCGCCGTGGTGAGCGACTACCTGCGCGGCCGCAAGGGCCGCTGACGCTCGGGGTGCGCCGTCAGCGGCGGAAGACGGCCGCCCCGAGCCACGACCACGGCGATCCCCGACAGCGCACGAACCGGATCAGACAACCAGACGAAGGCGAACGGTCAGGACGCCGAGTTGCCGGGCTGCAGCACACCGAACAGGTTGCCGTCCGGGTCGGCGCAGTAGGCGAGCCAGCCGACGTTCGGGATCGTCTGGGTGCCGGTGGCCATCGTGCCGCCGTGCTGGACGATGGCGGCCGTGGTCGCCGTCAGGTCGGCCACCTCGATCGTGACCACGAAGGAACCGGCCGGGGCGTCGGCCGCCGGCGGGGGTCCCTTGCGTGCCAGGAGGCCACCGTCGATGCCCCGGCCCTCGCCGGTGCTGATCGTCCAGTACGGTTCGCTGCCCCACCGCTCGATCCGCCAGCCGAACACGTTCTCGTAGAACGCTTTCGCCTGTTCGGGGTCGGTCGCGTGGATCTCGAAGTGCACGGGCCTGCCCATGCGGGAGGACTACCCCGTGCGGTCAGCGCACGAACCTGGGCACACCGTCGTCGTTCAGCACGACCTTGCTGAACGGGCGTTCGCCCTCGCGCACGACGTTGCGGTCGATGCGCTGCTTGTGGGTGTGGGCGGCGGTCTCCCGCAGCGACACGTGTGCCGCGCACCCGCACGCCGGGTCCGACGTGTCCGGGCAGTCCGCCAGTGCCCGCCGCAGCAGGGCGAGCGTCGCCGCGTCGAGCTGACCGGACCACTCCATGTCCCAGTCCTCGTCCTCGTAGTGAGACCAGCAGTCGTGGGAGAAGATCCGCAGCTCACCGAACTCGCAGCCGGTGCACGCCAGCACGATGTCCCAGTCGTGCACGGTGTCGTGGCCGGACGCGGTGTGGGGAACGCCGCGCAGGTCGATGTCGACGACCAGCTCCTGGCGTTCCCCACACCGGAGGCATGCCTGCGAGATCATGCCGCGATCATGTCAGGACGTGATGTCCTTCGTGCGGAAACGGCGTGCCGCGAGCAACCCGAAGAACGCCGCGTACGCCACCGCCGAGAACGCGCCCGCCGCCATGTTCGACCAGTCGACGTCCGTGGAGATCAGGTCCGACCACGCGAACGCGTAGTGCGTCGGCAGGTAGTTCCGCAGCCCCTCCAGCGCGGTGATCTGGTCGAGGATCGACGACAGGATCGCCACCAGCACGGTCCCGCCGACCGCGCCCAGCGGCGCGTCCGTCGACACCGTCAGGAACAGCGCCAGCCCGGCCACCCACAGCAGGTGCACGGCCAGGTAGAGCACCGTGAACAGCAGCGCCAGCATCGAGTCGGAGAACGAGATCGCGTCACCGGTGGGGCTGACCGCCTCGCCGGTGCCGTAGAAGATCACGCCCACGAGCAGCGCCACGGCGGGCAGCAGCGTGATCGCGAACAACGACAGCAGCCCCGACGCGATCGCCTTCTGCCGCATCAGCCGGTGCCGGGGGACCGGCATCGCCAGCAGGTACTTCAGCGACGACCACGACGCCTCCGACGCGATCGTGTCGCCGAAGAACAGCGCCACGATCATCGGCAGCAGGAAGCTCGACACCGCGAACAGCACGAACACCACGAAGTTCGGCGCCGACGACGTCGCCAGGTCGACGAACCCGCCGGACCGGTTCTCGCTCGTGTCCGTGCCGAACTCGAACGCCGCCCACAGGATCCACGGCAGCAGCACCAGGAACCCGAGCACCAGCTGCACGCGGCGGCGCCGCAGCTGGCGGACCAGCTCGACCCGCAGCCGCAGCGTCCGGCTCGCGCGGTACCCCGCGACCGAGCCGTCCGCCTGCACCCGGTGCTCCTCGTGCGACGCCGCGTCCGCGAGCTGCTCGATGGCGGCCTCGTCGGTATGCACACCGTTCTCGGTCACCGGGACGTCTCCTCTCCGACCAGCTGCAGGAACGCGTCCTCGAGCCGCCGCCGCGGGCCTGCCTGTTCCACCGCGACACCGGCGCCGACGAGCTTGGCCAGCGCCGCGGACCTGGGCATCCCGTCGAGGTCGGCGTGGACCTGGTTGCCCTCCACCTCGACCTCGGACACGCCGTCCACGCCGCGCAGCACGTCCGCCGCGTCGTCGGGGCGGTCCACCCGGAACGTCGCCTCGCCGCTGCCGCCGACGATCTCCTCGACCCGGCCGGACGCGACGAGCCTGCCCTGGTGCATGACCACCACGTGGTCACACGTCTGCTCCACCTCGGCCAGCAGGTGCGAGGAGACCACCACGGTCCGCCCGGTCGACGCGTACCGCCGCAGGACGGCACGCATCTGGTGGATCTGTGGCGGGTCGAGCCCGTTGGTCGGTTCGTCGAGCACCAGCAGGTCCGGCAGGCCGAGCATGGCCTGCGCGATCGCGAGCCGCTGCCGCATGCCCTGGCTGTAGGTCCGCACCTTCCGGTGCACCGCCTTGCCGAGGCCCGCGATCTCGAGGGCCTCCTCGACGTGCGCCTTGTCCGGCGGCCTGCCGGTCGCCGCCCAGTACAGCTCCAGGTTCGCCTGCCCGGACAGGTGCGGCAGGAACCCGGCGCCCTCGACGAACGAGCCGATCCGGGACAGCACCGGCGCACCGGAGTACACCTTGTGCCCGAACACCCTCATCGTGCCGCCGGTGGGCTGGATGAGCCCCATGAGCATGCGCAGCGACGTCGTCTTGCCCGCGCCGTTCGGGCCGAGCAGGCCCAGCACCTGACCGGCCTCGACGCGGAACGACAGGTCGTTCACCGCGGTCACGCCGCCCGGGTACTTCTTCGACAGCCCCTCGATCACCAGTGGCACGCCGGTCAGCTCCGGGTCGACGTCCGTCGCGCGGCGCCTGCGGAACGCGCCCCAGACCGCCGCGACCACGACCAGCCCCAGCACGATCGCGATCCCCACGAGCGGACCGGCGGGCACGCCGTTGCCGGTGCGGGTGCCGGACACGACCGGCGCCTCGACCGCCGCGCCCTCGGCGACCGCCACCCGGTACGCCGCCGCCTGCACGGACGGCGCGTACGCCTGGTCGGTGGTGCTGACCACCAGCGCGATGGACCGGTCGGTCTCGATGGGCCGCACGATGCCCGGCAGCGTCACGGTCACCTCGACCGGCGAGCCGTCCGCGGGCAGCGCCGGGATGCGGAACGGGGACACCGCCGAGCCGGGCAGGACCCGCGTGCCGTCGGGGCTGACGTCGTACAGCTTCGCGAACAGCACCGCGCCCTCGGTCGCGGGCGGCGCCGCACCCGGCACCGCCGACACCCGCAGCCGCACGGTGCTCGACCCCGCGATCAGCAACTGCGACTGGAGCGGGCGGCTCTGGAACTGCGCCGCCTGCCCCGGCAGGTCGATCGACACCCGGCCGACCAGCCGCGACGAGCTGCCGATGATCGACCCGAGCCCGGGCAGGCTGCTGATGGACGCCGGGTTGCCGCCCGGCGGGTTGACGATCGTCTGCTCCGGCCCGAACACCGGCACGCCGCGGCGCTCGGTGGCGGCGGCGCCGGCGAGGCCGGGGTAGGTGCCGGTGCTGACGGTCCGCACGGACGGGGCGCCCTGCACCCGCAGCGCGCCCTGCACCGCGTACGACAGGCCCTCGCCGGGGTCGCTGCCCTTCCCGCGGAGGTGGAAGTCGAACCAGTCGGCGATCTGGCTCCGCAGCTCAGGGCCGGGGCGGCCGCCGTCGTGGCCGCCGGTGTACCAGACCACCTTCACCTTGCCGCCCGCCTCGGCGATCTGCCGGGCGTTGGCGTCGGCCTGGTCGAGGCCGAACAGCGTGTCCTGCTCGCCCTGGACCAGCATCGTCGGCTGGGTGATGTTCCTGGTCACCTGCATGGGGGAGACCGACCGCAGCAGCTTCACGGTCTGCTCGCTCGCCCGCCCGGTGGTCGCGACCTCGGCGTAGGCGGCGCAGAACTCGGGGCGGAACTTCCCGCACGGGTCGCCCGCCTGCTGCCCCGCGCCCGGCCCGCCCGGTTGTCCTGGCTGTCCTGGCTGTCCGGACCCGCCGCCCGGCTGGGCCTCGGCCGGCGCGCCGCTCGCACCCGTGCCGGCGCTGTCGCCGGAGCCGCTCGCGCCGCTGTCCGTGCCGCTGTCCGTGCCGCCCGAGTCCGTGCCACCCGTGCCGCCCGTGTTACCGGACGGCATGTCGATGTCGTCGTCCTCGTCGCCTTCCTCCACCGCGTCCGCCTGCGGGTCGGCGAGGCCGGCGCCACCCGCGCCGGAGGCGAAGAAGATGCCCGCCCACGACCGCTTGAACACGCCGTTCTCCGCGAACGCGTTGGCGGCGGGCGTGCCGGGGACCGTGTCGCCGGTGGTGGCCGAGTTCGGCAGGAGCGCCTGGCTCAGGTCGTTGTAGGTGATCGTCGGCACGAGGGCGTCGACCCGCTTGTCGGTGCCCGCGAGCAGCAGCGACAGCGAACCGCCGTACGAGCCGCCGGTCACGCCGACCTTCGGGTCGCCGTCGCCGTCCTGGGTGACCTCGGGCCGCTCGCCGAGCCAGTCGACGAGCTTCGACGCGTCCGCCACCTCGTAGGCGGGCGAGTTCAGCCCGATCCGCCCCTCGCTGCGCCCGAACCCGCGTGCCGAGTACGCGAGCACGACGAAGCCGCGGCGGGCCAGCTCACGGGCGTCGCCGTCGACGCTCTTCTTCGACCCGCCGAAGCCGTGGGCCACGATGACCGCGGGCGCGGGCGTCTGTTCCGGCAGGTACAGGGTGGCGTCGAGCTTGACCGGGGCGGGGTCGCCGGGACCCTGGGCGCCGGTCAGCGTCAGCTCGCGCGCGTGGACCTCGGCGGGGTCGTCACCGCTGTTCAGCCAGACCAGGCCGCCCGCGGCGACGAGGACGGCGACCAGCCCGGTGGCGACCCAGCGAGGTTTCGGGCGTGGGATTCGGGGCACGCTGAGAAAGTATTGGACGCTTCCTGAGAGTGGCTGAGAACCCTTGCCCGATTGGTCCACATCGCCCGAATGTGATGTTCGACAACACCGTCCCGACTGGTGCATACCGGTCAGGGCCCGGACAATGGGTGTGTTGGAGGGGAGTATTCCTTCGCGGCGGCGTCGTCAGCACGGACTGTGGTCCCGGCGTCCCCGGCAGGCGGTAGACCTGCGGAAGAGACCTCCGGTTGTCGGTACGAACCGTTGAACCGGAGGTTCATTGGATGAACATTCCTGTGTGGATCTGGCTTGCCACCATCGGCGGCCTCCTCGTGCTACTTGCGATCGACCTGGTGATCGTCGATCGCAAGCCACACGAGGTCGGCGTCGGTGAGGCAGCGCGCTGGGTCACCTTCTACGTCGCCTGCGCGGTGCTGTTCGGCATCGGCATCTGGATGTTCTCCGGCGGCACGCACGCGGGTGAGTACTTCGCGGGCTACATCACCGAGTACTCGCTCTCGGTGGACAACCTGTTCATCTTCCTGGTGATCATGTCGGCGTTCAAGGTGCCGCAGATCCACCAGCACAAGGTCCTGCTCGTGGGCATCCTGCTGGCGCTGATCTTCCGCGGCGTCTTCATCGCCGTCGGCGCGGCGGCGATCTCCCAGTTCAGCTGGGTGTTCTACGTGTTCGGCGCGTTCCTGGTCTACACCGCGGTGAAGCTGTCCGGCTCGGGCATCGGCCACGAGGAGGGCGAGGAGTACGAGGAGAACCGGGTCACCAAGTGGGCCCGCAAGCTCTTCCCCGTCACCGACGACTACCACCACGGCCACGTCTTCACGAAGATCGACGGCAAGCGGTTCGCGACCCCGATGTTCATCGTGATGATCGCGATCGGCTCGGCGGACATCATGTTCGCGGTCGACTCGATCCCCGCGATCTTCGGGCTCACCAAGGAGCCGTTCCTGGTCTTCGCGGCCAACGCGTTCGCGCTGATGGGCCTGCGCCAGCTGTACTTCCTGCTGGGCGGTCTGCTGCGGCGCCTGGTCTACCTGTCGATCGGACTCGCGGTCATCCTCGGCTTCATCGGCGTGAAGATGATCCTCGAGGCGCTCCACACGAACACGCTGCCGTTCATCAACGGCGGTGAGCCGCTCAGCGTGCCGACCATCGGCATCCCGCTCTCCCTGTCGGTGATCATCGGCGTCCTGGTCATCACCGCGGTCGCCAGCCTGATGAAGACCCGCAGGGACGAGCGGAGGAGCGCCCAGGAGGCCGAACGGTCATCGCTCGAGGCCGGTGACACCGCCGCCGACCGAACGAGCAGGTGACCGTCACGCCACCTCGACCAGGTCGCACCGCGCGTGCAGCTCGGCCCAGGTGGCGTGGTGCCGACCGTCCGCGGTGTGGTAGTTCCCGTCGGTGCCGGGCAGCCAGGTACGCAGCCAGGTGTCCCGGACGGCGGGCAGGTCGGTGGGGTCGGGGGTGGTCCCGATCCCGTCCACCAGCCACACCCGCGGGCGGTTCGGCATGTGTGGGGTTGGCTCGTTCATCACGTCCTCCTTGTTCCTGTGATGTGAGTCACGAGCCGGCTCGTTCCTTACGATAAGTTCGCGAGCCCGTCGGCACACCGGGGAAACCCCCCGGCTCGACGCTGGGGAAACCCCTACTCCACCCTCAGTTGAGGACGTAGTTGAGCGAGTCGCAGATCCGGGCGAGCGGCAGGTCGAGGCCCGGGTAGTCGAGCGGCAGCAGCACCTCGGGCGTCAGGGGCAGCGCGTCGCCCGCGGGCGGATCCCACAGGCAGACGGCCGGGTCGCCGGAGTCCATCGACGAGCGGTACCAGAGGCCGTCGAGGTCGGGGAACGCGTCGCGGATCGTCCGCGCCCACGCCTGCGTGATGTCCTTCGGGCCACTGGAGATCTCCTGCGACGCCCCGGCCCTGGTCGGCCACAGCCCGCACAGGTCGAGCAGCCGCAGCGGCCGGACCGGCGCGAACACGGCCAGGTGGGGTCGCCGCGTCGACCGGTCGACGATGGACGAGGCCTGGAAGACCTCGGCGATCGACGTCCGCACCGACAGCCCGAAGTACAGCACCCCGTGCTCCGGGGTGGTGACCACGCCGCCGGCCGGGGGCGGTGGCTGCGGGTCGAACCGCGCGTGCGGCAGCGGGCCGGTGTGGCGGAAGGTGTTCCACCGCTGCTGGTGCGCGCCCGCGGCGACGAACACCCGCACGAGGCGCGTGGACGTGGGCAGCGCGACGACGTCCTCGTGCACGCGCAGGCGGGCGCGCAGCACGGAAGCGGACGGGGGCAGGGGGAGTCGGGACACGTCAGGCAGGCGTCCCCAGCACGGACACGAGGGCGGCGATCTTCTCCGGCGCCCCGCCCGCCAGCAGCCAGTCCCTCGGGGTCACGGGCGGGTCGCCGAGCGCGGCCTGCGGCGTGGTCATGAACGCGGCCACCACCAGTGCGGGCTGGTCGGCCGGCACGTCGGCGAGCACGGTCCCGAGGCCGGGCAGCACGTCGTCGTCGGTGAACTGCCAGACCGGCAGCCGCCACCCGCCGCGGTCCTTCCAGCCCACGAGCTGCCCCTCGGCCAGCCGGTGCCGGATCCGGCTGGCGTCGACCCCGATCCGTTCGGCGGCCCCGGCGACGGTCAGCGCGGTGTCCCGCAGCACGGCCTGCAGCGCGACGGTCCGCGCCCGCACGTCCCGTTCCCCGTGCTTCTGCGGCGAGAGATCCAGCCCGACCGACGTCAACGCGGCCCGCTGCTCGGCGGAGAAGTAGTCCCCGGGCCGCGGGTCGACAGGGGAGAGCCGCTTGGCCGCGTCCTCGACCAGTGCGACAAACTCGTCCGCCTCGACCCGCAGCCCAGCCCGGGCAAGCGCAGACCGCAGAGCAGACATACACCCAAACTAGCACACCCGTGCGCCAACGTGCGCCCCCTCCCGGCGAGTCCCCCGCCCAGAACCCGCGAGTCTTCCTCTCGGAACCCGCGAGTCTCCCGTTCGGGGCCGATGAGTTGGCGGTTCGTGCGCGCATCGGCCATTCGCCGAACCGTCGATTCGGCTGTTCTGAACGGGAGAGCGTTATTCAGAAGTGGGTTACCAGCCGAGGCGGTAGTACTCGAGGGTGGTGATGATGCGGATGAGGTTGGGGAGTTCGGTGAGTCGTCCGCGGTAGCCGGTGGCGAGGATTTTCCAGTTCTTCCAGTGCGCGATGGCGCGTTCGACCGCGACCCGCAGGGCGGCGATGCTGCGGTTCCAGACCTGGGTGGCCGGGTCGTGGTCGGCGTGACCGGGGCGTTTGCGGCGCGGCCGGATCACCGTGGTGCCCTGGTAGCCGAGGTCGCCGAGGGTCTCGATGTCGGCGAGGAGTTGGTTGAACCCGGTGGCGGTGAACGCGGCGCGGTCGTGGGTGCGGCCCGGAACGGGTTCGGCGACCGCGAGGAGTTGGCCGTTGAGGTCGGACAGGACCTGGACGTTCAGCCCTGCGGTGTGGCGTTTGCCGGAGTAGTTGGCTTCGTGGGTGGCCCGGTCTTTGCGGCGGTTCCCGACCGGCACGATGGTGCCGTCCACGACAACCACCCGCCCGGCCAGCACCTCGGGCAGGGGTGGCCGGTGCAGACAGGTGACCTGCTCCAGCAGCGGCAACATCGCCCGATAGATCCGCGACACCGTGGGCTGGGAGATCCCGAACCAGTCCGCCAGCATCGTCTGCGACAGATTCGATCGCAGCGCCACCAGTGTCAGCAGCACCCGCCGGTACAACCCCAGCACCGGCCGCCGACCCCGCTTCGCGGGGGCCATGACCTGGTGAATCCGGGCGACCAACTCCTGAATCTGAGCATGATCAAGACCCGTCGTAGACTCGTACCGCAACAGCCCCACCCTGGTCAGTCGTGTTCTGTGAGAGGAAAACGATCTTAACCAGGTGGGGCTGTTGCGCTGTCTACAAGATCAACACTTCTGAATAACCCTCGGAGACTCGCGGGTCATGAACGGGAGACTCGCGGGTCTTGGGCGGGAGACTCGCGGGTTTTGAAGGGGGGACTCGCGGGGGTTGACACCGTCCTGGTGCGGCCCTAGCGTCTCGGGTAATCGATTTCCCAGACGCTGACGACTGGCGACGAGGGAGCATGGACAACGCTGTCGAACCGCTGGTCGAGATGATCGGCATCAGCAAGTCTTACGGCGGTGTGCGCGCCTGCCGCGACATCGACCTCACCGTGCGGGCGGGCGAGGTGCACGCGCTGCTCGGCGAGAACGGTGCGGGCAAGTCGACGCTCATGAAGATCCTCTCCGGCGACGTCACCGACTACGACGGGTCGATCGCCATCGACGGCGAACCCGTGCGGTTCACCTCGCCCGCCGACGCGCAGCGCGCCGGGGTCGCGATGATCCACCAGGAGCTGGACCTCGTGCCCGCGCTGTCCGTCGCGGAGAACATCTTCCTCGGCCGCGAGTCGAGGACCCGGCTGCGCACGGTCGACCGGCGCCGCATGAACCAGGTGACCGGGGGGCTCCTGGAGCGGTGCGGCGTCGCGCTCGACCCGCGCAGGCCGGTCGGCGAGCTGCGCACCGGCGAACAGCAGCTGGTCACGATCGCCAAGGCGCTGTCGCTCGACGCCAAGGTCCTGATCATGGACGAGCCCACGTCGGCGCTCTCGCCGGTCGAGGTCGAGCAGATGTTCACGGTCATCGCCGAGCTGCGCCGCGCGGGCGCCGGCATCGTCTACATCTCCCACCGCATGGACGAGATCGGCCGCATCGCCGACCGGGCCACCGTGCTGCGCAACGGCGCCGTGGTCGCCGGCTTCGACGCCCGCGAGATGACCGCCGCGGCCGCCGCCGAGGCCATGGTCGGCCGGCCGGTCCAGGCCATGTTCCGCACCAGGGACGTCGAGCCGGGCGAGGAGATCCTGCGGGTCACCGGCCTCGCGCTCACCCCGCGCCGGGAACGCCCCGGCCGCCGCGAACCGGACGGCATCAGCCTGTCGGTGCGGCGGGGCGAGATCGTCGGTGTCGGCGGGCTGCTCGGCTCCGGGCGCACCGAGCTGCTGGAGACCCTGTACGGCGCCGGGTCCCCAGGCGCGCTGCGCGGCGAGATCCTGTTCCGCGGCAAGCGTTTCCACCCGCGCGGCGCGCGGCAGTCGCTGCGCGCCGGCATGGCGCTCGTGCCGGAGGACCGGCGGATCGCGGGCCTGTCGCTGGAGCACTCGGTCACGGCGAACACCGTGTTGTCCATTGTGGATCGCATCAGCAGCGCGGGGTTCGTGCCGCGGGCACGGGAGAACGGCGCCGTGCGGCGGATCGTGGACGAGCTGAAGGTGAAGCTCGGCTCGATGGGCGACGCGGTCGGCACGCTGTCCGGCGGCAACCAGCAGAAGGTCGTGTTCGGCCGGATGCTGCTGACCGAACCGGTCCTGCTGTTGCTCGACGAACCGACGCGCGGCGTCGACGTCGGCGCGAAGGCGGAGATCTACCAGCTGCTCGGCGAGGCGGCGCAGCAGGGGATCGGGGTGCTGCTCGCGTCGTCGGAGCTGGCCGAGCTGGTCGGCGTGTGCGACCGGGTGGTGGTGCTGTCCGGCGGGCGCAGCGTGCGGGAGCTGGACACGAGGCAGGCCGGTGAGGCCGACCTGCTCGCCGCCGCCATGGGCGACGCGGCACTGGCGGGAGAAGGAGGAGTCGCGTGACCAGCGAGGTGACGACCAAGCAGGCCGGTGCCGAGCCGGAACCGCCCGCACCGCGGAAGAAGCCGCGCCGGGACTTCGTCAACGCGCTGTTCCGCTTCCAGAGCCTCTTCGGGCTGGTCGCGGTGTTCGTCGTGGCCGTGGTGTTCTCGCCGCGGCACAACGGCGAGCTGCTGTTCCTCAACGCGGACAACCTCGCCAACGTCGTCCGCGCGATGTCCGAGATCGGGATCATGGCCGTCGGCATGACGTTCGTGATCCTCGTCGGCGGCATCGACCTGTCCGTCGGCGCGGTGCTCGGGCTCGCCGCGGTCGGGTCGGCCGTGCTGATGGTGAACGACGACTTCGGGGTCGTCGCGACCGTCGTGATCGTGCTCGCGATCGGGCTGTTCTTCGGCTTCCTGCAAGGGATGGCGTCCGCGTTGTTCGGCATCCAGGCGTTCATCGTGACGCTCGCCGGCATGCAGATAGCCAGGGGCATCGCACGCATCTGGTCGGGCGGGCAGGGCGTCGCCATCGCGTACGGCGACGGGCCCGGCGAGGCGCCGGTGACGTTCTCCCTGCTGGGGGAGCGCACGTTCAACGGGATCGTGCCGATCCCCGCGCTGATCTTCGCGGTGGTCGCGGTCGTCGCGATCGTGTTCCTGCGCACCAGCGCGTTCGCCCGCCACGTGTACGCGATCGGCGGCAACGAGAAGGCCGCGCGGCTCTCCGGTGTGCCGGTGACCCGCGTGAAGGTCACCGTGTTCTGCATCTGCGGGTTCCTGGCGGCGCTGGCGGGCATCGTGCACGCAGGCCAGCTCAACCAGGGCAGCCCCAACGACGGGTTCGGCTACGAGCTGGACGCGATCGCGGCCGTCGTCATCGGCGGCACGAGCCTGATGGGTGGCCGGGGTTCGGTCGTCGGCACGGTCGCCGGCGCGCTGCTCCTCGGTGTGCTCAACAACTTCCTCGGGCTCCACGGCGTGGACCCGAACGTCCAGCTGCTCGTCAAGGGGCTCGTCATCGTCGTCGCCGCCGGGCTGCAGCGCCTGCGGCCGACCGTCTGACCCGACCAGGCACGTTTCCGCACCACCCGTCTGTCACAAACCAGGAAAAGAGGATCCGACATGGCCCGTCGTCGTGCCGTGGCCGCCGTGCTCACCGCGGCCACCGCGCTCAGCCTGTCCGTCGCATGTGGAACGACCAGCGAGAACAGCGGCCAGGGTGGCGGGGACGCCCAGAAGAGCGAGTGTGGCGGTCCCGACGGCAAGTACACGATCGGCATGAGCCAGGCCAACGTCGCCGAGCCGTACCGGCAGCGGATGGACGACGACATCAAGGCCGCCGCCGAGAAGGTGCCGCAGTTCTCCGTGGAGTTCGCCGACGCGCAGCAGGACAACGCCAAGCAGGTGTCCGATGTGGAGAACTTCCTCACCAAGCAGATCGATCTGCTGATCATCAGCCCGAACGAGGCGACGCCGCTGACCGCCGTGGTCGCCAAGGCCTACAACAAGGGCATCCCGGTGGTCGTCCTGGACCGCAAGGTCGACGGCGACGCCTACACCACGTGGATCGGCGCCGACAACGTGGAGATCGGCCGCACGGCGGGGGAGTACGTCGCCGAGAAGCTCCTGCCCAACGGCGGCAAGGTCGGCGAGATCCGCGGCCTCGCCGGCTCGACGCCCGCGAAGGAACGCGGTGACGGGTTCCGCGAGGGCATCGAGGGCAAGAACATCGAGATCGTGCAGAGCGTCGACGGCGACTGGCTGCGCGAGAAGGGCCAGGCGCAGGCGGACGCGCTGTTCAAGGCGCACCCGGACATCCAGGTCCTGTACGCGCACAACGACCCGATGGCCGAGGGCGCGTACCTCGCGGCGAAGGCGGCCGGCATCGAGAAGAACATGAAGTTCATCGGCATCGACGGCCTGCCGATCCCGTCCGGTGGTCTCAAGGCGGTCGAGCAGGGGCGCCTGTCGGCCACGCTGATCTACCCGACCGGTGGCGCCGAGGCCATCGACGCGGCCAAGAAGCTGCTGATCGACTGCCAGGACGTGCCGAAGGAGCAGACGCTCGAGACGCAGCTGATCACGGTCGACAACGCGGCCACCGTCTACAACGAGGCCAACAGCTGATGCGCGGCAGAATCCTGCTCGCGGCCCTGGTCGGCGCCGCCGCCTTCGTGGCGGCGCCGGCCGCGCCCGCCGAGCCGTCCACAACGGACTCCCACAGCGACAAGGGCCCGGTCGGCTGGCAGACCTACCGCGACCTCACGGCCGCCGCCCGGCTGCGGCCGGACGCCCAGGTGCGGCAGTTCTCCAGCTTCGACCGGACCGGCGGCAACAACGACGGCTTCAACAACACCTACTCGTGCCTGCGCCACTCCGCCGACGGCTGCGTGATCGCCGAACGCCAGGGCGCAGGGGAGATCGACTCGATGTGGTTCACCCGCGACTACGGCTCGATGGTCCACAACGGACGCATCAAGGTCGAGCTGGACGGCCGCGTCGTGGTCGACGAGCTGTTGCAGGAACTGGTCGACGGCAAGGCGGGCGCGCCGTTCGTGTGGCCGCTGGTCGGCAACGGCGACGACACCGCGGGCGGCTCGGTGGTCAAGGTGCCGATGCCGTACCGGGAGTCGATGCGGGTCACCGTGCAGAAGGACCCGTTCTTCTACCACGTGACCTACCGGGAGTTCCCGGACGCGCGCGGGGTGACCACGTTCGACCCGCGTGACAAGGCCGAGGACGTGGTGAAACGCCTGCGCGGCTTCGGTGTCCGCGACCCGAAGCCCGGCATGCGGGACACCTCGGTGACACGGTTCACCGGTGACGTGGCGGCGGGCGCGACCGCGTCCGTGGCGTCGCTGTCCGGCTCCGGCTGGGTGTCGCAGGTGCGGGTGCGGCTGCCGCAGGTGGTCGCGAGCCCGCGGGTCGGCGACGACGGCCGCGCGTTCGGTGCGGGCGGCAGCAGCGCGTTCACCGTGGCCGTGGACCGCAACAACGACGGTGTGCGGCTGACCAGGCGGATCGACCCGGTGATCGCCAACCAGGTGGCGCGGATCGTCGTGGACGGCACGGCGGTCGGCACCGTCGACAGTGGACCGGTCCGTGGTGGACAGTGGCTCGACCAGGTGATCGAGGTCCCGGCGTCGGTGTCGAAGGGCAAGACGTCGCTGAAGGTCAGCGTCGAGTACGTGTCGTCGGCGCTGGACGTCAACGAGTTCCGCTACGACGTGCACTCGAAGGTCGGCGGCTCGTGGAACCGCACCGACGTGCTCGACCTCGGCCCCGGCCACGACGGCGAGGAGAAGGCGCACGGGTACACGATCCGCAACCAGAGCTGGGAAGGCTCGCGGGTGTACCGCTACCCGACGGACGCGGCGCGGGTCACGGCGTCGGACGCGGTGCTGGAGGGCGCCCGGCTGCGGGCCACGTTCGACGGCACGACCACCGTCGACGCGCCGGTCGGCGAGTTCTTCGGCTCCGGGCTCGGCGAGTACGACACCCGCACGCTGTTCTCGTCGATCGACGCCACGGCCGACGGCTGGTACACCGCGTGGTGGCCGATGCCCTACGGCCGGTCGGCGACGTTCGAGCTGGTCAACGGCAGTGGCGTGCCGATCACGGGCGCCGCGGTGCAGGTGACGTCGGCGCCGGACCGGTCGGTCGCGGGTGACCTGTCGTCCGGCAGGCTCGGGTACTTCAACGCGACCCACCGGCGCGCCGCGACGGTGCCGGACCAGTCGTGGAACTTCCTGACGGCCGAGGGCACCGGCGTGTTCTACGGGGTGACGCACTCGATGCGCGGCGACATCCCGTCGGGCAACCGCCGCAACTACCTCGAGGGCGACGAGACCGTGTACGTCGACGGCGCGAAGAGCCCGGCGCTGTACGGGACCGGCAGCGAGGACTTCTACGAGTCGGGCTGGTACTTCCGCGACGGCACCACGTACGTGATGCCGGAGGCGGGCAACCCGGCGTACGAGCTGGACGGCGACGGCTGCCGGTACGACTGCACCGGCGCGTACCGGCTGATGGTCGGCGACGCGGTGTCGTTCGGTTCTTCGCTGCGTTTCGACATCGAGCACGGCCCGGTGGACAACGAACCGGCGGACTACAGCTCGACGGCGTACTGGTACGGCACGGCCGGGAAAACGTTCTCCGAGACCGACGCGGTCGACGCGTCGTCCGACGAGAGCCGCGGCGCGCACGACTACCGCGCCGCCGGGGAGACCCGGGGCGAGCTCACGTCGACGTTCGAGGGCAGCGGCGACAAGACCCCGGTGACGCACGGGGTCACGTCGGCGACGGGCGAGGTGTCGTTCACGGTCGAGGTGGCGCGGGACAACGAGGGCGTCCGGTTGCTGCGGCTGGGCGACCAGAACGCGGCGTACCAGCGGGCGACGGTGCTGGTGGACGGCAGGCGGGTCGGCGAGTGGCTGCAGCCGCTCGGCAACACGCACTCGAGGTGGCTGGAGGACAGCTTCGAGCTGCCCGCGTCGGCCACCGCGGGGAAGTCGTCGGTCACCGTCACCATCCGGCCCGCGGCAGGCGGACCGGCCTGGTCGGCGGCGACCTACCGGGCACTGTCCCGAGGCTGACCGGAGCCGGGGACCCGAGCGGGACGCCTTCGCCGAAACCCCACGGCGGCGAAGGCGTCCCCTTCGGGAATCGCCGGGGAAAACCGGGTGCCGGGGCACCCGCGAACGCGTGATCATGTCTGCGTGAACTCCGGAGCCGCGCGGATGCGGGACGTCGTCGCGCTCTGGTACGTCGGTGCGCGCACGGCCGGCGACATCGTCCGCGCGGCGTGCGACCTGCTGGTCGCGGGCGAGGGCGGGCTCGCGGTCGCCGAACTCGCGGCCGTGCCGTACCGCCACGCGGACGAGGAGGTGCCGCTCGTGCTGGCGGCCGCCCTGGCCGAGCTGGGCATCCCCTGCCATGAGCGGGGTTCCCGGGAGGCGGACCTGGCCGGACTGCGGGCGGTGGCGTCGCGGGTCGTGGCGGGGGAGACGGCCCCGGACGAGTTCGCGCACTGGGCGCACACGACCTTCGGCCACCACGGCGTCGACGAGGCTCAGCCGCTGGTGCGGCTGAGCGACGAGTACGAGTACCGCACGGCGATCGAGGCACCGGCCGACGACCTGGACGAGCAGACGATCGCGGAGGTCGGCCGCCTTCTCGGGTGACGCCGTCAGCCGCGGTGGCTGCTGCCCCGTTCGATCAGGCGCGCGCCCAGCGTGGTCGTCGTGGCCGCGCGGGTGTTGTCGGCGATCCTCGCCAGGAGCAGCTGCGCCGCGACCGTCCCGATCTCGTACGCGGGCTGGGCGACGACCGTCATGGGCGGGTCCACCAACCCGGCCCACGGCACGTCGTCGAACGCCACCACGCCGACGTCCGGCCCCGGGCGCAACCGGTGTGTCCGCAGTGCCTCCAGCACGCCGATCGCCATGGCCGAGTTGGCGACCAGCAGCGCGTCCGGCGGTTCCTCCTGCGAGAACAGGTCGGCGGCGGCCTTCTGCGCGCCGGCGGCCTTGAACTCCGTCCGTCGCACCAGTCGGGGTGAGCTGCGTTGTTTGCCCGATTTGAGGGCATCGCGGTAGCCGGCGAGGCGGTCGTCGGCGGTGCGGACGCCGGACGGGCCCGTGATGCAGCCGATCCGTTCGTAGCCCTGCTCGATGAGGTGCGTCGTCGCCTGCCGGGCGGCCAGGCGGGTGTCCACCAGCACCGTGTCGCTCTCGCGGTCCGGCAGCGGGCGGTCCACCGCCACCACGGGCGTGCCGCGCCGCGCGAGGTTCTCCACGCCCGCCGCCGTGGCGGTGGGGGAGATGATCACGCCCGCGACCCGTTCCTGGATCGCCACGTCGACGTACTTGCGCTCCTTGTCCGCGTCCTCGTCGGTGTTGCACAGCACGACCGAGTACCCGACGCTGTGCGCCACGTCCTCGACGCCCCGCGCGATCGCGGTGAAGAAGGGGTTCTCCACGTCGCTGATGATCAGCGCGAGGACCGCCGCCTCCTGCCGACGCAGGTTCCGCGCCGGCCCGTTCGGCTGGTAGCCCAGCTCCTGCGCGGCCGCCAGCACCCGCGCGGCCAACTCGGGGTCCACTGTGGACTTCCCGTTCAACGCGCGGGACACCGTCGCCGTCGACACGCCTGCCCGCGCGGCAACGTCACTGATGGTCGCCACTTACCGCCTCGCTTCCCACCTCTGCGAAGACCCTACGCCGACCGCTATTGACACGATCCTGGCCTCAGAATAGCTTCTGAGAAAACGATTACTCACAGCAGTATCCGAGGGGCGACCCCCAGACCCCCGGCGACGATGCAGGAGGACACCCGTGGCCCGTATCGGCGTGATCAACATTTCCGACGGGCGGGACTACGTCCACGGCGGCATCGCGGACTTCATCGTGGCCAACGAGGACAAGCTGGTCCGCAAGCTCGAAGCCGCCGGCCACGAGGTGGTCCGCGCGCGGCAGCCCGTCTCCGCGAACACCCTCGCCACCTCGCTCGCGCGCGAGGTCGAGGCCGCGGGCGTGGACCTGACGGTCCTGCACTACTGCGTCTGGGCGTTCCCGCACTTCACGATGCTCGCCGCGGGCCAGCTCACCAGCCCGCTGCTGCTGCTCGCGAACATCGACCCGGTCCAGCCCGGCATGGTCGGCATGCTGGCCGCGGGCGGCGCGCTCGACCAGGTCGGCCGTGCCCACACCCGGCTGTGGGGCGACCCGGAGGACGACGACCTCATCGCCGCCATCGGGGTCCGCGCCACCGCCGCGCACGCGGTCAAGGCGCTCCGCGGCCAGACGTTCGGCCGGATCGGCGGCCGCCCCATGGGCATGAACACCGCCACCGCCAACACCGACCAGTGGCAGCGGCAGTTCGGCGTGGACGTCGAGGAGATCGACCAGTGGGAGATCGTCCGCCGCGCCGAGCTGGCCGACCAGGCCGAGAAGACCAAGGCACGGCGGTGGCTGGAGCAGCACGCCACCGTGCACTACGACGGCAAGAAGCTCACCGAGGAGCTCCTGGAGCGCCAGATCGGCTCCTACCTGGCCATGCGTGAGCTGATCGACGAGTGGCACCTCGACTTCACCGGCATCAAGGGCCAGCCGGAGCTGACCCAGTACTTCGCCACCATGGACATCGCGGAGGCGTTCCTCAACGACCCGTACGACTGGAACGGGCCCAAGGAACCACACGTGTGCGCCACCGAGGCGGACATGGACGGCGCGCTGACCATGCAGATCCTCAAGCACGTCGCGCGCACACCCGTCCTGTTCGCCGACGTCCGGCACTACCACGGCGACCGCGACATCTGGGACCTCTGCAACTCCGGCCAGCACGCCACCTGGTACGCCGCCCGCAGCGACGACCCGGCCGAGAACCTCGCCAAGGTGCACCTGTACCCGGAGGTGTTCTTCTTCCCGGCCGGTGGCGCGTCCGTGCAGCACGTGGCGGCACCCGGTCAGATGACGCTCGCCAGGCTGACGCGCAACGACGGCAGGTACCGGCTGCAGTTGATGCTCGGCGAGTTCGAGAACTACGACGACGCCACCACCGAGGCGCTGATGAAGATGTCGACGCCGGAGTGGCCGCACGCCTTCGCCCGGCTCGACGCGCCGGCCGAGGTGTTCCTGTCCCGCTTCGGCGCCAACCACATCCACGCCGTGCCCGGCGACCGGCGCGCGGAGCTGCGCGCGGTGTGCGAGCTCCTCGACGTGACCCTCGACGAGTTCACCCGTGGCTGACGTCTTCTGCGGCGTCGACATCGGCACGTCCAGCGCCAAGGGCGTGCTCGTCACCGCGGACGGCGAGATCGTCGCGCGGGCGTCGCGGGCGCACGAGACGTCGACGCCGCGGCCCGGCTGGGTCGAGCACGACGCGGAGGGCGTGTGGTGGGCCGACTTCCTCGCGATCACCAGGGAGCTGACCGCGGCCGGCCACCGCGTCGCCGGTCTCGCGGTGAGCGGCATCGGTCCCGTCCTGCTGCCGGCCGACGGCGCCGGGAACCCGCTGCGCCCGGCGATCCTCTACGGCGTCGACACCCGGGCGACCGCGGAGATCGCCGAACTGACCGGAGAGCTGGGTGCCGAGGAGATCCTGCGGCGCGGCGGCACCCCGCTCTCCAGCCAGGCCGTCGGCCCGAAGCTGCGCTGGCTCGCGCGGCACGAGCCGGAGGTCTGGGCGCGCACCGAACTGCTGCTGATGGCCAGTTCGTACCTGGTGCACCGGCTGACCGGGCGGTACGTGCTGGACCACCACTCGGCGAGCCAGTGCGACCCGATGTACGACCAGTCGGCGTTCGACTGGGCGCACGACTGGGCGGAGGTCGTCGCACCCGGGTTGCGGCTGCCGGAGCTGGCGTGGCCGACCGAGGTCGTCGGCACGGTCACGGCGGCCGCCGCCGGCGAGACCGGGCTGCCCGAGGGGCTGCCGGTCACGGCGGGCACGGTCGACGCGTGGGCGGAGGCCACGAGCGTCGGCGTGCGCGAGCCCGGCGACGTGATGGTCATGTACGGCACCACGATGTTCCTGGTCCAGGTGATCGCGAAGCCCGCGCCGCACCCGGCGCTGTGGACGACGAGCGGGGTGTACCCGGGCACGTGGTCGCTCGCGGCGGGCATGGCGACCTCGGGCGCGGTCACCGACTGGCTGCGCAAGCTCGTCGGCACGGACTTCGCGACGCTCGTGGCGGAGGCGGCCGACGTGCCCGCCGGCAGCCGCGGGTTGTTGCTGCTGCCGTACTTCGCGGGCGAGCGGACGCCGATCTTCGACCCGTCCGCCCGGGGCGTCGTCGCCGGGCTGACGCTCGGGCACGGGCGCGCGGAGCTGTACCGGGCGGCGCTCGAGGGCATCGCGTACGGCGTGCGGCACAACCTGGAGGTCATGCGCGCGGCCGGTGGCCCGGCGCGCAGGCTGGTGGCCGTCGGCGGTGGCACGCAGGGCGGGCTGTGGACGCGGATCGTGTCGGACGTGACCGGCGAGGCGCAGGTCGTGCCGGCCGAGACGGTCGGCGCGGCGCTCGGCGACGCGATGCTGGCGGCGGGCGCGGCGGGCGTGGACGTCACGGGCTGGAACCCGGACGACCACGTGGTTCACCCGTCCGGTGACGGCGTCTACGACGACTTCTACGCCCGGTACCGCGAGCTGTACCCGGCGACGGCGGACGTGGCGCACTTCCTGGCCGAGCGGCAACACGCGTCAGCCGAGAACGCCGCCGGGGACGCCTGAGAACACCGCGAGTCACGCTCTCGCGCACACCAAGTTGCCGGTTTCGTGCAGGTCCGAGGTGCACGAAACCGGCAACTCGCTATGTCTGAGAGCGTGACTCGCGAGGGGTCAGGGTGGGGTTGGCCAGGTCGGTGTTGTCGATGACCAGCTTCGCTCGGGTCCGCGGGTGGGACTCGGCCATGTACAGGCGCTGGCCCTCGATGTAGCGGCGGTTCTTCGGCGAGGCCGGGTTCGGGTCGCCGTAGCCGCGGCCCGCGCCGCGGGGGATGGCGACGTCGAACGGGACCTCGAGCCACACGGAGTAGTCCCAGTACCTGATCAGCTCGTCGCGGTGGGTGAAGATGCCGTCGAACACGAGGACCGCGTCGTCCGGCGCGAGTTCCGGCAGCAGGCGCACCTCGCGTTCGCGGCGCACGTCGTACACGGCGCGCAGGTACTCGCCGTTGCCGCCCGGGCTCAGCGGGTCGAGCAGCAGGCGGCACATGCGGCCGTAGTCGAACGAGTCGCGGTAGTAGCCCTCCGGCGAGTCGCGGCCCCTGCGGTGCCGCGTGCGCGGCGGGTTCAGGAAGCCGTCCGCCGACGCGCGGATCACGTGGGTGCCCCGCGCGGACAGCTCCTTGCCGAGCGCGTCGGCGAAGTGGGTCTTGCCCGCGCCGTCCACCCCGTCGATCGCGACGCGGCGGACGCGATCGGCCGGCAGCGCGAGGATCGCTTCCGCGACGTGCTGGCAGGGATGCATTACGCCAGTGAACCGCGTGGTCGGCGGATTTCCAAGGTCTTCCGCCCGAACGAGCAACCCCATCGCCCTGATGGTCCGTCCTGGCGTCATGGACCACGATTTATCGAGACGTCCCCGGCTGTTGCCGACCGCGGCCGTGGGGGCGGCACTCGCGGCGGGCGTCACGGTCGCGGCGCTGGTCACCGGCGCGTCCGACGAGGACACGATCTCGTACGCCACGTCCGACCTCGTCGCCTACGACACGTGCGCGGCCGCGCTCACGGACATGAAGTCCCGGGTCATGCCGCGGGTCACCCCGTGGGGTCTCGACCAGGGCATGCCGGCCGTCGAGGACGGTGCCTTCGCGGCGGACGGCGGGCGGGCCGCCGCCCCCGACGCGGCGCCGGGCGCGGACCTGGCCGCGAAGGAGGCGGCACCCGCTGACCACTCCACGACGAACGTGCACGAGAAGGGCGTCGACGAGCCCGACCTCGTGAAGACCGACGGCACCCGGGTCGTCAGCGTCGCCGACGGGACGCTCCGGGTCGTGGACGTCGCGTCCAGGAAACCGACCGCGGCCGTGCCGCTGACGTCCGGGTACGCCACCGAGCTCCTCCTCGCCGGCGACCGCGCGCTCGTCATGTCCGGCGGTGGCGTCGTCGCGGACGGCGGCGTGGCGATCGCGCCGGGCGAGCAGGCGCCACGGGCGAAACCCGTGCCGACCGACACGGTCCCGTACGCCTCGACGCTCACGCTCGTCGACCTCACCGGCGCGGGCAAGGCCCTCGGCACGCTGTCACTCGACGGCAGCTACCTCGACGCGCGCCAGATCGGGAACGTCGCCCGCGTCGTGGTGCGTTCGGCGCCGCGGCTCGAGTTCCGCTACCCGGTCCAGGACGTGAAACCCGCGGAGGCGGTGCTCGCCAACAAGGACGTGGTGGCCTCGTCGACCATCGACGACTGGCTGCCCGCGTACCGGCTGCAGACCGGCGCGGGCACCACGACCGGGCAGCTGACCGAGTGCGCCGACGTGCACCACCCGGCCGACTACACGGCCACCGCGATGCTGACGGTGCTCACGTTCGACCTCACGCGCGACCTCGGCAGGGGCGACCCGGTGACGATCGTCGCCGACGGCGACACCGTGTACGGCACCGGCACCAACCTCTACGTCGCCGACGACCACGTCGCGCACGGCATGGGCGCGGCCCCGGTCGACGGCGGGCAGACCGAGCTGTACCAGTTCGACATCTCCGGCGCGGGCAAGCCGGTGCACGTGGCGTCCGGCCACGTGGCGGGCACCCTGCTCAACCAGTACTCGCTGTCCGAACACGACGGTCACCTCCGGGTCGCGACCACGACGTCGGACGCGAAGGGCACGCGGAGCGGGATCACCGTGCTGCGGCGGAACGGGAACACGCTCGCCGTGGTCGGTCGCGTCGACGGACTCGGGCCGGGCGAACGGATCCACGCCGTACGCTACTTCGGGAACACCGCGTACGTGGTGACGTTCCGGCAGACCGACCCGCTGTACACAGTGGACCTCACGGACCCGGCCGCGCCGACGGTGACCGGGGAGCTGAAGATCACCGGCTACTCCGCCTACCTGCACGGCGCGGGGGAGGGCAGGCTGATCGGCGTCGGGCAGGAGGCCGACACGTCCGGCCGCACGACCGGCGCGCAGGTCTCCCTGTTCGACACCACGGACCCGGCCGGTGCGCGCAGGGTGGCCCAGTACCACCTGCCGAACGCGTGGACCGAAGTGGAGGGTGACCCGCACGCCTTCCTCTACTGGCCGGACAAGGGCCTGCTGGTCATGCCGGTCAGCGGCGGCGTGACCGTGGACGGGCCGCCGGACCAGCCGGGAGGCGGCGCGCTCGTGCTGAAGCTGGCGGGGAACACGTTCCGGGAGGCCGGGATGCTCGCGCACGTCTCAGACCGGTACGGCGGACCGCTGGTGCCGCGCAGGGCGATGGTGATCGGCACCGAGCTGTGGACGGTGTCCGAGGCGGGCATGCTGGTGAGCGACCTCGACTCGCTGCGCCGGCTGGCGTGGGTGCCCTTCGCCTGACCGGCGCGTCCACATCGGACGGTACGAGGGGGTGCTCCGCGCGGCCGCGCGCACCGGTGCGGGTCCGCGAGGTGAACCAGCGGTTGACCACACACGTGGTACTCGCGTCCCGATCTGGGTAGACATCAGTGGTGAGCCGAGCATCCACGCAACCGACCGAGTACGAACCGGGCACCGATCCGCGGCGATGGCGCGCGCTGGTCGTGACGCTCGCGGGCGGGTTCATGATCCTGCTCGACGTGAGCATCGTGACCGTCGCGATCCCGTCCATCCAGCAGGGGCTGGGCACGTCGGAGAGCGGCGTGCAGTGGGTGGTGTCCGGATACCCGCTCACGTTCGGGCTGGCCCTGGTCGCGGGCGGCAGGCTCGGCGACGCGTTCGGGCGGCGCACCATGTACCTGGTCGCGCTGTCCGGGTTCGTCGCGACCAGCGTGTTCGCCGGGCTCGCGCCGACGCTGACGCTGCTGGTGGTCGCACGGCTGCTGCAGGGCCTGGTCGCCGGGCTGGTCACCCCGCAGAACGGCGGGCTGATCCAGGACCTCTTCCGCGGCGCGGAACGCGGCAGGGCGTTCGGCCTGCTCGGCGCCACCATCGGTCTGTCCACCGCGGCGGGCCCGGTGATCGGCGGGTTCATCCTGGGCGTCGCGGGCGAACCGGACGGCTGGCGCTGGGTGTTCCTCGTGAACCTGCCGTTCGGCCTGCTCACGATCGTGCTCGCGCTGCTGCTGGTGCCGAGGACGCCGCACCGCACCACCCGCCCCGACATCGACTACGGCGGCATCGTGCTGCTCGGGCTCACGGTGCTGTGCGTGCTGTTCCCGGTCGTCCTGTCCGAGTCCGGCGGGGTCAGCCGGTTCTGGTGGCTGTTCCTCGTCGCCATACCGCTGGGCTGGGCGTTCCTGCGGTGGGAGCGGGGCAGGCGGCAGGCCGAGCGGGTGCCGCTGGTGGACACCCGCCTGTTCACCGCGACCCCCGGCTACCCGTCCGGGGCGACGCTCGCCGCCGTCTACTTCTGCGGGTTCTCCGGCATCTGGCTGGTGTTCGCCGTGTACTTCCAGTCCGATCTGGGCCTCACGCCGCTCGAGTCCGGCCTCGCGGTCACGCCGTTCTCGCTGGGCTCCGCGGTGTCGTCGTGGCTCGCCGGGCGGCTCGTGGACCGGTACGGCAGGCTCGTGACGATCACCGGGCTGACGCTCATGGTGGCCGGGCTGGGCACGGTCGCCCTGCTCGGGTTCACCGTGGCCGAGGAGCACCTGATCTGGGCGATCCTGCTGCCGCTGCTGGTGGCGGGGGTCGGCGGCGGCGCCGTGATCTCGCCGAACACCACGCTCACGCTCGCGTGCGTGCCGAACCGCATGGCCGGCGTCGCGAGCGGGGTGCTCCAGACCGGGCAGCGGATCGGCACGGCGGTCGGCACGGCGCTGCTGGCCGCGGTGTTCCACGCGGTCGCGACCGCCGCGGGGGCGCCCGCCACCGGGTTCGCGGTGGCGATGCTCGCCGCGGTCGCGCTGGTCCTGGTGGCCCTCGGGCTCGCGGTCGCGGAGCGCCGTGGGCGTATTGGGAACCATGGGAACACTGAGTTGGAAAATTTCTCATCCAGCACTATGACATCTGGTCACTAACTACTAACGTCGCTGACGGAAGCGTTCTACCGCCCGCGGGTGTGTGGCCCCTGCTCATCCCCGCCCGCGTGGCCCTGCCCGTGGAACGGAGCAACCGTCATGCGAAAAATCGTGTTCCGAGCGCTCGTCACCGCCGCCGCGGCGGCCACCGCGTTACTCGGCACCGCCGTCGGCGCCCAGGCGTCCGCCCCGCCGAAGGAGGTCGACCCGGTCTTCGACCGTCCCGCCGCGACCGCCGACGTCGGGCCGTACGTGACGAAACTGACCCACTCACAGGCCACCTCGATGCTGCGCTCGTCGGGCATCACGTGGTCGTCCAGCGGCAACTGCAGTGACCGCTACAACTCGACCTGCACGTCGTTCGAGCAGGTCAACCTGGCCACCATCCAGGGCGCGCAAACGCTCAAGTCGGCGAGCGGCTGCGCGCTGAACATCACCGGCGGCACGGAGACCGGCCACGCCAGCGGCACCTACAGCCACTGGAACGGCTACAAGCTCGACTACAGCATGTACACGTGCGTCGGGAACTACATCCGCAACAACTTCACCTACATCGGTTCCAACAAGTGGCAGTCCGGGTCGGGCAACATCTACTTCCTGGAAAGCAACCACTGGGACGTCACCTATTACAACTGCGGTGGTTGCTAGGTGAGCCGGCGGTGCTTTCCCTCGCTCCCCGGGGGAAAGCACCGCTTTTCACCACGCGATCGGCAGGTGTTTCACGCCGTGCTGGAAGTTCGACCGCAGCCGCGTGATCCCGCCCGCCGCGCGGACCTCGCCGAGCCGGTCGAACACGGCCGTGAACAACGCCCGCATCTGCACCTTCGCGAGGTGCGCGCCGATGCAGTAGTGCGGGCCGTGGCCGAAGCTCAGGTGGTCGTTCTGCGCGCGGGTCACGTCGAACCGGTCCGGGTCGGTGAACACGCGCTCGTCCCGGTTGCCGGACGAGAACCACACGACCACCTTGTCCCCGGGGCGGATCTCCTGGCCGCCGAGCGTGGTGCCGGTGGTGGCGGTGCGGCGGAAGCGCATCACCGGTGACCACCACCGCAGCATCTCCTCGACCGCGCCGGGCAGCAGACTCCGGTCCCGCAGCACCTTCCGGTACTCGTCCACATGGGACAGCAGCGCGTGCATGCCGCCGGGGAGCGCGTTGCGCAGGGTCTCGTTGCCCGCCACGGAGAACAGCCAGAACATGTTCTCGAACTCGCCGGTGGTGATGCCCTCCGCGACCAGGTTGGTCAGCACGTCGTCGCCCGGCACGCGGCGCTTGTGCTCGGCGAGGTCGTGGGCGTAGGCGTACAGGTCCGGCATGCCCTCGCGGGTCCGCTGGTCGGGCAGCAGGCCGTGCTCGTCCGGCCGCGGCCGCAACGCCATGGCCCGCTTCGCCATCGCGGTCGAGCCGTCCGCGCTCGCCTTCGCGCTGACCGCGTACTCCTGGTCCTGGTACCCGATGACCCGGTTGCTCCAGTCGTACATCAGCCAGCGGTCCTCGTGCGGCACGCCGAAGATCTCCGCGAGCGTGCGCAGCGGCAGGTCGGCGGCCAGTTCCGCGAAATCGCACCCCCCGTCGTCGGCGACCCCGTCGACCAGCTCACGGGCCCAGCCCGCGATCCTGTCCTCCAGCCGGGCGATGGCCTTCGGCGTGAACGCGCGGGCCAGCATCTTCCGCAGCCGGGAGTGCTGCGGCGGGTCCTGGTTGAGCATCATCTGCCGGACGAACGCGAGCGCCTTCTCGTCCGGCGGGTCGACGATCTGCGTGGCCCGCTCGTGGGAGGAGAAGGTGGCCGGGTCGCGCATGACCTGCTTGATCTCCGCGTGCCGCACCACGCCCCAGAACCCGGGCCCTTCCGGCCACGGCGGCACCGCCGGTTCGGGCATCCACACGACCGCGGCCTCGGCACGCAACCGGGCGAACACGTCGTGCGGGACGCCGCGGGTGTAGGTGTCGGGGTTGACGATGACGTCGGTGTCGCTCGGCACGATCACCATTCTGGCCCGTCATGGGGCACGATCTACAGGTGTGACGAACCTGCACCTAGCGCGGCACGACTTCGGCGGCGACCCCGTCCTGCTGCTGCTCCACGGCCTCGGCGCGACCGGCGAGGTCTGGCACGACCTGCTCGAGCGCAACTGGCCGGGGGAGACCCTGGCGCCGGACCTGCCCGGCCACGGCCGGTCGGACCGGCTCGACGAGTACACGTTCGCGTCGATGGCGGCCGCCGTCGCCGAGCTGGTGCCCGCGGGGCGGCAGGTGGTGGTGCTCGGCCACTCGCTCGGCGGCGTGCTGGCGCTGATGCTGGCCGACGGGACCTACGGGTTCGAGGTCACGGGCGCGTGCGGGGTCGGCATCAAGCTGAACTGGTCGGACGCCGAGCTGGCGAAGGCGGCCGAGGTCGCGGCCCGGCCGGAGCGGGTGTTCGCCACGCGTGCGGAGGCCGTCGACCGCTGGCTGAGGATCGCCGGGCTCGCCGGGCTCGTCGCCCCGGACTCGCCCCGCGCCGACGCGGGGGTGGTCGAGGGGGCCGACGGCTGGCGGGTCGCGGTGGACCCGAAGGCGTTCGGCGTCGGCGCGCCGGACGTGCCCGCCCTGCTCGCGGCGGCGAAGGGCACGACGATCCTGGCCGCGGGGGAGCGGGACCCGATGTGCCCGCCCGGCCAGCTGCGCGCGGTCGACCCCGACGGCGTGGTGCTGCCCGCGACCGGCCACAACGTCCACGTCGAGAACCCGCTGGCGTTGTGGCCGATCATGGACCGGCTGCTGGCGTCGGCGACCGACGCCCTGGGGCGGTGACTCAGCGGACGCCGAGCAGGTCCACGACGAAGATCAGGGTCTCGCCGCCCTTGATCGCGCCGCCCGCGCCGCGGTCGCCGTAGCCGAGGTGCGGCGGGATGACCAGGCGCCTGCGGCCGCCGACCTTCATCCCCGCCACGCCGCGGTCCCAGCCCGCGATCACGTGGCCCGCGCCCAGCGGGAAGCTGAACGGGGCGCCGCGGTCCCACGACGCGTCGAACTGCTCACCGGTCGAGTGCGCGACGCCGACGTAGTGGACGCTCACGCTCTGGCCCGGCTTCGCCTCGTCGCCGTCGCCCACGGTGATGTCCTCGACGACCAGGTCGGTCGGGGCCGGGCCCTCGACGGGGTCGACTACGGGCTTCTCGAGCGCCATGCGCGTTCCTCCTTGTTTGGTGCTTCCGGCGTACCGGTTCATCCAACCAGCCACCCCGGCGTCCCGCCCTGTGGGCCGGTACTGGCAGGTGCACGTGAGCGTTCGTTAACATCGCGGCATGTCGCCGGCTCGCCGTCTCCAGGGTGTGCGGAGTTCCCCCGTCCGTGACCTCCTCGCGCTCACGCAGCGGCCGGAAGTGATCTCGTTCGCCGGCGGTCTCCCCGCCCCCGAACTGTTCGATGTGGACGGTTGGCGGGACGCGTTCGCCAAGGCCGCGGACGATCGCCGCAACCTCCAGTACGCCACCACCGAGGGCGACCCGGTGCTGCGCGGCGTGATCGCGGACCGGATGACGCGCCGGGGCCTGCCGACCGCGCCCGGTGACCTGCTCGTCACCACCGGTTCGCAGCAGGCGCTGACACTGGTGGCGACCACGCTGCTCGAACCGGGTGATGTGGTCGCGGTCGAGGAGCCCACCTACCTCGCCGCGCTGCAGTGCTTCCAGCTGGCCGGCGCGCGGGTCGTGCCGGTGGCGAGCGACGAGCACGGCATGGTGCCCTCGGCGCTCGCAGAGGTGCTGGTGCGGGACCGCCCGGCGCTCGTGTACGTGGTGGCGACGTTCGCCAACCCGAGCGGCCGGACGCTGTCCGCCGCGCGCAGGCAGGAGATCGCCGCGCTGGCCGAACGGCACGACGTGTGGGTGGTGGAGGACGACCCGTACGGCGAGCTGCGCTACCGGGGCGAGCCGGTGCCCGCGCTGGCGACGTACGGCGACAAGGTGCTGTACCTGGGCAGCCTGTCGAAGATCGGCGCGCCGGGCCTGCGGCTGGGCTGGCTGCGGGCGCCCGCGTCGCTGATGCCGGCCGCGGTGATCGCGAAGCAGGCCGCCGACCTGCACACGAGCACGATCGACCAGGCCGCCGCGGCCGTGTACCTGACCAACGCGGACCTGGACCGGCACGTGGCCGGCCTGTGCGCCGCCTACCGGGAACGCCGCGACACGATGATCGCGGCGCTCCCGGGCACCGTGCCGGCGGGCACGGAGTGGTCGGACCCGGACGGCGGCATGTTCGTGTGGCTGCGCCTGCCCGGTGCGGTGGACACCGCGGACCTGCTCCGCGTGGCGCTGGACCACAACGTCGCGTTCGTCCCCGGTGCCCCGTTCTTCGCGACGAGCCCCGACCCGGCGACCATGCGCCTGTCGTTCACGACGAACCCGCCGGAGGAGATCGTCGAGGGCATGCGGCGGCTGGCGGCCGCGTTCACCAGCCCCAGTGCCGCCGGTGGGCGCTGACCGCCCACGCGGAGACCGCCTCGGTGTCCGGCTCGTCGGGCAGCGGCGTCCGCCCGGTCGCCAGGAGGTCCTCGACCTGGGCCTGGACGTCCGCGATCTCGGCGAGCACGTCGTCGAGATCGGCCACGTCACCCCGCTTGACCCGCAGCACCCGCTCCCGCTCGGCGTCCGGCATGGGCAGGGTGAGGCGCGCGTCCCGGGCCACCTCCAGGCCCTGGTAGGCGAGGCGCAGGGCGTGCGACGCGTACTTCACGTCGTAGCCGTACCTCGCCACCAGCTCTGGCCGGTTCGGCACCTTGCCCTTGCTGTGCCCCAGCAGGCGTTCGCGCTGGGCGGCGAGGTAGCCGAGGAAGCGGTGCACCGCGGCCCGTGACAGGACCTTCGGCGCCAGCGCCCGCAGCTCCGTACCCAGCGGCGTGATCACGAGGACCGCGTCTTCCGGTGCGTACAGGGGCAGCAGCGCCGTCGGGTTCCCCTTCATCGCGAGCCGCAGGTACTTGTGCAGCGAGTAGCTCACGAGGTCGGTGTCCCCCGGCCCGGACCGCGCCCCCTCGGGCTGGGTGCGGAAGACGTAGTGCCGCGCCGCACCGTCCGTCCCGACGACGTGCGCGGGCGGTTCGATGTAGACACCCATCTCGTCGTGGTCGTCGGTGCCGGCGATCGCGATTCCGTGCACACCGGAGCCCACGACGGTACGCAGGATCTCGCCGCGCAGGGCGACGTCCCGGTTTCCGTGCTCGGTGTGGTTCATGCCGCCGATGGTGGCACGTGGTTGTGTTGGGACGCCGCCGATTTACCGGCCGGCGGCCTCCTGCGCGCCCTTCACGGCGAGCTGGTCGGCGCGCTCGTTCTCGGGGTGCCCGGCGTGCCCCTTCACCCAGAACCACTGCACCTCGTGCGGTTTCACGGCCTCGTCGAGCCGCCGCCACAGATCGGCGTTCTTCACCGGCTGCTTCGCCGACGTCTGCCACCCGTTGCTCTTCCACTTGGGCAGCCACTGCATGATCCCGTTCCGCACGTACGTCGAGTCGGTGTACATCGCGACCACCGACGGCCGCGTCAGACTCTCGAGCGCCACGATGGGCGCCATCAGCTCCATGCGGTTGTTGGTGGTGACACCCGGCTCGGCGCCGTACAGCTCTTTCTCGTGCCTGCCGTACTTGAGCACGGCACCCCAGCCACCCGGGCCGGGGTTCCCACTGCACGCGCCGTCGGTGTATATCTCCACGGTGTTCGCCACGGCCAGGAGCCTAACCAACCCCGTTCTCGGCGTGGACGCGTGCAAGTCGGGCTGGGTCGCCGTCCGCCTGGGCTCGTCGGTCACCGCCCACTTCGCCAGAACCATCGCCGACCTGCCGACGGACGTCGCCGTGATCGCGATCGACATCCCGATCGGGCTTGCCGCCGATTCCGCTCGGCGGGCCGATGTGCTCGCGCGCGAGTTCCTCCGGCACCGCCGTTCCTCGCTGTTCACGACCCCCGTGCGCGCCGCGGTGGAGGCGGCAGACTACGAGACGGCGAACGGGATCAACCAGCGGATCACCGGCAGCGGGATCTCGCGACAGGCGTTCGGCCTGTGCGAGAAGATCCTCCAGGTGGATCGCTGGGTCTCGTCGGCACGGTGCCCGGTGATCGAGGTCCACCCGGAGACGAGCTTCGCCGAACTGGCGGGCGCGCCGCTCGACGAACGCAAGAAGACCTGGGCCGGTGCCGAACGACGCCGGAAGCTCCTCGCCGACGAGGGCATCGAGCTGACCGGATCACTCGGCGAGGCGGGTACCGAAGCGGGGGTCGACGACGTCCTCGACGCGGCGGTCGCCGCGTGGACGGCTCGCCGCTACCTCACCGGCGATGCGAAGCCGTTCCCGTCCCCGCCCGAGCGCATCGATGACCGCGAGGTCGCGATCTGGCGGTAACGATCACGCCGTCGCGAACTACTTGTTCAAGCATGGGCGACATGGTCGCGGCGGAACACAGCACCGCCGCATTCCAGGAACTGTGCAACAACCTCGACTACGCGCGTGATCTCGTCAGCGGCGGGAAACACCTCCAACGATTGAAGGTGAGCGCGTTCGACGTGGCGGACCTGTACCGTTCGGCCTGGGTGCAGGCGGTGTCGGCACTCGATCATTGGGTCCACCGCGAGTTGTACGACCGCGCGCTCGGGTTCGCGCTCAACGTCGACGAGGAGCGGCCGCCCCAGTTCTTCAACCTGCGCATCCCGATGCGGATGTTCGAGGACGTGCACCACCACCGCTCGAGAACGTTGCAGGAGGCGTTCACCGAGCACTTGCGTGACCATTTCGGTTACCAGTCCTTCCAGGCGCCCGAGAAGATCAAACAGGCCCTCGCGCACGTCACGGCAGAGCCGTTGTGGCCCAACGTCGCGAAGCAGCTGGACGCGCCGGTCGAGCGCCTCAAGGGGATCGTGAACCGGCGGAACCGCATCGCGCACGAAGCCGATCGCGACCCGGACGACGGCACCAGACGGCTGCCGATCTCCGCCGACGAGGCCACCCAGGTCATCGACGACGTGCAGCGGATCGCCGCGGCCATCGCCGTGGTCCTCGGGCGGCCACCTGCGGTGCCCCTCCAGCCGATCCAGGACGAACCGGCACAGGTGACCGCCGGGCTCACGCCCAAGCAGGAGCTGTACCGGCGGTTCTGGACCGAGTTCCGGCCGGTCGTCGTCCGGCACAGGTGGACGAAGTCGATGCCGCCGCCCCAGAACTGGTGGGACATGCCCAGCGGCGTCACCGGGGTGACGTGGGTGGTGTCCTACTCGATGTTCGGCTGCCGGTCCGAGCTGTACTTCGGGCACACCGACCCGGCGACCAACTTCGCACGCTGGCAGGTCCTGCACGACCGCCGTGCCGCGATCCTGGCCCGCTTCGACGGCGAACTGATCTTCGACGATCTGCCGAACAACAAGGCGTGCCGGATCGAGGCGCGTCTGCACGGCCCCACGATCACGGACCGGTCGAAGTGGCCGGAGGTGCGCCGGTGGATGGAGGACACACAGGTGCGACTGCGTGCGGCGATCGATGCCGTGGGCGGCGTGCCGACGATCCTCGCGGACGGGTGAAATCGGGATGCGGGCCGCCGCCGGGATCGGTCACCATCGGGGGCGTGGTGGTGGCTTCCGGGGTGCGGATCGGGTGGGGTGACCTGCCCGGTTCGGTGCGGCGTGCGGTCGAGGGGATCCTCGGCGGCGCGGTCGTCGAGGTCGTGTCGCAGTCCGGGGGGTTCTCACCCGGGTCGGCGGACCGCGTGCGGACCGCCGACGGGCGCCGCGCGTTCGTCAAGGCGGTCAGCTCGGCGCAGAACCCGCACAGCCCCGGCCTGCACCGCCGGGAAGCGGTCATCGCCGCCGCGCTTCCGGACGGGGCGCCCACCTCGACGTTGCTCGGCACGCACGACGACGGCGACTGGATCGCGCTGGTGTTCGCCGACGTCGACGGGCGGCACCCGGACTGGGACGACCCCGCCGACGTGACCGCCGCCCGGACGGCGCTCGCCGCGATGGCCCGGGCGCTCACCCCCTGCCCCGTCGACGTGCGCACGGCCCGTGACCTGCTCGAACCCGACTTCACCGGCTGGCACCGCCTCCGGGACGACCCGCCGGCACACCTCGACCCGTGGATCGTGGCGCACCTCGACGAGCTGTGCCGCCTTGCCGAGCACGGGCTCGACGCCATCGCCGGGGACACGCTCGTGCACCTCGACGTCCGCGCCGACAACCTCCTGATCGGCGACGACGGCACCGTCACGGTCGTCGACTGGCCGCACGCCTGCCGTGGCGCGGCGTGGCTCGACACGCTCCTCCTGCTGATCAACATCCGGCTGCACGGCGGCCACACCGACCTGAACATGGTCGACGCCGAGCACGACGACGCGGTCGGGGCGCTCGCCGGGTTCGGCGCGTTCTTCGCCGACGCCGCACGCCACCCGGCGCCGCCCGGGCTGCCGTCGCTGCGTGCGTTCCAGCAGGCCCAGGCGGACGTCGTGGTGTCGTGGTTGCGGGAGGTCAGCGGCTGAGGTGCAGCATGTCGCCCGTCGGCGCGAAGCCGGCGCGCGCGTACATCCGCTGCTCCGGCACCCCGGCGGGTGTGAGGAACACCGTCCGTGCGCCCGCGGCGTGCACGGCGGCCGCGAGGAACGCCGTCATCGCGGCGCCGATCCCGCGCCGCCGGAACCGTTCCCGCACGCCGATGCCCGCGACCTCGGTCGTCCCGTCGGCGATCGCCTCCGCGACGCCGCCGCCCGCCGGTTCACCCGAAACCGTTGCCAGCACGGCGAAACCGCCGGCGCGCAAACGTTCGCGGGTCTTCCCGACCTCGGCGTCCGGGATGTCCGTCGGCTCGCCGAACGCCTCGTACTGGGCGACGAGCATGCCGCGGATCTCCTCGTCCGTGCGGGGCACGACGAGTTCGGTCCCGGCCGGTGCCGGGATCGCGACCGCCGACCCCGGCGGGCACAGCATGACGGGGATCCGCCGCTCGACGGACCAGCCCGCGGCGAGCAGCGCCTGCTCGGCCGCGGGTGCGGTCTCGGCCATGAACTCCACGCGCGGCAACAGGTCCCGCTGCGCGTACGCCTCCGTCAGGGCGTCCACATCGGACGACGACGGCCGCGCGCCGTCGTCGGGGATGGCGTAGTTGAGGAACGGGTTGGCCGAGTCGGGGGAGAACGTGGCGAGGAACGGACCGACCTGTTCGGTGATGCGCCCGGCCGCCGCGGCACGGCGCATGTGTGACTGCAGAGCAGACAAGATGGGGTAACCCTTTCACGCGAGCATGGGGATGGACACGGGAAACGGCGCCACCGGCACTACAGGCGACGCCCGTCGTGGGCGTCAGGCATGAGGCGTTCCCCTTGCTCGGTCTTCGGGTGCGCGGCAAGTCTGCCACGGCCGCGGGGTCGCGCCAAGCGAATTCGGGGTGACGGCGCGAGACCACGGCGGTGGTCGGGTAGGGGGCGGCCGCGACGTGCGCTAGCTCAGGCCGAACGCCATCGCGTCGTAGCTCAGGTACACGCCGAGGCCGTCCGACTGGTCGCCGCCGACGTGGCCGGGCAGCGCGACGGCCTTGCCGTGCTGGCGCTGCAAGCGGATGAGCCCAGGCCGCAGGCGGCTCGCGTCGCGTTCGGGGAGCCTGCCGATCCGGTGCCCGCCGACCCACACGGCGACCGCGTTGCGGTCGAACGGGTTGCCGTGCTCGGCGACCAGCAGGCCGTGGATGTCCTGCCGCACCGGCCCCGGCGCGTCCCGGCCGACGATGGCCCACAGCACGTCCTGGTGCCCGGGCAGCCCGACCACGCGCAGGTCGTCGAACCCGGCGATCTCCATGGCGCGCATGCCATCGCGCATCCACTGTGGACGTTGCGCCGCCGGCGAGGTGTCGGGGATGCCCGGCCCGTCGGACCCGGCGACGAGGTTGTTCCGCAACCACTCGGCCAAACCCATGCCCGGTCTGTCGACGCGGCGTGGGGGATTCGTTACGCCCCAGCGAGTTGTGACGAACAATGGCCGCACCCCGTTACTCCTCACGACGCACCGGGACGCGGCAGAAAGCACCACGCGGCCGGTAGATTCACCACATCGGGTGAACCTGCCGGCCGCGTGGACGATGTCAGATGACGGTGACGCCGGTGGCCTGCGGGCCCTTCTGGCCCTGGCCGACCTCGAACTGCACGCGCGCGTTCTCATCCAGCGACTTGAAGCCGTTGCCCTGGATCTCCGAGTAGTGCACGAAGACGTCGGCGCTGCCGTCGTCCGGCGCGATGAAGCCGAAGCCCTTCTCGGAGTTGAACCACTTCACGGTGCCCTGAGCCATGTGTTTTCCTCTAACTGTGTGGTGATACGTACGCCGCTGTCTGCGGCGGATTGTCCGACCACACAGGGGAGGTGCGAACGCCCGCAACAATGTTTCGCGAGCGCGCAATGACACGAACACAAAACCAACGACCGGTAACTACAGTACACGACCTGTCCAGACCGCGCCGTTCGCACGCAACGTCGACAGCGCGGCGACGGTCGCGTACCCCCGCCACTCCAGCGCGGCGGTGGGGGAGAAGCTGCCGAAGTCCACGGTCCAGCCGCCGTCGTCCCGCTGCGCGTCGGCGAGTCGCCGCAGGTCGGCGGCGATCACGTCGTCGGAGAACATCCGGCGCGCGGGCCGGCCGGGCAGGGGCGCGAAGTCGAGCGGCCGCATGGTCTCCCCGGCCTGCCCGCCCGCGACCGGCACGAGCCCGTCGGCCGGGATGAACGCCGCGAGCTTGTCGAGCAGCGGCCCGGCCTCGTCGTGCGTGCCGTGCACCTCGTCGAGGAACCCCACCGCGAACCGCAGCTCGATGGCGTGCGGCGCCGACTCCAGCGCGGCGATCGCGTCCAGGCAGTACCGGGTGGCCGCCACCAGCCACGGGTGCCGCGCCACCCGCTCGTCGCGCGCCGCGACCCGGTGCCCGATCCCGGCGACGAAGGCCGTGCTCTGCAGCGAGGACGCCGTCGGGTCGGCCTGGACCCAGAAGGGCGCGCACCCGGCGGGGTCGGCGACCGGAACCGCGAACGGCACCCCGCCGTCGGGCAGCGACACCCGCTCGAGCCAGTCGCACACCTCGAGCGCCCGGTCGGTCGGCCCGGCCTCGGCGAACACCTCGAGCGCGTGCAGCGCCCCGCCCGGCTGGCTCTCGGGCGCCCGCAGGTCGGGTTCGAGCCCCCAGCCGTACCCGCCGTCGGCGTTCCGGTACCCGTCGACGGCGGCGAGCACGGCCCGGGCGTCCCCGCCTGCGAAGAGGAACTCGAACCGTCGCCGGTCGAGCACGCGCGCGTGGGTGGCCATGAAGGAAGCGGCAGCAGCGAGATCGACAGTCACGGCGTCGATTGTCGCGGTCGCGGGACGGGGCGTCTTGAAGGTTTCGGACGCGCCCAGGTCAGGTTGCTCCGACCGGAGGACGTGCGCCACCAGACCTGTCGGGAACCGGCACGCGGCGGCATGCTGGTTCGTCTGGGGCTGGGGAGGGAGCACGACGTGGTTGAGTTCCGCACGCGTCCGGACGGGACGAAGTACCCGATCAACCCGAAGAAGGGCGCCGGCGCGGCGGTCGCCGCGGTCATGGTCGGTGGGGCCGTGGCGATGGGCGCCGGAGCGAGTGGTGGCGTGGCCGTCGGCGGGGCGGTGGACTCCGCGGTCGGGAACGCCGCGAACAGGATCGTCGGCCAGGCAGTGCGGGCGAAGGTGAACCGCGCGAAGGTGTCCGCCCGGTCCGGCAAACGCGCCGAGGCGTTGGCGCGCATGGGGCTCAAGCAGGTGAAGAAGCAGGTCGACGAGCACTTGGGAGCTGGTCGCGGTCGTTGACGACGGCGGCAACACGTTCCTGTGTCGGTGTCGTGGGTGCAGATGCCCAGCGTCGCCGAGGCCGGCCGGCTGAGGACGATCGTCGACACGTACGGCACGGGGAACGTCTCGACGTTGCGCATCGTCCCGTTCATCTGGCCGGAACGGTGAACTGGACGGGGCCGCTCAGCTGTTCGCAGGAGGTCCCGTCCGGACGGATCCTCAGCTCACCAGCCGCGGGCGCGCCACTCGTCGAGCTTGGGGCGTTCCGCGCCGAGGGTGGAGTCGTCGCCGTGGCCCGGGTAGAACCACGTGTCGTCCGGGAGCTTGTCGAAGACGCGGGACTTCACGTCGTTGAAGAGGGACGTGAAGTCCTCCGGCGACGTGGTCTTGCCGACGCCACCCGGGAAGAGCGAGTCGCCGGTGAAGAGGTGGCCGTGGCCGTTCGGGTCGCGGTACAGCAGTGCGATCGACCCCGGGGTGTGGCCGCGCAGGTGGATGACCTCCAGCTCGCAGTCGCCGACGGGCACCGTGTCGCCCTGGGTGACGAAGCGGTCCGGGGGCACGGGCAGGGGGCCGGCGTCGGCCTCGTGGGCGATGGTGTCCACGCCGTAGGCGCCCGCGACGGCGCCCAGCGCGGCCCAGTGGTCGCCGTGCTGGTGGGTGGTCACGATGGTGCGGAGGGTCGGCCGGTCGTCGCCGTGGCCGATGAGGTCCGACAGGCGTTCCGGGTCGTTCGCGGCGTCGATCAGCAGCGCCTCGCGCGTACCTCGGCACACGAGCAGGTAGGCGTTGTTGTCCATCGGGCCGACGGAGATCTTGGTGATCGTCAGCGCGTCCAGCGTGCGGCGCGCGGCCGGGCCGCCTGGCTCGACATGACCGGTGTACTCCTCGACAACGTCCACGCCACGGACCCTAGCGGCTGGCGCGGGCCTGCTGACAGCATGGCCTCGTGGAGGACCTGATCAAGAGCGGCTGGCGCTGGTTCAACGAGCCCGCGAACTGGGCCGGCGACACCGTCACGACCGACCCCGACACCGACTTCTGGCGCACGACCCACTACGGCTTCGTCCGCGACACCGGGCACGTCCTCGGCGTCGACCAGGCCGGGGACTTCGCGCTGACCGTCACCTTCGCGGGTGACTACCGCGAACAGTACGACCAGGCGGGCATCGCGATCCGGCTCGACGAGCAGAACTGGATCAAGAGCGGCATCGAGCTGGTCGACGGGCAGCAGCAGCTCTCGGCGGTGGTGACCCGCGAGGTGTCCGACTGGTCGGTGGTGGCGCTGGCCGAGCCCCCTCGGTCCGTCACGGTCACGGCCGAACGGGCAGGGGACACCGTCACGATCTCCTACGGCCTGAACGGCGCCCCACCTGCGACGATGCTGCGCCTCGCCTACTTCCCGCCAAAAATGTCGGTGCTCGCTGGTGTGATGTGCGCGTCACCGACCGGGAAGGGGTTCACCACACGATTCGAGAACATCACGATCGAGCCGCGCTAACCCCACGCCGGCAGCACCGGCACCTCGCCACGCAGACCGTCGCCCGCCGAGCGGCCGGTCAGCCACGCGACGGCGGCCGCGGCGCCGCCCGAGACGTCGTGGCGGTCGTCGTCGCGCCCGTTCACGAGGTCCCACACCCGCTCGCGGCCGTCCGGCAGCTCGACGGTGAGCCGGACGCGCTTGCCGTCGGGCCGGTTGATGTGCCTGGTGACGGCCTCGGCGACGAGGTGCTCCAGGTGCTCGTCCGGCACGTCGGCGAACGTGACGCCCGCGCCGAGGTCCACCATGTGCACCCACAGCTCGTGCAGCCGCATCGAGGGGATGTTGGCCGCCGGGAACGGGACCGGGAGGCGTGCCGTCACCGACGCCGACCAGGCGAGTTCCGGCATGGCCGTCGCGGCGGCCATCCACCGGTCGCAGGCCGCGCGCAGGTCCTCGACCAGGATCTGGGCGAGCCGGCCCGCGCCCTCCTCGATGTCCGCGTCGCGGTCGGCGCTGCTGGCGTACATTGGGTGCTCGACGCCGGTGCGTGCCCAGGTCAAGAGATTGACCAGCCCATCGGCGTTGCGGGCGAGGTGGGACACGACGTGGGCCCTCGACCAGCCGGGCAGCCCGCTCGGCCGGTGGATGGCGTCCTCGCCGAGCCCCGCGACAACGCGGTCGAGTCTCTCCGTCGCCTGACGCACCAGGGGAAGCAGACGCACCGCGCGCTGCGCCGCCGACCGTTCGTCGGCGCGCCGCTGTGCCGGTACGTCGTTCTGCCCGATGGATGCTTCAGGTGAGATGCTCATACCGCCCATCCCCGCGTGTTCGGTGGCAAACCTGGTTACTCCAGCGTAGGTGAGCGCGGCAGTTGACCGGTAGTCACCGAGCGGACCGGAAATTGTCGGTGCCCTGTCCTAGCATGGCCCCCGGCCACGGCCGACGGTCTCGAACCGCCCCGTGACCAGCAAGAACTGAGACTTCGAAGGGACTTCAGTGGCTGACCGCCTCGTCGTCCGCGGCGCCAGGGAGCACAACCTGCGCGGCGTTGACATCGACCTGCCCAGGGACAGCATGATCGTGTTCACCGGGCTGTCCGGCTCGGGCAAGTCGAGCCTGGCGTTCGACACGATCTTCGCGGAGGGCCAGCGCCGGTACGTGGAGTCGCTGTCCGCGTATGCCCGGCAGTTCCTGGGCCAGATGGACAAACCGGATGTCGACTTCATCGAGGGCCTCTCGCCCGCAGTGTCGATCGACCAGAAGTCGACCAACCGCAACCCGCGGTCCACGGTCGGCACGATCACCGAGGTCTACGACTACCTGCGCCTGCTGTTCGCGCGCGCGGGCAAACCGCACTGCCCACAGTGCGGCGAGCCGATCAGCAAGCAGACGCCGCAGCAGATCGTCGACCAGGTGATGGCCATGGAGGACGGCCTGAAGTTCCAGGTCCTCGCGCCGGTCATCCGCGGCCGCAAGGGCGAGTACGTCGACCTGTTCTCCTCGCTGCAGTCACAGGGTTACTCGCGTGCGCGCGTCGACGGCGTCGTGCACCAGCTCACCGACCCGCCGACGTTGAAGAAGCAGGAGAAGCACGACATCGCGGTCGTGATCGACCGCCTGCAGGTCAAGGCGAGCGCCAAGCGGCGGCTCACCGACTCGATCGAGACCGCGCTGCGCCTCGCCGACGGCCTGGTCGAGCTGGAGTTCGTCGACCTGCCGGAGAACGACCCGCACCGCACCCGCGGCTTCTCCGAGAACCTGGCGTGCCCGAACGGCCACCCGCTCGCCATCGAGGACCTCGAGCCGCGCTCGTTCTCGTTCAACTCGCCGTACGGCGCGTGCCCGGTCTGCACCGGCATCGGCGTCCGCCAGGAGGTGGACCCGGAGCTGGTGGTGCCGGACGACGAGCTGAGCCTCGCCGAGGGCGCCATCGCGCCGTGGGCGGGCGGGCAGACCGCGGAGTACTTCCAGCGGCTGCTGACCTCGCTCGCCGAGACCATCGGGTTCCGCATGGACACCCCGTGGCGCAAGCTGCCCGCGAAGGCGCAGAAGGCGGTGCTGCACGGCACCACCGACCAGGTGCACGTCCGGTACCGCAACCGGTACGGCCGCGAACGCTCCTACTACGCCAACTACGAGGGCGTCATCCCGTTCCTCGAGCGGCGCCAGGAGCAGACCGAGTCCGAGTACATGCGGGAGAAGTACGAGGGCTACATGCGGGAGGTGCCGTGCCCGGCGTGTGAGGGCACCCGCCTCAAGCCGGAGATCCTCGCGGTCACCCTCACGCACAAGAAGCACGGGCCGCGGTCGATCGCCGAGGTGTCGAACCTGTCGATCAGCGAGTGCGCGGACTTCCTGTCCGGCCTGCAGCTCGGCAGGCGCGAGTCGATGATCGCGGGCGCGGTGCTCAAGGAGATCCAGGCGCGGCTGCGGTTCCTGCTCGACGTCGGCCTGGACTACCTGTCGCTCGACCGCGCCGCCGGCACGCTGTCCGGCGGCGAGGCGCAGCGCATCCGGCTCGCGACACAGATCGGCTCCGGTCTGGTCGGCGTGCTGTACGTCCTGGACGAGCCGTCGATCGGCCTGCACCAGCGCGACAACCACCGGCTGATCGAGACGCTGACGCGGCTGCGCAACCTGGGCAACACGCTGATCGTCGTCGAGCACGACGAGGACACCATCCGCCAGTCCGACTGGGTGGTCGACATCGGCCCCGGCGCGGGCGAGCACGGCGGCCAGATCGTCCACAGTGGACCCTACGAGAAGCTGCTGAAGAACAAGAAGTCGCTGACCGGCGCGTACCTGTCCGGGCGCGAGCGGATCGAGGTGCCCGCGATCCGGCGCCCGGTCGACAGGAAGCGGCAGCTGACCGTCGTGGGCGCGCGGGAGCACAACCTGCGCAACATCGACGTGTCGTTCCCGCTCGGCTGCCTCGTCTCGGTCACCGGTGTGTCCGGTTCCGGCAAGTCGACGCTGGTCAACGACATCCTGGCGACGGTGCTCGCGAACAAGCTCAACGGCGCGCGGCAGGTGCCGGGCAGGCACACCCGCGTCAACGGGCTCGCCAACGTCGACAAGCTGGTGCGCGTCGACCAGTCGCCGATCGGCCGGACGCCGCGGTCCAACCCGGCGACGTACACGGGTGTGTTCGACCACATCCGCAAGCTGTTCGCGGCCACGTCCGAGGCGAAGGTGCGCGGCTACCAGCCGGGCCGGTTCTCGTTCAACGTCAAGGGCGGCCGCTGCGAGGCGTGCGCGGGCGACGGCACCATCAAGATCGAGATGAACTTCCTGCCGGACGTGTACGTGCCGTGCGAGGTCTGCAAGGGCGCCCGGTACAACCGCGAGACGCTCGAGGTGCACTACAAGGGCAAGACGATCGCCGAGGTCCTCGACATGCCGATCGAGGAGGCGGAGAAGTTCTTCGAGCCGATCCGTGCCATCCACCGGCACCTGAAGACGCTGGTGGACGTCGGCCTGGGCTACGTCCGCCTCGGCCAGCCGGCGCCGACGCTGTCGGGTGGTGAGGCGCAGCGCGTGAAGCTGGCCTCGGAGCTGCAGAAGCGGTCCACGGGCAAGACGGTGTACATCCTCGACGAGCCGACGACCGGTCTGCACTTCGAGGACATCCGCAAGCTGATCGGCGTGATCAACGGCCTGGTGGACAAGGGCAACACGGTGATCGTCATCGAGCACAACCTCGACGTGATCAAGACGTCGGACTGGATCGTGGACATGGGCCCGGAAGGCGGCTCGGGCGGTGGCACGGTCATCGCCGAGGGCACGCCGGAGGACGTGGCCGAGATCGAGACCTCGTACACCGGGCAGTTCCTGAAGACGGTGCTGTGAGCTGCCGGGACGTTGCGGTGGCTCAGAACGTGAAGGTCACGTCCGTCAGCTTCTCCGACAGTGTCCACAGCGCCGCGGCCTTCTCCCGGTCGCGTGCCGCCCTGCTGGACGGGACGACCTTCGGGTAGCCGTGCTGCGTGGTGATGCCGCCCGGGCCGGCGAACGAGCCGTTCGGCAGGTCCATCGTCGCCGCGTACAGGGTCGGCAGGGCGCCCATGGTCGCGCTCTGGGCCACGAGCCGGTTGCCCAGCGCCATGATCGTGTCGAGCAGCGTCTCCGTGTGGGACTGGAGGTTGGTCGACGCGTAGCCCGGGTGTGCGGCGTGGGCCTTCAGGGGCGAACCGGCCTCCGTCAGCCTGCGGGCCAGCTCGAACGTGAACAGCATGTTCGCGAGCTTCGACTGGCTGTACGCGAGCCAGCGCTGGTAGCGGCGGCGTTCCCAGTTCAGGTCGGTCACGTCGACCCGGCCGAACCAGTGCATCGTGCTGGACACGGTCACCACCCGGTCGGTGATGCGGTCCAGCAGCAGCCCGGTCAGCGCGAAGTGGCCGAGGTGGTTGGTGCCGACCTGCATCTCGAAGCCGTCGGCGGTGCGGCGGTGCGGGATCGCCATCACGCCCGCGTTGTTGACCAGCACGTCCACCGGCTCGTCGACGGACTTCGCGAACTCCCGCACCGACGCCAGGTTCGCCAGGTCCAGCGCCCGCACCTCGACGGTGTCGGCCATGGTCGCGGCGGCTGCGTTGCCCTTGTCGACGTTGCGGCACGCCAGGATCACCCGGGCGCCCGCCGCCGCGAAGGCCGCCGCCGCCTCCCGGCCGATGCCGCTGTTGGCGCCCGTCACGATGACCGTGCGGTCGTTCTGGGGCGGCATGTCGGCCAACGTCCACTTCGCCATGCCAGCACCCTAGTCCCGGCATACTCGAGGTGTGACGCTCAACGACTACCGCTTCCGCAGCGTCTGGTCCGTGCGCGTCCCCACCGGACGGCTTTTCTCCGCGCTCGTCGACCTCGCCTGCTACCCCGAGTGGTGGCCGGACATCCGGGCCGTCGACCGGGTCGACGACGACACCGCCGAGGTCACCTGCCGGTCCGTCCTGCCCTACAGCCTCCGGTTCCGGCTGCACCGGGCCGTCGAGGACGAGGACGCGGGGCGGATGCGGGTGGAGATGACCGGCGACCTCGAGGGCTACGTGCAGGGCGAGGTCGCCGCGCACCGGACCGCGGGCGCGCTCCTCGCGATCACGCAGCGCGTCGTCGTGACCAAGCCGCTGCTGCGTGCCCTCGCGCCGGTCGGGCGGCCCGTCTTCCGCGCCAACCACGCCCTCATGATGTGGCGTGGCCAGCGCGGACTCCGCGCCTACCTGGCCGGGTGAGCGGCGGGCAGCCACGCCGCCCGGTTGTCCCGCGCGAAGGCGCGGAAGTCCTTCGCGGGGCGGCCCAGCGCCTGCTCCACACCGTCGCCGACCCACGCGTTCCTGCCGTCGAGCACCTCGCCGAACAGGTAGCCGAGCAGGCCGGTCACGTCGGCGGGCACCCCGTGCTCGGCCATGGCGGTCACGTACGCGTCGACCGGGATCTGCCGGTAGGTCAGCGGCCTGCCCGTCGCCTCCGCGATCTCCGCCACCGCGTCCGCGAACGTCAGCAACCGGGGCCCCGTCATCTCGTAGGTCCGGCCGCCGTGACCCGGTTCGGTCAGCGCGGCCACCGCCACGTCGGCGATGTCGTCGGTGTCGACGAACGGCTCCGCCACGGCACCCGCCGGCAGCACCACGTCGCCCGCCAGCAGCGGGTCGAGCAGGTAGCCCTCCGAGAAGTTCTGGTTGAACCACGCGCACCGCACGACCGTCCACTCGATGCCGCCCGCCCGCACCACGTCCTCCGCGGCCTGCGCCTCCGGCTCGCCCCGGCCCGACAGCAGCACCAGCCGCCGCACCCCAGCCCGCTCGGCGAGACCGGTGAGCTCGCGGATCGCGTCGACCGCGCCCGGCGCGGCCAGGTCCGGGAAGTACGACACGTACATGGCGTCGACGCCCGCCAGCACCGGCGCCCAGGTCGCGGGCCGCTCCCAGTCGAACGGCGGCGTGCCGGCCCTGGTGCCGTGTCGGACCGGCACCCCACGCGCGGTCAGCCGGTCCGCGACCCGGCGACCGGTCTTGCCGCCCGCGCCCAGTACGAGAGTGTTCATGGTGTCCTCCTCGGTTCTGCAGTACATCCAGCAGACCAGCGGCGAGCGGGACAATCCATGACCATGCGCCCCGGTTTTCTGCTCGATCGTCCAGTCGCCGTGGATGACCGGTAGGGTCGGCGACATGAAGGGCTTCGACCCGTGGGCACCCACGGACCCGCTCGGTGAGGCACTGCACCTGCTCCGCATGAACGGCGCGTTCTACTGCCGCACCGAGATGACCGCGCCGTGGGGCATGACCATGCCCGCGATGCCGGGGCACCTGTGGTTCCACGTGGTGACCGCGGGCGGCTGCGTGCTCCGCACCGCCGACGGCGCCACGCGCACCATGCGGCAGAACGAGCTGTTCCTCGTGCCGCACGGACAGGGCCACGCGCTGCTGTCCGAGCCGGGCGTCTCGACGCCGAACGTGATGGACCTGCCCCGCGACCAGGTCAGCGACCGCTACGAGACGCTGCGGCACGGCGGTGGCGGCCCGGCGACGCACATGATCTGCGGTGCCATCCGGTTCGACCAGCCCAGCGCGCGGCACCTGATCGAGGTGCTGCCGAAGACCATGCACGTCGAGGCCGCCGACGCGGCGCCGGACAGCTGGCTGCCGAGCCTGCTGCGGCTCATGGCGAGCGAGGCGCGCGAGCTGCGCCCGGGCGGCGAGGAGGTGATCACGCGGCTGTCGGACATCCTCGTCATCCAGGCCATCCGCACGTGGCTCGAGTCGGACCCGGCGGCACGCACCGGCTGGCTCGGCGCACTGCACGACCCGCAGCTCGGCCGCGCGCTCGCGCTGATCCACCGCCACCCGGACCACCCCTGGTCGGTGGCCGCGCTGGCGACCGAGCTGGCGATGTCCCGCTCGGCCTTCTCGGCGCGGTTCACGCAGGTGGTGGGCGAGCCGGTGATGCGGTATGTGACCCGGTGGCGGATGCAGGTGGCGCTGCGCTCGATCGAGGACGGCCGCGCGACGGTCGCTGAACTCGCCCGCAAACTCGGCTACCGCTCGGAGGCCGCGTTCGCGCGGGCCTTCAAGCGGGTGCTGGGCGTCTCACCCGGCGCCGCGAAGCGACGCCTCACCCCGGCGGGCTGACTGCCCACCGTCACCGGTGCCGTGCTCCGCGACACCGAGACGCTCGCCCGCGAGTGGGCGATCCCGGGCACGCCCGGTCTGCAGCACCGCATCGGTGGGCTGGAGAAGGCCGACGGCAAGGGCAACATCTCCTACGACCCGGACAACCACGACCGCATGGTCCGGCTGCGCCAGGCGAAGGTCGACGGCATCGACGTGCCGGACCTCGAGGTCGACGACCCGACCGGCGACGCCCGCGTGCTGGCGCTGGGCTGGGGCTCCAGCTACGGGCCGATCGGCGCGCGTCGTGGCAGGCGGCCGCGACATCCGCTCGGGTGGCGGTGGTCGCCGGAGCTGCGTCGATGACGAGCACCGTCAGCGCCACGCGTCGATGATCGCGGCGAGGTCGGCGCGCAGGATGTCCGCGATCGCGCCCGTCGGGTGCAGGGCCCAGTCCATGACCGTGCCGTGGGCCATCGCCGCGACGATTCTGGCTGCCTGGGCCGGTGGGGGAGCGCCGGGCAGGTCGGCGGCCGCGAACAGTTCCGCCAGCACCTCCCGCACCCCGTCCCGCAGGCGGGCGAAGCCCGCACGCAGGGCCGGGTCCGCCAGGTCGACGCCGAGCTGGCCGAGGTGGTTGGACACCGTGGCCGGGTCGTCGACGCCGCGGGCCGTGGCCAGGACCGCCGCGACGATCGCGGCAAGGGGATCGAGGTCCGCCGCGGCCGCGCGCAGTGCCGGAGCCGTGGCCGCCGCGCCCGCGGACATCATCGCCAGGAGCAGGTTCTGCTTCGACCCGAACCGGCCCGCCACCGTGCCCACCGCGACGCCTGCTTCCTCGGCCACCTGCGCGAGCGTGAAACCGGGGCCGTACCGGCCGATCGCGCGGCCGCAGGCGGCCATGAGGGCGTCGTCGGAGATCTTGCGGGGGCGGGCCACGTTGTTATTGAACCACGGTTCGGAAACGGAGTAGCATCGCGCCCATGGCCACCTGGCAGGACATCGAGAAGGACGCGCCCGAGTTCGCCGAACGCGTGCGGGCCCGGTTCGCGGCGGGGCTCCACAAGACCATCGCGACCCTGCGCAAGGACGGGTCGCCGCGGATCAGCGGGTCCGAGATGGACTTCAAGGACGGCGAGGTCACCATCGGCATGATGGGTGACTCGCGGAAACTGCGGGACGTCCGCCGGGACCCGCGCATCGCCGTCCACAGCCCGTCGCTGGACCCGCCCGCGGACCCGACGCAGTGGACGGGGGACGCCAAGCTCGCGGGCCGGGTCGTGGAGATCCCGCCCGGGGAGGACGCCGAACCGGGCGCCGGGTACTTCCGCATCGACATCGCCGAGGTGGTGCTGACCTACGTCGGCACCCCTGCGGACCACCTCGTGATCGAGTCCTGGCACGAGGGCACCGGCCACCGGCGCCGGACGCGGAAATAGGAGAACGGCCGCCCTCGGGATGGGAGGGCGGCCGTTCTCCGGTGCACGGAGCTACTTGGCAGGCTCCGCCGCCTCGGTCCGCGCGGCCGGGCCGTCCGCGGGGGTGTCCGCCGCGTGGTCGTCGATCAGCGTCTTCTCGTCGAACGGGTCCTCGCCGGAGAGCACCCGGTTCGCCTGGTCGCGGTCGAACTCCCTGGTCCACGTGCCCATGAGCACGGTCGCGACCGAGTTGCCCGCGAAGTTGGTCAGCGCCCGCGCCTCGGACATGAACCGGTCGATGCCGACGATGAGGCCGACGCCGTCGACCAGCTCCGGCCGGTGCGACTGCAGGCCACCGGCGAGCGTCGCGAGACCGGCGCCGGTCACGCCGGCCGCGCCCTTCGACGCGATGATCATGAACAGCAGCAACCCGATCTGCTCGCCCACCGACAGCGGCGCGTCCATGGCCTCGGCGATGAACAGCGTCGCCATGGTCAGGTAGATCGCGGTGCCGTCGAGGTTGAACGAGTACCCGGTCGGGACGGTGATGCCGACCACCGGCTTGCTGACGCCGAGGTGCTCCATCTTCGCGATCAGCCTCGGCAGCGCCACCTCCGACGACGACGTCGACAGGATCAGCAGGAACTCCCGCGACAGGTAGCGGAACAGCGTGAGGATGTTCATCCGCGCGACCAGCCACAGCAGGCTCGACAGGATCACGAACACGAACAGCAGGCAGGTCACGTAGAAGCCGATCATGATGATCGCGAGGCTCTTCAACGCGTCGACGCCGGTCTCGCCGACCACCGCGGCGATCGCGCCGAACGCGCCGACCGGCGCCGCCCACATGATCATCGCCAGGATGCGGAAGACCAGCCGCTGGAGGTGGCCGACGCCCCGCAGGATCGGCTCGCCCTTGCTGCCCATGGCCTGCAGCGCGAACCCGGCCAGCAGCGCGACGAGCAGTGTCTGCAGCACGGACCCCTCGGTGAACGCCGACACCAGCGTCGCCGGGATGATCCCGAGCAGGAAGTCGACCGTGCCCTCGGCCTCCTTGACCTGCGACTGGCCCGCCTCGCGGACGCTGTCGGTGAGCTGCAGGCCCTCACCGGGGTGCAGGATGTTGCCGACGACGAGACCGATGACCAGCGCGACCGTCGACATCGCGAGGAAGTAGCCGATGGCGAGCGTGCCGACCTTGCCGACTTTCGCGGCCTTGGCCACCGAGCCGACGCCGAGCACGATCGTGCAGAAGATGATCGGGCTGATCATCATCTTGATCAGGTTGACGAACCCGGTGCCTAACGGCTTCAGTTCCTTCCCGACTTCCGGCCACACCAGGCCGATCACGATGCCGGCCGCGACCGCGACCACCACGGCGATGTAGAGGAGATGGGTCCGGTCCCGACGACGTGGGCGGGCCGGTTGTTCAACGCTGGACACGAGACCTCCTGGCAGGGGCTGGTTCGGCTGATTGTGCGAACCCTTATGACCTGGGTCACGTTTGTGTTCATTAAGTAGATGACGTTCCAAGATCATTGTGAAGCGGGCCACACTGATGCGCATGACAAGGACCGGCTGGAGTCTCGCGAGGCAGCTGCTGGTGCTCCAGGTGATCATCGTCGGCGTGCTGGTGGTCGCCGGTGCGGTGCTCGCGTACCTGGACGTGGCCGGCCGGACCGAGGACTCCACGCGCGAGGAGGTCGTCTCGGTCGCGCTGACGATCGCCGATTCGCCCGCGGTCGTCGACGCCGTCCAGGCCGCCGAGCCGAGCGCGATCCTGCAGCCGTTCGCCGAGCGCGTCCGCCACGACACCGGCGTCGACTTCATCACGATCATGGACACCGGCGGGCGCCGGTTCACCCACCCGAACCCGGACCGCATCGGCGAGCGGTTCCTCGGCCACATCGACGAGGCGCTGGCGGGCCGGGTGTTCACCGAGACCTATACCGGCACGCTCGGCCCGTCGGTGCGCGCGGTGGTGCCGGTCCGCGACGGCGACCGGGTGGTCGCGCTGGTCAGCGTCGGCATCACCCTCGACGCGATCGCCGGGCAGGTCCGCGACCGGCTCGTGCCGCTCGTGGTGGTCGCCCTGGTGACCCTGGCCGCGGGCATGACCGGCACGTACCTGGTGAGCAGGCGGCTCGCCCGCCAGACCCACGGCCTCGGGCCCGCCGAGCTGGGCAGGCGCCTGGAGTACCACGAGGCGATCCTGCACACCGTCCGCGAGGGCCTGCTGCTCGTCGACCAGGCGGGCCGGGTGACCCTGTGCAACGACGGCGCCCGCGAGCTGCTCGACCTGGACGACGAGGTGGAGGGCAGGCTGCTGGGTGACCTCGGTCTGCCGGCGGCGATGGTCGCGAGCATGGCCCCGGACCGCACGACCCGCGACGAGATCCACCTGACCGAGCGGCGCGTGCTGGTCGTGAACTGCACGCCCGTCCGCTCCGGCAACCGTGCGCACGGCACGGTCGTCACGCTGCGGGACCACACCGACCTGCAGGCGCTGACCGGGGAGCTCGACTCGGTCCGCGGGTTCGCCGAGTCGCTCCGGTCGCAGGCGCACGAGGCCGCGAACCGGCTGCACACGGTGGTGTCGCTGGTGGAACTCGGCCGCTACGAGGAGGCCGTCGAGTTCGCCACCGCGGAGCTGGCGCTCGCGCAGCAGCTGACCGACCGGGTGGTGGACGCGGTGTCCGAGCCGGTGCTCGCCGCGTTGCTGCTCGGCAAGGCGGCGGAGGCGAACGAACGCGGCGCCGAGCTGGTGATCACGCCGGAGACGGAGATCGACGACGCCGTGCTCGGCGGCACGATCGCGCCCAGGGACGTGGTCACGATCCTCGGCAACCTGATTGACAACGCGCTGGACGCCGCCATCGAGGGCGGGAACGCGCCGAAGGTGTTCGTCACCGCCCGCGCCGAGGACGGCGCCCTGCTGCTGCGGGTCGAGGACACGGGACCCGGGCTGTCGGCGGGCGAGGTGGCGTTCGACCGCGGCTGGTCCACCAAGGCCGACGGGCGCGGGCTGGGGCTCGCGCTGGTGCGGCAGGCCGTGCGCAGGGGCGGCGGGACCATCGAGGTGAGCCAGGGGGAGCGGGGTGCCGTGTTCACGGTCCGGCTGCCCACTGCTTTGGTGTCGTCGTGATCTCAGTGCTGGTCGTCGAGGACGACCTCGTGGCCGCCGACGCGCACCGGCTCTACGTCGAGCGCGTCGAGGGGTTCGCCGTGGTCGGGGTCGTGCACTCGGCGGGGGAGGCGCGGCGGGCGCTCGGGCGGCTCGACGTGGACCTGCTGCTGCTCGACCAGTACCTGCCGGACGGCAACGGCCTCGACCTGTGCCGTGCGCTGCGGGCGGAGGGGCGGCTCGTCGACGTCATCATGGTCACCTCGGCGCGCGACCTCGCGCTGGTGCGTGCCGCGGTGTCCAGTGGCGTCGTGCAGTACCTGCTGAAACCGTTCACCTTCGCCACCCTGCGGGACAAGCTCGAGCGGTACGCCCGCTTCCGGCACGGCGTCGACCAGGCCGAGGAGGCCGACCAGACGGGCGTCGACCACCTCTTCGCGACCCTGCGCGGCAGCGAGGGCGCGCAGCTGCCGAAGGGCATGAGCGCACCGACCCTCGACGCGGTCGCCGCCGCGCTGCGGAGCGCTGACCAGGGCCTTTCCGCCGGCGCGGCGGGGGAAGCGCTGGGCATGTCGCGGGTCACCGCGCGCCGGTACCTGGAGTACCTCGCCGACCACGGCATGGCCGTCCGCCAGCCACGGTACGGTCAGGTGGGACGCCCGGAACTGCGCTACCAGTGGGCCAGGACCTGACCGGGGGAACAACCGGCCCGGGGTGGGTGTTATCCTGAGCGACGCGACCAGTCTTGCGTGCAAGGCTGAACAAGTGGAGCCCCGCTCCCACCCGAGTCACACCGTGGCCGGGTTCCGGTCGCCGCGACCCGCGCCGGACAGCTCCGGTGCGTGGGCGCGGTTCCTCGTCGGGTGCGGCGAGGTGATCGGAAGCGGGCCCCGTTCGTCACCTGACGACCGGGGTTTCGTGCTTGATGGGGATCCGCGAGGGTCGCGGAGGAGGAAGACGAACCCGGCCCGAGGAGGCCCCATCAGCTCCGAGACACGTATCAACGACCGCATCCGAGTTCCCGAGGTCCGGCTGGTCGGACCGGGTGGCGAGCAGGTCGGCATCGTGCGCATCGAAGACGCGCTCCGGCTGGCTCAGGAAGCGGATCTGGACCTCGTGGAGGTTGCCCCGCAGGCTCGCCCGCCTGTCTGCAGGCTCATGGACTACGGCAAGTTCAAGTACGAGAGCGCGCAGAAGGCACGTGAGTCGCGTCGGAACCAGCAGCTCACCGTGATCAAGGAGCAGAAGCTCCGCCCGAAGATCGACACGCACGACTACGAGACGAAGCGCGGCCACGTGATGCGCTTCCTCGAGCACGGGAACAAGGTCAAGGTGACGATCATGTTCCGCGGGCGTGAGCAGTCCCGCCCCGAACTTGGCTTCCGGCTGCTGCAGCGGCTGGCCGAGGACGTCGCCGATCTCGGCTTCGTCGAGGCCGCGCCGAAGCAGGACGGTCGAAACATGATCATGGTGTTGGCGCCGCACAAGTCCCAGAAGACCCGCCCGAAGGCGAGTGCGGGCACCGACACGAACTGACGCTTGTCCGCAAGGGCCGGGCGCCTCGCTCCGAGACGCCCGGTCGCACAACCGCGCAAGGAAGACGGCAAGAAGACCATGCCCAAGAACAAGACCCACTCCGGTACTTCGAAGCGCATTCGGATCACCGGCAAGGGGAAGCTCCGTCGTCAGCAGGCCGGCCTCCGCCACAAGCTGGAGAAGAAGCCCAGCACGCTGACCCGCCGCCTGTCCGGCACCGAAGAGGTCGCCAAGGCCGACGTCAAGCGCGTGAAGAAGCTGCTCGGTCGCTGACCGGCCCCTGTCTCCCCTGACCAATTCGGGCGCGCGGGATCGCCGCCCTCGAGATCGATCGGATTTGCACCGTGGCACGCGTCAAGCGGGCAGTCAACGCCCACAAGAAGCGCCGCACCACCCTTGAGCTGGCCAGCGGTTACCGCGGCCAGCGCTCGCGGCTGTACCGCAAGGCGAAGGAGCAGATGCTCCACTCGCTCAACTACGCCTACCGGGACCGCCGTGCCCGCAAGGGTGACTTCCGCCAGCTGTGGATCACCCGCATCAACGCCGCGGCGCGCCAGAACGGCCTCACCTACAACCGCTTCATCCAGGGTCTGAAGAACGCGGGTGTCGAGGTCGACCGCAAGATCCTCGCGGAGCTGGCCGTGCACGACGCGGCCGCGTTCGCCGCGCTCGTCGAGGTCGCGCGTGCCAACGCCGACCAGCAGGGCAAGGCCGCTTCCTGAGCACCGCACCACGACCCGGGGCAGTTCCGTTCACCGAGCGGACACCCCGGGTCGCTGCTGCCCGGGCCCTGTCGCGCCGAGTGGGGCGGCAGCGCGCCGGGCGGTTCCTCGTGGAGGGCACGCAGGCCGTCCGCGAGGCGCTCACCTGGCCCGGTGAGGTGCACGAGCTGTTCGTGACCGAGGCGTTCGCCGCACGGGACACCGAGCTGCACGGCCTCGCCGCCGCACGCGGGGTCGAGGTCTCGCTGGTGACCGACCGCGCGATGGCCGGGCTGTCCGACACCGTCACCCCGCAGGGCGTGGTCGCGGTGTGCTCGTTCGTGGACGTGCCGCTGGCCACCGCGCTCGCGGGCACGCCGTCGCTGGTCGCCGTGCTGGTCGAGGTGTCCGACCCCGGCAACGCGGGCACGGTCATCCGGGTCGCCGACGCGGCGGGCGCCGACGCGGTGGTCCTCGCCGGGGACGCGGTCGACCCGCACAACGGCAAGTGCGTCCGGGCCTCCACGGGGAGCGTCTTCCACCTGCCGATCGCCCGCGCGTCCGTCGACGAGACGCTCGCCGCGTGCCGCGTGGCCGGGCTGCGGCTCGTCGCCACCGACGGCTACGCCGACAGCGAACTCACCCCGGCCACCGCGCCGGCACCCGTGGCGTGGCTGTTCGGCAGCGAGGCGCACGGGCTGCCCGACGCGGTGAAGTCCGCCGCGGACATGTCACTCCGCGTGCCGCTCTACGGCAAGGCGGAGAGCCTGAACCTGGCCACCGCCGCCACGGTCTGCCTCTACGCGAGCGCGTGGCGGGCGCACGGTTCACCCGATCAGGTTTAACCGGGCCCGCATCCGATCATTCTGGTTCCATCGGATCACGGCTGCCGTGGGGGTGTCGCATGGGTCGGTTCAAGCGTTCCTGGAAGATGTTCAGGGCGTCCTGGCGCGTGCTCCGGTCCCGCAAGGAACTCGCGGTGTTCCCGGTCCTGTCCGGCGCGGCCGGGCTCGTGGTGGCGATCGTCTTCCTGACCCCGGCCGTGTTCACGGTCGACGTCGACGACGGCCGCGCCACCCCGGGCACCTACGCCCTGCTGGCCGGGTTCTACCTGGTCAGCGCATACGTGGCGATCTTCTTCAACGCCGCGCTCATCTCCCAGGCGAACATCGCGCTCAAGGGCGGCGACCCGCGTGTCGCGAACGGGCTGCGCGTCGCGGGCACCATGGCGGGCAGGCTGCTGCCCTGGGCGCTGCTGTCGGCGACCGTGTCGATGGTCCTGCGCCTCATCGAGGAACGCCTCGGTTTCCTCGGCCGCCTCGTCGCCGGCCTGGCGGGCATGGCCTGGAACCTCGTCACCTACCTGGTGCTGCCGGTGATGGTCCTCGAACGCGCCACCACGAAACCCGCGGTCAAGCGCTCCGCCGAGCTGTTCCGCGGCACGTGGGGGGAGAACGTGCTGGGCAACGTCGGCATCGGCGCGATCGGGTTCCTGCTGTTCCTGCCGTGCGTGCTGCTCGTCGTCCTCGGCGGGGTCGCGGGCGGCGCGGTGGCGTGGGTGTGCTTCGGCCTCGCCGTGCTGTGGTTCCTCGCGAGCATCGTGGTGACCAGCGCGCTGTCGGGCATCTACCAGACCGCGCTCTACCACTACGCCGCCGACCGGGAGGTGCCGCAGGAGTTCGCGGGCGCGGATCTGGCCGGCGCGTTCCCCCCGAAGCGGCGATAGGGGAAACTGGGTTCGGGCCGGATCCACCGATCACCTAGGATCACTGTGCTCGCACACTGCGGGCACGTCGATCCGGCCAGCCTTCCCCGGGAGCTCGCACCCACATGTCCGCAGCCAACGACTCCTACGATCCGAAGCAGGTCGCGGCCCTCGCGCCCGAGACGCTGCAGGCTGCCGTGGAGCAGGCGCGCAAGGAGTTCGCGGCCGTGGGCGACCTGGCGGCGCTGGCCTCGGTCAAGCCCGCCCACCTGGGCGACAAGGCGCCGCTGATGGTGGCCCGCCGCGAGATCGGCGCGCTGCCGCCGAACGCGAAGGCCGACGCGGGCAAGCGGGTCAACGAGGCGCAGAAGGCGGTCCGCGAGGCGTTCGACGAGCGCCGCGCGCAGCTCGAGGCCGACCGCGACGAGCGCGTGCTCCGCGAGGAGTCCGTCGACGTCACGCTGCCGTGGGACCGGATCCCGCGCGGCGCCCGGCACCCGCTGACCACGCTGTCCGACCGGATCGCGGACGTGTTCGTCGGCATGGGCTGGGAGATCGCCGAGGGCCCCGAGGTCGAGACCGAGTGGTTCAACTTCGACGCGCTGAACTTCAAGAAGGACCACCCCGCGCGCACCATGCAGGACACGTTCTACGTGGCGCCCGCCGACTCCGGCCTGGTCCTGCGCACCCACACCTCACCGGTGCAGATCCGCTCGCTGCTGGAGCGTGACCTCCCGGTGTACGTCGTGTGCCCGGGCCGCACCTTCCGCACCGACGAGCTCGACGCCACCCACACCCCGGTGTTCCACCAGGTGGAGGGCCTCGCCGTGGACAAGGGCCTGACCATGGCCCACCTCAAGGGCACGCTGGACGCGTTCGCCAAGGCGATGTTCGGCGACAGCTCCAAGATCCGGCTGCGCCCGTCGTACTTCCCGTTCACCGAGCCGTCCGCGGAGCCCGACGTGTGGTTCCCGGAGAAGAAGGGCGGCGCGGGCTGGGTCGAGTGGGGCGGCTGCGGCATGGTCAACCCGAACGTGCTGCGGGCCTGCGGTATCGATCCGGACGTCTACTCGGGCTTCGCGTTCGGCATGGGCATCGAGCGGACGCTGCAGTTCCGCAACGGCATCCCGGACATGCGCGACATGGTGGAAGGGGACGTCCGGTTCACGGCCCCCTTCGGCACCGAAGCCTGATCGCGCCACACCCGTCAGTAGGAGAGGTAACACCGTGCGGGTTCCCGTCAGCTGGCTCACCGAGCACCTCGAGACGGACGAGAAGTACACGGCGGAGCAGATCGCCGAGGCGTTCGTCCGGGTCGGCCTCGAGGTCGAGGAGGTCACGCCACTGGGGCCGGTGACCGGCCCCGTGGTGGTCGGCCGCGTCGCCGAGATCGAGGAGCTCACCGAGTTCAAGAAGCCGATCCGGTACTGCATGGTCGAGGTCGCCGAGGCCGAGGACCACGACGACGTCATCGAGGGCGAGCCCAGGGTGCGCGGCATCGTCTGCGGCGCGACGAACTTCGTCGAGGGTGACCTCGTGGTGGTCGCGCTGCCCGGCGCGGTGCTGCCCGGCGGGTTCTCGATCACCGCGCGCAAGACGTACGGCAAGGTCAGCAACGGCATGATCTGCTCGGCCCGCGAGCTGGGGCTCGGCGACGACCACACCGGCATCCTCGTACTGCCCAGCGGCGAGGCGGGCGCAGGCGACGACGCCATCGAGCTGCTCGGCCTGGACGAGAGCGTGATCGAGCTGTCGATCACGCCGGACCGCGGCTACGCCTTCTCCGTCCGCGGCCTCGCCCGCGAGCTGGCCTGCGCCTTCGACATCGCCTACCGCGACCCGGCCGCCATCGACGTGCCGGGCGCGGAGGGCGACGCCTTCCCGGTGACCGTCGAGGACGAGGCCGACTGCCCGCGCTTCGTCGCGCGCCGCGTCACCGGCGTCGACCCGACCGCGCCGACCCCGTTCTGGATCCGGCGCAGGCTGATGCTGGCCGGCATCCGGTCGATCTCGCTGGCCGTCGACGTCACGAACTACGTGATGCTCGAGATGGGCCAGCCCATGCACGCGTTCGACACCCCGTCGATCAAGGGCGGGCTGGTCGTGCGGCGCGCGAAGCCGGGGGAGAAGCTCACCACGCTCGACGACACCGTGCGCGAGCTGGACCCGGACGACATCATCATCGCCGACGAGACCGGCCCGGTGTCGCTCGCGGGCGTGATGGGTGGCGCGAGCACCGAGGTCCGCGACGACAGCACCGACATCCTGCTCGAGGCCGCGGTCTGGGACCCGGCGTCGATCGCGCGGACCGTGCGCAGGCACAAGCTGCCGTCCGAGGCCTCGAAGCGGTTCGAGCGGCACGTCGACGCGAACATCCCGCCGATGGCGCTGGAGCGGGCGGCGCGCCTGCTGCGCGACCACGCCGACGGCAGCATCAAGCCGGGCCGCACCGACGTGGGCGGCGTGACCCAGCTCCCGACGGTGACCATGCCGCTCGGCCTGCCCGACCAGGTCGCGGGCACGCGGTACCCGGGCGGCGCGACCGTGCGCAGGCTCCAGCAGATCGGCTGCGGCACCGAGGTCTTCGCCGGTGACGACGGCAAGTCGTACGTGGTCGCGCAGCCGCCGACGTGGCGCCACGACCTCGCCGAGCCCGCCGACCTGGTGGAGGAGGTGCTGCGGCTCGAGGGGTACGACACGATCCCGACCGTCATGCCCGCCGCCCGCCCCGGCCAGGGCGCGACGCCGAGCCAGCGCCGCAGGCGGTCCGTCGGCCGTGCGCTCGCCGAGGCGGGGTACGTCGAGGTCATCCCGTTCCCGTTCGTGTCGCCGACGGTGTGGGACGCGCTGGGCCTCGACGCCGAGGACTCCCGCCGCCGCACCGTCACGATCCTCAACCCGCTCGAGGCCGACCGCAGCGAGCTGGCCACCACGCTGCTGCCCGGCCTGCTGGACGCGGTGGTGCGCAACACCTCCCGCGGCATGCGTGACCTGGCGCTGTTCCACATCGGGCAGGTGACGCTGCCGAAGGCGCAGCAGGTGCCGGTGCCCGAGGTCGGTGTCGCCGGCCGCCCGAGCGACGCGGAGGTCGCGAGCCTGCACGCCGCGCTGCCGCAGCAGCCGGTGCACACGGCCGTCGTGCTGGCGGGCAACCGCGAGCGCGCGGGATGGTGGGGCCCCGGTCAGCCGGCCACCTGGGCGGACGCCGTGCGCGCGGCCCAGATCGTCGCGGAGGCCGCCGGTGTCGAGCTGACGGTGAAGGCGGGCGCGCTGGCGCCGTGGCACCCGGGCCGGTGCGCGCAGCTGCTGGTGGGCGACCTCGCCGTCGGGTACGCGGGCGAGCTGCACCCGAAGGTGGTCGACAAGCTCGGGCTGCCGAAGCGCACGTGCGCGATGGAACTGAAGCTCGACGCGCTCCCGCTGGTCGACCGGCGACCCGCGCCGTCCCCGTCGCCGTACCCGCCGGTGCTGCTGGACGTGGCCCTGGTGGTCGACGAGGCCGTGCCGGTCGCCGAGGTCGCGGACACGCTACGCGGCGGCGGCGGTGACCTGCTCGAGGACCTGCACCTGTTCGACGTGTTCACCGGCGAGCAGGTGGGCGAGGGCAAGCGGTCGCTGGCCTACTCCCTGCGCTTCCGCGCCCCGGACCGCACGCTGACGGTGGAGGAGGCAACCGCGGCCCGCGACGCCGCCGTGTCCGCCGCCGCGTCGAAGTTCGGCGCCGCGCTCCGCGCCTAGCCCGCCCCGCCCCGCTTCCGCGGGTGCGGACGGCCGAAGGTGCGTGCCGCGCCTTCGGCCGTGTTCGCAGCGGTGCGTGGCTTGTTTCCGTGCTGGGAGACCGCGCAAGCGGTCGCTCCATGCGGATTCCCGCTCTCCCGGCGGACGCGCATGCCGAAGGAGCCAGCGCGACCTCGCCGAAGCCGCGAACGCGCCACCGCGTGCCGAGCCCGTTCCCCGGGATTGGGAGTCGGTCGGCGGTGCCGCTCGGGCCTTGCGCATCACGAGGCTGCGGAGAAGCCGCCGCGGTCCTGTCACAGCCGCGAACGTGTCACCGCGTGCCGGGTCCGTTCCCCGGGATTGGGAGTCGGTCGGTGGTGCCGCTCGGGCCTTGCGCATCACGAGGCTGCGGAGAAGCCGCCGCGGTCCTGTCACAGCCGCGAACGTGTCACCGCGTGCCGGGTCCGTTCCCCGGGATTGGGAGTCGGTCGGTGGTGCCGCTCGGGCCTTGCGCATCACGAGGCTGCGGAGGAGCCACCGCGACACCGCCGAAGCCGGGAACGCGCCGTGCCTAGGCGGGGCTCGGGAACGGGAAGCCGGTCAGGCGCTGCCATTCCGCGTCCACGCCCCGTGGATCGCGTTCCCGCGCGGCGTGCAGTGCGGCCATGGCGCTGTCCGCGCTCGCCCGGTCCTCGGCGGCGGCCGCCATGCCGAGCGAGCGGACCAGCGGTGCCGTCGCCTCGGCTATGCGGTCGGCGTACACCAGGCTCATGCCCGTCATGAACAACGCGGACGCGAACTCCGGCTCGTAGGTATCCGGGCGGTCGCCGAGGACCTGGTGGAACACGCGCACCGACTCGGACGCGCTCGGGAACGCCTCCTCCGCGCGGTGCAGCTTCAACAGCACCCTCGCGTGCGACAGCAACGCGCTTGCGAGCGTCCGTCCCTGGGACGACTGGACGAGCTCCCGCAGCACCGCGACGGCCGCGTCGAGGTCCTCCGCCTCCTCGTGGCACCGCGCGGCACCGGACAGGGCGTCGTTCAACAGGTCCGGCAGGTCCAGCGCGCGGAGTTCCGTCGCGGCCTCGCCGTAGACCGCGGCGGCCTCGCGGTGCCGGGCCATGCCGCGGAGGTTCGCCGCCTGGTTGACGAGCGTCGTCGCCAGGTTCATGCGGACCTGCGGCTCCGGCATGCCCGTGCGCACGCCACGCCACGCGCGCACACCGGCGGCCGCCGCGTCCGCGCCTTCCGCGTGGTTGCCGAGGTCGGCCAGGTCGGCTGACAGCTCCTTCAACAGCGCCGCCCGCAGCAGGTCGTCACCCTCGATCCGCAAGGCGAGCCGGCACGCCGCGACCGCCTCCGCGAACCGGCCGTGCGTGCCGAGTGCCTCGGCCGCGCGGTGCAGGTCCCACCCGACCGACGGTGGCAGCGGGACCTCCTCGGCCAGCCGCTGCGCGGTCGCCACGGCACGGGCGGGGTCGATGCCCACCAGGTAGCGCACCAGGTTGGCGTGCATGGTCGTGTACAGGTCGGGGCGCTGGGCACGCAGCGGCGCGGCGGCGGCCGCCGCCTCCTCCTGCGCGGCCAGCGCCGAGCCCTCGTGGCGGAGCCGGATGTGGCACACGGCCGCGTTGTTCAGGCACTGCGCGAGCCCGGCGCGTTCCTCGTCGAGGAGGGGCAGTGACCGCCAGATCCCGGCGGCCCGGTGCCAGTTGACCAGCGCCCCGGCCACGTCGCCGGACTGGTCGGCGGCACGGGCGATGGCGGCCCGCACCTTCGCGCGGTCGCGCGCGTACTCGGCGGGCAGCCCGTCGAAGATCACGGCCGCCTCGCCCAGCGGCGCCATGGCGGCGATCTCCTGCCCCGCCTCGATCAGCAGCTCGCCCTTGCGGCCGAGCGCACGGCCGAGCGCCGCGCTCGCGGGCGGGGTGGTCGCGCGCTCGCGCAGCACCGCGATCTCCTCGTCCGGGTCCACCGCGCCCTACTTGCCGTGGCGGTTCGCCAGCAGCCAGTCCGTGGCGAACGCCACCGCCTCCGGCAGCGGGAACAGCCGGGCGTCCGCCTTGCCGACCTGACCGCGCAGGATCGTGGCCGTCGGCTCGTAGGCGGCGCCGAGCCGGTCGAAGTCGTCGCTGTCGGTGGCGACGTCGACGTAGGTGACCCACTCGCGGCCGCGTTCGGTGAGGATCGCGCCGCTGTGCTCGGTCTTCGGCGTCGGCACCCGGTACTCGGCGAGGTGGAACGCCGTGCACACGTCGAACCCCACACCGAGCAGCAGCACCCGCGCGCCCGCGTCCTCCAGCGCACGCAACGGCGACCCCTCACCGAGCTGGCTGTCCAGGTCGTGCCGCGCCATCAGCTCGGCCGCCCGCCCGCCGACCGCCGCGAACGACGTGTGCGGGTGGTTGCTGCGCACCGCACCCGGCCACGTCCGCACGCACTCCGCCACCGCGCCGATGCCCCGGCTCGGCGTGATCGCCGGGTCGAACGCGGGCATGTGCTCGCGGACGGTCGGCCACCACTCCTCGGGGACCGGCGGCCGCGACCACAGCTTGGGTTCGGAGTTGCCGCCGGTCTGCGTGGGCACCACGAGCGTGCCCTCCGGGCCGAGCACGTCGAGCAGCGCCTGCACCACGGCCACCTGCCCGCCCGGCACCCAGCCGATGGCTTTCATGGACGAGTGCGCGAGCACGATGTCGCCTGTGGACAGTCCGAGGGCCGTGAGGTCGGCGGCGAGCGAGGCACGGGTGGCTGGCAGCGAGGTCACACCGCCATCCTGCCAACCGTCACAAGTGTTTAAGCGCCTCCCGCACGGACAGCGGCGACAGGCCGGGGTGATCGTCGACGAAGGCGCGGACCCAGCCGGGTTCGGTGCGCGCGAACTGCCGCAGCGCCCACCCGATGCCCTTGCGGATGAAGAAGTCGCGGTCGCCGGTGTTCGCCTCGATCGCCTCGGCCAGCAGCGCGGTGTCGGTGGCCTCCTTGAAGCCGAGCTGGCAGATGATCGAGGTCCGGCGCTTCCACAGGTCCGCGTCGGTGGCCCACGCCCGCATGACCGGGGTCAGTTCGTCCGGGAAGTCCCGTAACAGCGGGCCGATCCTGCGGTTGGCGACCTCGTCCACGTAGTCCCACCACGCGCCGGTGACGATCATCTCCTCGTACAGTGGCAGCAGCGCGGGCGTCTGCCACGCCCGGTACGCCCGGTGCCCGGTCAGGTCGATCGCCACGTACCGCTCCTCGCGGTAGGCGGCCTCGCGCCACAGGGTCAGCGCCGCGGTCCGCAGCGCGGCCTCGTCCGGCAGCGGGTGCGCGGCGAACAGGTCCTTCACCAGTGCCTTGCGTTCCGGCGACGCGACGCCGCGGTAGGGCATCTCGGACTTCATGTAGCGCTGCATCTCCGGCGCCTTGCGCGCGTCGCCCGCGGCGGCGAGTCCGGATCGGACAGCGGCGATCAGAGCACGGGATTCGTCCATGGGGCGCAAGCTACTTCACCCCACCGACAATGCCGTGTGCCTGCGTGTTCGAGTGGTTGCCGTGCGTGCGGTCACGATACGGTAATACGACTTTCGGAGTGTTCCCCATTCACGTTTTCGGAGGCAGGCTCATCCGGTGATCAAAGCTAAGAGATTCGCCGCCCTGGCGGCGATCGCGGGCGTCGTGCTCAGCGGACTCACGGCGACGACGGTCGCTACCGCGGCACCGGCGAAAAACCCCGAATTCACTCCAAAAGCCATCCAATGGGGTGAATGCGACATTCCCCGGCTCGTGCAGGCCGGGGCCAAGTGCGGCTTCCTCGAGGTTCCCCTCGACTACGCGAAGCCGGCAGGCGAGAAGATCAAGCTCGCCGTCTCCCGGGTGACGCACAAGAGCCCGGACGCCGAGTACCAGGGCCCGATGCTGGTGAACCCGGGTGGTCCCGGCGGCTCCGGCCTGATCTACTCGATCTTCGGCGACTTCGTGCCGGACGGGGGTGGCGACGGCTACGACTGGATCGGCTTCGACCCGAGGGGTGTCGGCGCGAGCCAGCCGTCGCTGTCGTGCATTCCGGACTACGACGGGTACAACCGGCCGTACTTCGTGCCGATCACGCCCGGCCTCGAGCGGACGTGGCTCAAGCGTTCCAAGAATTACGCGGACGCGTGCGGTGCGAACGGCGGGAAACTGCTCGAGCACATGACGACCGTCGACTCGGCGAACGACATGGAGAGCATTCGCAAGGCGCTCGGCGCCGAGCAGATCAACTACTACGGGTTCTCGTACGGCACCTACCTCGGTCAGGTGTACGGGACCCTGTTCCCGGACCGCTTCCGCCGGGTGATCTTCGACGGCAACGTCAACCCGAAGCGGGTCTGGTACGACGCGAACATCGACCAGGACATCGCGTTCGACCGCAACATCAAGATCTACTTCGACTGGATCGCCAAGTACGACAGCGTCTACCACCTCGGCAAGACGGGCCGCCAGGTCGAGGCGCTGTTCTACCAGAAGCAGGCCGAGCTGCTGCGTGCCCCGGCGGGCGGCAAGATCGGCCCGGACGAGTGGACCGACATCTTCCTGCAGGCCGCCTACTACGTGTACGGCTGGGAGGACGTCGCCAACGCGTTCGCGGGCTACGTCCACGACGGTGACTGGCAGACGCTGGTGGACCTGTTCGGCACGCCGCCGTTCGACGACAACGGCCACGCCGTCTACCTCGCGGTGTCCTGCACGGACACCCAGTGGCCGACGAACTGGAACAAGTGGCGGGTCGACAACTGGCTCACGCACCTGCGCGCGCCGTTCGAGACGTGGGGCAACGTGTGGTTCAACGCCCCGTGCGTCTTCTGGCCCGCGTCGGCCGACAAGCCGGTGAAGGTCGACGGCCGCAAGGTCGACAGCGCGCTGCTGATCAACGAGACGCTGGACTCGGCGACGCCGTACTCCGGTGCCATCGAGGTGCGCAAGCTGTTCCCGAACTCGGTGCTCATCGAGGGTGTCGGCGGCACCACCCACTCGGGGTCCCTCTCCGGGGTGGAGTGCACCGACAGCATCATCACGGAGTACCTGAAGACGGGTGCGCTGCCCCAGCGCAAGCCGGGCAACGGCTCCGACGTCCAGTGCGAGCCGGTGCCGCAGCCGGTACCCGCGGGTGCGGCGGCGGACAAGCGGGCCGCATCGGTCCCGTCTGCCGACCTCCGCGCCGAACTGGCGGTGGCGGTGCCGCGCTGACCGAGCGATGACCGCACGACGGGCGCTCCTGGGGCATCCTGGGAGCGCCCGTTTCGTGTCTCATGCCAACTCGGTTGAGTGAGTTTGCATGGGCGTGCATAATCATCCACGTGACGATCAGAATCGCCGTGGGTGGCGCCAGTGGGTATGCCGGGGGTGAGTTGCTGCGGCTCCTGCTCGGTCATCCCGAGGTGGAGATCGGCGCGCTGACCGCGGGCGGCAACGCGGGCACGGCGCTCGGCACGCACCAGCCCCACCTCCTGCCGCTCGCCGACCGCGTCCTGGGCGAGACCACGCCCGAGCAGCTCGCCGGCCACGACGTGGTCTTCCTCGCATTGCCGCACGGCCACTCCGCCGAGATCGCGGCCCAGCTCGGGCCGGACACACTCGTGATCGACTGCGGCGCCGACCACCGTCTGGAGAGCGCGGACGACTGGGCCCGCTGGTACGGCGGCGCGCACGCGGGCACCTGGCCGTACGGCATGCCCGAGCTGCCCGGCCACCGCGAGGAGCTCCGCAACGCCACGAGGGTGGCCGTCCCCGGCTGCTACCCGACGGGCGCGTCCCTGGCGCTCGCCCCCGCCTTCGCGGCGGGCGTGGTCGAGCCGGATGTGGTGATCGTCTCGGTCAGCGGCACGTCCGGCGCGGGCAAGTCGCTCAAGCCGCACCTGCTCGGCTCCGAGGTCATGGGCTCGGCCAGCGCGTACGGCGTCGGCGGCGCCCACCGGCACACGCCGGAGATCGCGCAGAACCTCGGGCGGATCGCGGGGGAGCAGGTCGCCGTCTCGTTCACCCCGGTCCTCGCGCCCATGCCGCGCGGCATCCTGACCACCGCGTCCGCGCCGCTGAAGACCGAGGTGGACCCGGACGAGCTGTACGGCAAGGCCTACGCCGACGAGCCGTTCGTCCACGTTCTCGAGCACGCGTGGCCGGCGACCGCGGCCACGCTCGGCTCGAACGCCGTCCAGCTGCGCGCGACCGTCGACCGCGACGCGGGTCGCCTCGTGGTGGTCGCGGCGCTCGACAACCTGACCAAGGGCACCGCGGGCGCGGCCGTCCAGTCCATGAACATCGCGCTCGGCCTGCCCGAGACGACCGGCCTGTCCACAGTGGGAGTAGCACCGTGACCGTCACCACGCCCCAGGGCTTCCGGGCCGCGGGAGTCGCCGCCGGGATCAAGGAGAACGGCAACAAGGACCTGACCCTCGTGGTCAACGACGGTCCGCTGGACCTCGCGGCGGGCGTCTTCACCCGCAACAAGGTGAAGGCCGCGCCCGTCCTGTGGTCCCAGCAGGTGCTGGCCACCGGCCGCGTGAAGGCGGTCGTGCTGAACTCCGGTGGCGCCAACGCGTGCACCGGCCCGGAGGGCTTCCAGGACACGCACGCGACGGCCGAGCACGTCGCCGCGACGCTCGGCATCGGCGCGGTCGACGTGGCCGTCTGCTCGACCGGCCTGATCGGCGCCCGCCTGCCGATGGACAACCTCAAGGCGGGCGTCACCGCGGCCGCCGCGCAGCTCGCCGGGACCGAGGAAGCGGGTGTCGACGCGGCGACGGCCGTCATGACCACCGACACCGTGCCCAAGCACGCCAAGGCCGTGCGGGACGGCTGGGCGCTCGGCGGGTTCGCCAAGGGCGCGGGCATGTGCGCCCCCAACATGGCGACCATGCTGTCGGTCATCACCACCGACGCCGTCCTCGGCCAGTCCGACCTGGACGCCGCGCTGCGGGCGGCCGTGCACGTGACCTTCAACGCACTCGACGTCGACGGCGGCACCTCCACCAACGACACCGTCCTGCTGCTGTGCTCCGGCGCGTCCGGCACGGAGGTCCCGGTCGGGGAGTTCACGGCCGCGCTCACGGACCTGTGCCGCGACCTGGTCGCCCAGCTGCAGGCCGACGCGGAGGGCGTCACCAAGCACGTCACGATCACCGTCCGGGGCGCCGTCACCGATGCGGAGGCGGAGGCGGCAGCACGGGTCATCGCCCGCGACAACCTGTGCAAGACGGCGTTCTTCGGCTCCGACCCCAACTGGGGCCGCATCGCGATGGCGGTCGGCAACGCGCCTGCCGAGTTCGACCCCGCCGAGCTGGACATCAGCATCAACGGCGTCCTCGTGTGCGAGGAGGGCGCGGCCGGTGCGGACCGGTCGAAGGCGGACCTGTCCGGCCGCGACATCACCGTCGAGGTCGACCTGCACGCCGGACCGGGCAGCGCGACCGTGCTGACCACCGACCTGTCGCACGGCTACGTCGAAGAGAACAGCGCGTACTCGTCATGACGATCCCCCAGGCGGCCGAGAAGGCCGCGGTCCTGATCGAGGCGCTGCCGTGGCTGCAACGGTTCCACGGCGCCACGGTCGTCGTGAAGTACGGCGGCAACGCGATGGTCGACGAGGCGTTGAAGGCCGCGTTCGCGCAGGACATGGTGTTCCTCAAGCTGTGCGGCCTGCACCCGGTCGTGGTGCACGGCGGCGGCCCGCAGATCACCGCGATGCTCGAGCGGCTCGGCATCCCCGGCGAGTTCAAGGGCGGCCTGCGGGTCACCACGCCGGAGACCATGGACGTGGTCCGCATGGTCCTGACCGGTCAGGTGTCCCGCGAGCTGGTCGCGCTGATCAACGCGCACGGCCCGTACGCGGTCGCGATCTCCGGCGAGGACGCGAACCTGCTCACCGCGCAGCGCCGCCGGGCGGTCGTCGACGGCGCGGAGGTCGACATCGGCCTGGTCGGCGACGTCGTCGCGGTGAACCCGGACGCGGTGCTCGACATCGTCCGCGCGGGCCGCATCCCGGTCGTGTCCACGGTCGCCCCCGACGCGGACGGCCTGGCGCACAACGTGAACGCCGACACGGCCGCCGCCGCGATCGCGGTCGCACTGGAGGCCGAGAAGCTCGTCATGCTGACCGACGTCGAGGGTCTGTACGCGGACTGGCCGGACAAGGACTCGCTGCTCAACCAGATCCACGCCGACGAGCTGGAGAAGATGCTGCCCGGCCTCGCCAGCGGCATGATCCCGAAGATGGAGGCGTGCCTCGCGGCCGTGCGCGGCGGCGTGCCGCGCGCCCACGTGATCGACGGCAGGCTCGCCCACTCCGTGCTGCTCGAGGTGTTCACCGGCAGCGGTGTGGGCACGATGGTCCTGCCCGAGGAGGAAAGCGCATGATCTCGTCCAATGTGGACGGCCAGGCCAAGTGGCGGGCGTCCCTCATGGACAACTACGGCACGCCCGCGCTCACCCTGGTGCGTGGCGAGGGCGCGTACGTGTGGGACGCCGACGGCAACCGCTACCTCGACCTCGTCGGTGGCATCGCGGTCAACGCGCTCGGGCACGCGCACCCGGCCGTGGTCCAGGCGGTGACCGAGCAGATCCAGACGCTCGGCCACACGTCGAACCTGTACGTCAACCAGGTCACCGTCGAGCTGGCGGAGGAGCTGCTCGACGTGGCCGGCCTGGCCGGCCAGGCGAAGGTCCTTTTCTGCAACTCGGGTGCGGAGGCTGTCGAGGCCGCGCTGAAGCTCTCCCGGCTGACCGGCCGCAGCAAGATCGTGGCCTGCGAGGGCGCGTTCCACGGCCGCACGATGGGCGCGCTCACGCTGACCGGGCAGCCCGCCAAGCGGGAGCCGTTCGCGCCGCTGCTGCCGGACGTCGTGCACGTCCCGTTCGGCGACGCAGACGCGCTGGCCGCCGCGGTCGACGACCACACCGCCGCCGTGATCGTCGAGCCGGTGCTCGGCGAGGGTGGCGTGTACCCGGCTCCTGCCGGCTACCTGCAGGCGGCCCGCCGGATCACCACCGAGCACGGCGCGCTGCTGATCGTCGACGAGGTGCAGACCGGCCTCGGCCGGCTCGGCACGTGGTTCGCGTTCCAGCAGGCCGGGATCACGCCCGACGTCATCACGCTCGCCAAGGGCCTCGGCGGCGGCCTGCCCCTGGGGGCGTGCATCGGCGTCGGCGCGGCCGGTGAGCTGCTCAAACCGGGCCAGCACGGCACCACGTTCGGCGGCAACCCCGTGTGCTGCGCGGCCGGGCTCGCGGTGCTGCGGACCATCGCCGCCGACGGCCTCGTCGAGCACGCGGCGGCGCTCGGCAAGGAGATCGCCGCGGGCGTCGAGTCGTTCGGCCACCCGCTGGTCGCCGAGGTGCGGGGGAGCGGTTTCCTGCTCGGCATCGGGCTCACCAAGCCCGTGTCCGGGGCGGTCGCGGCCGCCGCGCTGAAAGCCGGCTACCTGGTCAACAACGTGCAGCCCGACACGGTCCGGCTGGCGCCGCCGATGATCCTCGACGCCGACCAGGTGCACGGTCTCCTCGACGCCCTCCCGGGTGTCCTCGACGCGGCGCAGGAGGCGTGACGTGGTCCGGCACTTCCTGCGCGACGACGACCTGACCCCGGACGAGCAGCTCGCCGTGCTCGACCTCGCCGACCGGATGAAGGCCGACAAGCTCGGCTTCGACGGCCTCACCGGCAAGTCGGTCGCGACGATCTTCGAGAAGAACTCGACGCGCACCCGCCTGTCGTTCGAGGTGGGCATCCAGCAGCTCGGCGGCCAGCCGATCGTCGTCGACGGTCGCACGATGCAACTCGGTCGCGAGGAGACCATCGAGGACACCTCACGGGTGCTGTCCCGCTACGTCGACGCCGTCGTGTGGCGGACCTACGCGCAGAACCGGATCATCGCGATGGCCTCGGCGTCGCGGGTCCCGGTGATCAACGCGCTGACCGACGAGTTCCACCCCTGCCAGGTGCTCGCCGACCTGCAGACCATCCGCGAACGGCACGGCAGGCTGGCCGGCGTCACGCTCGCCTACCTCGGCGACGGCGCCAACAACATGGCCCACTCGCTGCTGCTGGGCGGCGCCACCGCGGGCCTGCACGTCCGCGTCGCGCACCCCGACGGGTTCGCGCCGCACCAGGACGTGCTGATCGACGCCAAGGAACGCGCGTCCGCCACGGGTGGCTCGGTGACCGTCCTGACCGACCCGCACGCGGCGGTCGACGGGGCGGACGTGCTGGTCACCGACTCGTGGACGTCCATGGGCCAGGAGAACGACGGCAAGGACCGGGTCGCGCCGTTCCGCCCGTTCCAGGTCAACGCGTCGCTGCTGGCGCGGGCCGCCGAGGGCGCCATCGTGCTGCACTGCCTGCCGGCGCACCGCGACTGGGAGATCACCGACGAGGTGCTCGACGGTCCGGCCAGCGCGGTGTGGGACGAGGCGGAGAACCGGCTGCACGCGCAGAAGGCGCTGCTGTCGTGGCTGGTGACGGCATGACGTCGGTCTCCAACACGACCCGGGTCGCCAGGCAGGCGCGGATCGTCGAGCTGGTTTCCACGATGGCCATCCGCAGCCAGACCGAGCTGGCGAAACTCCTCGCGGGCGAGGGCATCGACGTCACCCAGGCGACGCTGTCCCGCGACCTCGACGAGCTGGGCGCGGTCAAGCTGCGCGGCGTCGACGGCGGCGCGGCCGTGTACGTGATCCCCGAGGACGGCGCACCCGTGCGCGGTGTGCAGGGCGGCACGTCCCGGCTGTCCCGCCTGCTCACCGAGCTGATGGTGTCCGCGGACTACTCGGCGAACCTGACCGTGCTGCGAACCCCGCCCGGTGCCGCGCAGTTCCTCGCGAGCGCGATCGACCGGGCCGCACTGCACGAGGTCGTCGGCACCATCGCGGGCGACGACACCGTGATGGTCATCGCCAGGGAACCCCTGTCCGGCAGGGACCTGGCGGCACGCTTCACCGCCCTCGCGGCGGGCACCCACGAAGGAGAAGGGGACGATGGGTGACGAACTGGTCATCACCTTCGACAACGGTGTCCCGGTCGCCATCGACGGCGAGACCGTGACCGCGCTGCAGGCGATCCAGCAGATCTCCCGCCGCGCGAGCGCCCACGCGCTGGACACGTTCGCCGCGGTGTCGCAGGAACACGTTTCCGGCGAGGTCCACATGGTGCTGCACGCCGGTCGTGCGGTCGTGACGGAGCCCCGCCCCGAGAAGAGGTACGAAAATGTCTGAGCCGACCGCCCTGTGGGGTGGCCGCTTCTCGTCCGGTCCGGCCGAGGCGATGGCCAAGCTGTCGCTGTCGACCCACTTCGACTGGCGGCTCGCGCCGTACGACATCGCGGGGTCGCGCGCGCACGCCCGCGTGCTGCACAACGCGAAGCTGCTGACCGACGACGAGCTGGCGGGCATGCTCGCCGCGCTGGACTCGCTGGCCGCCGACGTGGCGTCCGGTGCGTTCACCCCGGTCCTCGCCGACGAGGACGTGCACACGGCCCTGGAACGCGGTCTCATCGAGCGGGCGGGCGCCGAGCTGGGCGGCAAGCTGCGGGCAGGCCGGTCGCGGAACGACCAGGTCGCGACCCTGTTCCGGATGTGGCTGCGGGACGCGGCCCGGCGCGTCGCCGCGGGCGTCTCGGACATCGTCGCCGCGCTGCTGCACCAGGTCGACCAGCACCCGACCGCCGTCATGCCCGGCCGCACGCACCTGCAGCACGCGCAGCCCGTGCTGCTCGCACACCACCTGCTCGCGCACGTCCAGTCGCTGCTGCGCGACCTCGACCGGCTCCGGGACTGGGACAAGCGCGCCGCCGTGTCGCCGTACGGCTCGGGCGCGCTGGCGGGTTCCTCGCTCGGTCTCGACCCCGAGGCGGTCGCGAAGGAGCTGGGCTTCGACGCGTCGGCGGAGAACTCGATCGACGGCACCGCGTCCCGCGACTTCGCGGCCGAGATGGCGTTCGTGCTGGCCATGCTGGGGGTGAACCTGTCGCGGATCGCCGAGGAGACGATCATCTGGACGACCGCCGAGTTCGGCTACGCGACCCTCGACGACGCGTGGGCGACCGGCTCGTCGATCATGCCGCAGAAGAAGAACCCGGACGTCGCGGAGCTGACCCGCGGCAAGGCGGGGCGTCTCATCGGCAACCTCACCGGGCTGCTCGCCGTGCTGAAGGCGCAGCCGCTCGCCTACAACCGGGACCTGCAGGAGGACAAGGAGCCGCTCTTCGACTCCGTCGAGCAGCTGGACCTGCTGCTGCCCGCCATCGCGGGGATGATCGGCACGCTCACGTTCCACACCGACCGCATGGCGGCGCTGGCCCCGGCCGGGTTCACCCTCGCCACGGACATCGCGGAGTGGCTGGTGCGCCAGGGCGTGCCGTTCCGCGTCGCCCACGAGGCGGCGGGGGACTGCGTGCGGATCGCCGAGGCCCGGGGCGTCGGCCTGGAGGACCTGACCGACGAGGAACTGGCGGGTGTGCACCCGGCCCTGTCGCCCGAGGTGCGCGACGTCCTGACCGTCGACGGCTCGATCGCGTCCCGCGACGCGTACGGCGGCACGGCCCCGGCGCGCGTCGCCGAGCAGCGCGCGCGCGTCGATCAGGTGCTCGCCGACCTGCGGTTGTGGTTCGCACAATAGTTGTGCACAAGTCTTGTGCACAGAAAGTGTGCACAGTTATTGTGCACGCATGGACAACCTGCACCTGGACAGCCGCGCCCTGCGGGTGCTCGCGCACCCGCTGCGGGCGCGGCTGCTCAGCGAACTGCGCCTGAACGGCGCCGCCACCGCGACCCAGCTCGCCGAGCGCCTCTCCACCAACTCCGGCGCCACCAGCTACCACCTGCGCAAACTCGCCGAGGTCAACCTCGTCGTGGAGACCGGCGAGGGGACCGGCAAGCAACGGTTCTGGATGCCGGCGCAGGAGTCGCACAGCTGGTCGGACACCGAGCACAAGGACGACCCGGACGCGGCCGCCGCCGCGCAGTGGCTGCAGCAGCACTACGCGGCCCACTTCGCCGAGATGCACGCCCGCTGGGAGGACGAACGCAGGCACTGGCCGGGCGAGTGGCGTGACGCCGCGCGCACGTCCGACGGCCTGCTCACCGCCACCGCGGCGGAACTCGAGGAGCTGATGACCGAGCTGGAGCAGGTCGTCCTCCGGTACCGGGAGACCCTCGGCGACGAGCCGCGGCCCGGCGCCCGGCGCGTGTCGGTCCAGCTCTACGCGATGCCGGTCGACCCGGAAGACAGACCATGACCGGCGCCCAGGCACGCAACCGGTACCTGTTCCTGCTGTTCCTGCGCTGGTTCCCGGTCGGTCTGTGGGTGCCGATCGTGATCCTCCTGCCGCTCGACCGCGGTCTCACCCTCGCCGAAGCCGGCCTGGCGGCGTCCCTGCAGGGGTTCGTCGTCCTCGCACTGGAGCTGCCGACCGGCGGTCTGTCCGACTCGTGGGGACGCCGCCCGGTCCTGCTCCTGGCGTCGGTCATCGGCACCGCGTCGGTGACCCTGCTGATCTTCGCCGACACCTTCGCCCTGTTCGCCCTGGTCTGGGTGCTGCAGGGGGTCTACCGCGCGCTGGACAGCGGCCCGCTCGAGTCCTGGTTCGTCGACGCGACGCTCGCCGCCGACCCGGACGCCAAGCTGGAACGCGGCCTGTCCGCGGGCGGCACCGTCGCCGGCGTGGCCATCGGCACGGGTGCGCTCGTGACCAGCGCCATCGTCGCGTGGGTCCAGGTCCCCGGCGTGCCGACGCTCGTGCAGCCGGTCCTGCTCATCCTCGTGCTGCAGGTCGCCGGGTTCGCCGCCCTCGCGCTGCTCGTCCACGACTCCCCGCACCCGAAGGGCAAGCGCTCGCTGCTCGCGTCGGTCCGCGACGTGCCGAGGGTGATCGCCGAGGGCACGCGCATCGTCCGCGGCTCCCGCGTCCTGCTGTGCCTGCTCGGGGTGTCCCTGTGCTGGGGCTTCGGCATGGTCACGTTCGAGGTGCTGATGCCGGTCCGCCTGTCCGAGCTGGTCGGCGGTCCGGAGCGGGCCGCCGAGCTGACCGGCCCGACCAGCGCCGCCGCGTGGTTCGTCAACGCGCTCGGCGCGGCCGCGATCACCCTGCTCACCGCACGCATCGGGGTCGGGCGCACCGCCATCCTGCTGCCGCTGCTGCAGGGCGGCGCGATCGTGACCATGGGACTGGTCGCAGGCCCCGCGGGCGTCATCGCCGCCCACCTGGTCTGCTACACCGCACACGGGGCGTGGGGCCCGGTCAGCAACACGATCCTGCACCGCGAGGTCAGCGGCGAACACCGCACGACGGTCATGTCGATGACGTCGATGATCTGGCAGCCGGCCGGCGCGCTCGGCCAGATCGTGCTCACCCAGGTCGCCACCGGGGTCTCGACCGGCTTCGCGATCGTCGCGGGCGGCATCGTGCTGGCACTGGCGTCCCCGCTGTACCTGCCCGCCATGCGTGCCGAGCGACGGCAACCGGTGCCCGTATAGGGTCGGGCGCATGTCCGTTGCCGGTGCCACACCACTGGACCGGCAGCTCACCAGGGAGGAGCTGGCGGTCGACCCGGTCGACGCCGCGAAACTCCTGCTCGGCTGCGTGCTCGAGGCCGGTGAGGTGCGGGTGCGGCTGGTCGAGGTCGAGGCCTACCGGGGCGGCGACGACCCCGCGTCCCACTGCTACCGCGGCAAGACCCCGCGCAACGAGGTCATGTTCGGCCCCGCCGGGCACCTGTACGTGTACTTCGTCTACGGCATGCACTTCTGCGCCAACGTCGTGTCGCTGACCGACGGCGTGCCCGGCGCCGTGCTGCTGCGGGCTGGCGAGGTGGTCGGCGGCGTCGAGGTGGCCCGGTCCCGGCGCCCCGCGTCCCGCAGCGACGCCGAGCTGGCGAAGGGTCCCGCCCGGCTCACGTCCGTGCTCGGCCTGGAACGCGGCCACAACGGTGTCGACCTCACCGATCCGGGGTCACCCGTCCGGTTGTACGCCGGTGACCCGGTGCCCGCGGAGCGCATCCACGCGGGTCCACGCGTGGGCGTCGCCGTCGCCATGGACGTGCCGTGGCGGTTCTGGGTCGAGGGCTCACCCGCCGTGAGCGTGTACCGGCGCGGCGGAAAACGCCGGGTCAGGACCGTCGGCTGATACTCGCGCGACCCACCGGGCGGTGGTGCGAGAGTATTGGCGACCGTGACGGAGCACATCCTCGACGAGCTGTCCTGGCGCGGGTTGATCGCGCAGTCCACCGACCTCGACGCGCTGCGGCGCGACCTCGACGCCGGTCCGCTGACGACCTATGTCGGGTTCGACCCGACCGCCCCCAGCCTGCACGCCGGGAACCTCGTGCCGTTGCTGATGCTCACCAGGCTCCAGCGGGCCGGGCACCGGCCGATCGTGCTCGCCGGTGGCGCCACCGGCATGATCGGTGACCCCCGTGACCAGGGCGAACGGTCCCTGAACACGCTCGACGTGGTGGCCGAGTGGGCGGACCGGATCCGCGGCCAGCTCGAACGGTTCGTCGACTTCGACGACTCGCCGACGGGTGCGGTCGTGGTCAACAACCTGGAGTGGACCGGCGGCATGACCGTGCTGGAGTTCCTCCGCGACGTCGGCAAGCACTTCTCGATCAACGTGATGCTCCAGCGGGAGACCGTGCGGCGGCGCCTCGACGGCGACGGCATGTCGTTCACCGAGTTCAGCTACCTGCTGCTGCAGTCCCACGACTACCTGCAGCTGTTCCGCAAGTACGGGTGCACGCTGCAGATGGGTGGCTCCGACCAGTGGGGCAACATCGTCGGCGGGGTGGAGCTGGTGCGCAGGATCGAGGGCGCGTCCGTGCACGCGCTCACCGCACCGCTGGTCACCGACGCCGAGGGGCGCAAGTTCGGCAAGTCGACCGGCGGCGGCAACGTCTGGCTCGACCCCGAGCTGACCTCGCCCTACGCCTGGTACCAGTACTTCGTGAACGTCGGGGACGAGGACGTGCTCCGCTACCTGCGGATGTTCACGTTCCTCCCGCGTGAGGAGATCGAGGCGCTGGAGCAGGACACCAGGGAGCGCCCCTTCCTGCGCGCCGCGCAGAAGCGGCTCGCCGCCGAGTTCACGACGCTGGTGCACGGCCAGCGGGCCACCGACCAGGTGGTGGCCGCGAGCGCGGCGCTGTTCGGCAAGGGGGAGCTGCGTGACCTGGACGAGTCGACCCTGACCGCCGCCATGGCCGAGGCGCCGACCGGGACCGCGCGTCTCGCGGACAAGCCCACGATCGTCGACCTGCTGGTGTCGTCCGGGCTCGTCGAGAGCAGGGGCGCCGCGCGCCGGGCCGTGAACGAGGGCGGGGCGTACGTGAACAACCGGAAGATCACCGACGAGGAGTGGACGCCGGCCGCCGACGACCTCCTGCCCGGCCGGTGGCTCGTGGTGCGTCGCGGCAAGCGCAGCACCGCAGGGGTCCAAATCACCCCCTGACCTGCGGAAACGCACGTTAAGGGGGGGTGGGTGAAACGGGGTTTTTCGGGCCGTGTAACTTTCTCTCTGTCAGCGCGACACGGACCGGAAAGCCGGAAGGCCAGACCGGGACGGAGCGAGGACAGGGGGGTCGCGAACCAAGCTCTCACCAAGGTGATAGAGTGGGCGACCTCAGGCCGAGAGAGATCGAGGCCGATGCTAGACTTGAAGAAGCCCCCAGAAGATAACTCTTGCAGTGTCGGACGGGTGTGCGTGTGTTGTTTGAGAACTCAACAGTGTGCCGATTCAAAATGCTAGTGAGCTTGTGCCTGGCCTCTTTTGATAGAGCTAGGTATTTATTGCTGGGATTTGTTTCTCTTCACATAAAGCATTGT
>NZ_BAAFVK010000006.1:0-570408 GCF_054661535.1 Actinophytocola sp. KF-1 | reverse complement strand
GAGTCCGCATCGCCCAACGCCTCCTCGCCCTCACCGCCGCCATCTGGCACAACCGCGCCACCGGCCAAGCCATCACCCGATCCCTGACCGCCTACGACCACTGACCGAGTTACGCATCATTCGCCTAGCCCCGTTTGGTGGCCGGGGGTTCACCGGGGATTCACCCGGGAATGCCGTTGCGGTGTCCGCACGCCCGTAGGCTGTCGCCATGCGTGAGGCCTACCATGTCGAACTCGATCAGCTCGCCGAAGAGCTGGCACACATGTGCTCCATGTCCGCGACCGCCATGGAGCTCGCCACCCGGGCGCTGCTGGACGCCGACCTCGGCCTCGCCGAACAGGTGATCGGCGACGACGCGAAGATCGACGACGCCCGGTCGTCCTGCGAGGAGCACGCATACGCGCTCCTCGCGCTGCAGGCGCCGGTGGCGACCGACCTCCGCACGGTCCTCGCCGCCATCCACGCCGCGGAGAGCCTGGAGCGCATGGGCGACCTGGCCCTGCACGTGGCGAAGGCGGCCCGCCGCAGGCACCCGAACCCGGTGCTGCCCGAGCAGATCCGCCCGTACTTCGCCGAGATGGGCCGCGTGGCCGTCGAGCTGGCCCGCAACGCCCAGCAGGTCATCCTGCACAAGGACGTCGAGAAGGCCCGCTCACTCGAAGAAGCCGACGACGAGATGGACGACCTCCACCGCCAGCTCTTCGGCGTGATCATGGACAAGGAGTGGCCGCACGGCGTCGCGTCCGCCGTGGACGTCACCCTGCTCGGCCGCTTCTACGAGCGCTACGCCGACCACGCCGTCTCGGTCGCGAAGCGCGTCGTGTTCGTGGTGACCGGCCGCATGCCGGGCTACACGGGCGACGAGGACGTCTAGTACGTCGACCCGGCCGGGCGCTGCGCGCCCGGCTCCGCGAAGCGGCGCCCCCCACCGCCGTGTGCCCCGAGGGATTCGCCCGACCGGTGGCTCCGAGCGAAGAGCCGCTAGTACCTCGACGGAGCCACTGACTCGATCATCTCGCCGAGCTGCTGCGCGAGGCGGGCCGAGTCCGCGGGGCTGAACGTGCTGCGTACCTGACCGTCCTCGCCCACCGGGCGGGACAGCGTCAGGTACCGGCCCGCGTCCGTGTCGATCCAGGTCAGCGTGCCGGCACGCAGTTCCTTCCCGGTGCGCCGGTCACGCCCGGACACGGAGAAGAACCCCGTCCCGGTGCGTGGCCGCGCCAGGTAGCTCGCCGCGACCCGCAGCTGCTGCTCGTTGCCGCTGCGGGCGTGCACCGGGGCCAGGAAGTCCTCCTGCTCGTCCGGCCGGTCCTGCGCGGGCCTGGTGATCGAGACGGACTGGCCGGGGCCCGCCGCCACCTTCGGCAGCAGCCCCACCAGGGACACGGCGAGTGCGGTGGGCCGGATCAGCTCCACCCGGAACCGGTCGCCCTCCTTGAGCGCGAGCACGCCGGTGTCGCCGTCGGTCGCGGCTCGCGCGTACACCTTCCGCGTCTTCTCCACCGTGCCCATCGCGGACACCGTGATGACCGGCCGCGACAGCACCTTCAGCGCACGGGTCAGGTCCGGGTCGATGTCGGCGCCGCGGATCAGGCCGCGCCTGCCCAGTTCGAGGAACACCTCGCGGGCGATGCGCTGCCGGTCGACGACGAACTCACCGTGGCTCGGGATCTCGAACGGGAACTGCCGCACGTTGACGTCGAGCGTCTGCGCGAGCACGTCCACCTGCGGCAACGTGAGGGTGTAGCCGGCCATCACTCACCGATCACCGGGGGCGCGGTCATCTGGTCGGTGCCGAACACGGCGTCCGGGTCGCCCTCCACCAGGAACGACGGCCGCTTGTGCTCGTCGTCGTCCTCGCCTTCGCCGCGCCTGCCGCCGAGCGGGCCGCCGCCCATGCCACCGGCCGCGCCACCACGGCCCAGCGCGCCCGCGGCACCGCCACGCACGGGACCACCCTCGGCCATCGCGCCGCCACCGGCGCCGAGACCGCCGACACCCGGTCCACGGCCGGCGGCACCCTGGCCGCCACCGGCACCGGAGCCGGGCCCGCCGAAGCCGCCGCCGCCCGGGCCGCCGCCGTACCGGCCGCCGTAGCCGCTGCCGCCACCGCGGCCGACGTCACCACCGCCGTTCGGGCCGGGCAGGCCGCCGACGGGGAGCGGCGGGACGTACGGGTTCTGGCCTGCGCCACCACCGCCGCCACCACCCCCGCCACCGCCGGGGAACTGGCCGGGGCCGGGCAGGCCGGGGAGCCCAGGCAGGTCGCCGCTCGGCGTGGTGCCACCGCCGCCCGGACCACCCGGCGAACCGGGCACGCCGGGGATGTCCGGGCCGCCGGGCAGGTACGGGCCACCCGGTCCGCCCGGACCGCCGGGGCCGTTCGGGTTGGTCGGGTCCGTCGAGTCCGGCGGCGTGGTCGGGATGTCCGGCCTGCCGCCCGGCCCGTTCGGGTCGTTCGACGACGGCGGCGTGTACGTGCCGCTCGGGTTGTTCGTGCCCGGCGTGTTCGTGCCCGGCGTGCCGACCCGCGAGCTGTCGACGCTCGACTCGCCGATCGAGCTGGCCGACAGCGTCGGCGGCGGCCCGAACGCGGGCATCGTGCTGGCGCCGGAGAGGTTGCTGTCGTAGGTGCTGACGACGGTCGCGGCGCGTTCGTGCGCGGCCTGCTGGGCGTCGTACTGCGCCTGGTAGGTGTTGAGCTTGCGGATCAGCTCGAACGGGTTCGTCTCGGACTGCAGGTCGGCGTTGGCCGCGTCGACGTCGAAGTCCACCGGCTCCGGCATGCTCCGCTTCGCCTCGGCGAGTGCGGAGGCCTGCAGGTTCGTCTGCGTGCCCGCGAGCTGTGCGCTCTGGCCGGCCTCGCCCACCCAGTTGCCGACCTGGGCCATGAACGTCCGCGCCGCGTTGCCCGCGGACCCCTGCCAGTCGGCCTCGCTGTTGTTGATGGCGGCCGCGACACCGGACTGGAAGCGGGTCATCGCGTTGCCCGCCGAGATCCACAGGTCACCGGTCTCGCCGACGCTGTCCGGGTCGACGTCCTCGGTGACCATGGTCTTCAGCTGCGGGTGCGGCGTCGCCATGTAGTTCGCGCACATCATGATCGGGCCCTCGCGGGTCCGCAGGCCGGCCGCCAGCTCGGCCGCGCGCGCGTTCATCTCCTGGTTGTAGGTGTCCTGGACCCGGTCGCCGTGGTTGAACATGTCGAGCAGCCGGTCGAGGATCGTGCCCTGCTGGACCTCCTGGTCCACCCGCGTCTCGGCGTCCTGCTCGGTTTCCTCGCCGGTCTGCGTGGTGTGGCGGCGGTCGATGTAGGTGGGGCTGCTCGGGTCGCGCGTCGCGTCGTAGTACGGGCTCGACGGGTCGTAGTTCTGGCTGTACGGGTTGGACACGTCGTTCCGTGCGCGCAGGTTCCTGGTCATCACGCGTCCTCAGGGCAGTTTCGGTTCGACGAGTGCCGCGAGCTGCGCCGCCAGCCTGCACCCCTGCGTCTGGTCACCGCCGACCGCGGTGTTGTCGACGCGGGTGCTGTCCCCGACCTCGAGGCTGACCCCGCACACGCCCGCCGCGTCGACGAAGGAGACGGCGTCGTGCCCGCCGACCTTCGGCAGCTCCTTGACCTGGGTGTTCTCGGCGAGGTCGGCGAAGCCCTCGTCGTCGAACAGCTCGACCGAGACGGTGAAGCTCTCGTCGAGCGTGGCGCCCTCGTGCCGCCAGCGGCAGGACCTGGCCGAGCCGACGGAGTCCTCCTCGCCGCCGGTCAGGCCCAGCGAGCCGAGCCCGGCCTGGTCGACGAGGTCGCACGGCTGGAGGTCCGCGATCGCGGACGGCTCCTCCCCGCCGGACGACGGCTCGCTCGGCTCGGTCGTCGGCGCGTCCGGGTCGGTGGTGATCGTGCGTTCCGGCGTGGTGCCGCCGCTCGCGGTCGGGTTGCCTTCGGTCTGCTCGGCGCAGCCGGACACCAGGACGAGGAGCGCGGCCGCTGCCACCAGTAGGGGTCTACGCACGGAACTTGCCCTCGACGGAGGTCTCGATGTGCTGGTAGTTGTTCATCGCGCCGAGCACGCCCGCCTCGGCGTCCTCCAGTGAGGCGCGGAACTCGCGGAGCATGGTGAGGAAGCCCTCCTGGTCGGTCGCGACCTGCTGGACGTAGGGCTTCATGGCCTCGGCGCCGTGGCTGGAGCCGAGCCGCTGCGACCGCGACAGCGTGCCGAGCTTGGCCGTGTTCGAGTCCACCCACTTGGCCATCTCGCGGATGGCCACGAGCAGCGCCTTGCCCCCGGTCTCGTTGACGGCGAACTGCCCGTCCGCCGCGGCCTGCTTCAGACTCGACATGGACTTGGCCATGGCCACCATGCCCCCGCCACCACCTGCGTCAAGCATCGCCCAACCCTTCGCAGCCGACCCCTGTTGCGAGACCACATTCTGACGCAAAACCCGCCAAAAAGGTTCCCGTTGGTAAACCCGCGAGTCCCCCTCTCAGAACCCGCGAGTCTCCCGTCCAGAACCCGCGAGTCTCCCGTTCAGGACCGATGAGTTGGCGGTTCGGCACTGACACCGTAAGTGCCGAACCGCCGACTCGCAGGTCGCGAACGGGAGACTCGCGAGTCGCGAACGGGAGACTCGCGAGTCGCGAACGGGAGAGCGTTATTCAGAAGTGGGGTCACCAGCCGAGGCGGTAGTACTCGAGGGTGGTGATGATGCGGATGAGGTTGGGGAGTTCGGCGAGTCGTCCGCGGTAGCCGGTGGCCAGGATTTTCCAGTTCTTCCAGTGCGCGATCGCGCGTTCGACCGCGACCCGCAGGCTGGCGATACTGCGGTTCCAGACCTGGGTGGCCGGGTCATGGTCGGCGTGACCGGGGCGTTTGCGGCGCGGCCGGATCACCGTGGTGCCCTGATAGCCCAGGTCACCGAGGGTCTCGACGTCGGCGAGGAGTTGGTTGAACCCGGTGGCGGTGAACGCGGCCCGGTCGTGGGTGCGGCCCGGAACAGGATCGGCCACCGCGAGGAGTTGACCGTCCAGGTCAGACAGGACCTGAACGTTCAACCCCGCGGTGTGGCGTTTCCCGGAATAGTTGGCTTCATGCGTGGCCCGGTCTTTGCGGCGGTTCCCGACCGGCACGATCGTGCCGTCCACGACAACCACCCGCCCGGCCAGCACGTCGGGCAGGGGTGGCCGGTGCAAGCAGGTGACCTGCTCGACCAGCGGCAACATCGCCCGATAGATCCGCGACACCGTGGGCTGGGAGATCCCGAACCAGTCCGCCAGCATCGTCTGCGACAGATTCGATCGCAGCGCCACCAGTGTCAGCAGCACCCGCCGGTACAACCCCAGCACCGGCGGCCGCCCCCGCCCCGACCCGGGCAGGACCTGGTGGATGCGGGCGACCAGCTCCTGAATCTGAGCATGATCAAGACCCGTCGTAGACTCGTACCGCAACAGCCCCACCCTGGTCAGTCGTGTTCTGTGAGAGGAAAACGATCTTAACCAGGTGGGGCTGTTGCGCTGTCTACAAGATCAACACTTCTGAATAACCCTCGGAGACTCGCGAGTCGCGAACGGGAGACTCGCGAGTCGCGAACGGGAGACTCGCGGGTCGTGGACGGGGGACTCGCGGGTGGGTCAGCCGAAGCGGCCCGAGATGTAGTCCTCTGTGGCCTTCTGGTTCGGGTTGCTGAAGATCTTTTCCGTCGCGTCCATCTCGATCAGCTTGCCCGGCTGGCCGACGCCCGCCAGGTTGAAGAACGCGGTCTGGTCGGACACGCGTGCCGCCTGCTGCATGTTGTGGGTGACGATGACGATCGTGTAGTCCTGCTTCAGCTTGGCGATCAGGTCCTCGATCGCCAGCGTGGAGATCGGGTCCAGCGCGGAGCACGGCTCGTCCATCAGCAGCACGTCCGGCCGCACGGCGATGGCGCGGGCGATGCACAGGCGCTGCTGCTGACCACCCGAGAGCGACGACCCCGGCCGGTTGAGGCGGTCCTTCACCTCGTTCCACAGGTTCGCGCCGCGCAGCGACCGCTCGGCGATCTCGTCCGCCTCGGACTTCGACATGCGCTTGTTGTTCAGCTTCATGCCCGCGATCACGTTGTCGCGGATCGACATGGTCGGGAACGGGTTCGGGCGCTGGAACACCATGCCGATGGACCGCCGCACCTGCACCGGGTCGACGTCCCGGCCGTACAGGTCCTCGCCGTCGAGCGCGATCTTGCCCTCGATGTACGCCCCCGGGATCACCTCGTGCATCCGGTTCAGCGACCGCAGCACGGTCGACTTGCCGCACCCGGACGGGCCGATGAACGCGGTCACCGCACGTGGTTCCACCGCCATGGACACACCCTCGACGGCCTTGAAGTCGCCGTAGAAGATGTTGAGGTCGGAGATGTCCAGTCGCTTGGCCATGACTTGTGTGCCTGTCTTCCTTGTCCTACCGGCGGCCGGTCTTGGGGGCGAAGAACCGCGAGATGAGCCTGGCGACCAGGTTGAGCAGCATCACGATGATGATGAGCGTCAGCGCCGCGGCCCATGCCCGGTCGTAGTTGACGGTGACGATGCCGTTCGGCGCGAGCCCCTGGCTGTACTGGCGGAACACGTACACCGGCAGCGTCATCATGCGCCCGTCGAACAGGTCGAAGTTCGCCGAGTTCGCGAACCCGGCCGTGATGAGCAGCGGCGCCGTCTCACCGATGACGCGGGCGATGGCGAGCGTGACGCCGGTGACGATGCCCGCCGCCGCCGTCCGCAGCACGACCTTGACGATCGTCAGCCACTTCGGCACGCCCAGCGCGTACGCGGCCTCGCGCAGCTCGTTCGGCACGAGCTTGAGCATCTCCTCCGAGGCCCGCACGACCACCGGGATCATCAGCACGGCCAGCGCGACCGAACCGGCCGCGCCCATCCGCACCCCGGGCCCGAAGATCAGCGCGAACAGCGCGTACGCGAACAGGCCCGCCACGATCGACGGGATGCCGGTCATCACGTCGACGAAGAACGTGATCGCCTTCCCGAGCCGCGACGGCCCGTACTCCACCAGGTAGATGGCGGTGAGCAGGCCGATCGGCACCGAGATGACCGTCGCGAACGCGGTGATCTCCAGCGTGCCGACGATCGCGTGGTAGGCGCCGCCCGCGTCCATGCCGCCGAACACGCCACGCATCGTGTAGGTGAGGAAGTACAGGTCGAACCGCTTGACGCCCGCCGAGACGACCGTCCACAGGAGGCTGATCAGCGGGATCAGCGCGAGCACGAACGCGCTGTACATCAGGGTGGTCGCGAAGCGGTCCTTCGCGGCCCTGCTGCCCTCGACGACACCGGACGCGACGAGCAGCACGACCGCGAACAGGACCGTGCCGAGCACCACCGTCAGCGGGACGCCGAACGAGCCGAGCAGCGCCAGCACGCCGCCCGTGGCGGCGAGGCACAGCACGAACAGCACGATCGGCGTGTACCTCGGCAGCTTGCCCGCGGTCAGGCTGACCTTGGCGAGCGACGCGTCGGGTGGGGTCTCCACCGATGTCATCAGTTGGCCCCCGAGAACTCGGCGCGCCGGGAGACGATCCACCGGGCGAACATGTTGACGAGAAGGGTGATCACGAACAGCACCAGACCGGTGAAGATGAGGACGTTCACGCCGAGCCCGGACGCCTCGGGGAACTTCAGCGCGATGTTCGCGGCGATGTTCTGCTGCTGGCCGGGCTGCAGGATGAAGATCGAGTACATGAGGCCCGGCGAGAGCACCATGGCGACGGCCATCGTCTCGCCGAGCGCGCGACCGAGGCCGAGCATGGTGGCCGAGATGACGCCGGACCGCGCGAACGGCAGCACCGCCATGCGGATCATCTCCCAGCGGGTCGCGCCGAGCGCGAGCGCCGCCTCCTCGTGCAGCGTCGGCGTCTGCAGGAAGATCTCGCGGGACACCGCCGTGATGATCGGCAGGATCATGACGGCGAGCACGACGCCCGCGGTCAGGATGGTCCGCGGCGGGTCCGCGGCGGGGCCCTGGAACAGCGGGATCCAGCCGAGGTACGCCGTCAGCCACTCCATGAACGGGTGGATGCGGGGCATCAGCCAGAGCGCGCCCCACAGGCCGTAGACGACGCTGGGGATGGCGGCGAGCAGGTCGATGACGTACCCGAGCCCGGACGCGACCCGCCGCGGCGCGTAGTGCGAGATGAACAACGCGACCCCGATGGCGATCGGGGTCGCGATGACGAGCGCGATCAGCGCGGCGAGGATCGTGCCGAACACGAGCGGCCCGACGTAGCCGAGCAGCGAGTGGCCGGACAGCCAGCTGACGGACTTGGTCAGCCGCTCGGTCGGCGTCGATATCGCGGGCCACCCCTGTACCAGGAGGAACGCGGCGACCGCGGCGAGGACGACGAGGATGAGGACACCGGCGTACTTGGCGCTCGCGGAGAAGACGCGGTCACCGGGTCGCTGGGGTGGACGCGGCGGTGCCGACGACCTGCTCTTGGTCTTCGGCTCGTCCGTTGTGGTCACAGTGCGGTCTCCGAGGACAGGGAGTGACGGACCTGGCGCGGTGGGCGGCCGCGGTGTCGCGGCCGCCCACCAGGGCTTTTGTTCGGACCGTACTAGGCGATGGAGCCGACGGCCGCGTCGACTTCGGTGCGGAACGCGTCGGAGATCGGCGCGGAGCCGGCCTCGTCGGCGGCGACCTGCTGGCCTTCCTCGCTCGCCATGTACTGCACGTACGCCTTGACGAGCTCGCCCTGGGCGGCGTCCTCGTACTTCGAGCAGACGATGATGTACGAGACGAGGACCAGCGGGTAGGCGCCCGCGGTGGTGGTGTCGCGCTTGAGGTCGATCGCCAGGTCGTGCTCCGGCAGACCCTCCTTCTTCGGCGACTCCTCGACGACCTTCGCCGCGCCGTCCGCGGTCGGCTCGACGAACGCGTCGCCGACCTTGATCTTCGCGACGCCCAGGCTGCCCGCCTGGCTGTGGTCGGCGTAGGCGATGGTGCCCTCGCCGCCCTGGACCGCCTGCACGACACCGGAGGTGCCCTGCGCGGACTGGGTGCCCTGACGCGGCCAGTCACCGCTCGGCTCGTGCGGCCAGTCGGCGCCCGCGGTCTTGGACAGGTAGTCGGTGAAGTTCTTCGTGGTGCCCGACTCGTCCGAGCGGTTCACCGGCGTGATGTTGAGGTCCGGCAGCGTCGCGTTCGGGTTGTCGGCCTTGATCGCCGCGTCGTTCCACTTGGTGATCTTGCCGTCGAAGATCTTCGCGATCGTGGCGGGCGCCAGGTTGAGCTCCTTGACGTCCTTGAGGTTGTAGACCACCGCGATCGGGCTGATGTACAGCGGCAGGTCGTACGCGTCGCCACCGGCGCAGCGCTCCTTGGCCTGCGCGCGCTCCTCGTCGTCGAGCGCGGAGTCGGAGCCCGCGAACGCGACACCGCCCTCGAGGAACGCCGAGCGACCGCCACCGGAACCCACCGGGTCGTAGGACAGGTCGACGTCCGGGTTGGCCGCCATGAACTTCGCGGCCCACGCGTTCTGCGCGGACTCCTGGGAGGTGGCGCCGGAGCCGGCGAGGGTGCCGGACAGGCTCGACTCGCCGCCGTTGTCGCCGCTCCCGCCGTTACCGGAGTCGGTGGCCGGGTCGTTCCCACATGCTGTCAGTGCCAGGGCGCCGGCAGTGACGATGGCCGCGATACGGCCGTAGCGGATGCGCTTCACTGGATCCTCTCGGGGCATCTCGTTTTCGCTGTGCGCACTTCTCGAGTGGGTGCAGCGCGGACGCTAGGGAGCGGGAGTGGACAGCCTCGGGTATCCAGGTGAACAGGAGGTGAACAACACCAGATTGTGACTTTTGTTGCTTGCTGTAACGGTGATTGAGCTATTACCGCTGGTAGGCGACGTTGGTGTACTGAAGGGTGAAACCCAGACGGGTGTACACGGCCAAAGCGGGTGCATTGTCTGACTCAACGTACAAGATGATCTCCGGGACATTCTTCTCCCGCAGGTGGTGCAGGCCGGCGAGGGTCAGCGCACGGCCCAGCCCCCCGCCCTGCGCGTCGGGGTGAATACCGACGACGTACACCTCACCCGTGCCGTCCGGGTGCACCTTGGTCCAGTGAAAGCCGACGACGGTGTCGTCGGCGTCGACCGCGAGGAAAAACCCGTCCGCGTCGAACCAGCTTTCCTTCTCGGCGGCCACCACGTCGGCGACGGTGAGCATGCCCTGTTCCGGGTGCCAGTCGAAGGCGCGCTTGTTGACGTCGACCATGCCCTGCTCGTCCTGCCCGGGAACGAACGTGCGCAGGGTGATGCCGTCCCGAGGGGATGTCGGCGCGGGAAGCTCGACGGAGTTGTCGAGGCGCATCTGGTACAGCTCGCGCACCCGCTCGAGGTTTCGTGCGGCGGCGATGCGCGCGGCACCGGGGTGGTCGCGGTGCGACCAGAGGCGCAGCGGGCTGTCGATGGTGAGCACCTCGTCGACCAGCGCGGAGCCGATGCCCTGCCGCCGGTGCCCGGGGTGGACGAACAACTCGACGATCTTGTTGCCGAAGGAGTCACCACGCTCGTCGACGTGCGCGTAACCGACCGTGCCGCGGTCGTCACGAGCGACCAGGTGACGACCGGTACGGAAGTCCGGCGGCAGGGTGCCGTCGGCGGGGATCTCGGGCACCCCGTCGGCGGCCTGGACCGCGGTGAGCAGGGGAAGAACGGTGTCGTCGGCGTCGGCCAGCCAGATCAGCTCCACGCTGCCGACGTTACCGGGATCGGGCAACGCCGGACCGCACGCAACCAGACAAGCCGAGCGCAGCCCACCTCCACACAACAGCCTGCCTGCCATCCCGTCGACCTGGCGAAGCCCGATCACGCCGTGTCAAGGGGGCCCGAAGCACGAAGCCCCCTCGCACCCAAGCCGCCGGGCCCCCTTGACGCGGTGTGATAGCCCGTGGGAGGTCGACGGGATGGCAGGCAGACCACTCAACAGCAGTCCTTGCCAACCCAGCCCCGTGCAAGACCCGCTGCCATCCCGGAGACCAGCCCGTCCGGCGAGGACCCCCGGAGGGAAAACCCCGCGCAAGGCACACCACCAAACCCGGGAACACGAACCGCCACAACGGCGCTGACCTGCGAAAACAGGTCCGCCCAGTACATACGGCAGCCCCCACCACTCCCGGGGGCACCCCGCTGTCCAGTCTACCGGTGACCCCCGACAGAGGGACGAATGTCGATCTTGGCTGTGGACAACCACGGCACCTGTGGACAAACGAGAACCGGGCCGCCGGCGGCGGCCCGGTTCCGGCCGGCGCGTCAGGTGATGTCGACGGTCTCGTCGACCGGCTCGTCGGCGCCCAGCGGCGTCTTCGGGGGCTGGACGAACTTGTAGCCGACGTTGCGCACGGTGCCGATCATCTGCTCGTGCTCGGTGCCGAGCTTGGCGCGCAGGCGCCGGACGTGCACGTCCACGGTCCTGGTGCCGCCGAAGAAGTCGTAGCCCCACACCTCCTGCAGCAGCTGCGCGCGGGTGAACACCCGACCGGCGTGCTGAGCGAGGTACTTGAGCAGCTCGAACTCCTTGTACGTCAGGTCGAGGGGCCTGCCGCGCAGGCGCGCCATGTACGTGGCCTCGTCGATGACCAGTTCGCCAAGGCGCAGGGCGCCGTCCGCGCCCGGTGCGCCCGCGGGGCCGCGGGACGTCAGCAGGCGCAGGCGGGCGTCCACCTCGGCGGGGCCCGCGGTGGGCAGCAGGATGTCGTCGACGCGCCAGTCGGAGTTGACCGCGACGAGACCGCCCTCGTTGACGATGGCGATGACCGGGGCGCTGTCGCCGCCCGAGGTGAGCAGCCTGCAGAGGCTCTTCGCGGCGGCGAGGTCGGTGCGCGCGTCGACCAGCACGACGTCCCGGGAACCGGCCTCGAGGAGGGCGGTCACCTCGGGCGCCTGGGTGCGCACGTGGTGGGGCAGCAACATCAATGACGGCACAACCGAGCCCGGCGTTGGGTCCGCGGTGAGCAGCAGCAGGTCGAGGCTCATAGGGGGCCCGCCTCTCTGGATACGCTCCGTGGCTTTCCGGGAGAATAGCGGGTGTGGCGAGCAAATGTCCTGGTCGTGACACATGCGTCACACGTCTGCACCAACGTTCCGGCGACGGTGTGAGACTGGCGGGACTGATGTTGCGTCGGAAACATGAACGTAACGTGACCGCCGTCGTGGTCGGTCATGGATTCACGAACCACGTTCGGAAACCGTTCGTCTTCCGCATCCTCGAGCGACTCGCGCGGCGGCACACGGTGATCGCGTTCGACTTCCGCGGGCACGGCCGGTCCGGTGGCCGCTGCACCGCGGGGCCCGCCGAGGTCGCCGATCTCGACGCCGCCGTCCACGTGGCGCGGCAGCACGCCGACCGGGTCGCCACGCTCGGCTTCTCCATGGGCGGCACGATCGCCCTCATGCACGCCGCCACCGGCACGCACCGGCCGGACGCCGTCGCGACCGTCAGCGCCGCGAGCCGGTGGTGGACCAGGGAGACCGAAGCCATGCGGCGCCTGTTCTGGCTGGCTGAGCTGCCGCACGGGCGGGCCGCCATGCGTGCGCTGCGCGTCCGGATGGCGCCGCCGACCCCGGTGATCCCGCCGTCGCCGGTCGAGGTGGTGGACCGGATCGCCCCCACCCCGGTGCTGCTCGTGCACGGGACCGAGGATCATTACGTACCGGTCGACCACGCGCTGGCGCTGCACCGGGCGAGCGGCGCGGAGCTGTGGGCGCTCGACGGCATGCGGCACGCCGAGACGGCGATGACCCCGGAGCTGGTCGACCGGATCGGCGACTGGCTTCACACAGATGCGAGAGAGCGATTGGCAGTATGACGACGATGACTGAGACACCGTCCCGGCCCGCGCCGCGCAAGCGCAGGAAGGCGGTCCGCAGACTCGTCATCACCGTCGTCGTGCTGCTCGGGCTGCTGGTCGTCGCGGACTTCGGCGCCGCGGCCGTGTTCGAGTACCAGGTGTCCAAGCGGGCCCGCGAGCAGTTCCACCTCGCCGACGACCCGTCGGTGAAGGTCGGCGGGTTCTCGTTCCTCGCGCAGGCCGTGTCCGGCGAGTACGGGCACGTCATGATCGACGCGAAGGGTGTGCCCGTCGAGGACACCCTGCGCGACCTCGAGGTCCACATCGAGCTGCGGGACGTGCAGGCACCGCTCGGCGACCTGGTGTCCGGGTCGCTGAAGGAGGTCAAGGTCCGCGAGGTCGAGGGCCAGGTCAAGGTCAAGGCCTCCGACGTGAACCGCGCGGTCGCGCAGAACGAGAGCGCCGCCGTCCGCTCCATCACGAACCTGACCATCGACCCGGTCAGCGAGCAGGACGTCGCCACCAACCCGGACGACCGCACCGCCGCCGAGCAGGAGGCGGCCGAGCGCGCCGCCGAGCAGGAGATCGAGGACACGACCGCGGGCGCCCGCATCTGCGCGACCGTCGACGTCGGCGGTGAGGAGACCGAGCTGTGCGCGTTCGGCATCATCTCGCTGGTCGACGCGAAGATGACGTTCACGCCGGGCCGTCTCGAACTGCGCAACTCGGTGCTCGGCTCCGGTGAGCTGCCGCCGGTCCTCGACGCGGCCGCCAAGCAGGCGCTGACGTTCACCCTCGACCCCGGTGAGCTGCCGTTCACCGTCACACCCACAGCGGTCACTGTGGACTCCGGCGTACTGTCGGTGAAGGGCACCGCGAGCGACGTGGTGCTCGGCAGTCAGTAGGGAGTGGACGATGACCGGGGTGCTGGTGCTGGTCGCGACACTCGCACTGGCCACGGTCGCAGGGGTGGTCATGAAGGCGCGCAACGGCCGTGTCCGGGAGTCCGGGGCGTCGAACCTGCCCGAGGACGTGCGGTCGGTCCTGGCGCCGGACGGCGTCACGCTGGTGCAGCTGTCGACGACGTTCTGCGCGCCGTGCAGGCACACCCGGGTCCTGCTGTCCGACCTGGCGTCCCGCACGGACGGTCTGCACCACACCGAGCTGGACCTGACGGACCGGCCGGAGCTGGCGCGGGAACTGTCCGTGCTGCGCACCCCGACGACGCTCGCCATCGACGGTGCCGGCCAGGAGATCCTCCGCGTCGGCGGCGTGCCAAAGCGGGACGCCCTGCTGGCCGCGCTGCGACCGCACCTCGCCTGATCCCGCCACCTGGACGCCCGCGGCCCGGATCACGGAAGCCAGTCTGGGAGTTGCCCCCGTGACCTGCGGCTTCCCCTGCCAGGTGCCTCGTCTCACGTAGTGGACGCCACGCCCAGCACCAGGGATCCGGCGGTAATGTGCTAGGCGTGTTCACCTTGCTGACCAGGCGCCGCGCGGTCGATTACTGCCGCGTCGACTCCAGCCTGTGTCTGGCATCTGACTGACCCGGACGGCCCCCTCTCACTGGCCGCCGTCCGGCTGGTTCCCCAGCCGCGCAGTCAGGAGGTGTGCCATGTCCGCAGGACCATCCCGAGTCGATCCCCGAGGGCCGCGTTTCGCTGCCTGGGTGACCACCGCCGTGCTGGCCGTCGTGCTCGTCACCGGGTGGTGGCCGTTGCTCGCGGCGCAGGCCGTCGTGTTCGCGATCGGCGCGTTCGCCGGGCTGGGGGTCGCGCCCTACTCGGTCCTGTACCGGGCGTTCGTCGCGCCGCGCCTCGGGCCGACCGACGAGCGGGAGGACACCGCGCCGCTCCGGTTCGCGCAAGGCGTCGGGTTCGGGTTCGCTGTGGTGGGTGTCCTCGGCTACGCGACCGGCCTGGCGGGGCTGGGCATCGTGGCGACCGCGTTCGCGCTGGCGGCGGCGTTCCTGAACGCGGCGTTCGGGTTCTGCCTCGGCTGTGAGACCTATCTGCTGATCCGTCGATTCACCCCAACGAAGGAGAGAGCGCTCCGATGAGCCGCGAAGACGTGCTGGTGACGGCCGAGTGGGCCGAGAACAACCTGGAGACCCCCGGGGTGGTGTTCGTCGAAGTCGACGAGGACACCTCCGCGTACGACGGCGGGCACATCCCCGGCGCGGTGAAGATCGACTGGAAGACCGAGCTGCAGGACCCGGTGCGCCGCGACTTCGTGGACCGCGAGGGCTTCGAGAAGCTGCTGTCCGCCAAGGGCATCGGCAACGACGACCGCGTGGTCCTGTACGGCGGCAACAACAACTGGTTCGCCGCCTACGCGTACTGGTACTTCAAGCTGTACGGCCACCAGAACGTGCAGCTGCTCGACGGCGGCCGCAAGAAGTGGGAGCTGGACGGGCGTCCCCTGTCGAAGGACGCGGTGACCCGCGAGCAGACCGAGTACAAGGCGCAGGAGCAGGACACCGCGATCCGCGCGTTCCGCGACGAGGTCGTGCAGGCCATCAACGCCAAGAACCTGGTGGACGTGCGGTCCCCCGACGAGTTCTCCGGCAAGCTGCTCGCCCCCGCCCACCTGCCGCAGGAGCAGGCGCAGCGCGCGGGCCACATCCCGTCGGCGATCAACGTGCCGTGGAGCAAGGCGGCCAACGAGGACGGCACGTTCCGCTCCGAGGACGAGCTGCGGGAGCTGTACAAGGAAGCCGGGATCGACGAGGGCAAGGCCACCATCGCCTACTGCCGCATCGGTGAGCGCAGCTCGCACACGTGGTTCGCCCTGCACGAGCTGCTCGGCTACTCGGATGTCAAGAACTACGACGGGTCCTGGACCGAGTACGGCTCACTCGTGGGCGTGCCGGTCGAGATCGGCCCCGGCACCAACTAAGGAGAGACGCATGGCCAACGACGGTTGCGGCGCGCCCGAGCAGACCGCAGTGCTGCCCGCGGGCATCGACCTCGAGAAGGAGATCGTGCTCGGCGGCAAGGTGACCGCGGACGGTACGCCCGTCGGCGGCGCGTACGTCCGGCTGCTCGACGCGAGCGGCGAGTTCACCGCCGAGGTGGTGTCCTCACAGGACGGCGACTTCCGCTTCTTCGCCGCGCCGGGCGAGTGGACCGTGCGGGCGCTGCACCGCACCGGCAACGGCGAGGCGAAGGTGACCGCCGACGGACCCGGCCTGCACCCGGTGGCCGTGTCGGTCGGGTAGAGCTACACCCAAAACGCGGGGCGGCCTGAACTCGGCCGCCCCGCGTTGCCATATCCTCTCGGGGTGGAACTGTTCGTCACCCTGCTGTTGATCGCCGCCGCGCTCGGCGGCACCCTCCTGCTCGGCCGCCTGGCCCTCCGGATCGCGGGGCGACGCTCATGACCACCCCTGACCAGCCCGTTCCCGGCAGCGGCGACGAGGCCGTCCGCATCGCGGCCGAACGCGCGATGACCACCCGCGAGCGCAACCTGCCGCTGTGGCCGGACCTGCCGATCCCGAACGACACCGCGAACCTCCGCGAAGGCCCGGACCTGCACGACGCGCTGCTGCCGCTGCTGCCCCTGATCGGCGTGTGGCGCGGCGAGGGCGAGGTCGTCTACCCGACGATCGAGACGCACCACTTCGGCCAGCAGGTCACGTTCGCGCACGACGGCAGGCCATTCGTGTACTACGAGAGCCGCGCGTGGCTGCTCGACGCCGACGGCAAGGTCATCCGGCCGGCGGCCCGCGAGATGGGCTGGTGGCGCCCCCAGCCCGACGGGACCATCGAGTTCCTGCTGGCCCACGCGACCGGCGTGATCGAGATCTTCTACGGCGAGTCCCGCACGCAGACGTCGTGGGAGCTGGCCACCGACGTGACCATGCGCACCGCGTCGGCCAAGGAGGTCAACGGCGCGAAGCGCTTGTACGGCCTCGTGCACAACGGCGACCTGGCGTACGTGGAGGAACGCGCCATGGTCGGCCAGCCACTGCAGCCCCACACGTCGGCGTACCTGCGGCGCGTCGCCGGATAACCCGATCGTGTCAGGTCACCGCCCTGAATGATGGCCCGGTGACCGTGCACGCCTTCGTCGACGAATCGGCAAGACCCCCGCAGTACCTGATCGCCGCGGCGATCGTGGAACCGTCGCGGGTCCGTCTGCTTCGCCAGTCGATGCGCGCGTTACTCATGCAGGGCCAGCGCGAACTGCACTTCAAGAAGGAGAAGCCAATCCGCAGGCGCGCGCTCGCCGACGCCATCGCCCGGCTTCCCGTCGAGGTGTGCGTCTACTCGCGGTCGTGCCAACGGTTCGACGAACCCGCTCGGCAAGCCTGCTTCGCCCAGCTCGTCAACGACCTGCTGGCTCGTCAGGCACACCGGCTGGTCATCGACTCCCGCTGTGAACAGGACATCCATGACGAACGCACCCTGCGCCGCCTGCTCGGTGCGCAGCCGAGCACCAGCCGGCTCGTGTACGAGCACGTCGACAGCACCAGCGAGTCGCTCCTGTGGATCGCCGACGTCGTGGCGTGGTGTTTCGGGGCGGGGCGCGAGTGGCGCAAGCGGATCGACCCCGTCGTGAGCACGGTCGTCGATCTCGGATGAACCCCTGGACAGCGCAAAGCCCGTGACACGACCGTCCGGACGCACCACGGGCCCACTTCCTCGGCCTACAGGGCCTCGGCGCCACCACTATATCAGGCACACCGGATGTCGCGGGCCAGACAAGTCGGCGACGGCGCTGGTCAGGCTGCTCGCCACAGGGCTGGGGCGTTCGGGGGTTCCCAGCCCGGTTGTGCGGTGTGGGCCTGCAGGCAGACGTACTCGCGGCCGCCGTAGGTGACCTTCGCGCCCGCGGTGTACGCGGTGCCCGCCGCCCACGTTCCGCCGCCGGGGCCACCCGACCCGGCCACGTCCAGCACGAAGTCGAACGCCGCCGTGCGGCCGCCCGGGACGTCGTGCACGGTCATCAGCAGGCGTGGGTCGAACAGCGGGTCGGTGTTGTTGCGCGGCTCGCCGGGGAAGTACAGCTGGGTGGTGAGCACCGGCTTGCCGGGGGCCTGTGCCTTGACGTGGATGTGTCTCGTACGGCCCGGGTAGAGGCCGGGCACGATGGTGGACAGCACGAACCGGCCCTGTGCGTCGGTGTACTGGTGGCCGCGGAAGCGGTACGTCGTGTTGTCGTAAGCGCCGTTGTTGTCCGCCTGCCAGAAGTCCAGCAGCACGCCGCCCAGCGGCTGGCACGTCAGCCCGAACACGTAACCGCTGACGGTCAGCCGCACGCCCGCCGCGCCCGGCGGCACGATGTCGGTGCGCTGTGGCGAGTTCGGCTTGAAGTACGGGCCTTCCATCTGTGGCGGGGTCGGGTCGTCACCGTCGTCGCACATCGGGGTCGGGTCGAGGGTGCCGGTGCGGGTGCGGGCCAGTGCCGGCGTCGCGACCAGCGCGGCGGGCACGGCGACCAGAGCGGCGCGGAGGACGGTCTTGCGGGATACGAGCGGAGAGTCGTTGTCCATGCACCGAACGTAAGCACCGGCCACCGCCACGACGATGGACTAATCCCGCCCTTCGTGGTGATTCTCCCGGAAACGGCCGGGGCTCAGGCCGGTCTCCCGGCGGAAGAACCGGCAGAAGTACGCGGGATCGCCGAACCCGACGCGCGCCGCGACCTGCCGGACGGTCAGCGTGGTGCCGGTGAGCAGTCGCTTCGCCTCGCGGATCCGCGCCTCCCGCACCAGGGCCGACGCCGGCCGTCCCGTCGCGGCCTTGACCGCCTCGGTGAGGTGTCCCGGGGTCACGCCGATGCGTTCCGCGTACGCGCGCACCGACCACTCGGAGCCGGGGCGGGCGGTCAGGCGCGTGAACTCCTCCGCGACCGTGCCCGGCCTCGGCGGGTCCGCCGCGCCCGCGAACCGGGCGGCGCGCACGACCAGGACGTGCAGCAACGCCCGCAGCACCGACGCGTCCCGCTCCGCCGCGCACTCCGCCAGCATCTCGGCGATCACCCGGCCGGTCGCGGCGTCGGCACGTTCGTCCAGCGCGAGCAGCGGGCGGCCGCTGAGCCTGCGCAGCAGCGTCCGGTCGGCCGGGTCGAGCAGGAAGTCCTCGGTGAACAGGAGCACGTGCCCGGTCAGGCCCCGCGTGCCCGCCCAGTGGTGCACCTGGCCGGGCGCGATCACGCACAGGTGCGGCGGCCGCAGCTCGGCGCGGACCAGGTCGACGACATGGGTGCCGGTGCCCGCGGTGACGTGCACGATCTCGTGGAACGTGTGCCGGTGCGGGAAGGACGCGCGGGACAGCGGCCCGATCGTGTCGAACGTGCCGACGGCGAACGGCAGCGTCGCGGGCAGCGGCACCTCGAGGCGGTGCATGGGGAGGTCACCGCCGGGTGCGGGCGTGCCTGGCGGCACGGTCGTGCCGCGCATCAGACCGGGACGACGGTCCGCCACGCGTCGATCACGAGCACCGCGCGCATGCCGACCGACTCGTAGAGGTCCAGTGCCGGGGTGACGTTGTCGGTGTCCACGTGCAGCAACGTGCCCGTGCGGCCCGCCGCGGTGTCGACGGCGAAAGCGTGGCGCAGCAAGAACTTCGCGATGCCCCGCCCCCGCGCCGAGGGCACCACGCCGAGTTCGGCGACGTAGCCGCTGTCCTCCTCGGCGAACCGGTCGTCGCACTCGAGCATGCCGGCCGGTTTACCGTCCAGCTCCGCCAGCCACATCGTCGACCAGGTGAACGCGGGCCTGCGCTCATGGCGTTCCGCCCAGTCCGCGTACGGCTCGGCGGTGAACCCGTAGTGGTCGGCGAACGCGGTCGTGTACACCTCGTGGACGGCGCGGCGGACGTCGTCGTCCCCGGCGACGCGCAGCACGACGCCGTCCGGTGGCGACGGAGGCGGGTACGGGCCGACGTGGTCGATCCGCAGCCGGTGGTAGATCGTCGCGACCTGGAAACCGTGCTCGGCAAGGGTTTTCCGCAGCGGTCCGTCGGTGCGGTAGCAGCCGTGGCCGACGGTGATCTCGTGGTGGCCCGCGGCGCGCCCGGTGTCCTTGGCACGCGCCAGCGCCCAGCCGACCAGCCACGCGCGGACCTCGTCGCCCTGCGCGACGACGTCCACGTCGACCAGGTCGCTGTCGCCCTTGCGGTGCACGAAGGCGTTGCCGACCAGGCGGCCACCGGCGTCGAGGACGAACCGGCCGTCCAGTTCGGGGTCGAAGCCGTGCTCGGTCAGCTCGTCACGGGCGTCGTCGACGGTGTAGTCGGCGGCGCCCGTGACGACGGTCGTGTAGTCGCGCACGAGTTCGTACAGGGCACGCACGTCCGCGTCGTCGGCGCGTGGCGCACGGGCTGTGTGTCCGGCGGGAAGCACCATCCCCTCATGGTGCCCGGGCCGGTGCGCGGACTCCACTGCTTAACGGGCGGGGATCTTGAGCACCTGGCCCGTCGCCGTCGCTTTCGCCGTCGGCTTGGCCATGCCGGGGATCTTCAACTTCATCCCCGGCTGGAGGACCGTGGTCGTCAGCCCGTTGAGCGACATGATCTCCGGGTAGCGGGCCGCGTTCCCGAGGAACGCCGCGGCAGTCGCCCGTCCTGCGCGGCGTCGTTCGTGTTGCCCTGGATCGACACGATCGACTGCGGTGACGACGCCGACTCGACGATGCCGACGTGGTTTGCCGGTGCTGAACTTGAAGAACACCAGATCACCGGGACGCGGCGTGGTGTCCCGCCCCGAAGAGCCGGTGCTCCCAGACGAAGAACGCGTGGCCCGCGGCGACCAACGCGAATCCTTTTGCGGTTTCGATGTGCAGCGGTGCGCCGGCCTGGTGGAAACACCAGGAAACGAACATCGCGCACCAGTGCCCGGGGTCGATGCCGTAGAACTTCCCGAATTTGCTGGACGGGTTGTCGCTCGAGCCGGTGCCGTTGTAACCGATCTGGCCCTTGGCGATGTCGATGACCTTCTTCGCGGTGGTCATCGCTGGTCACCCGCCTCGGTGCGGGAGAGCTTCTTCTCCTTCGGCTCGAGGCCGGCGCCGTCACCCGGTTCTGGCGCGCGCCAAAAACGCGCGTGCAAGGAAAGTCGCACGCGACGGATATTCCGTGAGTGCCCGAAAAGGCGGACTCAGTACTCGGACTCGTACAACGCCGTCAGTTCCCGGTGCAGCGTCGACGTGTCGGGCAGGGCGACGCCGTCGAGGGTGTGCACGCGGGTGATCTTGCGGACGCTCGACGCCAGGAACACGGCCTCCGCGTCCTTCAGCTCGGCCACCGTGATCGGCTCGACCTTCGTCACCCAGCCCGCGCGCTCGGCGGCGCGGAACAACGCGCCCTGCGTGGTGCCCTTCAGGATGCCGCTCGACGGCGGGGTGGTGCGCAGCGTCCGGCCGGACGCGATGACGACCGTCGACGTCGGCCCCTCCAGCACCGAACCGTCCGCCGCCGTGAAGATCACCTCGGCGGCGCCGAGCGACTCGGCGTGCCGGATCGCGGCCATGTTCACCGCGTACGACAACGACTTCGCGCCGAGCAGCAGCCACGGCGCGCGCTCCACGATCTCCGGGTCGTAGCCGCGTTCCAGCAGGACCGCGGCGACCCCGGCCTCGCGGGCGGCGAGCACCTTCGCGCCGATCGGCAGGCCCATGGCGTACCCGGTCGGCGTGCCGTCGCCGAACTCGGGGCCGCGCGTGTAGACGAGCTTGAGCGCCATCTCGCTCGGGCCCCGCCAGTTGTCCAGCACGACCTGCACGCAGCGCTCCCACGCGGCCCGGTCGGGCTCGGGCAGCTGCAGCATGGCGGCGGACCGCGCCAGGCGGTCCAGGTGCGGGCCCAGCTCGCGGGGCTTGCCGTCGACCACGAGGATCGTCTCGAAGACGCCGTCGCCCCGGGTGACACCGAGGTCGTCGACCCGGAGCACCGGGGTCTCGGGGTCGGTGATCGTTCCGTCGAGCATCGCCAGCACGCGCATGCGAAGAGCCTACGCGGGCCTACGATCGTCGTTGTGGAGACCAACATCCAGGAGGAACGCGCGCAGCTGAGGGCAACGCTGCACGAGCGGGGCATGCGGATGACACCGCAGCGCCAGCTCGTGCTCGACGCGCTGCTCGAACTGGAGCACGCCACCCCGGAACAGGTCTGCCAGCACGTGCAGCGCAGCACGCCGACGGTCAACATCACCACCGTCTACCGGACGCTCGAACTGCTGGAGTCGCTCGGCGTCGTGCGGCACACCCACCTCGGCCACGGCGCCCCGAACTACTCCGTGCACGACCACAAGCACGTCCACCTCGTCTGCCACCGCTGCGACCGGGTGCTGGAGGTGCCGTGCGAGGTGATGGACGACCTGCGCGGAACACTCCGCGACCGGTTCGGGTTCGTACTTGATGCGAGCCACCTCGCGCTGTCCGGCGTGTGCGAGAACTGCCAGGAGGAGATCCGATGACCGCGGTAGAGGCCCCGGAAGGTTCACCGGACGCGGGCGTCCCGTGGCACTACGGCGACCCGTTCGCCGAGCAGCGGGCCGCGGCGCGCAAGGTGGCCGTGGTCGACCGGTCCAACCGCGAGGTCATCGCGGTCACCGGCCCGGAGCGCCTGTCGTGGCTGCACCTGGTGATCTCCCAGCACATGACCGACCTGCCCGACGGCGCCGCCACCGAGGCGCTCGTGCTCGACAGCCAGGGCCGCGTCGACACGCACATGGAGGTCGCGCACCTCGACGGCACCGTCTGGCTCGACACCGACCCAGGCGCGCACGCGACCGGCGCACGGGGCGGCCGGCAGACGCTGCTGGAGTACCTCGAGTCGATGGTGTTCTGGTCGAAGGTCGAACTGCGCGACGCGACGGCCGAGCGGGCGGTGCTGACGCTGCTGGGACCGTCGGCGGACGAGGTGCTGGCGGCAGTGGGCCTGCCGGTGACGTCCGGGGTGGCCGCGGGCTCGGACGTGATCGTCCGGCGCGGCGCGCTCGGCGTGGACCTGCTGGTGCCACGGGAAGCGCGCGACGACTGGTGGACCCGGCTGACGGCGGCCGGTGCGCGCCCGATGGGCAGCTGGGGTTACGAGGCGTTCCGGGTCGAGGCCGCGCGCCCGCGCATGGACGTCGACACCGACGACCGCACGATCCCGCACGAGGTCGGCTGGGTGCACGTGGCCGCGCACGTCGCGAAGGGCTGCTACCGGGGTCAGGAGACGGTCGCGAAGGTGCACAACGTCGGCCGCCCGCCGCGGCGGATGCTGTTGCTGCACCTGGACGGGTCGCCGGAGGTGCTGCCCGAGACCGGGGACCCGGTGGTGCTGGGTGAGCGGACCGTCGGGCGGGTCGGAACGGTGGTGCGCCACCACGAGCTGGGGCCGATCGCGCTGGCGCTGGTGAAGTACTCCGTGCCGCTGGACGCGGAACTGCTGGCCGGCGCCGAGGACCGCGTGGTGCAGGCCGCCATCGACCCGGACGCCATCCCGGAGGCGACACCCGGACTGGGCCGGGAAGCGGCCCGCCGTCTACGCGGCTGAGTTGTCCACAGGTCGCTCAGTTATCCACAGTTTCGCGCCGCGCCCGGGAATTGTCGGTGGACACCGGTAGACTGGCATGGCGGGTGGCCCCCGGGAATGGGTGGGGGTTCACGTACGTACCGGGGGGCGCGGTTTCACGCCGTTTTCGCAGGTCAGCGGTGGTTTGTTGACCCCTCGGACCGTGTGGGTCGTGCTCGAGGGTCACCCCCGGCGGTGATCGAGCCGATTCGAGGGTGGGGCCGGGCCCCGGTTGCGCATACGATCGCGGCCATGTCCACCGGCACCCTGATCACCGTCGCGCCCACCGGCGCGGAGCACGCCAAGTCCGACGTCCCCAACCTCCCCGTCACCCTCGAGGAGCTGGTGCGCACCGCGCAGGACTGCGAGCGCGTCGGCGCCGCGATGATCCACGTGCACATCCGGGACGCGGACGCCAAGCCGACGCTCGACCCGCAGCGGCTGAAGGACACCGTCGCCGCGTTGCGTGAAGAGACCTCGCTGATCGTCCAGCTGTCCACCGGCGGCGCCGTGACCGACCCCGAGGAGGACCGCCTCCGCGTGCTCGACGCCATGCCCGACTCCGCCAGCTGCACGATGGGCACCGTCAACTTCGGCGACGACGTGTTCATGAACCGCTGGGAGTTCATCGTCGAGCTGCACAAGCGGATGCAGGAACGCGGCATCGTGCCCGAGTACGAGATCTTCGACCTCGGCCAGCTCGCCAGCCTGCACCGGCTCCTCGACCAGCACGGGCTGCCCGCGGGCGGACACGTGCACGTCGACCTGGTCATGGGTGTCCCGGGTGGCATGCCGGGCGACGCGGAGACGCTGGTCGCCGCGCTGCGCATGATCCCGGACGGCGCGACCTTCTCGGCGACGGGCATCGGCCGCACGTCGATCCCGGTGATGCTGGCGTCGCTGTCCGCGGGCGGGCACCTGCGGGTCGGCATGGAGGACACCATTTCCTACGCCCGTGGCGAACGGGTGCGGGACAACGCCCAACTGGTCGCGCGGGCGGCCGGCCTGGCCAAGATCGCACAACGCCCACCGATGCCGGTGGCCGAAGTACGTACCCTGTTGAAGGTTGCCCAAAGCAACTGACTCACGAGGTTGGCGGCAACGGGCCGCGTACCGGAGGATAGGCACGTGATCGAAGTCCGTCCCGGTGGACGCCGGCGTATCGACCGTGTGCTCGCGCCGGAGTATGTGCGGGACCTCGGTGGGCTCGACCTCGCCGAGGTGCGCGAGCGCCGGGACGAGGCCGCCCAGGAGGAGACCGACCTGTCGTACCTGCGCAGGCTGCTCCACGGGCGGATCGACATCGTCAAGGCCGAGCAGAAGCGACGGCGCGAGGGCGGGTCCAGCTCGGTCGTGGAGCGGCTGGTGGAGATCCTGTCGGACAACGTGGTCGGCCCGGCCCCGTCCGGCTCGGGCCGGCACCAGACGCTGGAGCCGTCACGCGCGGAGGCGCACCGCAGGCACGTCGAGGCACTGGTGTCCGACGCCGACCTGTCGGACGTGGCGTCGCTGCCGGACGAGCGGCTCGACCTGGCGCTGCGGACGTACGCGGCGGAGGAGGAGTCGGTCTCACAGCGGCGGCGCGAGGTGCAGAAGGTCGTCGACCTGCTGAACGACGAGATCGGGGCGCGCTACCGAGCGGGCAGCGCCTCGGTGGACACCCTGCTGGCCGCCGAACGCGGCGACGACGGGCCGGCCTCCGGCCCCCGGAATCCAGCGTAACGACGGGCACCGACAAAACCGGCGGATCCATCCACAGGCCGCGTCCCGCACCCCGCGTCCGCAGCGCGCCGCGCCCTGAAAGGCGCGTTCAAGACACGAAGCCGGGCCGCTCGCGCGCGATGCGGCCCCATCCGAGTCCGGAGGGTTCCGTCCAGAGTCGCGTCTCCTGGCGGGAGCCGACCCCGGCATGCCCGGATCCCGCGAAGCGGGGCGAAAGCCCCCATCACCCCTTGAGGGGTGCCTGCCATCCCGTCGACCTGGCGAAGCCCGATCACACCGTGTCAAGGGGGCCGGATGCCCCACCCAGCCCCGTGCCTGAGCCGCCCGGGCCCCTTGACGCGGTGTGATAGCCCTCCGGGAGGTCGACGGGATGGCAGGCAGACCACTCAACAGCAGTCCTTGCCAAACCAACCCCGTGCAAGACCCCCGCCATCCCGGAGACCAGCCCGTCCGGCGAGGACCCCCCGGAGGGAACCCCGCGCAAGGCCAACCACCAAACCCGGGAACACAAACCGCCACAACGGCACTGACCAGCGAAAACGCCCCACCCAGTACATACGGGCAGCCCCCACCACTCCCGGGGGCACCCCGCTGTCCAGTCTACCGGTGACCACCGACAGGGGGACGGAAGTCGATCTAGGCTGTGGACAACCACCCCACCTGTGGACAACCCGCCCGTGAGCGGCCAGGAATGTCGGTGGCGCGTGGGAGAATGGTGACCGGGGGCCGGAGGCCGCGCCGCGCTCAGTTGAAGCGTTCGCGGACGGCGAGTTCGCCCCAGAAGTCGCGCAGTTTCTCGAAGCGGGACGCGATCTCCTCGACGTCCTCCCGCTCCAGCGCGTCGACGATCGCGTTCACGTCCGCGGCCGACGTGTCCTCCTGCAGTTCCTCGTCGGTCAGGAGCTGCACCAGGCCGCCGTAGTCCAGCTCGACCGCCGAGTCCTCCGCGAAGTGCTCCAGCCAGCGGCCCGTGTCCTCCAGGACCTTCGTCGGGCCCTGGTCGCCCAGTGCCTCGGCCGCCAGCTCGTGGGCCTTCGCGACCCGTTCCCGTGCGTCGCTCATCGCGACTCGCCAGCACACCTGCCTGCGCGGGTCGTCCTGCGGCGCGAGGACGATGTGGCGGGCCGCCGGGTCGACCAGCGTGAACCACGGCAGTGGCACGGTCCACGTCGTCGACACGATGTGCACGGCGCCGCTCGGCAGCTCGGCCAGGACCCGTGTCGCCTTCTCGCGCACGTTGTCGGGGTTCGCGGTCAGCGCCATCGTCCGCAGGGCCGGGTGGGCGGTGGACAGGAAACCCACGAGCGCGGCCGCGGACCGGGCGCGGATGTCCAGCGGGCAGACGAGCGGACCCTCGCCCACCGAACCCGGGACCTCGGCCGGGTCGAGCACCAGCACCTCGCGCTGGGCGCGCGGGGACGGCGAACCGTTCGCCAGCTCGCCCGGCAGCAGCGTCGGCGGCTGGGACAGCTGTGATCTGAACCACAGGTCCCGCTCGCGCTCCGCGACCGACGCGTAGTCCAACTGTCCGTTTTGTACCGCTTCTCGCAGGCGGTCGGCTACGTCCGAGTCGAATGCTGACAACGGTTCGTACACCCGGAGGTAGGCGACGAACGGTCGTGGCACGGTTGGCATGGTTTCACGGTTCTGCCGAACGCGATCAGTCGGCACTCGAACGCCGTGCCCCTTCGCACTGAACCCCCTCGGCACGGTACGGTAGTTACCAGGAACCAGTTGTCGAGATCAGCGGGGCCGCCGTTTCCCCCGGCCGCCCCGCACTTGTGCGAGGGGGTCGAGCCATGGGGCGCGGCCGGGCGAAGGCTAAGCAGACCAAGGTAGCCCGAGAGCTCAAATACAGCACTCCCCAGACGGACTTCGAGGCGCTGCAGCGAGAGCTGTCCGGCGGCAAGTCCTCAGAGGGCGGCAACGGCGACGAGGCCTTCGACGACGACGATTACGACGACGACGAATACCGTCGTTGACGTCGCGCGCCTCAGGGATGTGTGAGGTAGCGGACCTGGCTGCTCTTGGCCTTGTCCGACACCGCTCGCGCGTCGGCGATCTCGGCCCTGGTCGAGACCTCCGGCACGCCCACCTCCCACCAGGCACCGGCGTCCGTCCATGACGAAGGATGCGTGCGGATCACCACGACCGCGGGGGTACCTGCCCGCGCGTGCGTGCGGGCCTGTGCGTACGCGGCGGCGAGGCCGTCGAGCTTGTCGACCGTGAGCACGGCGCAGCCCAGTGCTGCGGCGTGTGACGCGAAGTCCACCCTGGGCGGTTGCGCATGAGGTGAGCGGCAGTCGGCGTACATGTTGTTGAACGCCGACCCGCCGTTCCCCCTCTGCAACCGGTCGATGACGGCGTAGCCGTCGTTGTCGCAGACCACGGCCACGAACCCGTGCCCGGCGAACGCGGCCGAGTACAGCTCCGAGTTGAGCATCAGGTACGAGCCGTCGCCGAGCAGGGTGGTCACGACACCGTCCGTGGTGGCGATGGCCGCACCCCACGCACCGGCCAGCTCGTACCCCATGCATGAGAAGCCGTACTCGACGTCCATGCCGGGGTGGGACGCGCGCCAGCCGCCGATCAGCTCGCCGGGCAGGCCACCGGACGCGGTCATCACGTAGTCGCCGGGCTCGGCCGCGTCGTTCACGACCCCCACCACCTGCGCGTACGTCGGCAGACCGGCAGAGGGCGCCCGCAGCCCGGTGATGTAGTCGTCCCAGCGGGAGCGCTCGACGAACGCCCTCGTGGTCCAGTTCCGGTCGACCGGCCACGGGTCGACGTCCAGCTCGCCGAGCGTCTCGCGGGCGTCGCCGACCACCGCGAGACCGCCGTGCTTGACCGCGTCGAAGCGGGCTGTGTTGATGCTCACCAAGCGCACGTCCGGGGAGAACACCGACCAGGACGCGGTCGTGAAGTCCTGCAGGCGGGTGCCCACCGCGAGCACGAGGTCGGCGTCCGCCGCCATGGCGTTCGCCGACGCCGAGCCGGTGATGCCGAGCGGGCCCGTGTACAGCGGGTGGTCGTGCGGCACCAGGGTGCGGCCCGCTGTGGTCTCCGTGACCGGCACACCGTGGCGCTCCGCGAACGCCAGCGCCACCCGGCCGGCACCCGAGTACCGGACGCCACCGCCGAGCACCATGAGCGGGCGGCGGCTCGCCCTCAGCAGGTTCGACGCGTGCGACAACGTCCGCTGGTCCGCCCTCGGGCGCTGCGGCCGGTGCACGACCGGGTCGAACAGCGACGACGGGAAGTCGAACGCCTCCGCCTGCACGTCCTGCGGCAGCGCGAGCGTGACCGGTCCGCAGTCGGCCGGGTCGGTGAGCACCCTGGCGACCTGCGGCAGCGCCGACAGCAGCTGTTCCGGCCGCGTGATGCGGTCGAAGTAGCGGCTGACGGCACGAAACGCGTCGTTGACGGTCGCCGTGCCGTCGCCGAAGTGCTCCACCTGTTGCAGTACGGGGTCCGGCGCCCGGTTGACGAACGTGTCGCCCGGAAGGAGCAGCAGCGGCAGGCGGTTGGCGTGCGCGACTCCGGCCGCGGTGACCATGTTCAACGCGCCGGGGCCGATCGACGACGTGGCGACGCCGACCTGCCGCCGATGGGTGGCCTTCGCCAGACCGACGGCGGCGAGCGCCATGCCCTGCTCGTTCTGCCCGCGCCACACCGGGAGGTCGTGCTCGGCGAGGGCGGTGCCCAGGCCGAGCACGTTCCCGTGCCCGAAGATCGCGAACACGCCCGCGAAGAGCGGCGCCTCGGTCCCGTCCATCAGCTCGGTCCGCTGGGCCGACAGCCAGCGAACCAGAGCCTGAGCCGTCGTCAGCCGCTCTGTCACGCGCATCTAGCTCGATACCTCCCGCAACTCGTGTTCCAGGGCCTCCAGTTCGGCGCCGCCGGCCATCTGGCGGGTCAGCTCGTCGATGGTGATCTCCGACTTCTCCATCGAGCCGAGGCTCGCCCCGCGCTTGAGCAGCAGGAACCGGTTGCCGACCGGGTACGCGTGGTGCGGGTTGTGGGTGACCAGCACGATCCCCAGCCCGCGGTCCCGCGCCTGCGCCACGTACCGCAGCACCATCCCGGACTGCTTCACGCCGAGCGCGGCGGTCGGCTCGTCGAGGATCAGCACCTTCGCGCCGAAGTGGATGGCACGCGCGATCGCCACGCACTGCCGCTCGCCGCCGGACAGCGTGCCGACCGGCTGCTCCACGTCCCGCAGGTCGATGCCCAGGTCCGCGAGCGCGTCCCGCGCGATCTGCCTGCCGCGCTTGCGGTCGAGCCGCTGGAACGGCCCGGCGCCGACCGTCGGCTCCGAGCCGAGGAAGAAGTTCCGCCACACCGACATCAGCGGCACCACCGCGAGGTCCTGGTAGACGGTCGCGATCCCGGCGTCGAGCGCGTCGCGTGGCGAGGTGAACCGGGTCGGCGTGCCGTTCACCACGAGCTGCCCTCGGTCGTGCTGGTGCACCCCCGCCAGCACCTTGATGAGCGTCGACTTGCCTGCCCCGTTGTCGCCGAGCACGCAGGTGACCTCACCCGCGTTGACCACTGTGGACACGTCCCGCAGCGCGAGCACACTGCCGTAGTTCTTGCCGATCCCGTCGGCCTCGATGAGCGCGGTCATCGCCGGACCCTCTCTGCTCGCCGCCGGAAGGTGTTGTTCACCAGCACCGCGCCGAGCAGCATGATGCCGAGGAAGAGCATGAACCAGTCGGAGTTCCAGTTCGCGAACACGATGCCCTGCCGGGCCATGCCGAAGATCAGCGCGCCGATCGCGGCGCCGATGGCCGACCCGAACCCGCCGGTCAGCAGGCACCCGCCGATCACCGCCGCGATGATGTACTGGAACTCCAGGCCGATGCCCTCGTTGGCCTGCGCGGTCGTGTAGCGCAGGATGTTGATCGACCCGACCAGCCAGGCGGCGGCCGCGGTCGTCATGAACAGCAGGACCTTCGTCCGCGCCACCGGCACGCCGACCGCCCGCGCGCTGGGCGCCGAGCCGCCGACCGCGAAGATCCAGTTGCCGAACTTCGTGCGCACCAGCACGTACGCGGCGAGCGCGGCGAACCCGAGCCACCAGATGATCGAGATCCGGAACGACGTGTCGCCGATCTGGAACGTGGACGCGAACACGAACCCGGTCGACTCGTAGCCGTCGGCCCTGCGCATCCCGGAGACCTGCACGCTGTTCGTCACCAACCGGGTGACACCCAGGTTTAGGCCTTGCAGGGCGAGGAAGGTACCGAGCGTGACGATGAAGCTCGGCAGCCCGGTCCGCACCACGAGCCACCCGTTCAGCGCGCCGACACCCAGCGCGAAGATCAGCGACAGCAGCAGCGCGAGCCACACGTTCAGCCCGACCTGCGTGGCGAAGATGGCCGTGACCAGCGCGGTCGACGCGGTCATCACGCCGGCGGACAGGTCGAACTCGCCGCCGATCATCAGCAGCGCCACCGCGACCGCCATGATCCCCAGCGTCGCCGAGTCGTCCAGCCAGGTGGCGACGCCGCCCATGGTCAGGAACTTCTCGGTCACGATCGAGAAGAACAGGAACACCACCAGCGCGCCCAGAAGCGCGCCGATCTCGGGCCGGACCACCAGCCGCTGCGCGAGGTGGTTCTGCGCGACCCGCTCGTCGACGGTCGTGGCGGTCATCGCGTCCCCCGCTCGGTGTAGGTCTCGACCTGGTCGGCGTTCGACTTGTCGACGAACCCGGGCCCGGTGAACACCGGCTGCCCGCCGCCGAGGGTGTTGCCGTTCTCGCGGTACAGCTTCAGCATCACGATCGGCAGGTAGCCCTGCTGGTACTGCTGCTGGTCGACGGCGAACAGGATCCGGCCGTCCTGGATCGACTTCACGACGTCGGTGTTGAGGTCGAACGTGGCGACCTCGGCCGACGAGCCCGCCGCGTCCGCCGCCGCGACCGCACGGTCGGCGACCTGCGAGTTCAGCGTCAGCACGCCGTCGATCGACGAGTCGGTCTGCAGCGCGCCGCGGATGCGGGCCTCCGCGTCGGTCGGGTTCGCGATGTCGACCTGCAGGTTCGTGACGTTCCCGCCGAACCCCCGCTTGGCACCGTCACAGCGGTCGTTGAGGCCGGAGTTGCCCGCCTCGTGGATCACGCACAGGACCTTGGTCTTGCCCTCGTCCTTGAGGCGCTTGCCCGCGGCCTCACCCGCGACCGTCTCGTCCTGCCCGACGTGCGCGAGCGCGCCGAACTCGGTGCTGCGGTCGGCGCCGGAGTTGATCGTGATCACCGGGATGCCCGCGCGGACGGCGGCCTCGATCGACGACTTGAGCGCGTCCGGGTTCGCCATCGACACGACCAGGCCGGTCTTCCCCTGCGCCACGGCGTTGTCGATGAGCTTGGCCTGGGCGCCCGCGTCGCCGTCGGCGAGGTAGCTGACCTTCACGCCGAGGTCGCGGGCCGCGTCCTGGGCGCCGTTCTGCACGACGCTCCAGAAGGCGTCGCCCTCGCTCCCGTGCGTGATCACGGCGAAGTCCAGTGGCGCGGTGGTGTCCACGCCTCCGCTGTCCTGTTTCGGTGCCTCCGGACCGGTGTCCGCTGACGGCCCGGTGCACGCGGCGAGCAGGAAGGCCGCGGCGGCCACCCATAACGCTCGTCGTGCCCGGGCGGAGGTCGTCGACATCGTTGTCTTGTCTCCGTTTCTAGGCCATGAGTCGTGCCAGATGATCCAAGCTCTGCTTCGCGTGCGCACGGGGAAGCGTGTCGCTCGCGGTGTCGTCTGGCAAGGCCGTGTCCTGCTCCAACACGTACCAGCCGTCGTAGTCGTTGTCCCGCAACAGCTTCAGCATGGCGGCGAGATCGACGTCCCCCGCGCCCAGCGGCACGTAGATGCCGTCCTTGACGGCCTGGGTGTACGTGGTGGCGCCGGTGCGCACCCGCTCGGCGAGGTCCTCGCGCACGTCCTTGAGGTGCACGTGCCCGACCCGGCTCGGGTGGCGGCGCACGAGGTCGACCGGGTCGGTGCCGCCGATCAGCAGGTGCCCGGTGTCGACGCACAGCAGCAGGTCCGAGTCGTGCACGAACCGCTCGACCTCGGCGTACGTCTCGACGTGCGTGCCGACGTGCGGGTGCAGCACGGTCCGTACCCCGACGGCCGCGGCGCGTTCCGCGATCTGCCCGGCGGTGTCGACCAGCGTCGCCCATTCCCGGTCCGACAGGGCGGGCCGCTCGTCGTAGCCGTCGAGACCGGTGGCCGCGGCGAGGACCAGCACGTCGGCGCCGGCCGTGGCCAGCAGTTCCGCCACCGCCGCCGCCTCGTCCACAGTGGACCCGTGGTGCAGCGGGGTGGCGAAGAACCCGCCCACCAGCCCGAGCCCGTGCGCGCGCAGCGACGCGACGAGGTCCGGCGCGGCGGCGGGCAGGTACCCCGGCGGGCCCAGTTCGGTCGCGGTGATGCCGAGCGCGGCCATCTCGCCCAGCACCGTCTCCGGCGGCAGCACCCGCCCCCAGCCCGGCACTTCGCAGACGCCCCAGGAGATCGGCGCCGCGGCGACCTTCGTCATGCTGTGCTCCACTGGTGAGTCCGCACTGGTTTCCCGGTGCGGCGCGACTGTTCACACGCCTCGGCGAGCCGGAGGCTGACGAGGCTGTCGCGGGCGGGCGACGGGTTCTCCGCGCGGCCCGCGACGACGTCGGTGAACACCCGCATCTCGTTGCGGTAGGCGTGGCGGAACCGGTCGGGGAAGCCGGAGTAGGCGTCCGCCGTGCCGTTCAGCGGTGTGCGGTCGTCGAGCCCGACCGCGACGGAGTCCCGTGCGCCGAGCACCTCGATGCGGTGGTCGTAGCCGAGCGGGTCGTGCCGCCCGGCGGTGAGCACGGCGTGCGCGCCGCCCGCGAACTTCAGCAGCACCACGGCGTTGTCCACGTCGTCGGCGGCCGCGAACGCGTCGTCGACGAGGACCGAGCCGGACGCGTACACCTCGACGACCGGCTCGCCGACGAGCCACGGCACGGCGTCGAGGTCGTGGATGAGCAGGTCCCGGAAGATGCCGCCGGAGCCGGGCAGGTAGGAGAAGTCCGGTGGCTGGGCGTCGAAGCCGGTGGCGCGGACGTGGTAGATCGCGCCGAGCTCGCCCGCCGCGATGCGGCGGTGCAGGTCGGTCATCGCCGGGTCGAAGCGGCGCTGGAAACCGACGAGCACGGGCACCTCGGCGTGCTCGATCTCGTTGACCAGCGCGGACATCGCGTCGAGGTCGGCGGCGACGGGTTTCTCGCACAGCACCGGGGTGTGCGCGGCGAGGCAGGCACGGACCAGGGCCGGGTGCGTGTCGGTCGGGGTGGCGACGAGGACCCCGTCACACTCGTCGAGGAGGTCCTGGAGCCGCGGCACCGCGCGGGACTTCGGCAGCGTGGCGGCCTGTTCGGCCCGCCCGGCGACCGGGTCGTAGAGCACAACCTCGCTGACCTGGGACAACGCGGACAGGTTCGCCGCGTGCATGGTCCCGATCCGCCCGACTCCTGCGACCCCGATTCGCATACTGCTCCTTGCGTTGGAGCGCTCTAATTCGCCTATCCTGTAATGGCCGTCACAGTCGTGTCAAGGAGGTCCCGGCGTTGGCCCGGCCCACGATGGAAGACGTCGCGGCGCGGGCGGGTGTGTCCCGGGCGCTGGTGTCGCTGGTGATGCGCGGCTCGCCGAAGGTGAGCGCGACCCGGCGCACGGCGGTGCTCGAGGCAGCGGCCGAGCTGGGGTACTCGCCGCACGCCATGGCGCGTTCGCTGGCGTCGCGGACGTCGCACGTGCTGGGCGTGATGGTGTCGGACCTGCACAACCCGTTCTGGGCGGAGGTCGTCGACGGTCTGGACGCGGCGGCCCGCGCGGCCGGGTTCGAGCTGGTGATCAACACCGGTGGGCGGAGCCCGTCGCGGGAACAGCAGGCGCTGCGGTCGTTGCAGTCGTTCCGGCCCGCGGGCCTCGCGCTGCTGGGCCCGGTGGTCCCGTCGGCGGCGATCACCGCGGCGGCGGACATCCCGCTGGTGCTGGTCTCCCGGTCGTCCCGCTTGTCCACTGTGGACACCGTGAACGACGACGGCCGCGCGGGGTCCGCGCTGGCCGTGGACCACCTGGTGGCGTTGGGGCACCGGGAGATCGTGCACATCGACGGCGGTTCGGGATCGCAGTCGGCGCCGCGGCGGACGGGGTACCGGGTCGCCATGGCGCGGCACGGGCTGGTGCCGCGGGTGGTTCATGGCGAGTACACGGAAGCCGCGGGCGCGGCGGCGGTGCGCGCGCTCCGGCAGCCGTTCACGGCGGTTCTCGCCGCGAACGACCTCAACGCGGTGGGGGTGTTGTCGGCGCTCGGCGAGGCCGGGTTGCGGGTGCCGGAGGACGTGTCGGTGGTGGGGTACGACAACACGTGGCTGGCGGGGTTGCGGCACATCGGGCTCACGACGATCGACCAGCCGCGCGAGGAGATGGGGCGGCTGGCGGCATCCGCGTTGATCGCGCGGGTGCGCGGGGAACGGACGTCGCCCGCGCGGCTGGTGGTGCGGCCGACGTTGGTGGTTCGCGCCACCACGGGGCCGCCGCCATGATCCGGGCGGCCTCCGGCCCCGGAATCCAGCTTAGCGGTGAGCACCGACATTTTTGGGCGCTGCGGGCGGAGCTGTGGACAACACCGAGCACCGTGGACACAGACGGCCTCCGGCCCCGGAATCCAGCGTAGTGGCGACCACCGACAATCCCGGCCGCTGCGGGCTGAGCAGTGGACAACCCCGGCCACTGTGGACAGGGACGGCCTCCGGCCCCCGAAATCCAGCGTAACGGCCAGCACCGACAATCCCTGCCGCGCCGGGCGGAGCTGTGGACAACGCCGAGCACTGTGGACGCCGACGGCCTCCGGCCCCCGGAATCCAGCGTAGTGGCGTGGACCGACAATCCCGGGCGCTGCGGGCGAAGTTGTGGACAACCCCGCCCACCGTGGACACCGACAGCCTCCGGCCCCCGGAATCCAGCGTAACGGCGACCACCGACAATCCGGGCGGTGGTGGGGCGCGCTGTGGACAACGTGCCCACCTGTGGACAACCCGCCGTCGTCGCCGGTTGGTTGTCGGTGGTTTGCCGTAGGCTGGAAATCGGGGGCCGGCGGCCGAGCCGCTACCCGATCGCCGCCGCTACCACCGCTGCCATGCCCTTCATGCCGGTCGCGTTCGGGTGCAGGGGTGCCGCCACGTTCTCCGGGACGAACGGTTCCGTCCAGCGCACCGACGCCGACTTGCACACGTCCTTGCCGATGCCCGGCGTGCGAATGTCCACATAGGTCGCACCGCCTGCCGCCGACGCGTCGGCCAGGACCTGGTTCAGCTGGTCGATCTTGGCCTGGATGTAGTTCGCGTCGCGGGGCCACACCTGCACGCGCGGGTAGCAGCCGTTCGGGGGCAGGTACGTCGTGTAACCCACCACGAACACCCTCGCGTTCGGGGAGCGCTGGTGGATCGCCGCGAGCACGGCGTCGACGCGGGGGCGGACCGCCGCCACGCGCTCGCCGTACACGTCACGGCCGCCCGCGGTGTACTCGTCGGCGCACGAGTCGCCCGACAGCCACTCCGGCCACACGTTCAGGCACGACTCCGCCAACCCGACCAGGCCCGCGTCGTTGCCGCCGATCTGCAGCGTCACCACCGACGTGTCGGCGGTCAGCGCGTCGAGCTGCGGGGGCGCCGTGCCCAGGTCGGTCTCCTGCGGGTTGAACATGTCGTTCGTGTCGGCGCCCGAGCAGGTCACGTCCGTGATGGCGAGCCCGAGCTGCGCCGCGGCCAGCTTCGGGTAGTTCGCCGTGGAGCGGAAGCAGCCCGGCATCGACAGGTCCGGCAGCGGGATCAGCGGGCCGGACGCCGCCGAGTCGCCCAGCGCGACGTATTTCGCCGGGGCCGCGGACGCCACCCCCGGTATCGACAGAGCCAGTAGAACGGGGAACACGAGCAGGACCAGCCGGCGCATCGTCGTTGACCTCCGGGCAGGGAACCGGACGTGAAACAGTGTCAGGTTCCCTGCCGAAGATGTAAATCACCCAACCGGCTGCCGTGTGCGGGTGAACCGGCGGACGAGCGGCCACGCCAGTACCACCAGCACGATGACGTACACGACCACGGAGAACGTCGTGTTCACCAGGCCCGTCAGCGAACCGTCGGAGATCTGCAGTGCCCTGCGCATCTGCTGTTCCGCCGCCGGGCCGAGGATCACGCCGATCACCGCGGGCAGGATCGGCAACCCGAACCGGCGCATCGCGAAGCCGAGCACGCCGATCACGAACAACACGATCAGGTCCACCACCTGGCCGCTCACCGCGTACGCCCCGACCGACGCGAAGAAGAGGATCCCCGCGTACAGGTACGGCCGCGGGATCTTCAGCAGCTTCGCCCACACCGGCGCCAGCGGCAGGTTCAGGACCAGCAACAACACGGTCCCGACGAACAGCGACGCGATCAGGCCCCACACCAGGTCCGCCTCGCGCTCGAACAGCAGCGGGCCCGGCTGGATGCCGTACTGCTGGAACGCCGCCAGCATCACGGCCGCCGTCGCGGTCGTCGGCAGGCCCAGCGTCAGCATCGTGACCAGCGTGCCCGACGCCGACGCGGACGCCGTCGACTCCGGGCCCGCGACGCCCTCGATGGCGCCCGACCCGAACTCGTCGCGGTGCTTCGACAGCCGCTTCTCCGCGACGTACGACAGGAACGTCGGGATCTCCGCGCCACCGGCCGGGATGGCGCCGAACGGGAAGCCGATCACCGGGCCGCGCAGCCACGGCTTCCACGTGCGCTTCAGGTCCTCGCGGCCCAGCCACGGCCTGCCGACCGGGATCGGCTCGTCGCCGCCGTGCCGCAGCCGCGACGCGATCCACAGCGACTCGCCGACCGCGAACAACCCGACCGCGACGATGACGACGTCGATGCCGTCGGCGAGTTCCAGCGACCCGAACGTCAGGCGGGACTGGCCGGTCATCTCGTCCAGGCCGACGAGACCGATGGTGAGACCGATCAGCAGTGACGCGAAGCCGCGGATCCGCGACTTGCCGAGCACCGACGTGACGCCGATGAACGCCAGGATCATGATCGCGAAGTAGTCCGGCGCGCCGATGTCGACCGCGTGCGCGGCGATGAACGGGGCCAGCAGCACGATGCCGATCGTGCCGATCATCGCGCCGGCGAAGTGCCCGATCGCCGCGGCGGCAAGCGCTTGCGACCCGCGCCCGCGCTTCGCCATCTGGTTGCCCTCGATGGCCGTCACCACCGCCGCGCTCTCCCCCGGCGTGTTCAGCAGGATCGACGTGGTGGAACCACCGAACATGCCGCCGTAGTAGATGCCGGCGAACATGATGAACGCGGCGGTCGGGTCGAGCCCGTACGTCACGGGCAGCAGCAACGCGACCGCCATGGCCGGGCCGATGCCCGGCAGGACGCCGATGAACGTGCCCAGCAGCACGCCGACGGCCGCCAGCAGCAGGTGCATGGGCGTGAGCGCGGTGCCGAACCCGTCGATCAGCTGTGTCAAGGAGTCCACGTCAGAACACCTCCATCAGCGGGCCGCCGGGCAACGGCACCCCCAGCAGGCGGTCGAACAGCACGAACGTCACGATCGACATGGCCGCCGCGATCAACGGGTCACGCACGAACGCCCGCGACCCCAGCGCGTACGCCGCGCCCCAGAACAGGATCGCGCCGGAGATGGGGAACCCGACGACGCCGATCAGCGCCGCGTTCGCGAGGAACGCCGCCGACAGCAACAGCACCGTGCGCCAGTCGCTCGGCGCGGACAGGTCGACATCCTCGCCGCCCTCCGCCTCGCCGCGGCCGCCACGCAGCACGTCCCGTGCCAGCAGCACGGCGACCACCAGCAGCAGCACGCCGACGACCACCGGCACGGCCTTCGGTCCGACCGGCCCGCGCTGCGCGAAGTCGGTCGGGATGTTGATCGCGTCGACCAGCACCAGCACGCCGAGCACCGCGAGCAACGCGCAGATGCCCAGCTCGGAGCGGTCCTGCCGGAGCGAGGTCGCGGTCATAGCCCCAGCTCCGTCAGCACCCCGGCGACCCGGTCGTTCTCCTCGGCCAGGAACTCGCCGAACTCCTCGCCCGGCTGGAACGCGGGCGTCCACCCGTTGCGCTCCAGCGCGTCCTGCCACTGCGGGGTGTCCTGCAGGTCGGTGAACAGGCGCACGAGCCGGTCCGTGTCGTTCTGCGAGATGCCCGGTGGCGCGACGATCCCGCGCCAGTTCGTGAAGTCGACGTCCACACCGGACTCCTTCAGCGTCGGCGCGTCCAGCCCGTCGACGCGTTCCGCGCTGGTCACCGCGAGCACCCGCAGGTCACCGGACTCGATCTGGTCGCGGTACTCGCCGACCCCCGAGACGCCGAACGCGATCTTGCCGCCCAGCACCGACGCGAGCAGCTCCCCGCCGCCGTCGTAGGACACGTACCGCACGTCCTTCGGTGCGAGCCCGATGGCCTTGGCGAACAGCATCGGGGCGAGGTGGTCGGGACCGCCGGGTGACGACCCGCCGCCGACCGGCACCGCGCCCGGGTCGGCCTGCCACGCGTCGATCAGCTGCTGGACGTCCTGGTACGGCGAGTCCTTCGCCACCACCACGATGTCCGGTTCCTCGATGAGCTTCGCGATCGGCGTGGTGTCCTGCAGCGACGACGGCGAGTGGTTCGTGTGGACACTGCCGACCACGCCGAGGCCCATCGACATGACCAGCTTGTCGTTGCCCGCCTCGTTGACCAGACGGCCGAGGCCGACCGTGCCGCCCGCGCCGGGCAGGTTGAACACCTCGACGTTGCGGGTGAGCCCGGCGTCCTCCACCGACTTGGCGGCGGTCCTGGCGGTGATGTCGTAGCCGCCGCCCGGGGTGTTCGGCACGAGGATCCGCAGGCCGCGGACCTGGCCACCGGCGTCGTCGTCCGCGCCGGAGGAGATCAGCGGCGGTATCAGCAGAACCGCCGCGAGCGCGGCCAGTGCCGCGGTCCAGGGTTTCGCACGCATGAGGCGAGCCTCTCTGCTCGTCGTGTTTGCGTGCTCATGGTGCCGCCGGGTTACCGTCTTGTCGTCTTTAGTCGCACAGCGGTCGTTGTGGTCGTTGTGGTCACGAGGGAGGTCGTCACGGCTGATCGCGGCCCGCTGTCGCGGCAGCTGCTCGGCTGGCAGCTGCTGATCGTCGTCGCGCTGCTCGCGGCCGTCGCCTCGTTCTCCGCGATCCAGTCCAACAAGACGTTCGAGGACGTGGAGGGCCGCCGGGTGCTGTCGGTCGCCGAGGACGTGGCGGCGCAGCTGACCGTGCGGGAGGCGCTCGCCGACCCGCTGCGCTACCACCAGCTGCCGCCCTTCGCGACCAGTGCGCGCAACCTCTCCGGCGCCGGGTACGTGACCATCGCCCGCCCGGACCTGACGATCCTGACCTCGCAGAACCCGGACGAACTCGGCACGAAGCTGCCGGTCGGCGACTCCATGATCCGGCAGGGCCGCTCCTGGGTGGGCACCATCGGCGACTCGCTCGTCGCACACGTGCCGGTGATGAGCGACCAGGGCACGGTGGTCGGCGTCGTGGCCGCGGGCGTGGCGACCCCGACGTTCCTGGAGGGCATCGTCAGCTCGCCCGGCGAGGCGCTGACCATCCTCGGCCTCGCGCTCGTGGTCGGCGTGGTCGGCTCGTTCCTGCTGGCGGGCCGGGTGAAGCGGCAGACGTTCGGGCTGGAGCCACGCGAGATCGCGGGCCTCGTCGAGCACCGCGAGGCCATGCTGCACGGCATCCGCGAAGGTGTCGTCGGCCTCGACACCGCGGACCGCATCACGCTGGTCAACGACCAGGCGCGGCGGCTGCTGTCGCTGCCGGAGGACGTCGTCGGCGCCTCGGTGCACGAGCTCGACCTGAACGACCGGCTCGTCGACGTGCTCACCGGCCGCGTCGAGGGCAACGACCAGATCGTGCTGCGGCGCGGCCGGGTGCTGATCATGAACCGGATGCCGATCTCGTCCCGGGACACCGCGGTCGGCTCGGTGGTGACGCTGCGGGACCGCACGGAGTTCGTGACGCTGCAACAGGAACTGGCCGCGAACCGCTCCACGACCGACGCGTTGCGCGCGCAGGCGCACGAGTTCACCAACCGGCTGCACACCATCACCGGGCTGATCGAGCTGGGCGAGTACGACGAGGTCCGCCGGTACGTGGACCGCGTCAGCCACACCCGCGAGGCATGGCACACCGAGGTGAGCGAACGCGTCGGCGACTCCGCGGTGGCCGCGCTGCTGATCGCGAAGGCCAGCGTGGCGGCCGAGCGCAACGTCGGCCTGCGGCTGACGCCGGGCAGCCACCTCGGCGAGGTCGACGAGTCGCTGTCGGCGGACCTGGTCACCGTGCTGGGCAACCTGGTCGACAACGCGATCGACGCGCTGCCCGGCAACGGCTGGATCGAGGTGGGCCTGACGCACACCGACGACGAGGTGCTCGTGGTGGTCACCGACTCCGGGCCCGGTGTGGCGCCGGACCTCGCCGAGGAGATCTTCACCCGCGGCTTCACCACGAAGGCCGCCGAGGAAGGCGGGCAGCGCGGCCTCGGCCTCGCGCTGACGAGGCAGACGTGCCGCCGCAGGGGCGGTTCGGTCGAGGTGTCCGGCGCGGTGTTCACGGCACGGCTTGGAGTACACGCATGATCCGCGTCCTGGTGGTGGACGACGACTTCATGGTCGCGAAGGTCCACAGTGGATATGTCGGCAGAACGCCCGGCTTCGAGGTGGTCGGCGTGGCCCACACGGGCGCCGACGCGCTGGCGGCCGTCGCGGACCTGCGCCCGGACCTGGTGCTGCTGGACATCTACCTCCCCGACCGCGACGGCGTGTCGGTGCTGCGGGAGCTGCGCACGGTCGCGGACACGGACGTGATCGTGATCAGCGCGGCGAACGACGTGGAGACGGTGCGGGCCGCCATGCGCGGCGGCGTGCTGCACTACCTGATCAAGCCGTTCACCTACGCCGCGCTGTACGACCAGCTGCGGCACTTCGCGTCACTGCACCGGAAACTGAGCGCCATGTCGCAGGCCGGACAGTCCGATGTGGACCAGGTGTTCGGCGGCCGCCCGTCCGGCGCAGGCGCGCTGCCGAAGGGCCTGAGCGGCGAGACGGCGACACTGGTCGAGGAGGTCCTGCGGTCGGCGGCCGACGTGTCGGCGGCGGAGTGCGCGGCACGCACGGACATCTCCCGCGTCAGTGCCCGCCGCTACCTCGAGCACTTCGTGTCCACCGGCCAGGCCGAGGTCCGCCTCCGCTACGGCACCGGCCGCCCGGAACGCCGCTACTACTGGCTGACCTGACCGAACGGAAGGCACGCAGACGAGCCTGGAGCGGTCGTTCGACGTACCGGTGCACCAGCCACGCGAGCAGGACCATCGCGCCCGACACCACGACCACCAGCAACGGCGGCGGCACCGTCCACTGCCACCGGCGCAGCAGCGGCCCGCCGAGGTCGGTGTGCAGCAGGTACAGCGGGTAGGACGTCGCGCCGAGGACCACCAGCCAGCGGCCCCGCACCCAGCGCAACCCGCCGAGCGCCACCGTCAGCACCACCGCGAAACAGACCGCCAGCAGCAGGATCGCGGGCCACGTGGCGGGCGGCTCCTCGCCGGGGTAGGACTCGAGCCCCGTGCGGTACAGCGCCGCGGGCACGGAGAGCAGGAACGACGCCACCACGATCGCCCACGTCACGGGTGCCGGCCGGAACCGGTACATCAGGTGGCACGCGATCCCGCCGGTGAACATCGGCGCGTAGTCCGTCACCAGCACGACGTGGAGCAGCGTGCCGTCGGCCACGAACGCCTTCACCGCGGTCACCGCGGCGAGCCACACCACGCAGAACCCGACCACCCGCCGGTACGTCAGCCCCCGCCACACGACCAGCAGGAACAGCAGGTAGAACCGCAGCTCCGCCCACAACGTCCAGTACACCTGCGCGACCGGCGGCGACCCGAGCGGCTCCTGGAACATGGTGAGGTTGACCAGCACGGTGTCCCACGCGAACGTCCCGGCGACCACCGCGATGGCCACGACGGACAGCCAGTACGCCGGGTACAGGCGCTCGGCCCGCGACCACAGGAACGCGCCAGGGCCGCGGCCCCAGCTGCTCATGCCGATGACGAAGCCGCTGATCAGGAAGAACAGGTACACGCCGAGCCAGCCGTACGCGGCGGTCTGGTCGGGGAAGATCGTGTCGGTGCGCCTGCCCCACACCCGGTCCATGGTGGTGAAGTGGTACGCCACCACCGCCAGCGCCGCCACGAACCGCAGGCCGTCGAGCACCTCGAGCCGCGGCCGGACCGCGGTCTCCGCCCGCGCGTCGACCGTCATGCCCTTTCACACGTAGGACGGCCGGGGCCGGTTTCACTCGTCCGGCCGGACCCGCCGCCCCCGTTTCGTCTCCGACCGGCGGCGCTTCTCCGCCAGCCTGCGTTCCTTGGCGCCCCGCGACGGCTTGGTCGCCTTCCGCTTCGGTGGTGGCGGCGCGGCGGCGGCACGCAGGATGGACGCCAGCCGTTCACGGGCCTCCGCCCGGTTGGCCAGCTGCGCCCGCTGCGTGCTGACGGCGACGGTCAGGACGCCACCGGCGAGGCGGCGTCCGAGGCGGGCGACGAGCCGGTCCCGCAACCATTCCGGCACCGACGGCGAACCCGCCACGTCCCACGACAGCTCGACCCGGCTGTCCGTCGTGTTCACGCCCTGCCCGCCCGGACCGGACGACCGCGAGAACCGCTCCCGCAGCTCGGCCGCCGGGATCACGAAACCGTGCGAAACCTCCAGGTCAGACACTGAACCCCGACTTCGTGACCAACGTCGTCAGTTCGCCCGCGTCCAGCGGCGTCGTCCCGCCGCTCACGGGCTTGCCCAGGTCCGCGTCGCGCCGGGAGAGGTTGCTGACCAGCGCGGCGACCTTCGTGCCACCGGGCAGCACGGTCACCACCAGGTTGCGCCGTTCCCCCTCGGCGTTCTTCCACGTCGCCTGCACGACCGGCTGCCCGTACCCGGGCGCGACCGTGCAGCTGTCGTACTTCTCGCCGAGGTCGGCACACGACGCCGCGCTGTTCGGTGGCGCGGCGGCGACCGTCACCTCCAGCCTGCCCACCCGGCCCGAACGGGTGATGTCGGCCTCGTACCGGTACTCGCCGTTCTCGACGCGGAACCCCGGCGGACCCGACCGGCCCGGCCACGGCCGCGCCATGTCCACCGTCAACAGCCCCGAGTGGTAGAGCTTGGCCGTCAGCCCGGCCACGTGCTGCTCAGAGTTCGGGGGCGCGATCACCGTCGTGCTCATCGGCAGCGGCAGGTCGGGGCCCGGCGGGGCGGGCGGCGCCTCGGCGGCCGGCACCTCCTCCGGGGGTGTCTGGACGAAGTCGGTGAGGACGGTGGCACCCACGACCGCGGCGACGACCGCCGCCATGACACCGCCCGCGGCCAGCGCGCGGCGCCTGCGCACCCGCTGCCGCCCGGCGCGGAACACCTCGTCGCGGTCGATGCCGATGGGGGGCTCGTCGTCGCCGATCGCCGTGGACAGGAGGTCCTTGATGTCGGTCACGGCACCCCCTCGGTCAGGTCGTCCGTGCCGAGCAGCCGCCGCAGCGCGGCCAGGCCCTTCGCGGCCTGGCTCTTGACCGTGCCCTCGCTCTTGCCCAGCGCCTGCGCTGTCTCGGTGACGGACAGGTCCTCCCAGTACCGCAGCACCACCACGGCCCGCTGGCCCGCGGGCAGCTGGGCGAGGGCCCGCCGCACGTCCACCGCGTCCTCGACGCCGGCGGGCGGGGTGGCGGAGACCTCGGGCAGCTCCTCGACGACCGACTCACGCCTGCGGTACGCGCGGCGGGACTGGTCGATCGCCGCCCGCACCATGGTCTTGCGGGAGTAGGCGTCGACGCTGCCGTCCCGGCGGATGCGGGGCCAGGCGACGTAGATCTTCGTCAGCGTTTCCTGCACCAAGTCCTCCGCGCGATGCCAGTCACCCCCGCACAACAGGTACGCGGTCCGGCGCATGACGGCTGCCCGGCTGTCGAGGAACTCCCCGAACTCCGCGTCGCGGTCGGCCAGCACGCCCGTTGCTTTCCTCTCGATCCTCGTCCGGTGGTACGGCGGCGCGCCGGAAACGGTTGCTTCTAGAACCTGGGGTGGTTGCCCACCAGCTCGGCGCGCACCCCGTCGTCGCCTGCCGGGGCGATCTCGCCGAGCACCCACGCGGGCACGTGCCGCGCCGTGAGCACGGCCATCACCCGGTCGGCGTCGTCGGCGGCCACCACGGCCACCATGCCGACACCCATGTTGAACGTCTTCTCCATCTCGGCCCGCTCGACGCGGCCGCGCTGGGCGATCATGGAGAACACCGGCGCGGGCGTCCACGTGCCGCGGTCCAGCCGCGCCGAGAGGCCCTTCGGGATCACGCGGGCCACGTTCGCGGCCATGCCACCGCCGGTGATGTGCGCGAACGTGCGCACGTCGGCCTCGGCGGCCGCGGCCAGGCAGTCCTTGGCGTAGATGCGGGTCGGCTCCAGCAGCTCCTCGCCGAGCGTGCGGCCGAACTCCTCGACCTGGCCCTCCAGCGGCATCCGGCCGATCTCCAGCAGCACGTGCCTGGCCAGCGAGTACCCGTTGGAGTGCAGGCCGGAGGAGCCCATGGCGATCAGCACGTCCCCGGGCCGGACCCGCTCCGGGCCGAGCACCTGGTCGGCCTCGACCACACCGACGCCGGTGGCGGACAGGTCGTACGCTCCGTCGGCCATGAGGCCGGGGTGCTCCGCGGTCTCACCGCCGAGCAGCGCGCAGCCCGCCTGTACACAGCCCTCCGAGATGCCCTTGACCAGCGCCGCGATCCGCTCCGGCACGACCGTGCCGACCGCGATGTAGTCCTGCAGGAACAGCGGCTCGGCCCCGCACACCACCAGGTCGTCGACGACCATGGCGACCAGGTCGATGCCGACCGTGTCGTGCACGTCCAGCGCCTGGGCCACCGCGATCTTGGTGCCGACGCCGTCGGTGGACGAGGCGAGTACCGGCTCCTTCCAGCGGTCCAGCTTGAGCTTGAACAGCCCGGCGAAGCCGCCGATGCCGCCGAGCACCTCCGGCCGTGTCGCCTTCTCGGCGAACGGCTTGAGCTGCTCGACCGCCTCCTCGCCTGCCTCGATGTTCACCCCCGCCGCCGCGTAGGTGGCGTGCGGGGAGTCGGGGGTCGCGCTGGTCTCGGTCATGGCTCCGGGTTCGGGTCAGGGGCGCTGGAGTGCGTCCGAGGCACCGTACCCCGCCGGTACGACAGGGGCGGCGGACCCCGCGACCCCGCGCTCGACGCTCTCCAGGAGGTGCTTGCCGATCCGGTCCTCCTCGGGGATCGGGATCGGGTAGTCGCCGTCGAAGCAGGCGGTGCAGAGCCTGCTGCGCGGCTGTTCGCTCGCGGCGACCAGGCCGTCGAGCGACACGTAACCCAGCGAGTCCGCGCCGATCGAACGGCGGATCCCGTCGAGGTCGAGGCCGTTCGCGACGAGTTCCGCACGCGAGGCGAAGTCGATGCCGTAGAAGCAGGGCCAGCGCACCGGCGGCGACGCGATCCGGACGTGCACCTCGACCGCGCCCGCCTCGCGCAGCATGCGGACCAGCGCGCGCTGGGTGTTGCCGCGCACGATCGAGTCGTCCACCACGACCAGGCGCTTGCCGCGGATCACGTCGCGCAGCGGGTTCAGCTTCAGCCGGATGCCCAGCTGGCGGATGGTCTGCGAGGGCTGGATGAACGTCCGGCCCACGTACGCGTTCTTGACCAGGCCGGACCCGTAGGAGATGCCCGAGCCCTGCGCGTAGCCGATGGCGGCCGGGGTGCCGGACTCCGGCACCGGGATGACCAGGTCGGCCTCGACCGGCGCCTCCTCGGCGAGCCTGCGGCCGATGTCCACGCGCGCCGCGTGCACGCCCCGGCCCGCGATCGTGGTGTCCGGGCGGGCCAGGTAGACGTACTCGAACACGCAGCCCTTGGGCTCGGGGTTCGCGAACCGCGAGGACCGCAGCCCGTGCTCGTCGATGGCGAGCAGCTCACCCGGCTCGACCTCGCGCACGAACGACGCGCCGACGATGTCGAGCGCGGCGGTCTCGGACGCGACGACCCAGCCCCGCTCGAGCCGCCCGAGCACGAGCGGGCGCACGCCGTGCGGGTCGCGGGCCGCGTACAGCGTCGACTCGTCCGCGAAGACCAGGCAGAACGCGCCCTTCACGGTGGGCAGCAGGTTCATGGCGGCCTGCTCGACCCCGATGTCCGCGGCCGACGCGGCGAGCAGCCCGGTCAGCAGGTCGGAGTCGGTGGTGGCGCCGGTGGCGTTGGTCCCGTTCATGGCGAGGCCCAGCGCACGGGCCCGGTCGAGCAGCTCGGCCGTGTTGACGAGGTTGCCGTTGTGGCCGAGCGACAGGCCGCTGCCGGTGGCGGTGGTGCGGAACGTCGGCTGCGCGTTCTCCCAGGTCGTGGACCCGGTGGTGGAGTAGCGGCAGTGGCCGACGGCGATGTGCCCCTGCAGCGAGACGAGCACCTGCTCGTCGAACACCTGCGAGACGAGCCCGAGGTCCTTGAACACGACGATCTTCTCGCCGTCGGACACCGAGATGCCCGCGGCCTCCTGTCCCCGGTGCTGCAGCGCGTAGAGGCCGAAGTAGGTGAGCTTGGCGACCTCCTCGCCCTTCGCCCACACCCCGAACACACCGCATTCTTCTCGGGGTTCTGGTTCCGGTCGGTCGGTCTGGTCAGTGACGGTCGGATCGGTGACCACCGAGAGCACTCCCCGCTTGAACGGCGTCAGGTGTTTCCCAGTGTAGGTCGTGCCCGGGGGGAGCGGAGCGACGGCGCGGCAGCCGTCCGGACTGAGGAGCGCGCGCAGGCGCGCGGCGCCGAGCACGTGACGAGGGCAGACGGCGGTTGAGCGGAGGAGCGCAGCGACCAAATCGGACACCGTGCTCAGCTCATCCGGAGCGCCTTCAACACGGTGGGATCACCCTCACCGGTGAGCTGCATCCGGCCGCGCAACTGGTAGAGGACGTTCGCGGTGCGATTGGACAGTCGCGCGTCGGCCTTCTCGTTCCGGTCGGCGGACCGCACCTCGGGCACCTCGCCGGGCACGAGCCGGACGAACCAGGCCTGCGGGCCGTCGGTGCAGGACACGACCGCCGTGCCCCGGTACCGCGGCGGGGAGTCACCGCGCAGTCGCGCGGCGAGCAGCGTGCCGAGCAGCTCGTCGATCGCGTCCGCGGCCTGCTCGCGGTCGGTCGGGGTGAGGGTGCGGAGCGCGGCCTGCGCGTCCCAGCGGCGCAGGTTCAGCTCGTGCGCGACCCGCCGGTGCCACACCCACGCGAGGTCCGGCGCCGAGGGCGAGAACGTCCACACCGGACGGTTGCCGGAGGTGTTGTTGAGCACCTGCGTCGCCGCCGCGAGCTGTTCGTCCAGGTAGACGACCGGGTCGACGTCCCTGCGCACCGGCAGCGGCTTCAGCTCCACGATCGAGCCGCTCGTCAGGTAGCGGGTCGCCGTGTGCAGGAACCGCGCCACGTGCACGGTCAGGTCCGCGAACGTCCAGCCGGGGCACGACGGCACGTCCGCCGCCTGGTCACCCGTGGCGATCGCGGTGCGGAACAGACCCGCCTGCTGCGCGAACACACCGGTCCACCTACGGGCCGTCCACACGTTGTTCTCGTCCTTTCCGTACGCACAGAGTGTTGGTCGAACCACCCTATGCCCATCGTCCCCGGGTTACGGTCACTTCCGTGGCCGACGGTTATGAGGTTGATCCCGCGGCGTTGCGCGCCGCGTCGGGTGGGTTCTACACGGGCGCGGCAGCTGTTGATCAAGCGGCCGCGCGGTTGTCGGTGGCGCAGCTGGTGCCCGCGGCGCTCGGCGAGGTGGAGGCGGCGTACGAACTGGCGTCGGCGTTCGCCGAGTTCGTCGGCGAACACGGCGACGACCTGAGACGAGGCGCGGCCTGGGTGAACGACGCGGGCGACGGGCTGGTCGAGAACGCGGACGAGTACACCCGGAAGGACGTGTTCCCCTATGGCCGACCCTGAGCAGCTGTACGCGCGGCTCGCCAGCGGCGACACCGGCCGGATCCTCGCCGTCCTCGAACCCCTCGGCACGGCGAAGTCCCTGCTCACCGGCATCGAGTTCACGCCGGTGCGGGAGTGGTCGGGGGTGGCGGCGCAGGCGTTCGACGCCCGCGTGACCACGTCCAGGGAGGCGGTGACCGCGGCCGCGGGACGGCTGACCGACGCGATGTCCGTGGTCGAGGCGGCGGCGACGGCGTACGGCCGCATGCGGTCGGCCGCGGACCAGACCATCCAGGCGTACCGGGCAGGCAGCATCCCGGACACGCAGGCGGCGGCGGTCCTGTCGCGCCTGCAGGGCAGCTACGAAGAGGTGCTGCGGTCGTACGCGGGTGCGCTGCGCGGCATCCGGCCCGCGTTCGCCGCCGCGACCGGCGGTGCGAGCGGCGCGCCGACCACGGCGTCGGGCGCCACCGTCCCGCCGCCCGGCACGGACCCGCGCCAGGTGGCCGCATGGTGGAAGTCGCTGCCGGAGCAGGCGCAGGCCGAGCTGCTGGCCACGCAGTTCGAGGCGCTGGGCCGGCTGCGCGGCCTGCCAGCCGAGGTGCTGAACGAGGCCAACAACCACCGCATCGAAGCGGACGTGACGAGGTTCTCCTCGGCGAACACGGACCTGACGAACCAGATCACCGCGCGGGCGGCGGAGCTGGGCATCGACCCGTCCGACGAGGGCGCGCTGCGCGCCGACCCGCGGCTGGCGGACCTGCTCGACCAGCGCCAGGACGTCAACCGGTGGCTGGACAACGCGACCGCGGCGAGCGAACGGGTGGCGGAGGCCCGGCAGTCGGGCTACGACACCTACGTCCTGTCCTACGACCCGGTCGGGCCCGGCAAGCAGGAGGGCACGCTCGCCATCGCCTACGGCAACCCGGACCGGGCGGACAACGTCGCGGTCGTCGTGCCCGGCACCACCGCGACGCTGGAGAACGCCTTCCCCAACGGCGAGGCGCAGGCGTTGCGCGGTGCCATGGACCAGGCGGGCCAGGGCGGCAACGCCACGATCGCGTGGCTCGGCTACGACGCGCCGACCTGGGACACCACGGTGGCGAGCCCCGACAACGCGATCCAGGGCGGCGAGCTGCTGAAGGCCGATGTGGACGGTTACCGCGCGGCCGCCGAGAACCCGCAGCACGTCACGGTGATCGGGCACAGCTACGGCAGCACGGCCGTCGGCTACGCGGCCATGAACGGCCTTGCCGCCGACGACATCGCGTTCATCGGCTCACCCGGCGTCGGCGCGTCCGGTGTGGACCAGCTGTCGCCCGGCGCCGGGCACGTGTGGGCGGGCGCGTCGGAGCACGACCCGATCGTCCAGGCCACGTCCGGCAGCTGGTTCACGGCGGACGGCACGGCGGTCGGCCCGTACGACGAGCAGTTCGGCGCCAACCAGTTCGCGGTGCCCGGCGAGGACAACGTGCTGCACGCGCACAGCTCCTACTACTCCGACCAGTCCCTGCAGAACCTCGCGCACATCTCGACCGGCGACTACGACGCGGTCACCCACGGCACGCCGGAGACCAACTCCGCCGGTGAGCTGGTGGGCGACGTCGGCGACGGCCTGTGGGACGCGGGCGGCGACGCGCTGCGCGGCGACTGGGACGGGGCCTGGGACGAGCTCAAGGACACCGGCCGGGAGCTGCTGAACGACGTCGGCGACGTGCTCCTCGGCGGCGCGGGCGATCTCGTGGAGGCCGGGAAGTCCGTCTACGACAACACGCTGGGCCGGATCTTCTAGAGGCGCACGATCGGGAGCAGCGCGGAGAGGTCCGCGCGGCTCCCGGACGCGTCGACCCTCCCGGCCGCGACCGCGTCCGTCCACGTCAGACTCCCGGCCGCCAGCTCCAGCCAGGTGCGGGCGTCCATCTCGATCACGTTCGGCGGCGTGCCACGGGTGTGCCGCGGCCCGGTCACGCACTGCACGGCCGCGAACGGCGGCACCCGCACCTCGACGCTGCGGCCCGGCGCCACCTGCGCCAGGGTCCGCAGGCTCAGCCGCACGGCCTTCGCGAGCGCGGGCCGGGCCGGGGCGTCCCACGGCAGCACGGCGGCCACCGCGTCCCGCATCTCCCGCGGGTCGACCGGTGCACTCACCGCTCGGCCTCGGCCACGACCTCGTCGAGCAGCTCGGTCACGTGGTGGGTGAGCTTGCGGATGTCGGCCGGGGAGATGGTGGTCCACAGCGTCCCGTCGTCCGCGGGCCGCCTGACCTGCACGTACCGGCCGTCCTCGGTGTCGAAGAACGACACCACCCGCTCGGCGCGGCGGCGCCGCCCGAGGCGGTCGCGCGCGGCGGCCCCGAAGTTCCCCAGGTGTTCGACGTCCTTGATCATCTCGGCGAGCGCGGTGGCGTCGTCCGAACGCAGACCGCCGGAGAGCAACGCGTGGCTGAAGCCCTCACGGGTGCCGCCCGCGCTGTTCGCCGCCGCCTCGAAGTCCTCGGTCCGCAACGTCACCGACTGGCCCGGCCCGGCGGCGCGGGCGGGCAGCACGCTCAGCGCGGCGGACGGCAGCCCGCTCGCGGACGCCGACCGCAACGTCACCGACCCCTCCGACAGCTCGCAGATCGCGGCGGTCTCCCCGGCCGACGCGGCGAGCACGCGGACGTTGCGGCCCACGTAGGCACGCACGTCGACCTCGCGTTCCGGCCTGGCCAGCACGGTCAGCAGCTCGGCGATGTCCGGGTTCACGTCGACCGGCCTGCCGAGCCCCCGGGCCTCCAGGTCCGCCCACACCCGGGTCTCGATCTCGGCGCGCTCCTCGTACGTCTTGCCCGGTGACGGCACCTTCACCACGAGCGGCAGCGCACCCAGCCGCAGGTGCTCCCACAGCACGTCGAACTCGAGTGCCGACAACGTGATCGGCGCGGTCTCCCGGTCACCGATCGAGAAGGTGCTGGTCACAGCGCAACCTTACCCAGGAAGACGAGAGCGGGGAGCCGTCGCGACGACTCCCCGCCCAGGTGGCACCGTCCGTTACTCGCCGATCACGGTCGGCGCGACCCTGCGGTCGTCACCGAACACGTCGTCGCTCTCCAGCAGGTAGTCCGGCGCGTAGTGCTCGTCGTCGTCCTCGCCGTCCGCGCGGCGGCCACCGGCGCCCGCGGGGCCGTGCACACCGCCCGCGCCCCGGCCGCCCGCCGCACCGGCGGCACCCGGCCCGTTGCGGACCACGCCGCCCTCGCCCGGCACGCCGGCGCCCAGTGCGCCACCGCGACCGAGCTGCGACGGCATGCGCTCGCCGTCCACCGCACCGGGACCACCCGGGAAACCGCCGGGACCACCGGGCCCGCCGGGACGACCGAACGGACCGGCCTCACCGGGCAGCCCCGGCCGCAGCGGCAGCGCACGCCGGGCGATGTCGCCCGCGTTCTCGCCGCCGCCGCCCTGACCGGGCAGGAACGGACCGGTGCCGGGGAAGTACTGCTGCCCCGGCGGCAACGGGCTCGGGTTCGGACCCGGCGCCGGGGCGGGGCTCGGGAGCGGGAACTGGTTGCCGGGCACGGTCGTCGGCGGTGTGAACACGTTCGACGGCGTGGTGCCCGCGGGCGGCGACTGCACGTCCGGGGTGCTGGGCACGTACCCGCCGGGGCTGCCGCCGTTGCCACCCGGCAACGGCGAGCCGGGACCACCAGGGGTGATCTGCGGGGTGCCCGGCGCGGGCTGCTGCTGGACGGTCGGCGGCTTCTTCGTGCCGCTGCCGCTGCCGGAGTCGTCGGCGGGCCGGACGGACCGCGTGGTGCTGTTCACGTACACCGCGGACGCGGTGCCGCCGCCCTGCGGGGCGGGCGTGGACACCACGACGTCCGGCGGCGGGACGAACGTGCCGAGGGTCTCCCGGTTCCAGGTGGCGCTCGACTCGTAGGTGGTCATGGTCTCGACGGCACGCTGCTCGGCCTCGCTCTGCGCGGCCTCCTGCGCCTCGTGGTCGGCGGCCTGCGCGGCGACGTCCGCGGCCGGGCCGAGGTTGCCGGTCGCCGCGGCGGCGCCCGCCGCGATCTTGTCCCAGGTGGACGGCGCCTGCGTGGTCACCTCGACCGGCTCCGGCATCTTGGCGCGCGCGTCGGCGATGTACTCGCCCTGGTTCTCCGCGGACACCCGCATGACGTCCGAGCCGCTCTCGGCGTCACCCGCCCACTCCGCGAGCGGGGTGAGGCCGGTGGTGGCGGACTCGGCCGCCTTGCCCTCCCAGCGGGAGCCGAGCTGCGACAGCCTGGTGTTGAGGTCCTGGTCGACCTCGGCGAGCTCCTGGGACAGCGACTTCCAGTACTCGATCTGCGGGTCCGACGCCTTGGCACCAGGACCTGCGTTGATCATCTTGTAGAGCTCGGGGTGCTCGAAGCCCCGCCAGCGGTAACCCATGGGATTCCCTCACAAAAGGATCAGGCCTGGTCGTACTTGCCCCAGCGGGCCGTGTTCGTGCCCTCGACGCGCAGGTACTCGTCGTGGGCGCTCTTCAGCGCGTCGATCGCCGCCTTCAGCTGCTTCTGGTAGCCGACCAGGCACGCGATCGCGGAGTCGGCGCCGCCCGCGTTGCTGCGCTCGGCGAAGGGCTTCACGGTCTCGACACTCACGGGGTCGCGCGCCCACTCGTGGATCGGGAGCCCGGCGAGCTCCCGCACCTTGCGCGAGACACGGTCGTACGCGTCGGTGAACGCCTTCAGCGCCTCCGGGATCGCGGAGGGCTCGATGTGCAGGGTCTGGGTGCCCGCGTACGCCGGGGTCGACACCGCGCGGCCACCACCACCGCCACCATCTGCCACGAACACGGTTCGTCTCCCTCAGTCTGTGAGATTGCGACGACTGTAGCTCTGATGCATGACGCCGTGGGGCGGTTCCCACAAGCAACCGATCACGGAGAAGAAATTTTCACGGGAACTTCAACTGTCCGGTGGACACTCGCTCGATTCAGAGCTTGGCCAGCACGGCCTTCGCGATCTGGGGCACACGGGTACACAACGTGTCCTGCGGGGTGACCGGTTCACTGCCGGGCGCGCTGAGGCCGTAGTTGATGTAGAGCATCTGCCCGTCGGCGACGTCCAGCAGACCGAAGCAGCTGTCCGGGTTGGGCGGCTTCACCACGTAGAGCGGGAAGCCGTCGACGTCGGTTTCGCTGTTGTCGGTGCCTTCGGCGTACTCGGCGGCCCCCTGGTCGACGACGGCGGTGAGCGTGAGGCCGAGGTTCGCGTCGATGCCGTTGGCGAAGCAGTCCTTCGAGCCGGGGAAGAAGGTGGAGTCCCCACCGGTCGGCGGGCGGTCCTGGTCGAGCCCGAACGTGCCGAGCGGCAGCGAGGAGACCAGCTCGCACACGTCGACCCCGGCCATGTCGATGTCCCTGGGCCGGTCAGGTGCCTCGGTGGTGGTAGTGGTCGAGGTGGTGGTCGTCGGTGGCTCGTCGCCCGCGGTGGGCGTGCCCGCCTCGCCGGTCGTGCAGCCGGCGAGCAGGAGTCCCGTCACGAGCAGCAACCTGCGCATGACCGCAACGTACCGACCTACGATGTGCCCATGCCGGACACCCCGCCGCCCGAGATCACGCCGCGGATGCGCACGAGCGCGATGGCCAACCCGAACACCTGGTTGTACGTCATCGACCCGGCCTTCGACGCCGACGCCGACATCCCGCCGTGGGGCGTCGTGGGCGCGTACCACGTGGACGGTGACGGCGAGATCGACCCGACGTTCCGGCGCAACACGGAGTACCGGCCGTCACCCGTCGCCCTGGGGATGCCCGACCCGGCCAACGACCTGGAGCGGTTGCTGCAGTGGATCACGTCCGGACACCGGGAGGAGGCGGAACTGCCCGGCGCCGTGCTGCGCGCACGGCTGCTGGTCTACGCGTCGGGGCCCGCCGACCGTGAGGTGACCGCGTTTCCCGATCGGTCGGGGCGGGTGATGGTGCCTGCGTGCACGTCGGTCGCGCACGTGCCTCGGGCGTGGCCGGGGTGGCGTGAAGTGGTGGGGCGGGAGCTGGCCGGGCAGTTGGGTGACCATCCGCTGGTGATCAACCCTGTCGGGCCGATCACCGCGCTGCTGCCGGCTGCTGTGTTGCGGTGAGGGGTCGGCCTCCGGCCCCCGGTCACCATTCTCCCACGCGCCGGCGACATTCCCGGCCGCTCACGGGCCGGTTGTCCACAGGTGCCGCGGTTGTCCACAGCCAAGATCGACATCCGTCCCCCTGTCGGTGGACACCGGTAGACTGGACAGCGGGGTGCCCCCGGGAGCGGTGGGGGCTGTCCGTACGTACTGGGGCTGCGGTTTTCTTTCGGTTTTCGCTGGTCAGCGGCGTTTCGCTCGGTGTGGTTCTTTTTGTGTTCGGTCCGGCTTGGTGGTTTTCCTGTTGGTGGGTTTCCCTCCGGGGGGTCCTCGCCGGACGGGCTGGTCTCCGGGATGGCAGCAGGTCTTGCACGGGGCTGGGATGGCAAGGACTGGTGTCCGTGGCTGCCTGCCATCCCGTCGACCTCCCACGGGCTATCACACCGCGTCAAGGGGGCCCGGCGGCTTTGGGCATGTGGTTGGTTCGTGCTTCGGGCCCCCTTGACACGGCGTGATCGGGCTTCGCCAGGTCGACGGGATGGCAGGCAGGCAGTCCTTGTGTGGTGAGCTGCGCTCGGCTTGGGCGGGCGAAGCCCGCTTCGCGGACCGGGCGCATCGCGCCCGGCTTCCCCGCGTGGCGGTCGTGCCACGAAAGGCGCTTTCGCGGCGTTGAACGTGCCTTTCGCGACATCGCGCGTGCTGTCAACGCGCGTTCGCGGCATGGTTCTGGCCCGCTTCGCGGGCCGGGGGTGCGCGGCGTCGATTCGGTTGGCGCGCCTCGATTGCGTGGGTGTTCCTTGCCGGAACGTCACCCCGGGTGGCCTCCGGCCCCCGGTCACCACGCTACGGCACACCCCCGACAATCCCGGGCGTCCGTGGGCCGGTTGTCCACAGCGCGATGGGTTGTCCACACGAGACCGCTCACCGGCGGTTTCTGTCGGTGCCCTCCGGTAGCGTGGTTACCGGGGGCCGGAGGCCGCCCCGCGCCTCACATCAGCCATGGCTCCACGTCCTCCGGGGGCCCCGGTTTCGCGTACAGCCAGCCCTGTGCGGAGTCCGCGCCGATGTGCCGCAGCAGCTCCGCCTGCTCCCCGGTCTCGACGCCCTCCGCGATCACGTCCAGCTTCAGCGTGTGCGCGAGCGACACCAGGGCCGTCACGATGCGGGCGTCCACCGACTCCACCGACCCCGCCCGCAGGCCCTCCACAAAGGACCCCGCGATCTTCAGCGCGTGCACCGGCAGGTGCCGCAGGTACGCGAGGTTCGAGTACCCCGTCCCGAAGTCGTCGATGGCGATCCGCACGCCCATGTCCACGAGCCGCCGCAGTGCTGAGAGCGGCTCGCCCGTCGTGCCCATGATCGCGCTCTCCGTGAGTTCCAGCTGGAGCGACGACGGTGGGATGCCCACCCGGTCGATGATCGCCGAGATCGCCGGGACCAGGTCGGGCTCGGCCACCTGCCGTGCCGCCAGGTTCACGCTCACGATCGGGGTGCGGCCCGTGCGCGCCCACGCCATCGTCTGCCTGCACGCCGTCTCCAGCACCCACAGACCCAGGGGCACGATCAAGCCCGTCTCCTCCGCCAGGCCGATGAAGCGGTCCGGGCCGAGCCTGCCGAACTCCGGGTGCGCCCACCGCACCAGCGCCTCGACGCCGAGCAGCGTGCCGTCCGCCAGCGACACGATCGGCTGGTAGTCGACGTAGAACTCCTCGCGTTCCAGCGCCGCGGGCATGGCGTTGGACAGGGTGATCCTGGCGATCTCCCGTGCGTTGCGCTCCGGGTCGTAGGACGCCCACCGGTTCTTGCCGTCGACCTTCGCCCAGTGCAGGGTGACGTCCGCGTCGCGCATGGTCTCCGCGGGGGACGCGTCGTACACCGAGCGCTCGACCAGGCCGATGCTCGCTGACACCGTCAGCCGGTGGCCGCTGACCAGCACCGGCCGCGCGATCTCCGCGAGGATCCGCTCGGCCAGCTCCACCAGCTCGGCCATGCCCGTGGTGTGCTCGACCAGCACCACGAACTCGTCGCCGCCCATCCGGGCCACCAGCCTGCCCGGCGCGGACACCAGCCGGTCGAGCCGCTCGCCGACCTCGACGAGCAACTGGTCGCCGACCACGTGCCCGAGCGTGTCGTTGATCGCCTTGAACCCGTCCAGGTCCAGGTAGCACAGCCCCACCCGCTGCCCTGGTGAGCCGCCGAACGCCGCGTGCAGCCGCTCGGTGAACAGCGCCCGGTTGCCGAGGCCGGTGAGGTGGTCGTGGTTGGCCTGGTACCGCAGCTGCTCCGACAGCACGTGCCGCTCGGTGTTGTCCTCGACCATCCCGACGAGGTACTGCGGCACGCCGTCCTCGTCCCGCACCAGCGACACGGTCACGTTCGTCCACAGGGGAGAGCCGTCGCGTTTGCGGAAGCGGCGTTCGATCCGGTAGTGGTCGCGTTCGCCCGCGACCATCTCGTTGAAGTACCTGCGCAGCTCCGGCGGGTCGTCCGGGTGCAGGAAGTCGACGAGGTTCAGGTCGTGCAGGTGCTCCGGCCGGTAGCCGAGCATGGCGGCCATGGCGCTGTTGACCTCGAGCAGCCTGCCCCGGGTGTCGGTGATCCCGATGCCGATGGCGGCGGAGGAGAACATCGCGCGGAACCGGGCCTCGCTCGACCGCCGCGCGACCTCCGCGCCGTCCCTCGCCTCCAGCGCCGAGCGGCGCAGCGCCTCCTGCTCGTGGTAGATCCGTGCCTGGGCGGCGCGGACGAAACCCGCGGTCACGGCCGCCTGGACCGCGGCCAGCCGCTCGGCGTCCTGGCACGGCAGCCGGGTGCCGATCAGCTTCACCGTGCCCGCGAGCGACTCGGCGGCGAGGAACCGCAGCGCCACGAGCGTCTCGCCGACCCGCTCCACGGGCGCCGGGTCGAACGGGTCCCGGGTCACGGCCTCGGCGAGCGCTGCGGCCAGCTCGTCGAGCCGCGCGCGGAGTTCGGCGCGCCCGGTCGCGACGTAACCCGTCGCGGCCAGCACGTCGGCCCACTCGGCGGCGAACGCGTCCCGCCCCGTGCCTGTCGGGCCTGCCACCGTCACACCTTCCGGCGAAGTTCGCCCACGCACCCGCCTGCGTGGACCGGGCCAGGATACGACCGCCGACACGCTCCGTCCATGTCCGTATTCGGACTGTTCGTACTGGTCACAGCGGTTGAACCCGCAACGATCGCCGCCGCGGGCCGTGATGGTGCGTGTCCACCCATACACCAAACGTTACCGAACTGGCCGTTATTAATTCACCGGACGACGTGACAAAACGGTACCAAGCGACCACAATCTGTATCTTGGCAGCTCCGGCCCACGGGTTGCCATTCGCGAGGGCGATTCAGAAAGGGCATCCCATGAACATTGTGTGGCGTGGGAAACGACGGGGCATCCTGAGCGCCGTCGTCACGGTGACAACCACGGTGTTACTCGCGGGACTGGCGAGTCCCGCACAGGCCGAACCGGCCGCCACCCCTGCAGGCGACCGATCGGCGACCGACGCGTACGTCAAGAAGTACGACCACCCGATGGGCTCCCAGATCCGCAAGCACGAGGGCGCCCCGCAGGGTGTCGTCAGCCCGGCCGACATCGGCGCCCAGGCCTCCGTGGCCGGCATCGACGTCAGCGGCCACCAGGGCAATGTGGACTGGCCGTACTGGTGGGGCCAGGGCAAGCGGTTCGTCTGGGTCAAGGCGACGGAAGGCACGGGCTACCGCAACCCGTACTTCGCCCAGCAGTACAACGGCTCCTACAACCAGGGCTTCATCCGCGGCGCGTACCACTTCGCGCTGCCGGACCGGTCGTCCGGCGCGACGCAGGCGAACTACTTCTCGAGCAACGGCGGCGGCTGGTCCGGTGACGGCAAGACGCTGCCGGGCGCGCTCGACATGGAGTACAACCCGTACGGGGCGACCTGCTACGGGCTGACCCAGTCGCAGATGACCGCGTGGATCCGCGACTTCAGCAACACCTACAAGGCGCGGTGGAACAAGTACCCGGCGATCTACACGTCCACCAGCTGGTGGAACCAGTGCGTCGGGTCGAGCTTCGGCACCACCAACCCGCTGTGGGTCGCGCGGTACGCGTCGACCGTCGGCACCCTGCCGGTCGGCTGGAGCTACTACACGGTGTGGCAGTACAGCTCCTCGCCGATCGACCAGAACTCCTTCAACGGTGACTACAGCCGCCTGCAGGTGTTCGCGACCAACCACGACTGATCCCTGCCCGTTCCCTGCCCGAAGGGGACCTTCCTCCACCACCTGGAGCGAAGGTCCCCTTCGTGCATTTAAGCTCCGCGTGAGCGTCGCGTGTGTTGAGGGAACGAGGACCCCCGTGACCACGTCGGACCCGCGTAGAACGTGATCGGGGAGGGACCCATGACATACCCACCGCAGGGACCGTACGGCCAGCAGCCGGATCCTTACGGACAGCAGCAGCCGCAGTACGGCGGCGGGTACCAGCAGCAGCCGCAGACCGGGGGCTTCGGCGCGTACGACCCGAACGCCCAGTACGGCGGCGGCTACGGCGGTCAGTACGGCGGCCAGTACGGCGGTCTCGGGGGGCCGCCGCAGCCGCCGAAGAGCAAGACCGGGCCGATCATCGCGGTCGTGGCGATCGTGGTGCTGCTGCTCGGCGGCCTCGGCATCACCGGCTTCGTCGCGCCCGGCTTCTTCCTGTCCGACGACAGCAAGAACGACGCGGGCGGCGGGAGCGGCGGCGGCGGGAAGACGTCCGAGAAGAAGGACGACGGCTCGAAGGACTTCATCGACAAGCTGGTCGCGGCCGCGGACAAGCAGGACGCGGACGAGCTGGAGAAGCTGAAGTGCTCCGGCGCGACGGAGACCGTGGACTCCGCGATCGAGGCGATCGACAACATCGACGGCGCCGAGATGGGCGACATCACGGACGAGTCCGACGACGAGATCCAGTTCACCGTCACGATCTCCTACGACGGCAAGTCCGAGGACGACACCATCACCATCAAGAAGGACGGCAGCGACTGGTGCTGGCACGACATCGAGGTCGGCGAGTCGTCCGGTGGCGGCAGCGGCTCCTCGGAGGACCCCAGCGCGGAGGAGTCCGTGCCCGAGTCGCCTGACCCGAGCGCAGGCGGCGGTGGCGCGACCGGCGACTCCGACGGCGAGCAGTTCGTGCAGACCTTCCTGGACAAGCTGAACAGCGGTGACGGTGCGGGCGCGGCGGCCATGTCGTGCTCCGACAGCACCAGCCAGTCGGACATCACCGAGGCCGCGGGGCAGAAGGCGCAGCTGGAGATGGACCCGGCGGGCACGACCGCCGACTCCTCCTACGTCGGCGCCGACCTGAAGGGCACGCTGAACGGCGCCTCGGCGTCGGGCCGCACCAGCGCGTTCCTCGAGGACGGCGAGTGGTGCATCTACACCTTCTTCGCCTCCTGACCGACTGAACCGAACGGATGCCGCCGGTGGCCGTCGCACTCCTCATCATCGGAGCCGTGGCGATCACCGGCGGCATCGTCGTGTTCGCGGTGTCGTCCCGGCTGGTCGCGACCATGCTGGTGGCGTTCGGCGCCCTGGCGGCGGTCACCGGCTGGCTGCTGCCCGAGGCGTCCAGGGCGGACGCGCTGAAGACGGGCGGCCTCGCGGCGGGCGCGGTCGTGGCGCTGTACGCGTTGTGGCTCAACGACCGCAGGCGCCGCGTCGACGAGGAACGCCAGCTCCTCGAGCACGACCGCCAGGAGCTGGAGAACGCCCGCGCGGCGCACGAACGCGAACGCGCGGCCGACGACCGCTTCCTGCGTGCTGTGGAGATGCTCGGCCACGACACGGACCAGGTGCGGGTCGGCGCACTGCACGCACTGGCGGGTGTGGCCCGCGCGCGGCCGTCGTACACACAGGACGTGCTGGACGTCATCTGTTCGTACCTGCGCCGCCCGTTCGAGCACCCCGAGTACGTCGAGCGGCGGGGCGGCACCCCGTCCGGTGTGGACCGTGCGGAGGCGGACCGCTGGCGCGTAGTGCGCCTCACCGCGCAGCGGTTGCTCGCCGACCTGCTCCCGAAGGTGGGCACGCCGGACGCGCCGGCGTACGACCTGGACCTGACCGGCGCGACGCTCGAGTACTGCGACCTGTCCTACCGGGTCATCGGCAAGCTCAGCGCGCGAGCGATGAAGCTGTACCAGTCGAACTCGCTGCACCACTGCGAGATCCGCGGGCCGGCGTGGTTCACGGCGACCGAGAGCTGGGGCAACTTCTGGTTGCACCACATGGAGTTCCACGACATCGCGTGGTTCAAGGAGATCCGCACGCACGCGTCCGTGAGCTACGAGAACACGCGCTTCCACGGGCGGGCCGCGTTCGCGGGCGCCCGGTTCGCGGGTGAGACGTCGTTCGAGAACACGGCGTTCGAGGAGCAGGCGGACTTCGCGCGCACGGAGTTCACCGGCCCGCTGACCCCGCCGTCCGGCTGGGCGCAGGACCCGGCGGGCCGCCTGGTCCGCGCCTGAGCCAGCTCACCTGCGCCGGCTTCGGGCGGAGCCGGCACTGCCACGCTATGGCGCTGCGGGGCCGCTAACGCTTCCGCCACAAGGCCTTGATCAGCTTGAGCACCCGCTGAATCGGCTCCTCGCGCCGGCTGAACACGACCGCACCGGCGAACACCACCAGCGCGAGCAACAACAGCGCTCCGAGGACCAGGCTCGCCGGTCCGAGCAACACCATCCCGGCCCCGCCGAACCCACTGATCGCGAGCACGAGCCGGGTCCCCCGTCGAAGAGTCTTGTTGTTTCGCATGCCGCACCTCTCACAACCGGAAGCGACAGCCGATTCCCCGGCGCGGCCACGCGGATGCACGTGTCCACCGCTAACGGTCCGCGTTTCCGCCGAGGAACTCCAGCGGTGCACATCCCATCCAGCGCTCAGCTGTCCACTAACTGTCAATGGACGCTGTGCTCGACCTGGTGGTAAACCGGTGGGTGAATGGTGAACGGTTGGTGATGACGTGACTCGTAAGACTGAGGGAGAACCGTCACCGCGCGAACCGGGTCTGCGCTGGCTCGCGAAAGGCCCGCGTGACCGCGTGCAAACCACGTTGCAGCATGCCCTACAAGACCTCCACAAGCCAGCGGGCACGACACGAATGTCGGCCGACCTCCGCGATCTGGTCAACGGCGTGCCCTCGTCCATGCCGCCGGGAACTCGCACCGACGAACGAGCGAACGCGTTGTGGCGCCTCATCCAGAGCGAACTGGCGTTGATCGAGCTGCCGGACGAACGCGCCGCACTTCGTGCCGCCCTGCACCTGGACCCGGAAAACAACGCGCCGTCCATCGACGCACGCCTCGCTCATGCCCGCGACCGCGGCGACTTCGGTCGCCAGCGTTCAGGCAAACACCACGGCTACGACGCGCTCCGGCGGTGGTGGAGCGAGGGAATTCGCGAGCTGGGAGAACGCGTTCACGAACGCCTCGACTACCTGCACGACCACCCCCAGGACTGGCACGAGTACTTCGTCAACGGGCCGCGGTTCCGCCGCCCGTCACCCGGAGCCCAGCCGGTGTTCGCCGAACTCTTCGTCACGACGGTTTTCATGAAGGGCCGATTCGTCCAACGCCGGATCACCGAACGGTTGATCACGGCATGGGAGGACGATGTGCGGTTCTACACGGCGCGGGCTCTGCCGGAGATGGAGGACGCGTCGGTTTCCGTCCCGGTGCGCGCCTTGTGGGGATGCAAAGCAGAACTCCTCCCGACCCCACCCGGGGAACCGATCCTTACCCGGCTGTGGTTTCCCCATCCACTCCGGCGGGGCGAAAGCCACTTCTTCGCCTCGGAAGCCGTTGCCCGGGATGTCCACACAGAACGCCGTGCGATCAACGTGGAAATCGACCACCACGGCATCGCGCCAGGCGCCCGGTTGCACGACAGCATGCCGATACGTGGCCTGACCATTCGCATCATCTTCGACGAAGAAGAACCTCCCGCCGCGGTGTGGTGGTACGCAGATCAAAGCGAGCGCGAGCGATACAGCAGGTCGGCTGCGGAGCGCGACGATCGATGTCTTAGAGTATCGCCTCACGGACACGCCGAGCACACCTTTGCCCAGGCATGCCAGCCAGGAGCAGACTACGGCCTGTCCATCGCGTGGTAAGCCATGCTCGCTTTCCTGGCGAGCATGCCGTTGGAAGGAAACCAATGAGTGGTGGCGGTACGGACTCCGGGAACTAGCTCAACTTGCCGGATTGTCTACGTTCTTTGTAGCAACAGGGACCGCCCCGCAACATTGGAGGCGGTCCCTGTTGCTGTCGCGCTTTCCGGACAACACGCCGCCGCGATCTTGACAGTCCGTCACGCATGTGGGTGACTCTGCGATCACCTGATCGAGGGTCGCAGTGTTGCGGGAGGTCGGTCGATGCGTGGTGGGGCTGTTGCGGGCGTCCTGGTGCTGCTCACGCTGGTGTCCGGCTGCGAGCCCACCGACGGGTCGGTCTACGTGCCCGGGTCGTACACGGTGCGGGAGTCCGGGGTCCGGCTGCGCACCGGACCCGCGGCCTGCAACGACACCCCCGGCACGGGGAACTGCCCGAACGTCATCGCCGGGCTTGAGCCCGGGGACCACCTCTACCCCGTGTGCCAGAGCAAGGGGCAGCTCGTCGGGCGGAACTCCTGGTGGGTCTTCGTCGACGCGCCGAGTGGGAACCGGGGGTGGGTGGCCAGCTGGTTCCTGACCTGCCCCACCAACCGGCTCCCCGAGGTGGACCTGTGCACCGCCGCTGACTTCGACTAGCCGAACAGCTTCGGCAGCGTGCCTTCCCAGACCTCCGACAACTCCGCCAGCGGCAGGTCGCCGACGCCCTCGATGCGCAGCGACGACTCCGCCGACACCGTGCCCAGCCTGGTCCACGGCAGCCCGGCCGCGTCGCAGCGGGCCGTGAACGCGTCCGGGTCCGGCACCGACACCAGCACTCGCGCCGACGACTCGCTGAACAGCGCCACGAACGGGTCGCCGGTCAGCTCCACGTCGCAGCCGCGGCCCGTCACCAGGCACGACTCCACCAGCGCCTGCGCGAGGCCGCCCTCGGACAGGTCGTGTGCCGCCGTGACGCCGCCGTCGCGCAGGACCGTGGCGATCACGGCTTCACGCTCGAGGTTCACGGCCGGGGGTCGCCCACCCAGGTGGCCGTGCACGACGTGTGCCCATTCCGAGCCGGCCAGTTCGTCGTGGGTCTCGCCCAGCAGGACCAGGGTGTCGCCCACCGCACCCAGGCCGGTCGGGATGCGTGCCGCCACGTCGTCGATCACGCCGAGGACGCCCACCACCGGCGTCGGCAGGATCGCCGTCGTGCCGGTCTGGTTGTAGAAGCTCACGTTGCCGCCGGTCACCGGGATGCCCAGCGCGACACAGCCGTCCGCCAGGCCGCGCACGGCCTGCTGGAACTGCCACATCACCCCCGGGTCCTCCGGCGAACCGAAGTTGAGGCAGTTCGTGACCGCCACCGGCCGGGCGCCCGACACCGCGACGTTCCGGTACGCCTCCGCCAGCGCCAGCTGCGCGCCCGCGTACGGGTCGAGGTAGGTGTAGCGGCCGTTGCAGTCACAGGAAATCGCGACGCCGCGGCCCGTGGACTCGTCGATGCGGATCATGCCCGAGTCCGACGGCTGCGCCAGCACGGTCCCACCGCGGACGTACCGGTCGTACTGCTCGGTGACCCACCGGCGTGACGACAGGTTCGGCGAACCGGCCATGCGCACGATCTCCGCCCGCAGCTCGTCCGAAGTGGACGGACGGGTCAGGCCGGCCGGGTCGTTCGCGATGACATCGTCCTGCACCGACGGCCGTTCGACCGGGCGCTCGTACACCGGGCCCTCGTGCGCGACCGTGCGCGGCGGCACGTCGACCACGGTCTCGCCGTGCCACGTGATGACCAGCCGGTCGCCCTCGGTGACCTCGCCGATCTCCGTCGCGATGACGTCCCACTTGCGGCACACGCGCATGAACGCGTCCACATCGGACGGACGGACCACCGCGCACATGCGTTCCTGCGACTCCGACGACAGGATCTCCGCGGGCGTCATCCCCGTGGCACGCAACGGAACCCGCTCGAGGTACACGTGCATGCCGCCGTCGCCTGCCGACGCCAGCTCCGACGTCGCGCACGACAGGCCGGCGCCGCCGAGGTCCTGGATGCCGACGACGATGCCCTCCCGGAACAGCTCCAGGCAGCACTCGATCAGCACCTTCTCGGTGAACGGGTCGCCCACCTGCACGCTCGGCAGCTTCTTGCGCCCGCTGCCGCCCTCGTCACCCGCGAACGTGTCCGACGCCAGCACGGACACGCCGCCGATGCCGTCGAGACCGGTCCGCGCACCGAACAGGATCACCTTGTTGCCGGTGCCGGAGGCGTGCGCGAGGTGCAGGTCCTCGACCCGCATCGCACCCACGCACAGCGCGTTGACCAGCGGGTTCCCCTGGTACGACGGGTCGAACACGACCTCGCCGCCGATGTTGGGCAGGCCGAGGCAGTTGCCGTAGCCGCCGACGCCCGCGACCACGCCGGGCAGCACGCGCCGGGTGTCGGGCGCGTCCGCGGCGCCGAACCGCAGCGGGTCCATGACCGCGAGCGGCCGGGCGCCCATCGCGAGGATGTCACGCACGATGCCGCCGACGCCGGTCGCCGCGCCCTGGTAGGGCTCCACATAGGACGGGTGGTTGTGCGACTCGACCTTGAACGTGATGGCCCATCCGTCGCCGATGTCGACCACACCGGCGTTCTCGCCGATGCCCGCGAGCATCTTCTCGCGCATCTCGTCGGTCGTGGTCTCGCCGAAGTACTTGAGGTGCACCTTCGACGACTTGTACGAGCAGTGCTCGGACCACATCACCGAGTACATGGCCAGCTCGGCGTCGGTCGGGCGGCGGCCGAGGATCTCGCGGATGCGGGCGTACTCGTCGTCCTTGAGGCCCAGCTCGCGGTACGGCTGCGGGGTGTCCGGAGTGGACGCGGCGTGCGACGTGGTGTCGACGGGAACGGTCGTCGTCATGCCAGCACCGTCCCCAGGACCGAGCGGAACATCGCGAGGCCGTCGTCGCCGGGGCCGGTCAGCGCGTCGATCGCGTGCTCCGGGTGCGGCATGAGGCCCACGATCCGGCCGTCCGCCGACGAGATGCCCGCGATGTCGGACAGCGACCCGTTCGGGTTGACGTCCACGTACCGGAACACCACCCGGCCCTCGCCCTCCAGCTCATCCACAGTGGACTTGGCGGCGGCGTAGCGGCCGTCCATGTTCTTCACCGGGATGACGATCTCGGCGCCCTCGGCATAGCCGTTCGTCCACGCCGTGGACGACCGCTCGACGCGCAGCTTCTGGTCGCGGCACACGAAGTGCAGGCCCGCGTTGCGCAGCAGCGCACCCGGCAGCAGCCCCGCCTCGCACAGGATCTGGAAGCCGTTGCAGATGCCGAGCACCGGCATGCCGCCGCGGGCCGCGGTGACGACCTCGCCCATGACCGGCGCGAACCGGGCGATGGCGCCGGCCCGCAGGTAGTCGCCGTAGGAGAACCCGCCGGGGACGATCACGGCGTCCACGCCGCGCAGGTCCGCGTCCCCGTGCCAGAGCGCGACAGGCTCGCCGCCCGCGTACCGGACGGCACGGGCCGCGTCGGTGTCGTCCAGTGTGCCGGGGAAGGTGATGACCCCTACCCGGCTCACGACAGCCTCCGGACCACGAAGTCCTCGATCACCGGGTTCGACAGGAACCCCTCGGCGATCTTGGCGAGCGTCTCGTCGTCGACGGTGTCGTCGACTTCCAGCTCGAAGTGCTTGCCCTGGCGGACATCGGAGATTCCGGTGAAGCCGAGGCGGGGAAGGGCGTTGGCCACGGCCTGACCCTGCGGGTCGAGGATCTCGGGCTTGGGCATGACGTCGACGACGACTCGGGCCACGACAGGCAGCTCCCGGTTAGGTGGAGTCGGTACGCCGCGAGACTACCTGAGCTGCGCGTTCACCCGATCGGTCGAGTCCGCCGTCCACGACGCGAGCAGGCGAAGTGCCTCTTCGTCGGGTGTGCCCGGATCGGCGACCTGGCAGACGAGTGACACGTCCGGGGCATCGGCGGCCCGGAAAGCCTCGTACCGCAAGTAGAACTCGCCGACGACCGGGTGCCGGTACAGGTGCCCGCCGCGGGTCTTCTCCCGCACGTGGTGGCTCGCCCAGAGCCGCGCGAACTCGGGACTGCGCATGCTCAGCTCGCCGACGATCGTGGCGAGTCTCTCATCGTCCGGGGTCCGGCCCGCCTCCATCCGCAGCTGGGAGACCAGGTCACGGGCCTTGCACTCCCACTGCACGAACCGCGACGCGACCTCCTCGTGCAGGAACACGAGCCGCGGCATGTTCCGCTCCTCCGGCGGCAACGCACCGAAGTCGATCAGCAACGCCGCGGAGAGGGCGTTCCACGCGAGCACGTCACCGTGGCGGCTGTAGATCGCGGCCGGGACGGTCACGTTGTCGAGCACCGTCTGGAAGGTCGCGGGCACCTGGGTGCTCCTCGGCTCGGCCGCCCGCCCCGGCCGGGCGAGGTTGTGCAGGTAGCGGCGCTCGGTCGGGTCCAGCGCGAGCGCGGTCGCGACGGCGTCCACGACCTCGGCGGACGGGTTGCGCAACCGGCCCTGCTCGAGGCGCACGTAGTAGTCGACCGACAGCGCGGCGGCCTGCGCCAGCTCCTCGCGCCGCAGTCCCGGCACGCGCCGGCGGCCGCCGACGGGTGTCAGCCCCAGGTCCTCCGGCTGCCTGCGCCCGCGCCGCGACCGGAGGAACTCGCCCAGCTCAGCCTTGCGATCCACGTCGTCGAGTATGGCCGCTCGGCGGCTCGCGAGCCTGGGTCTGTCAGACCCACGGTCGCACCGACGACTGGGTAAGCCGCCGCGGCGGGCGAAGCATCGGAACCGTTCCTGATTCGGAAAGGGAGATCGATGCGATCGCTTCTCATCACCGCCGCGCTGGTGGCGGGGCTGGTCGGGGCCGCGCCCGCCGCGGACGCCACGACACGGGGACTGCCGCCGGTGCTGTCGCCCTCGGCCGGGAACCAGTTCCCGGAGGGGGTGGCGTGGGACCCGTCGCGGCAGTCGCTGCTGGTGGGGTCGCTGACGCGGCCCGCGCTGGTCACCGCCGTCGGGCGGGACGGGGTCAACCGGACCGTCGTGTCCGACCCCGGGCTGCCGGGGTTCGTCGGCATGAAGGTCGACGCGGCCCGGCGGCGGATCGTGGCCGTGTACGGCAACCCGCAGGTGCCGGGCGTCAGCGGGCTCGCCGTGTACGACCTGGTCACGGGGGCGCGGGAGCGGCTCGTCGACCTGGCGGGCGGCACGAACGCGGCCAACGACGTGGCGCTCGACCCGGCCGGCAACGCGTACGTGACCGACGCGGGCTCCGGCGCCGTCTACGGGTCGATCTCGCCGGGCACGTGTCGACGCTGGTCAGCGACCCACGGCTGGGGCCGTCGATCGGCGCCAACGGGATCGTGTGGCACCCCGGGGGCTACCTCGTCGTCGGCAACTACACGACCGGTCGCCTGTACCGCGTCGACCGAGGACGGCTGACCGAGCTGTGGCTGCCGCGGCCGCTCGTCGGCGCGGACGGCATCGCGCTGCGGCCGGACGGCACGCTCGTCGTGGTCACCAACCAGCTCGCCGGACTGCCCGGTTCCGCACCGGCGGTGCACGAGCTGGCGCTGGCCGGGCGGTTCGCGGTGCCGCTGCGGACGACCGCGTGGCCGGACCCGGCGCCGACGACCGCGGCGGTCACGCCGTACGGCACCTACGTGGTGGACGGCAGGCTCGACGCGTTCCTGGCCGGCGGTTCGGCCGACGGTTTCGTCCTGCGGCGGCTGTAGGCAGTTCGCCCAGCGCGAGATCGCTGGCGGTGTGCCCGTCGCCGGGACAGGGTGGGCGGCATGCGGATTCTGGTGCTGGGAGGAACGATCTTCGTCGGGCACGCCGTCGCGGTCGAGGGGTCGCGGCGGGGGCACGACGTGGTGTGCGCGGCGCGGGGCGAGTCCGGCGCGGTCCCGGACGGGACGACCCTGGTGAAGGTCGACCGGGACGCCGAGGACGGCCTCGCGCCGCTCGCCGGCGAGCGGTTCGACGCGGTCGTGGACGTGGCACCGCTGTCGTACCCGTGGGTGCGGCGTGCGCTCGACGCGTTCGGCGACGCGGGCCACTGGACGTTCGTGTCGACGATCAACGTGTACGCGGACAACGCCACCCCGGGCCAGACCCCGGCGACCGGCGCGCTGGTCCCGGCGCTGGAGGAGCACGCGACCCGCGAGGAGATGGCGGCCCGCGGTGAGGACGGCGTGCTGCTGTACGGCGGCATCAAGGTCGCGAGCGAGAACGCGGTGCGGTCGGCGATGGGTGACCGTGCGTTTGTGGTCCGGCCCGGGCTGGTCACCGGATCGTGGGACCGCAGCGACCGGTTCGGGTACTGGCCGGGCCGGTTCGCGCGCGGCGGCCGCGTGCTGGTGCCGGACTCGGCGTCGCCGATCCAGATCATCGACGTGAAGGACTTCGCGCGGTGGATCGTCGACGCCGCCGAGCACGGCACGACCGGCACGTACGACGCGGTCGGTCCGCACCGCCCGCTGCTCGAGATGCTCGAGGAGATCGCGGCCGTCGTCGGGTTCGACGGCGAACTCGTGAAGGCGTCACCCGAGTGGCTGACCTCGGAAGGGGTGAACCCGTGGGCGGGCCCGAGGTCGCTGCCGCTGTGGCTGCCGCCGGAGTACGAGGGCCTGAAGACCCACGACCCGGCCCCGTCCGTCGCGGCGGGTCTGCGGTTCGCGCCGTTCGCGGACGCGGTGCTCGACGCGCTGGCGCGGGAGCGGGAGCTGGGCCTCGACCGCGAGCGGAAGGCGGGGCTGTCGCCCGCGGAGGAAGAAGAACTACTCGCGAAGCTGTAGCCGAAGTGGCAGGGTCGGGGGATGGCCGAGTCCTTCGACTACGTGGTGATCGGTGCCGGCAGCGCGGGGTGCGTGCTCGCGAACCGGCTGAGCGAGGACGAGGCGGCCAGGGTGCTGCTCCTCGAGGCGGGCGGTGACGACGACGTCGACGAGGTGCGGATGCCCGTCGCGTTCTCGACGCTGTTCAAGACCAGGTACGACTGGAACTACGAGACGGTCGACCAGAAAGGTCTCGGCGACCGCCCGGCGTACTGGCCGAGGGCCAAGATGCTGGGCGGCTGCTCGTCGATGAACGCGATGATCTACATCCGCGGCAACCGGGCGGACTACGACGCGTGGCCGGCGGGCTGGAAGTACGACGAGGTGCTGCCGTACTTCAAGAAGGCCGAGCACAACACGCGGCTGGCCGGGCCATACCACGGCACGGACGGGCCGCTGCACGTCGAGGACCGCAGGTACACCCACGAGCTGTCGCACGCGTGGGTCGAGTCGGCGGTCACGTGGGGCATGAAGCCGACGGACGACTTCAACGGCGAGACGCAGGAGGGTGCGGGCCTGTACCAGGTCACGTGCCGCAACGGTCGCCGCTGGTCCACGGCCGACGCCTACCTGCGGCCCGCCATGAAGCGGTCGAACCTGACCGTGCGCACCCACGCCCTGGTGAACCGGATCGTGATCACCGGCGGCCGCGCGACCGCGGTCGCGTACTCGCGCCACGGCGAGGAGTTCGAGGTGGGCGCGACGAGCGAGATCCTCCTGTGCGGCGGCGCGGTGAACTCGCCGCAGGTGCTCATGCTGTCCGGCGTGGGCCCGGCGTCCCACCTCGGCGAGCTCGGCATCGAGGTCGTCGCCAACCTGCCCGTGGGCGACAACCTGCAGGACCACCCGGCGGCGGGATTGCTGTGGCGCACCAGGGGGACGACGGACCTGGTGAACCTCGTGACCCCGGGCAGACTGCTCCGCTGGCAGGCAACGGGCCGTGGCCCGCTCGCGTCGAACGTCGGCGAGGCGGGCGCGTTCTTCCACACGCGTGACGGGTTGCCCGCACCGGACATGCAGGTCCACGTCGCGCCGACCCTGTTCTACGACAACGGGATGCGTGAACCGACCGTGCCGGGCTTCACGGCGGGCGCGACGCTGGTGGACGTGACGTCGCGGGGGCGGCTGCGCCTGAAGTCGGCCGACCCGAGGTGGCGCCCGCTGATCGACCCGGCGTACTACGACGACCCGACGGACCTCGATGCCATCCTCGCCGCGGTGCGCACGCTGCGGGAGATCGGCGAGACCGGTCCGCTGGCGAAGTACCTGGAGGCCCCGTTCCTCCCGGCCATCGAGAACCCGACCGACGACGACCTGGTGGAACACATCAGGGCGGTCACGCAGACGCTCTACCACCCGGTCGGCACGTGCGCGATGGGTGCCGTGGTCGATGCCGAGCTGAAGGTGCAGGGGGTGGACGGGCTGCGCGTCGTGGACGCGTCGGTGATGCCCAGCGTGCCGAGGGGCAACACCAACGCGCCGACCATCATGATCGCGGAGAAGGTGGCTGACCTGGTCAAAGCGGCAAGCTGAGAACGCGTGTTCGATTCATCCCCAGGGTTGTCCACACCTGTGGACAACTTTCCCGGGGGTGTCGGTGGGGTGCCGTAGGCTGGAAACCGGGGGCCGGAGGCCGCCGCATTGGGTGCGGCGACGCCGAACCCGGCTCTCTGATCAGGTAACCGCCGTGGGTGCCGTCCCCTTCGCAGCCCGGGTCGGTGAGCTTGTTCTCCAGCACGACCCGCCGGATGAGGTCGCGTGCCGGTCGCCGTCGTCCGCGTTCTCGAACCACAGCGCTTCGACCGCGCCGTCGAGGATCAGGTGGCGAATCACCCGCGACGTTGCAGCGCCCGCAGTTGGCGGCGCGCATACGGCGCGGCGTGGCCGGTGTCCATCGCGCGCCGGTACAGGTCAGCCGCTCTTTCCGGGTCGTCGCTGACCAGGCCGAACAGGGCCTTCGGCGTCGCGTCGAGGTGACCGGTGTCGATGGCCTGCTGGTAAACCCGGCGACCAGGTACGCCGCGGTCGGCGCGAGGTCCGAGTGGCTGGTTGCGTTGGCCGCGCGGTCGGCGGCGGGTGCGGTGTCATCGCGCATGGCCAGCGCGTTGACGTGTTCGTACCGCCCGCGAAGCTAAGCCACGACGGGCCGGGGCCCGTCCCGGCGTGGCCTCCGGCCCCCTCGAACCACGCTACGGCATGGGACCGACAGTTCACGGCGACGGCGGCGCGGCTGTGGACAACCGACCGGCCTGTGGACAACCGCCATCGTCGTGGCCGGGACTGTCGGTCCTCCCGGCTACGCTGGTGATCGGGGGCCGGCGGCCGCCCTCAGCGACGCTTGCCGTGCAGCAGCGTGATCAGTTTCGCCACCGTCGCGTCGGTTTTCGCGGTTCGGCTGAATGTCGTCAGCACCAGCGGGGCCTTGAACCGCTGCCGCGCGATCGCCTTCGGGCGGGCGAACTCCTTCAGGCCCTCCGGTCCGTGGATGCGGCCGAACCCGGACTCGCCGATGCCGCCGAACGGCAGCGACGGGATGCCCGCGAAGCTGATCACGCTGTTCACCGACGTCATGCCCGCACGCAGCCGCGCCGCCAGCTCCATGCCGCGCCGCTTCGAGAACACCGTCGACGCCAGGCCGTACTTCGTGTCGTTGGCCTTCGCGATCGCCTCGTCCATGTCGGCGACCTTCGCGATCGTCAGCGTCGGGCCGAACGTCTCCTCGCGCACCGCCTCGGAGTCCTCCGGCACGTCGACCAGCACCGTCGGCTGCACGAACTTGTCGCCGACCGCGTCCTTGCCGCCGACCAGCGCGCGGCCGCCGCGGGCGAGCGCGTCCTGGATGTGCCGCTGGATGATCTTCAGCTGGCCCGGCATCGTGATCGGGCCGATCTTCGCCTCCGGGTCGTCGCCGGCACGCACGTCCTTGGCGATCTTCACGACCTTCGCGACGAAGTCGTCGTAGACGCGTTCGTGCACGTAGACCCGCTCGACGCCGACGCACGTCTGGCCCGCGTTCGACATGCCGCCCCACACCGCGGCGTCGGCGGCCGCGTCGACGTCCGCGTCCGCGTCGACCAGCAGCGCGTCCTTGCCGCCCGCCTCGATCAGCACCGGCGTCAGCGTCTCCGCGCACGCGGCCATGATCTTCTTGCCGGTGCCGGGCGAACCGGTGAACGCGAGCTTGTCCACACCGGACCGGCACAACGCGGCGCCCGTCTCGCCGAAGCCCGTGATCAGCTGGAACACCGGGTGCTCCGGCACGACCTCGGCGAACGAGTCCGCGAGCCACTTGCCGACGCCGGGCGTGTACTCGCTCGGCTTGAACACGACGGCGTTGCCCGCGGCGAGCGCGTACGCGATGGAGCCCATCGGCGTGAACACCGGGTAGTTCCACGGCCCGATGACGCCGACGACCCCGAGCGGCTGGAACTCGACCGACGCCGCGTGGTTGGACATCAGCAGCCCGGCGGACCTGCGCTTGCGGCCCAGCACCTTGGGTGCGTTCTTCGCGGCCCACGCGGTGTGGTCGATCGCGAGGACGATCTCGAGCATGGCGTCGGCGTGCGGCTTGCCGGTCTCGGCGTGCACGACCTCGGCGAGCTGCGCGGCGCGGCGGGTGATGACGCCCTTCCAGCGCTGGAGGCGCTCGGCGCGCCCGGTGAACCCGAGCTCCGCCCACCAGGCCGCGGCACCGCGGGCCCGGGCGACCGCGGCGGCGACGTCGTCCGCCGTGTGCACCGGGTAGGTGCCGACCACCTCGTCGGTCGCGGGGTTCAGCGAGTCGAAGGTGTCCTGCTTCGCTTGCACGGCGGTCATGACGAGCCTCCCAGATCGCGTTCCGCCGCTCAGGCTACCCGTCGGTAGCGTTCGCCGCGACGTTCAGTTGGTTAGCCTGGCTAAGTGCAGATCGTTCACTTCGGGCACTCGTGCGTGCTGCTCAAGACGGATGCCGCCCGGCTGCTCTTCGACCCGGGCACGTACTCGGACGGCTTCGAGCCGACGACCGGCCTGGACGCCATCCTGATCACCCACCAGCACCCGGACCACCTCGACGGCGAGCGGCTGCCCGCGCTCGTGAAGGCCAACCCGGGTGCCGCGCTGGTGTCCGACGAGGACTCGGCGCCGGAGCTGGAGAAGCTCGGCCTCACCCCGACGTCGGTGGCACGGCCCGGCGACACGTTCGAGTTCGGCGGCACCTCGGTCACCGTGGTCGGCGGCAGGCACGCGACCATCCACGAGGACCTGCCGATGCCGGCCAACGCGGGTTACGTCGTCGACGACGGCGCGTTCTACCACCCGGGCGACGCGCTGTTCGTGCCCGAGCAGCGGATCGACGTGCTCGGGCTGCCGATGTCGGCACCGTGGCTGAAGACCGGCGAGATGATCGACTTCCTGCGCGCGGTGGGACCGCGGGTGGCCGTGCCGATCCACGAGGCGCTGCTGTCGGAGATCGGCATGCGGGGGCAGCAGAACTGGATCTCGCGGCTCGCGCCGGACCCGGAGTTCCGGCCGCTACCGAAGGGCGAGCCGGTCGATCTTTGAGGGTTGTCCACAGGTGTGGACAACCCTGTGGATCGAACAGTTGTTCGGCGGGGGCGGCCTCCGGCCCCCGATTTCCAGCGTACCCGCGGGGACCGACAGTGGCCTGCGCCGTGAGGGCAGTTGTCCACAGGGTGGGGAGTTATCCACAGGCCGGTTCCGGCGGGGCGGGATTGTCGGTGGCATGCCGTAGCGTGGTTCGAGGGGGCCGGAGGCCACGCCGCCGCTCGCGCTGCGGGCGATCGGCTTGGCGAGACGCGGCCGGTTGGGGCGGGCTGGTAGGTGGCATCGGACCCGGCGGGGTTGAGCCCGGCGCGGTCAGCTCGCGGGAGAGCGCGACGGATGCGTCGTATCGCGAGAGCCTGGGCGACGGCATCGGACCCGGCGGGGTTCAGCCCGGCATGGTCAGCTCGCGGGAGAGCGCGACGGATGCGTCGTATCGCGAGAGCCTGGGCGACGGCATCAGATCCAGCGGCGTTCAGCCCGGCATGGTCAGCTCCCGGGAGAGCCCGACGGATGCGTCGTATCGCGAGAGCCTGGGCGACGGCATCAGACCCAGCGCCATTCAGCCCGACATGGTCAGCTCCCGGGAGAGCCCGACGGATGGGTCGCATCGCGAGAGCCTGGGCGACGGCATCAGACCCAGCGCCATTCAGCCCGACATGGTCAGCTCCCGGGAGAGCCCGACGGATGCGTCGTATCGCGAGAGCCTGGGCGACGGCATCAGACCCAGCGCCATTCAGCCCGGCATGGCGAGTTCGGGTGAGAGCGCGGCGGTTGGGCGGCGAGGGCTTGGGCGGCGACGCGGGTGACTGGTTCTGCGCAGTGAGGGCTTGAGTAGCGGGACCACGCGGCGGGAGCCCATCCGGCACGACCTGAGCAGCGGGATCTGTGCAGCGGGGTTCTACTGGCGCGACCCACCGTTGCCATCTGGCGGCGCGACCTGGGCAGCCGGGCTCGCCCAGCGGGATCTGGGCAGTGGGGTCTTCGCCCGGGTACCGGGTTTGGGCAGCGCCTCCTGTGTAGCGGGGTCTGGACAGCGCGGCCTCAGCCCGGTGATGGAGCTTGTTGCGCAGTGTCGGCCAGGCCAGGCCCGGCGGTGGGCTTGGTGGGTGGCGTTGCGCGGTCAGACGGCCTGGGCTCGGGTGTGGGTCAGGAGTGCCGGGTAGGTGAGCGGGGTCGCCTCGTGGTGTAGCGCTATGTCGATCGCGTCCAGCAGGGCCTGGCGGGGGCCTGAGCGGGACAGGTCTGCCGTGTCCACTGCGAGGCGGATCAGTTGGTTCTTGCGTGCCGCTCTCGCCGTGCTCATGACCAGGGCGAAGCACCACCACGGTTCTGTGCGTTCGCCGAAGGCGAAGCCCTGTACTCGTCCTCTGTGGACGTTGTCGGTGCGCAGGTCGCGGATGCCCATCACGTCCGCGCACAGTGTGAAGCCCTTGTGGCGCAGGGCCAGCAGGGTGCCCGGGGACGCCACCCAGCGCGGGGGGACGAAGGCGTCCGTCGTCATGTCCAGGCGTTCCATGGTCGTCGACGCGGCTGTGAGGCGTAGCTTCGCCTCGTGGGCCGGCAGGGACGCGAACTCGGCTCTGCGTCGGATGGTGCGGGTCCTCGGGTCCGCCGGGTGGTCGTAGCCGTGTTGGAGCAGTGCGTTGCCCGCGGCTTGTTGCCCGCGCACCCAGTCGAGCACCGCCTTCGGCTGGTCCGCGCCCGCGATTCTCGGGGCGAACAACAGCGAAAGGGGCACGCCCCGGGACGCCAGCTCGTCGCTCAGGGCGGCACTGCGGTCCAGGGTCCATGCGTTGATCCCGGACAGCGACACCATCAGTTGAGCGGTCACGTCCCCATGACGCCATGAGCCGATGACGTCGGCCTGACGGCGAGGTGACATGTCACCGAACTGGGCATCGGTTTCACCCGGAATTCATGCCGTGCACGAGTGCGTGCCATTGTTGGTCATGAGCTACGACTGGATCTCGTTCACGACCGACTACGGCATCGATGACGGGTTCGTCGGGGTCTGCGAAGGGGTCGTCGCTCGGCTCGCGCCCCGGCCGCGGGTCATCCACATCAGCCACACCGTGCCGCCGCAGGACGTTCGGCGTGGGGCCACGATCCTCGCCCAGGCCGTGCCCTACCTGCCGCCCGCCGTGCACTTCGCCGTCGTCGACCCCGGGGTCGGGACCGACCGGCGCGGTGTGGTGATCGTCGCCGCCGAGGGTGTGCTCGTCGGGCCCGACAACGGGTTGCTCGTGCCCGCCGCCGAACTGCTCGGTGGGGTGCGGGCCGCCTACGAGCTGCGCAACCCGGCGTACCAGCTGTCGACCGTGTCGGCGACCTTCCACGGGCGGGACGTGTTCGCGCCCGCCGCCGCGCACCTGGCCGCCGGAGTGCCGGCCGAGGCCTTCGGGCCCGCCGTGGACGCGGCCGACCTCGTGCGGTTCCCGGAGCCGGAAACGTTCGTCGAGCCCGGGAAGCTGACGACCGAGATCCGGTACATCGACACCTTCGGCAACATCCAGCTCGCCGCCACCGGCGCCGACCTCGACGCGAGCGGCGCCGGACCCGGCACCACGGCGCACGCCCACCTCAACGGGCGGTCGGTGAAGGCCACCGTCGGCCGGACGTTCGCCGACGCGATCAACGACGGGTTGATCGTGTACGTCGACTCGGGTGGACGGGTCGCGCTGGCCGTGAACGGCGGGTCCGCGGCCAACGACTTCGGTGGGCGGCCCGGCGATCCGGTGCTGCTGCTGTTCGCGAGGTGACCGGCCGTCCGGGATCCGGCGTGGGGCCCGCCGACCGCGATGTCGGTGGGCGGCCGGTTGTCAGTGCAGCGTGATCTCGTCCCCCACTTCGATCTCGCCCGGGGTCAGTACCGCCACCTTGATGCCGAAGCTCACGCCGCCGTCGGGTTCGCGGCGGTAGTCGGCCAGGGTGCGTAACGGCTCTGGGCCCGCGCGTTCGCCCGTCGGCTGGTCGACCATCGTCACCTGGCAGCGGACGTCCGGCTTCACCCAGCGCAGTCTGGTGGTGCCGATGCTGAACTCGCGGATGCCGTCCTCTGTGTACGGGGTCTGCCAGCCGCTGATCACGATGTTCGGGCGGAACCTGGCCATCGGGACCGGGTCGGCGCCCTTCTCCAGGATGCGGGCGTTCAGGTCGTCCAGGGACGACAGCGACGTGAGGTGCAGTGGTGTTGAGTCCGTGAACGTGATGTCGCCGTGCGCGTCGTCCACCCTGCGCTGGTGGTCCGGGGGCACGCGTACCAGGCGCAACGACTCGCCGACGAGGTCGCTCGCCCACTCGGCTGCCTCGTCGCCCTGGTCGACGCCCTCGCCGTCCCAGACGCCGTGCACGCTCACGGCCAACCGCCTGCCGTCCAGCGCGACGTCCAACGCCAGGCTCTGCACGTCCGGGGCGGACAGCGTCAGCTTCTCCCCGTCCGCGGCCAGGTCCGGCCGGATCACGGACAGCTTCGGGGTGCTGCGCTGGCTGCGGAACACCCCGTCGTCCGCGCGGACGAACATGAACGTGCGGTCGTGCTTCACCCCGGTGGGGAGCACCTGCGCCCGCGTGAGCGGGCCGCCTGCGCAGCCTTTGACCGGGTAGAGCAGAAGATCCGAGACGGTTGCCACGAGAGCGAGACTAGCCGTGGCGGAGGCCCGGGTCAGTGCGGTTTTCCGCACGAAAGTTTGTGGTTGTCCACAATTCTCAGAGGATCGCGCCCGGGACGTACTTCGCCGCGTCGCCGAAGCGGGACACCACGTCCGACACCCGCTTCACCACCGACGCCACCTGCGCGCTCGCCACGCCGGTGAAGGGCAGCCGGTCCGCCAGCAGCGCGTCGAGGGCGTCCCGGTCGAGCGGGACGCGCTCGTCGGCGGCGAGGCGGTCCAGCAGGTCGTTGCGCTCGATGCCCTGCTCACGCATCGCGAGCGCCACCGCGACCGCGTGCTCCTTGATCGCCTCGTGCGCGGTCTCGCGACCGACCCCCGCCTGCACGGACGCCATGAGCACCTTCGTCGTCGCCAGGAACGGCAGGTAGCGGTCCAGCTCGCGGCCGATCACCGCCGGGTAGGCGCCGAACGAGTCCAGCACGGTCAGGAACGTCTCGATCAGGCCGTCCAGCGCGAAGAACGCGTCCGGCAGCGCCACCCTGCGCACCACCGAACAGGACACGTCGCCCTCGTTCCACTGGTCGCCCGCCAGCTCGCCGACCATCGACGCGTAGCCGCGGAGGATCACCGCGAAGCCGTTCACGCGCTCGCTGGACCGGGTGTTCATCTTGTGCGGCATGGCGGACGACCCGACCTGCCCCGGCCGGAAGCCCTCGGTCGCCAGCTCGTGCCCGACCATCAGCCGGATGGTCTTCGCGAGGCTCGACGGCGCCGCCGCCACCTGCACCAGGGCGGACACGATGTCGTAGTCCAGCGACCGCGGGTACACCTGGCCCACGCTGTCGAACACCCGCGAGAAGCCGAGGTAGCCGGCGATCCTGCGCTGCAGCGCGTCCAGCTTGGACTCGTCGCCGCCGAACAGGTCCAGCATGTCCTGCGCGGTGCCGACCGGGCCCTGGATGCCGCGCAGCGGGTACCGCTCGACCAGGTCGTCGAGCCGTTCGAAGGCCACCAGCAGCTCGTCCGCGGCGGACGCGAACCGCTTGCCGAGCGTCGTGGCCTGCGCGGCCACGTTGTGCGAACGGCCGGCCATCACCAGCTCGCTGTGCTCGGTCGCGAGCGTCGCCAGCCGGGCGAGGACCGCGACCGTCCGGTTCCTGATGTGCTCCAGCGACAGCCGGATCTGCAGCTGCTCCACGTTCTCCGTGAGGTCCCGGGAGGTCATGCCCTTGTGGACGTGCTCGTGGCCGGCGAGCGCGTTGAACTCCTCGATGCGGGCCTTGACGTCGTGCAGCGTCACCCGTTCGCGGGCCGCGATCGACTCCAGGTCGACCTGGTCGATCACTCGTTCGTAGTCGGCGACCACACCGTCGGGGACGTCGATGCCGAGTTCGGCCTGCGCCGTGAGCACGGCCAGCCACAGCCTGCGCTCCAGCACGATCTTGTGCTCGGGGGACCACAGCTCGGCCAGCGCCACGGAGGCGTAGCGGCCGGCGAGTACGTTGGGGATGCGCGGCTTGGACGTCACGTTTCGCCAGCTTAACGGGCCCGTCCGGGGCGACCTACAGCGCCAGCGCCGGATCGGTCGCGAGCGCCACCAGCTGAGCCCGCGTCACCGGCAGCGACCGGTGGTAGGCCGACGGGACCGGGCTGGTCATGTCGTAGTTGTAGGCGGCGACCGACACCGCGGCACCCGTGTCGCGGTAGTGGAAGACGGTCTCGATCACGGCCTTCCCCAGGTCGTCGGTCTGCTGGTAGACCGCGCCGCCCGCCTGGTCGGCCATGCGGTGGCAGTTCACCGCACACACCTCCGAGGGCGGCGCCGCGGTGCCCGGCACCCACGTGGTCACCATGATCGAGTACCGGGCGCCCTTGATCGTGACGGTGACGACGGTGTTGAGGCTGGTCTGGCGCGGGTGGATGGCGCCCTCCGCCTCGCCGCCGAACTCGCCGACGACGATCCTGGCCGCGGACGGCAGCAGCACCGGCAGGGTGCCGCGCAGGTGCTCCCGCAGCTCACCGGCACGTGCCCGCAGGTGGTCGACGGAGTAGCGGGCGGGCTGTGCGCTCGGCGCGGGGGGCTGGGTCGCGGCCGGGAACGCCGCGTCGCGGCTCACCGCGGCGGGCACCGCGACCGCGGCCACCGCGACGGCGACCGTGGCGAACCCCACCGCGACCAGGGCTCGGCGGCGGACCTGGCCCCGCGCGGCCGCGATGAGCTCGTCGGGGTCGACGAGCAGCGGCGGCTCGTCGGCCACCGCGTCCAGCAACCCGACCCGGACGTCCTCCTCGCTCACGACGCGACCCTCCCCACCAGCTCCGACACCGACACCCGCAACGCGTCGAGGCCGCGCGCGGTCTGCGACTTGACCGTGCCCTGCGAGCACCCCATGACCTCGGCGGTCTCGGCGACCGTCAGGTCGTCGAAGTAGCGCAACACCAGCACCGCACGCTGCCGGGGCGGCAGCCGCAGCAGGCCCCGGTGGACCAGGTCGCGGGCCCACAGCCGCTCGGGGCTGTCGGCCGGGCCGCGGGCCTCGTCGTGCTGGTCCGGTACGGCCGCCTCGGTCCGCTCGGCGCGCCGCCACGGCCTGCGTTTCTCGTCGAGCCAGGTGCGCAGGAGGACCGTGCGGCCGTAGTTGGTGAGGCTGTCGTCCTTCTGCACCCGCGCCCACGACCGGTAGATCTTGATGAGCGCCATCTGCATGAGGTCCTGCGCGAGGTGCCAGTCACCGCACAGCAGGAACGCCGATCTGCGCAGCCGTGCCGCGTGCTCGACGGCGTAGAGCCGGAAGCTCTCCTCGTCGGCCTGTCGCATGGATCGGTCCCCCCTTCGCCGGTAACTCACGACGCGGGGACCGTCGAGGTTGCATCAGGTCTGCAGGGACTCCAGGAGCATCCGGTGCGCGACCGCACGCGGGTCCGGGTCGATCTCGATCAGCGCGTTGACCACGGCGCCGTCCACCAGCGCGATCAGCTGCTCGAGGCGGCGCTGGTCGACCGGGCTGCCCGAGCGGGCCAGTACCTCCAGCAGGAGACGGCGCAGCTCGGTGCCGAGCGTACGCATGAGCGGGCGCAGGTAGGGCCGCCTGCCGGTCGCGACCAGGCGTTCGTACCGCAGCAGCACCAGCTCCGCGTCGCGGTCGCCCGCGGGCGGGCCGAGCAGTTGGTCGAGCACGAGGTCGACGACGGCGTCGAGGTCGCGCTGCTCCGCGGGCAGCTCGGCGAGCAGCGCGCGGCCGCGTTCCAGCTCGGTGCGCCCGTGGTGCTCGACGGCGGCGGCGATCAGCTCGTCGAGCGAGTCGAAGTAGTAGGTCGTGGAGGCCAGCGGGAGCCCCGCCCGTTCGGCGACCGCGCGGTGCCGCAGCGCCTCGAAGCCGCGCTCCACCAGCAGCGCCGCCGCGGCCTCCACCAGTGCCTGGCGACGCCGCTCGCCCTTGGGGGTGCTGGCGGCAGTCATGGTCGGGGCATCGTACGGCCGTGCGGGACCTCGCTCAGTACAGCTGCCCCAGGTCGGTTGCGTATTGCTGCACGTCCGTGCCGAACGGGGCCGGGGCGCCGGGGCTGACGGGTTCGCTCAGCACGAGCACCCGCCTGCCGTCACTCGTCGGCGCCTGCGCCTGCACACCGGAAGACTCTGTGGCGAACGTCACACTGGAAGGGAAGAGAACGACGCTGATGCGGCCGCCGGGAAGATCGAACGCGGCGCCGCGCGAACCCTGAGGACAGGTCAGCGTGACGGGGATGGCTTGGTCCACCTTGACGTTGGCGGCGGCCGGGAGCTCGCCCGCGAGGGCAGCAGCGAGCTCCCGGTCCACCTGTTCGCACCCACGAGGGGTGCCGGCGGGCCCCGCAGGCCCGCCACTCCCGTCCGGATAGCCCCCCTGCTTGGGCGTCTCCGACGGGACGTCTTTCGTGCCGCCACGCTCAGTTGGCGCGGCCGCTTCGTTGTCCTCGTTTGGTAACTCGTATGGAGCAGCGTTTCCGTTACCGCCTGATGCGGGATTTGCCATTCCCACCGCATCCGAGTTCGTCACCGGCCCTGTCCACAATGCCACGCCGAGCGCCGTCGCGCCCGCGAGGAGGGCCACACCAAAGGCGGAACCTGCGAGTACGCCGTTCCGGTGACGGACGCGCTGACGCTCCGACTCGCGCGCCACGTCGGAGACGGTGAAGCTCGGCGGCGGGGTGTCCGCCACCGCGTCTTTCAGCAGCTCAGAGAGCTTGTACTCGTCCATCCCGCCACCTCCTCCCGCCGGTCACGACGCCGACCGCAAGTCATCGATCGTGTCTCCCAAGGCCTCACGCAACGCGTTCAGCCCCCTGGCTGTCTGGCTCTTCACGGTGCCCTCGGAGCACTTGAGCGCGTCGGCCGTGGCCGCCACGTCGAGTCCCTCGAGGAACCGCAGGACGAGCACCGCCCGCTGCCGCGGTGGCACCGCCCGCAGGCCGTCGAGCAGCGCGGACCTCGTCGCCACGGAGTCGCCGAGCTCGCCGTCCTGCTGCGGCGTCTCCGGCAGCTCCTCGACGAACCGTTCCCGCCGCCACGGGCGCCGGGACTCGTCGATCACCGCACGCACCAGCGTCCTGCGGACGTAGGCGTCCAGGGCCCCGCGGTCCCGGATCTTGCGCCACCGCCGGTGCAGTGCGACGAACGCGGTCTGCGCGAGATCGTCCGCCCGGTGCCAGTCACCGCACAGCAGGTACGCGGACCTGCGCACGGCGTCTCGCCGAGCCGCGAAGTACTCCGCGAAGTCCTGCTCGTCGCGCTGCTCCACGCGGACTCTCTCTGCTCGTCGTCTGCGTACGGGGGACGGAACGTGAGGCCCATAAGGTTGCACCACGTGTCCGTCGTGACGTACGCCACCCCTGAAGACGTCCGGGAGACCACTGAGGATGCCCGAGCGCCGGTGTGGTGTGATCGGATCGTGACCAAAGTGCGGGAGATCGATCTTCGTTCGGACACTGTCACCCAACCGGACGAGCCGATGCGGCTCGCCATGTCGCGCGCCGAGGTCGGCGACGACGTGCTGGACAGAGACCCGACGATGCAGGCCCTCGAGGAGCGGGGCGCGGAGCTGCTCGGCGTCGACGCGACGCTGTGGGTGCCGAGCGCGACCATGGGCAACCTCGTCGCACTGATGGTCCACCTGAACAGAGGCGACCGGTTCATCGCGCCGCGCGGCGCGCACGTGCTGGACGACGAACTCGGGGCGCCCGCGTGGCTGGCGGGCGGCATGCCGGAAGCCGTCGACTGGGGCGACTGGCCGGGGCGCATGCCGGTCGAGTCGGTCCGCCAGGCGGCGCGGTCCGGGCCGTACTACACGTTGCGCACCACGTTGTTATGCCTGGAGAACACGCACAACGCGGCGGGCGGCACGGTCACACCGCCCGACGAGCACGCGAAACTGGTCGCCACCGCCCGGGACGTCGGGCTGCGCGTGCACCTCGACGGGGCACGCCTCTGGCACGCCTCCGTGGCGCTGTCCGTGCCGCCTGCGGCGCTGACGGTCGGCGTCGACACCGTGCAGGTGTGCCTGAGCAAGGCGCTCGGGGCGCCCATGGGCGGGCTGGTCGGCGGCACGTCGGCGTTCGTCGAGGAGGCACGCCGGGTCAGGAAGATGCTGGGCGGCGGGGTGCGGCAGGGCGGGGTCGTCGCCGCGGCCGGGCTGGTCGCGCTGGACCGGATCCCGAACCTCGCCGACGACCACGCCAACGCCAGGAGGCTCGCCGCGGGCCTGGCCGACCTCGGGTGGGAGGTCGACGAGCCGGAGACGAACATCGTCCTGGCGTCGACGCCGGACACCGACGCGACGCTGGCCGCGCTCAAGCGGGTCGGGGTGCTCGGTGTGCCGGTGGGTGGCCGGGTGCGGTTCATCCCGCACCGCGACCTGACGACCAAGGACATCGACGAGGTGCTGTCCAGGGTCGCGACGATGCACTCCTAACGGATCTGCTTGCGCCCGGAACCGCCCTTGATGGCGCTGTACCCGATCGCGCCGACCGTGACGACCGCGGCGGCGACGAGCAGGACACCCAGCACCTTGAACACGAGGCCGAGCACCGCGAACGCCACCCACACCACGATGATCGCGCCGATGATCTTCAACAACATCCGAATCCCTCCCCGGGCTCTCACCGGCTGAACGAGTGGCGCAGTCCGGCGGTTCCTTCAGTGAACCACCGGCACTCGCCCAGGACATCGGGGAAAAACACTGGTTCCCGCCTCAGGGTGCGAGCCAGCCGCCCAGCCGCTCCAGACCCGTCGCGATGTCGCTCGCCGGGCCCGCGAACGAGAACCGGACGAAGCGGTGCCCCAGCTCGGGGTCGAAGTCGACGCCGGGCACGATCGCGAGCCCGGTCTCGGCCAGCAGCCGCTGGCACCACGCCATGGTGTCGGTGGTCAGGTGCGACACGTCCGCGTACGCGTAGAACGCGCCGTCCACCGGGGCCACCTTGTCGATGCCCATCCGCGCGAGTCCCCTGATCAGGTGGTCGCGGTTCGCCCGGTAGGAGGCGACGTGCGCGTCCAGTTCGTCGTACCGGAACGCGGCGGTCGCGGCGTGCTGCGCGATCGCGGGCGGGCAGATGGTGAAGTTGCCGGTCAGGCAGTCGACGGCACGCATGAGCCGCTGCGGGACGAGCAGCCAGCCGAGGCGCCAGCCCGTCATCGCGAAGTACTTGGAGAACGAGTTGACCACGACCGCCTCGCGGGAGAACTGCCACGCGGACGCCGTGGCCTCGTCGCCGTAGGTGATGCCGTGGTAGATCTCGTCGCTGACCAGCTGGACGCCGTTGTCGGCGCACCAGCCCGCGATGGCGGCCAGCTCGCCGACGGGCAGGACGGTGCCGGTCGGGTTCGCGGGCGAGGCGATGACCAGCCCGTCGAGCGGGCCGGCCGCCGCCAGCATCTCGACCGTGGGCTGGAAACGGGTGTCCGCGCCGCACGGCAGCTCGACGACCTCGCAGCCGAGCGCGGTGAGGATGTTGCGGTAGGCCGGGTAGCCGGGCCGGGCGAGCGCCACCCGGTCGCCCGCGTCGAAGGCGGCGAGGAACGCGAGGAGGAAGCCGCCGGACGAGCCGGTGGTGGCCACGACGTCCGTGGCCGCGACGTCGAGCGCGTACCGCTGGTCGTAGTGGCGGGCGATGGCCTCGCGCAGTTCGGGGATGCCCAGCTGTTCGGTGTAGCCGAGGGGGCCGTGCAGGGCTTCGGCGGCCTTGTCCAGCACGGCGCGTGGTGCCGCGGCCGACGGTTGCCCGGCGGCCAGCGACACCACGTCCCCCTGCGCGCGCTGCCGGGCGTTGGCCGCGGACAGCACGTCCATCACGTGGAAGGGTGGGATGTTCGCGCGCTGGGCGACCTGCAGCAGACGGGTTGACATGCTCCCCAGCCTGCCGCCGGCCGCCACGCGCGATCAAGCCACCGGCACGAGCTCCTCCTGCGTCACCGTCGGCCTGCGCAGGACCGTGACCGCGAGCACCGCGGCGACCAGGACCAGCCCGGCGGCCACCGCGAACGCGAGCCGGTAACCGCCCGTCATCGCCTGGATGGGCGCGTCACCTTCCGCGAGTGACCCCTTCGTGTACGCCGTGGCGAGCGTGGCGAGGACCGCAAGGCCCAGCGCGCCGCCGACCTGCTGGGTCGTGTTGACCAGGCCGGACGCCACGCCGGAGTCCTCCTTGGTGGCGTCGGACATGGCGAGCGTCATCATCGCGGGGAAGCCCAGCCCGGCGCCGACCCCCATGAGCAGGACCGACGGGAAGACGTCCAGCAGGTAGTCGGCGTCGACCGGCGCCCGCGTGAACAGCCCCAGCCCCGCCGCCACCAGCAGCAACGCCGCGATCAGCACCGGCCGCTCCCCGAACCGGGCGTTGACCCGCGCCGACGCGCCGAGCGACAGCCCGCCGATGCCGACCGCGACGGGCAGGAACGCCAGGCCGATGCCCAGCGGGTCGTAGCCGAGCACCTTCTCCAGGTAGAGGGCGCCGAGGAAGAACATCCCGAACATCCCGGCGACCATCAGCACCTGGACCAGGTTGGCGCCCGCCACGTTGCGGTCCCGCAGGATCCGCAGCGGCAGCAGCGGGTTGGCGACCGTGGCCTGCCGCAGCACGAACCCGGCGAGCAGCGCGACCGACAGGGCGCCGAAGCCCAGCGTGTGGCCGGAGACCCAGCCGTGGTCGGCGGCCTTGACGATCGTGTAGACGCCGATCATGAGCCCGGCGGTGACGAGCACGGCGCCGATCACGTCGGCCCCGCTGCGCAGGCCGATGCCCCGTTCCCCCGGCACGACGCGGACGGCGAGCGCGAACGCGACGATGCCGATGGGCACGTTCACGAAGAAGATCCAGTGCCAGCTGATGGCCTCGGTGAGCACCCCGCCCGCCAGCAGGCCGATCGATCCGCCCGCCGCGGCGACGAAGCTGAAGACCGCGATGGCCCTGGCCTGTTCACCCTTCCCGGGGAACATCGTGACGATCATGCCGAGGATGACGGCGGCGGCCATGGCGCCCCCGATCCCCTGTACGAACCGCGCGGCGATGAGCAGTCCCTGTGTGGTGGCGAGGCCGCAGAACAGCGACGCGACCGTGAATACGGCGACGCCACCGAGGAACATCCGCTTGCGGCCGATGAGGTCCCCGACGCGGCCCGCGAGGAGCAGCAGCCCGCCGAAGGGGATGAGATAGGCGTTGATCACCCAGGCCAGGCCCGACTGCGTGAAGTCGAGGTCCGCCTGGATGACCGGGAGAGCGACGTTGACGATGGTCCCGTCGAGGATGATCATCAGCATCCCCGCGCACAGCACGACGAGCGCGAACCACCGCGAATCCCGCCGCTGACCAACGATCTGGGACATGAACCCCTCCTGGTTGTCCGTACAGGAGGGACGCTAACAGATTGTCTTGTAGCAGACGATCTGTTGTGGGATTGGCTATAGCGGGATTAATTTGGGGCGTGATCGCGTTCAGGTGCGGCGGCGCGGAGCGCGCTCGCACTGGACCGGCTTGGCCAGGCGGTTCTCCACCAGCCGGGTGAGTCCGGCGACCAGACCCGCGCGTTCGTCGTCGGGCAGTGACGACAGCACGTCCTCGTGCACCCGGTTGATGACGTCGGCGGCCTTCGCGCTCATCTCCCGGCCCTGCGGCGTGACCACGATGATCCTGGCGCGCCGGTCGGTCGGCGACGTCTGCCGTTCGACCAGGCCGGCCTTCTCCAGCTCGTCGACGGTCACCACCATCGTGGTCTTGTCCAGGCCGCACATGTCGGCCAGCTGGATCTGGGTGTGCTCCCCGGTCAGCGCCGAGGCCAGCACGCAGCTGCCGCGTGGCGTGATGCCGAGACCGGCCAGCTCCGCGGTCAGCTCGGTCGACAACACGTGGCTGGCGTGGGCAAGCATGAACGCGAGATCCATGCAACCAGATTACGCCCGATCGATCCGTGGGCAGATAATCCAGTGACCAACCAATCAGTACCCGACGTACCCGCCGCCCGACTCCGTGGCCTTGATGCCCGGCACGTTCGCCAGCGACCCGTACCGCGAGATCGCGTAGTTCACGCCCGCGCAGATGTTGGCGACCGGGTCCCAGATGTCACCGGTGCCCGGCAGCTTGTACGAGTTGAACGTCGGGTCGATGCACTGCATGAGGCCCTTCGACGGCGTGCCCTTCGCCGCGTTGGAGTCCCAGTTGTTGATCGCGTGCGGGTTGCCGCCCGACTCGTGCTGGATGATCTGCCAGATCCGCTGCGCGTCCTCCGGGCCGACGTTGATGCCGTGCTGGCGGAGGATCTCGATGGCCTGGTCGATCCAGCTCTTGACGTTCCCCGGCGGCGGTCCGCCCGCGGGTGGCCCCCCGGACGGCCCGAGGCCGCCGCCCCCGCCTCCGCCGCCACCACCGCCGCTGCTCCCGCTGCCGCTGTTCCCGGAGCCGGTGCCGGTCGACTGCGACTGGTTGTTCTGCGCGGGCGGCTGGTTGCCGTTCTCGGTGGACGACGGGTTCGTGGTCTGCGGCGGCGTTTCCTTCCACTCGATCGCCTCACCGCTCTGCGGCGTGAACGGCTGCGTGTTCGGCTGTGCCAGCGACGAGAACGTCGAGGCGGGCGACTTCGCGCCGTTGATCTTGCCGAGCGCCGAGCTGAGCGTCTGCTCGGTGCCCTCGAGGTGGGTGTTGATGTCCGACGCGGCGCTCGAGCACACCCCGCGCGTCATCGCGTCGAACTCTTCCGTGGTCGCGTCCGGGTGGTTCGTCGTCCACGTGGAGATCTCGGTCAGCGCCTGGTCGCAGCGCGTCGAGATGTACGTCTTCGCGCCGGTCAGCGCGGTCGCGACGTCGTTGAGCGCCGTCGCGGCGTCGGACATCGCGGTGCCGACGTCGGTGCCCGCGGTCTTGAACTTGGTCATGTACGCCACGAACTGGTCCGCCGAGCGGCCCTCCCACGCCGCGTCGAGCGAGCGCACGCTGCCCGCGACCTCGCCGCTGTACGTGGACAGGTTGGTCGCGGCCGTGGAGAGCCTGGTCGCGGCCGAGGTGATCGCCTCGGTGTCCGCGTCCTCGACCTTCGCCGCGGCCGTCGCGACCGCCTCGCCTCCCGCGTAGCCGGCCAGAGTGTCCGCCGAACCCACCGTGTCCCCTCCTAGACCTGCACGTACCGCGGACGGCCGCCGTAGGTGCGCTCGCCATCGTCCTCGGTGTTCTGAACGGTCTGCACGATCGCGTCGAGCGCGCCCGCGACCCCGTTGAGGCGGTCCTCGGCGGCGGTCAGCTCGTCGTGCATCAGGTCGTTCAAGGCGTCCACCGCGGACGCGATGCCCGCCGAGCTCGGCAGGTTGCCGTAGACCGTCGACGCCGTGCACACCTGGGGGAACGAGTCGGAGATCTCGCCGAACTTCGGCTTGTAGTCGAGCGCCTTCTGCATGCAGCCGTTGATGGCGTCGATGTTGTACTGCGTCATGTCGCCCCCTTCGCGCACCCGCTCTGACGGCGCTCGCCGCGTCGCGGTTCCCTCACTTTAGGCCGGTCAGACCTCGCCCATCAGCTCTTGCACACAGGCCACGAGCCGCCGGTTGTCGGCCGGGGTGACCGTGCTCCACACGCGACCGTCGGCGTTCGGTTTCGCGAGGTGGACATAACGCCCACGAGGGGTGTCGTGGAAAGCGACAACCCGGTCAGCGCGGACCATGCGCTGGTCGCGCTGCATGCGGGTGACACAGAACTGGCCGCGCACGTCCATGTCGCGCACCATGTCCGCCATCGTCTTCGCGTCCGGCCCGGACACCCCGCGCCGGCTCAGCGCGGCGGCGAACTCCCGCACGTCCCCGCCCGCCTCCGCGTCGGCGGCCTTGAGCACGTCGGTCGGCACGCTCACCGACAGCCCGGGCCCGGCGACCACGTCCCCGGCCACCGACACCGCGGCCTCCGCGATCGCGGTCTCGCGTGCCGGGATGAGCCACACCTGCGGCCCGTCCACCGCCGCCAGCAGCGCCGCGCTCCCGGAGACCACCGCGAGTGAGGAGATGCGGTGGTCGGTCCACACCCAGCTGTCGATGGCGAGCTGCGGGTGGGCGAGCAGGCTCAGCTTGTCCGCCAGCTCCGGCGTGGCCCGCTCCCGCTCGGCGAGCCCCCGTGCCTCGAGGTCGGCGAACGCCTGCGCGACGAGTCGCCGCCGTTCGGTGTGCGTGCGCCCAGGACTCGGCACGGTGAGCGCCTCGTGCTTGGCGGGGAGCTTCTCGTGCTCCCACAACACGTCGAACTCGAGCGTGGAGAGGACGATGGTGCCGCTGATCATCTACCGGTCGTCATCGTCGCCGATCGACTCCGGCGCCACCACGCGGTCGTCGTCGAACACGTCGCTCGACTCGACCCCGTACCGCCGGACGTGCTCCTGGTCCTCCTCGCCCTCGGCGTTCCGCCCCGCCCCGGCCGCGGCCGGCTGCATGATCGACCCGCCGGGGCGCCCGGTCCGAGCGCCGAACCGTTCCGCGTTGCGCGCGGCCCGGGCCTCCTCCTCCGGCACGGAGCCGATCGGCACACCGTTCTTGAGGGGGCCGCGGTTGGCGGCGTTGCGGGACAGGCGCTCGCCCTCCGCGCCCGCACCCGCGCCACCGGCGCCGCCGGCGCCCATGAGGGTCGCGGCTTCCGCCATGAGCATCGGGTTCGCGCCACGGAGAGCCGCAGGCCCGAGGGGGTTGGCGGTGCTCGGGAGGAAGGGGTTGTTCGGGGTCGGGCCACCGCCCGTGATGGGCGGGCCACCGAGCGGCGGGTTGGGGCCGCCGCCGCCCGGGGTGGGAACCGTCGGGATCGGGTTACTGCCGCCGGTGCCGGGTGCGAAGGAGGTGCCCGGGCCGCTGCCGCCCGGGCCCACGCCGGTCGGGCTGTAGCCGCTGCCCGTGGGGGTGTAGCTGCCTGCCGAGGAGACGCTGGTACCGGTGTCCACCGGCTGCGCGACGAGGTTCATGCCCGGCGGCACGGGCAGCGTCTGCGCCTGACCCAGCGCGTCGGAGCTGTTGTTCTGGTACCCGGTCATGGCGTCGACGGCCGCGTCTCGGGCCGCGTTGGTCTGCTTGACCTGCTGTGCGTGGTCGGTGGTGTGGCCGAAGAACCCGGCGATCTGGTCGACGGTGGACTCTTCGGTCGGGCCGCTCAGCGCACCGGCGTCCGGGGCGCTGTGCTTCGAGGTCGTGAAGGCGGCACCCTGGGAGTCGACCCCCTTGGCGGAGTCCGTCACCGGGCCCTGCGCCTGATCGGCGTAGATGCTGGCGCTCTCGGTCGCTGAAGTGGCGCCGTCGGCGGCCTGTCCCTGCCAGGTGACACCGACCTTCTTGAGCTGGTCACGGAGCGTCTGGTCTGTCTCCGCGAGGCCGTCTGCCAGCTCCATCAACGCACTCACCGCGTCGTTGAGGGTGCCAGCACCGGCTCCGTTGCGGAGGCCCTCCACCTGCTCGATCAGCCGCTGGTTGTCGTACCCGACGAAGCGAAGGTCGCTCAGTCCGTAGTCCCCGGCCATAACTACTTCCTCACCTCAGAGTCTGCAGTGTCCGCAGCGCCATTTCAGCGGCCTGCTCGCTTCCCTGGCAGAGCTGTTCGCCCTTCAAGTCGTCGCTCAGCGATGCCATCTCGACGTGGAGGTGCTGGTTCTTCGCCACGCCGAGCGCGATCGCGCAGTCGTAAGTGCCGCCACCCTTGATGTGGAACTTCGCCGCTGGGTAGCCGTCGATCGAGATCAGCTCGGCGTCGGCGTTGGTGTCTTCGTTGATCCAGAAGCTCACGTCGACATTCGTCACGGCGACGATGTCGTAACTGTGAAACGGCTCCGCCGCCGACTTGTCGAGTGTGCAGGCCTTCATGCCCTGGTAGATCGTGCCCGCGTCCGAACCGTCGTCCGGGCTCACATCGTCGATCTGAAGCTGCGCCCGCTGCGAGTCGGAGAACAACGTGCACGGATCGACACCATCGAGCGAAAGCTCCTTCGGCGGAGGCGGGATGTCCACACCCGATGGGGCCGAACTCGCCGACGTCGGCTGCTCGCTGGTGCTGGTGGAGCCCGTGCCTCCAGCACCAGGCGTCGCGCTGCCCGGCTCTGTGACGGTGCAACCCGCGAGGAAGGTGGTTGCCACCACGACAGCGCACACCGCGACTGGCGACCTATGCACCCGTTTTCCCGAACGCCGCGGAGATCTCATCCTCCGTGAAGCCGTACGCCTTGGCGGCGTCGCCCAGCTGTACGGACAGCTTCCGCAGACCGACGATGTAGTCCTTGATCCGGTTGCGGTAGGAGTCGTCATCGTCGAAGAGGAGGTCGTTCCAGGCCATCGCCATCCGGGTGCTCACGTCGTCGTTGCCCGGCGGCTCGATGCGGAGATCTCGTGCCCTCTTCCACCACAGCTTCTGGAGTGCGTCAGCCTGCGCCTCGATGATCCGGCCCGCGGCGAGCACGTTGTCCTTCGAAACGGTGAAGGTGCCGGAGCTGATGCCTCTGGTGGCCTCGTTGACCTGCTTGAAGGCGGCGTTGATGCCTCGGCCTATGTCGCCGGCGAGATACATCCCGTTCGCTCCCCACTGATCGTGACGATCCGGTCTCTTTCTGCAGGCTACCAACGGCGCGCGGCACCCACCTGAACTTTGACGAAGAAGTGGTGGGTGCGGTTCCGCTGATCGGCTGAACCGTCACTGTGCGGTGATCTCGCCCTTCGCGGCTCGGGCGGCGATGTCCGTGCGGTGGTGGGAGCCTGCCAGGTGCACGTCGGCTACCAGGCGGTATGCGTCTGCGCGGGCTTCGGCAAGGGTGGGGCCGGTGCCGACGACCGACAGGACCCTGCCGCCCGCGGACACGATGGCGCCGTCGTCGCGGCGGCGGGTGCCCGCGTGGAGCACGCCGTGGGCCTCGGCGCCGGTGATGACGTCCCCTGAGCGGGCTCGGCCCGGGTAGCCCTCCGCGGCGACGACCACCGTGACGGCGTAGCCGTCGTGCCATTCGAGGGGTGGGTGGTCGGCCAGGGTGCCGGTCGCGACCGCGTTCAGCAGGCCTGCCAGCGGGGTGCGGAGCAGGGCCAGCACGGCCTGGGTCTCCGGGTCGCCGAAGCGGCAGTTGAACTCGATGACCTGCGGGCCCTCGCTGGTGAGCGCCAGGCCCGCGTACAGGAGACCGGAGAACGACGCTCCTCGCGCCACCATCTCCTCGACCACCGGCTTGATGATCGTCTTGACGACGTCGTCGACCAGGTCCGGTGGGGCCCACGGCAGTGGGGCGTACGCACCCATACCGCCCGTGTTCGGGCCCGCGTCGTCGTCGCCGACGCGTTTGAAGTCCTGGGCCGGCAGGAGCGGAACGACCGTGGTGCCGTCGACGAGGCAGAAGAGCGACGCCTCCGGGCCGTCCAGGAAGGACTCCAGCAGGACCGGGTGGCCGCCGTCGAGGAGGGTCATCGCGTGGGTGCGGGCGGCGGCGAGGTCGGTGGTGACCGCGACGCCCTTGCCCGCGGCGAGGCCGTCGTCCTTCACGACCCACGTCGGGCCGAAGCGGGCCAGTGCGGCGTCGAGCTTGGCCGGGTTGTCGACGATCTCGCTGTGCGCGGTCGGGACGTTCGCCGCGGCCATGACGTCCTTCGCGAACGCCTTCGAGCCCTCGATGCGGGCCGCGGCGGCCGACGGGCCGAAGCACGCGATGCCCGCCGCGCGGACGGCGTCCGCCGCACCGGCGACCAGCGGCACCTCCGGGCCGATGACGACCAGGTCGGCGCGCCACTCCTGCGCGGTCGCGACGACGGAGGCCGGGTCGGTGACGTCGGCGCCGTAGGACTCGGCGACCGCCGCCGTGCCCGCGTTGCCGGGGGCACACGCGAGGGCCGTAACCGCAGGGTCGTGGGAGAGGGCGAGCACGAGCGCGTGCTCGCGCGCACCGGACCCGATCACCAGGACACGCACGAGGAAACAGCGTAGATGCCCTGGTTGGCGCGCCCGCCGCCAGGGGCATGACGTGCGCTTTCACGCGACGCGGGAGAGCCGGACGGGTCGCCGTCCGGCCCTCCCGAACGCTCGCGCGCGCGGTGCCCAGCCCCCACCCGATCCCGGGGGCCACCCGCCATGCCAGTCTACCGGTGTCCACCGACAGCCGGTGGGTTGTGGATCTTGCCTGTGGACAACTGGGTGGGCTGTGGATTACTTGCCCAGTGCCTGTGCGGCGCCGGGGTGGAGTTCGACCGGCGCGGTTTCCACGGCGATCTTGCGGTCGAGGGCGTTCGCGGCCTTGTGGACCTTCGCCAGCTCGTCCTTCTTGTCGAAGATCAGGTTGGTGATGGCGCACGCGTTGCCTGCCGGGAAGTCCTTCGTGACCAGCAGGAGGTTCGGCACGACGATGGTCGGGACGTCGGCGGGCAGGCCGTACGTGTCGGCCGGGATCGCGCCCTCCTCGTAGACCTCGTTGACCTTCTTCATGTTCGCCAGCAGGTCGCTGATGTCGAGGAACTTCACGTCCTCGCCCAGGGACGTCGTGAGATCCGTCAGCTCCGGGGTCGGGAGGCCGCCGGACCAGAACAGGCCGTCGATCTGCCCGGCCTTCATCTGGTCCACCGTCGGGCGCAGGGCCAGGCGCTGGGCGGAGATGTCCGACTGCGACAGGCCCGCCGCCGCCAGCAGGCGGTTCGCGATGACCTCCGTGCCCGACTTCGGGGAGCCGGTCGAGATGCTCTTGCCCTTCATGTCCGCCACGGTGTCGATGCCGCTGTCCGCGCGCACGACGACCTGTGTGTAGTTCGGGTAGATGCGGGCGAGCGCGGCGATGTCCTGCGGTTTTCCTTCGAAGGCGGCCTTGCCCTCGACCGCGTCGGCCGCCGTGTCGGCCAGCGCGAACGCGATGTCGTAGTCGCCCGCGACCAGCTGCTGGATGTTCTGCACCGACGCGCCCGTCTCCGCCGCGTTGGCCTTCAGCGGCGTGTTGTTGCTGATCAGCTGCGCGAGACCGCCGCCGAGCGTGTAGTACACGCCGCCCGTGTTGCCGGTCGCGATGGTGATCCGGCCCTCGCCCGCCTCGCAGCTGCCGGATGCCTGGTCAGCCGAGTTGTTCGTCTGCTTGCCGCCGCACGCCGCTGTCACCAACAACACCGCCAGCGCCGTCGCCGCGATCTTCACCGGTCGCATCTTCAGGCTCCTGTTCATCCGAGTTCCGGCGGCCGAGCAGGTGCACGACGACCGCCACCACCGCGAAACCGAGGCCGATCGCGATCGACAGCGGTTGCAGGTACAGCAAGAGCAACGCAGCGGGCACGCACAGCACCCGCTCCGGCCAGCGCGCGGGCCCCACGAGCCAGCCGGTCGTGACCACCGCCAGCGCCGCGACGGCCAGCGCGGACACCAGCGTCACCCACAGCACGGTCGCGAAACCGCGCTGCAGCAACAGGGCCGAGCCGTTGTCCGTCAGCACGAACGCGATCGGCACCAGGAACGCGGGCAGCGTGTACTTCCACGTCTGCCACATCGTCCTCATCACCGAACCGCCGGTGATCGCGGCCGCCGCGACCGCCGCCAGCGCGGTCGGCGGCGTGACCTCCGACAGCACCGCGTAGTAGAAGATGAACATCGCGACCTCGGCCGGTTCCACGCCGAGGTCCGACAGCGCGGGGGCGAGCACGACCCAAGAGATGATGAACGACGCCGTCACCGGCACCGCCAGGCCGAGCACGCTCACCGCGACCGCTGCGAACACCACCGTCAGCATCAGGATCACGGTCTGGTTCGACGCCAGCGCCTGCGCCGCGTCGACGAGCGAATCCGCCAGCTCCTGGCCCAGGCCGGTCTTCGTGATCGTCGATGTGATCACGCCCGCCGCCGCGCACACCGCGATCACCGGCAGCGCGCCGCGGATGCCCTCCGCCAGCGAGTCGGCCACCGCCTTGAGCCAGGTCCGGAACGAGCCGCCCGTCAGCAACTGCGAGATCAACGCGAACAGCGCCGCCACCCCGGTCGCGTAGACGACCGCGGTGAACGGCGGGATGTCCAGCGCCAGGAACACCACGATGATCGCCAGTGACGCGAAGTGGTAGCCGCCGCGCAGCAGCAGCTTGCCGACCGGTGGGGTGTCGACGTCGACGGCCTTCGCGCCGAACCGGCGTGCGTCCGCCTCCACCGCGAACACGATCCCGAGGTAGTACAGGACGGTCGGCACGATCGCCCACAGCAGCACCGTCAGGTACGACGTCTCCAGGTACTCGGCGATGATGAACGCCGCCGCGCCCAGCGTCGGCGGCGACAGGATCGCGCCGATGCCCGACGCGGCGAGCAGGCCGCCCGCGTTCTCCTTGGGATAGCCCGCTCTCCGCAGCACCGGCCAGGTGATCGCGCCCAGGCTGACCGTGGTCGCGGTGCCGGAACCCGAGACCGTGCCGAGCAGGAACCCCGACATGGCGGCGGTGCGGCCCGGTGCGGTGCGGGACCTGCGGAACGCGGCGAAGCTGATGTCCACGAAGAACTTGCCGGCGCCGGACGTCGACAGCACGGCGCCGTAGATCGTGAACAGCACGATGTACGTGGCGGCGACGTCGAGCGGGATGCCGTAGAAGCCGCTCTGGTCGTTGTACAGCGCGTTCACGATCTGGCTGAAGTCGACGCCCGCGTGCGCGACGTCCCAGTCCTGCGGCAGGTAACCGCCGTAGTAGGAGTACGCGAGGAACACCAGGCAGACGATCGGGAGCACGAGGCCCGTGGTGCGCCGGGTCGCCTCCAGGACCAGCACGAGCAGCAGCGCGCCCGCCACGATGTCCGAAGTGGACAGCAGACCCTGGCGGTCGAGGAACGCGTCGAAGCCGCCGCCCGCGTCGCCGATCGCGAGCGGCACCACCGGGTACAGGCCGACGACCAGCGCGATCGCCGCGAACACCCAGTCGAGCGGGCCCGGGTTGTCGGGGTCCTGCGCGGTGCCGCGCATCCGGTAGCAGAGGAAGACCAGCGGCAACGTCAGCCCGAGGAAGATCACCAGGTAGTACTGGTTGCCCTTCGCGAAGGGCAGGAAGACCTGTTTGAGCACCAGCAGCGCGACCGCGACGCACGCCGCCCAGACGAACCACTCCCAGCGACCGGACAGGGTCCGCGCGGGGCGTTCCTCGTCGTGCTCGCCGACGGCCACCGCGGGCCGATTGGCGTCCATGTCTTCCGTAGACGTGGTCACCCACGGCAACCTACCCGTGACAGGTGTCGCAAAGAAGATCGAACGCGTTATCGCTTCGTCACCTTCGGGTCCGACGGAGTTTCCCCGGATCAACGACGATCCGCACGCCAAATCGAGGCGAGGAGGAGACCGTGAGTTCGAAGTTACTGCGCTTGGCCGTCACCGCGACGGCGGCGTTGGCCGTGGTCAGCGCGGCGCCGGCGACGGCGGACCGTGCCCCTGTGCACGGCGACCGGGACAGCTTCACGATCGTCGGCCACCGCGGCGCGTCCGGCTACCGGCCGGAGCACACGCTGGCGTCGTACGAGCTCGCGGCGCGGATGGGCGCCGACTACATCGAGCCCGACCTCGTGACCACGAAGGACGGTGTGCTGGTCGCCCGGCACGAGCCGGAGATCGGCGGCACCACCGACGTCGCGGCCCACCCGGAGTTCGCGGGCCGGAGGACCACGAAGTCGCTGGACGGCGTGAACGTGACGGGGTGGTTCACCGAGGACTTCACGCTCGCGGAGCTGAAGACGTTGCGCGCCAAGGAACGCATCCCCGACATCCGCCAGGAGAACACGCTCTACGACGGGCGGTACGAGATCCCGACGTTCCAGGAGGTCATCGACCTGGCGAAGCGGCTGTCGCGGGAGCTGCACCGGGAGATCGGGATCTACCCGGAGACCAAGCACCCGACGTACTTCCGCAAGCAGGGCCTCGCGCTGGAGCCCGCGCTGGTGAAGACCCTGAACCGCAACGGCCTGAACCGGCCGGGCGCGAAGGTGTACGTGCAGTCGTTCGAGGTGACGAACCTGATCGAGCTGCACAAGGTGCTGCGGGTGCCGCTGGTGCAGCTGACGTCGGCGACCGGCGCGCCGTTCGACTTCGTCGACTCGGGTGACCCGCGGACGTACAAGGACATCACCTCGGCGGCGGGCCTGCGGGACGTGGCGAAGTACGCGAAGGGGCTCGGGCCGGAGAAGGGCCAGATCATCCCGAGGAACGCGGCGGGGTTCCTGACGACGCCGACGACGCTGGTGGCGGACGCGCACCGGGCCGGGCTGAAGGTGCACCCGTACACGTTCCGCGCGGAGAACACGTTCCTGCCGGCGGACTTCCGCTCGTCGGCCGTGCCGTCGGAGTACGGCGACCTGATCGCCGAGATCGAGGCGTTCCGGGCGACCGGCATCGACGGGCTGTTCTCGGACAACCCCGACGTCGTGGTGGCCGCGGAGCAGCTGGCGGCCTGAGTTGTCCACAGCCGGGTGAGTTGTCCACAGGCAGGGCTTCTCACCCCGGTTCTGTCACCCCCCACCGGTAGACTGGCATGGCGGGTGGCCCCCGGGATCGGGTGGGGGTTCCGTACGTACTGGGCGGGCGGTGTTTTCGCAGGTCAGCGGTGTTTTGTGGCCCGGACGAGCCAGCGGTTCGTCCGGGCCACGGGGCTTCTGGACGGTGCTTCCTACGACAGGATCTCGACGTACCCGCTCGTCCCGTTCACGCGGATGCGCTGGCCGTCCTGGATCCGCTTGGTCGCGTGTTCCACACCCACCACGGCGGGCAGGCCGTACTCCCTGGCCACCACCGCGCCGTGGGTCATCAGGCCGCCGACCTCCGTCACCAGGCCCGCGATCGTGACGAACGCCGGGGACCAGCTCGGGTCGGTGAACGCGGTGACCAGGATGTCGCCCGCCTCGAGGTCGGCTTCGCTCAGGTCGAGCACCACCCGGGCGCGGCCCTCGACGATCCCACTGGACACCGGCAGGCCGGCCAGCGCACCCGCGGGCACGTCCGCGCGCCGGTACGTCCCGGACAGCGCCTCACCGTCCGACGTGAGCACGCGCGGCGGGGTCAGCGCCCGGTACGCGGCGAACTCCTCCCTGCGCCTCCGGATGAGCTCCACGTCGGCCTTGCCCGTGCGCACGGCCTCGTGGAGTTCCTGGAACCTCAGGAAGAACGCGTCCTCGCGCTCGCCGAGCACACCCGCGGCCACGAGCCGGTCGGCCTCCGCCAGCAGCGCTCGCTTGTAGACGTAGTAGCGGCTGATCATGCCGTACTTGGGGTACTCCCGGAACCCGATGAAGGTCCGCAGGCAGTCGATCCTCGACTTGGTCTCCGCCGCCTTCTCGCCGTCCGGGAGGGCGCGCAGGCGGGTCAGCAGGTCCTGCGCCTTGGCCTCCGCCTCCCGCCTGCCCTCGTCGAAGCGACGTCCACTGGCGCCCGGCTCGAAGTTGTCGACGTTGCCGAGGATCACGGGCAGCAGCGCGGTCGGGCGCTCGCGCCACCTCGGCCTCGTGATGTCGATCTCGCCGACGCAGCGCATGCCGTACTTGTCGAGGTAGGCCTGGATCGCGTCCCGTGCCGCGCGGCCGCCGGGCAGCGCAGGCAGTTCCTCGAGGAAGGCGTCGTCCTCGGTCTTGCGCAGGAAGGCCACCACCTCCGGGTGCGGGCGGATCACGTCCGCGACGTCCAGCAGCGCGAGCCCCATCTCCGACGTGACGTTCCCCGGCGCGGACAGCGTGAGGGTGTCGGCCGCGTTCTCCTCGCCCAGCCACGTGTGCATGTGCTCGTTGAGCCACGTCGCCGAGTCCATCGCCGCCAGGATCAGCGGCAGGCTCCTCGGGTCGAACAGGAGCCGCCGCAGTTCCTGGATGTCCGCCACGATGAAGTCGAACAACTCCGCGCCCCGCTTGGTGCGGATCTCCCGTTCGACGGTGGCCAGCGAGGCCTGGGTCTCCGCGACCAGCGCCTCGACGACGGCCGGGTCGGGGTCGGCGGGCGGCGCGGGCGCGTCCCCGACGAACCGGGGGCCCTCGCCCTCGGCCGCCGGGACGAAGTCGCGGTCCACGACGGTCCGCAGCGCGTCCCCCATCAGCGGGTCGGACGTCCGCATGGCCTGCACGAACCGTTCGCGGCTGGCCGCGCCCGCGAGGAGGCCGGTGACGTCGACGAACAGCCGCCCGCCCGCCTCGGCCATCGGCCGCGGCGTGGTCATCTGCCAGAAGGACAGGCCGAGCGGCGTCATCGCGTCGGTCATCATCTGCTGGTGGCCGACGGACACGTAGACGTGGTTGTCCTCGTCCCCGGCCGCCGGGATCGGGAACAACGTGGTGATCGCCCTGGCCTGGACGATCTGGAACTCGCCGTCCGCCAGGCACCACTCGATGTCCTGCGGCCTGCCGAAGTGCGCCTCGATCCGCCTGCCGAGCGCCGCGAGGAGCACCACCTGCTCGTCGGTCAGCGCCTGCCGCTGCCGTGCCTCCGGGTCGACCGGCTGCCTGCGCGTCCCGCCGTCCGGGGCGGGCAGGATGGCGAACTCCTTGGTGCCGACCGCCTTCTCGACGACCTCGCCGTCCCGCACCTTGTAGCCGTCCGCGTTCACCAGGCCGGACACCAGGGCCTCGCCGAGGCCGTAGCTCGCCTCCACGCTGGTGACCGTGCGGTTCGACGTGACGGGGTCGGCCGTGAACAGGATCCCGGACACCTCCGGCGCGACCATCCGCTGCACGACGACCGCCATGTGGACCTTGCGGTGGCCGAAACCGTTCCGCAGCCGGTAGGTCACGGCCCGCTCGGTGAACAGCGAGGCCCAGCACAGCCTGATGTGCTCGAGCACCGCGCCGGGGCCCGTGACGTTCAGGTACGTGTCCTGCTGGCCGGCGAAGGACGCCGTCGGCAGGTCTTCCGCCGTCGCGCTGGAACGGACGGCACAGGCGGCGTTCTCCCCGAGGCCTGCGAGCGGGCGCACCAGCTCCGCCGCCAGGTCGTCCGGGATCGCGGCCTTCTCGATGACGCCGCGGGTCTCGGCGCTGAGCGCACCGATCGCGTCCCGGTCGTCCGGGTCCAGCCGCGACAGCCGGTCCAGCAGGTCGTCGAGCGCGGGCACGTCCGCCATGACCCGCTGGAAGGCGTCCGTCGTCACGCAGTAGCCGGGCGGCACGCGGACGCCGTCGATCCGGGACAGCTCACCCAGGTGCGCGCCCTTGCCCCCGACGACCGCCACCTGGCTCCGGTCGATCTCGTCGAAACCCAGCACGTAGTGATCAACCACTACTACTCCTCATCCCCTGCACATTGCCGTGGAGTCCCGCTTTTCGCAGGTCCGGCGGGTGATTGTGCAGCGCACCCCGGGTCTTGCGGCAAGACCCGGGGTGCGCTATACGTTGAAGTGGGGAGAGGGAGTGGTCCTCGTCAGCCCGTCATCGAGTGGCGGACGATCGTCTGTTCCCGGCCCGGGCCGACGCCGATCGCGGAGAACCTCGCCCCCGACAGCTCCTCCAGGCGGTGGACGTACGCCTGCGCGTTCGCGGGCAGCTCCTCGAAGGTCCGGCACTCGGAGATGTCCTCCCACCAGCCCGGCATCTCCTCGTACACCGGCACGGCGTGGTGCACGTCGGTCTGCGTCATCGGCATGTCCGAGATGGTCTCGCCGTTCACCTTGTACGCCACGCAGATCGGCACCCGGTCCAAACCGGACAGGACGTCGAGCTTGGTCAGGAAGTAGTCGGTGATGCCGTTGACGCGTGCCGCGTAGCGGGCGATCACCGCGTCGAACCAGCCGGTGCGCCGCGAGCGGCCGGTGGTCACGCCGAACTCGCCGCCGGTCTTGCGGAGGCGTTCGCCCATCTCGTCGTGCAGCTCGGTCGGGAACGGGCCGGAGCCGACGCGGGTCGTGTACGCCTTCAGGATGCCGATCACGGTGGTGATGCGGGTCGGGCCGATGCCGGAGCCGGCCGCCGCGCCGCCCGCGGTCGGGTTCGACGACGTGACGAACGGGTACGTGCCGTGATCGACGTCCAGCAGCGTGCCCTGCGAGCCCTCCAGCAGCACGGTTTCGCCGCGCTCCAGCGCCTGGTTCAGCAGCAGGCGGGTGTCGGCGATGCGGTGGGCGAACTTCTCGCCGCACTCCAGCACCGAGTCCACGACCTGCTCCGGGTCGAGGCCCTTGCGGTTGTAGACCTTGACCAGGATCTGGTTCTTGACGTCGAGCGCGGCCTCGACCTTCTGGCGCAGGATCTTCTCGTCGAGCAGGTCCTGGACGCGGACGCCGACGCGGGAGACCTTGTCCTGGTAGGCGGGACCGATGCCGCGGCCGGTGGTGCCGATCTTGGCTTTGCCCAGGTAGCGCTCGGTGACTTTGTCGATGGCCACGTGGTACGGCATGATCAGGTGCGCATCGGCGGAGATCAGCAGCCGGGACGTGTCGACGCCCCGTTCCTCGAGGCCCGCCAGTTCGGTCAGCAGCACGCCGGGATCCACGACCACCCCGTTGCCGATGACGTTGGTGACGCCGGGGGTCAGGATGCCCGAAGGGATCAAGTGAAGGGCGAAGTCCTGTCCGTCAGGGAGCACCACCGTGTGGCCGGCGTTGTTGCCGCCCTGGTAGCGCACGACCCACTGGACCTTCTCGCCCAACAGATCCGTTGCCTTGCCCTTACCTTCGTCGCCCCACTGGGCGCCGATGAGCACGATGGCCGGCATGTGAAACTCCCCGATGTCAACGGAACACGAAGTGGGCGCATTTCGGATGGGCGAAATGCCGGTGATTGAGCGTAGACCAGGAGGCCCGGGATGGGTGCGCTGATACTGGGTTGCGGGACCGCCGTCACCAGCGGTGACTGGCGAAAACTGGCCTCGGCCTCGGGATCGGGGGCCCACGAGATCCCCGCCACACCCAGCAAGAACGACGTCGACCCGCTGCTGAAGAGCGACGACGTGGACCGCGTCGTCGTGCACGGGACCGACGCCGACCTGGCCGCCGTCGTGCTCCGGCTGATGCGCACCGAACGGGTGGACGAGATCATGGTCGGCTTCGTGCCGGTCGACCGGAAGCAGTCGCACGTCGCCCAGCTGTGGGGTTTGCCGGCCGACGGCGTGGACCTCGCGCTCACGGGCAGTGACCGCAGCCTGCCGCTCGTCCGCGACGACAACGGCGGGGTGCTGCTCGGGCTCGGCATCGTCGCGCCCGCCCGCGGCACCGTGTACTGCGACGACGCGGTCGCGCTGCGTGGTGACGCGTCGCGGATCGAGGTGACGCCGGGACCGGCCGGCGTGTCGGTGAAGGTCGTGCGGGGCCGGTTCCGCAAGCCCGCCCTGTTCGAGGGCCGCGCGGTCCAGTTCGGCATCGACGAGATCCACCCCGTGCGGGACGGCGTCGAGTACCCGCGCGCGGTGACGCGGTGGACCTGGTACCGGCACACCGAGGACCTGCGCGCGATCTGCTGAGCAACCTTCTTGCCCGCCCGCGCAACACCTCCTGACGCGGCAGGCGGCCCTGTTCTGCAATGGCGGCATGAAGCTACGAATCGCACTGCTTGCCGCCCTGCTGGTGGCTGTGCTGCCCGGGCAGGCGGACGCGGCACCGGCCGACACGATCTCCGCCGACCGCGCGACCGTGCGCGACTACCCGGGCCGTCTGGTGCTCGCGAACGCGGTCAAGGGCGACGCCGTCGAGGTGCAGGGCTACTGCGGGGACTGGGTGCGGATCCGCGTGTCCCCGAACCACGCCATGGCGACACCGGTCGGGTGGGTCCTGCGCGGTCACCTGACGAGAGCGAGCCAGTCCGGTGGTCTGGCCGGGGTGCCGGAACGCTGCGGGGACGACGCCGAGCGCTGGCGTGACTGGGTGGGCGCGATCAACGCGCCGTTCCGGTCGCTGCGCCAGGTGGACGGGTTGTGGCGGCGGATCACGTTCGGCACCGGGGTGAACCTGGCGGCGGGGTGCGTGCCGTCGCTCAACTACACGCGCGTCACCGACGGGCCGGACCGCGTCGATCCCGCGCAGGCCGTGCCGGGCCTGGACATGACGAAGGTCAGCTACCGGTACGTGACGACGGACGGCGCGGTCGCGCTCGTCGCCGCGCCGCGGCCCGGCGCCTCGTACAACGTGTGGGGTTTCGTGCCGTCGAGCTGTCTCCAGCCGAAGAACCGGGACCACGTGTACTTCGACGAACCGGTGGTGCAGCTGGCGAACATCTCCGGCCTGAGCACCGGGGTCGGCTACTCGAACGACACGATCCGCGCCCGCGGCTGCTCGGGCGCGTTGATCAGCCCGACGCGGCCGAGGTTCGGCTACTGGGTGGACCCGGCGCCGGAGAACCGGCCGCCCTGCCCGGTGTAAGCCCCCGGTGGCGAGACGGGGCTGACCCGTTCGGCCCCGGCCGATAGTCGCTTTCCCGAGTGTTTCGCCGGCGGTCATTGCCCCTGGTGATCGCGGTGTCGCAGAGTCGGTGCCACAACTTCACCTCTGGAGGCGCGATGTCGGGGAAAGCACTCGTCGCCTCGCTGGTGTTCGCTGCCGGGGCCGTGGTCGGCCTCGGGAGCGGGACCGCGAGCGCGACCCCACCAGGCATACCGGATCCGGCGAGGGCGGCGAGTGAGCTCGCCGCGCTGACGGTGGCACCGGACGGTTCCATGGACGGCTACGACCGCGACCAGTTCCCGCACTGGCACACCGTCGAAGGTGCTTGCAACACAAGGGAAATGGTCCTGCGGCGCGACGGCGACGGGGTCGAGGTGGGCGACGACTGCGCCGCCACGTCCGGGTCGTGGACCAGCCCGTACGACGGCGGGACGTGGACCGAGACGTCCGATGTGGACATCGACCACATGGTGCCGCTGGCGGCGGCGTGGCGGTCCGGGGCGGCGGACTGGACCGTCGCGGAACGCGAGGCGTTCGCGAACGACCTGAGCTCCCCGCAGCTGTGGGCGGTCACCGACAACGTGAACCAGTCCAAGAGCGACCAGACACCGGACCAGTGGAAGCCGCCACTGGAGTCGAACTGGTGCCAGTACGCGAGCGCGTACACGCACGTGAAGTACACCTACAGCCTGACCGTCACGGACGCGGAACAGGGTGCGCTGGAAGACATGCTGGCGACCTGCTGACGTGGAAGGGGCCGCCCACGCGGTGTGGGCGGCCCCTTCTCGTGCGGATCTCAGGCAAGCCCGAGCTGCGCGGGTGCCTCCGGGTCGGAGTCGGCCAGGAACTGCGTGCAGCGCTCCCATTCCTCGGTCTCCCCGATCGCCTGCGCGGCGCGGGCGAGCGCCGCCAGTGCGCGGAGGAAACCGCGGTTCGGGCGGTGGGCCCACGGGATCGGCCCGTGCCCCTTCCAGCCCGCGCGGCGGAGCTGGTCCAGGCCGCGGTGGTAGCCGGTCCGCGCGTACGCGTAGGCCGCGACCGCGTTGTTCTCCTTCAGCGCCAGCTCGGCGAGCGCCGCCCAGCCCTCGGAGAAGTCCGGCCACTGGGTGACGACCTTGGCGGGCTCGGTGCCCGACTCGATCGCCGCCTGCGGTTCCGGCCGGTCCGGGAGGTGGGTGGCGGGCGGGCCGCCGAACAGGTTCTCCTGCAACGTCATGGCACTCAGCCTGCCAGCATCCGGCCCGCGGACTTCAGGTGCTCGCACGCCTGGGTGACGCGCGCGGCCATGCCCTGCTCCGCGGCCTTCAGGTACGAACGCGGGTCGTAGGTCTTCTTGTTGCCGACCTCGCCGTCGATCTTCAGCACGCCGTCGTAGTTGGTGAACATGTGCGCGGCCACCGGGCGGGTGAACGCGTACTGGGTGTCGGTGTCGATGTTCATCTTCACGACGCCGTACGACAGGGCCTCGTGGATCTCCTCCAGCAGCGAGCCGGACCCGCCGTGGAACACCAGCTCGAACGGCTTGTCGCCGGCCGGGCGGCCCAGCTTCTCGGCGGCCACCTCCTGGCCCCGCTTGAGCACGTCCGGGCGCAGCTTCACGTTGCCCGGCTTGTAGACGCCGTGCACGTTGCCGAAGGTCGCGGCCAGCAGGTAGCGGCCCTTCTCACCGGCACCGAGCGCGTCGATGGTCTTCAGGAAGTCGCCCTCGGCCGTGTACAGCTTCTCGTTGATCTCGTGGGCGACGCCGTCCTCCTCGCCGCCGACGACGCCGATCTCGACCTCGAGGATGATCCGCGCTTTGGCGGCCTGGTCGAGCAGCTCGGACGCGATCGCGAGGTTCTCGTCGAGGTCGATGGCGGAGCCGTCCCACATGTGGGACTGGAACAGCGGCTCCTTGCCCGCGGACACGCGCTCCTGGGAGAGCGCGATCAGCGGGCGGACGAACCCGTCGAGCTTGTCCTTCGGGCAGTGGTCGGTGTGCAGGGCGACGTTCACCGGGTACTTCTCGGCGACGACGTGCGCGAACTCGGCGAGCGCGACCGAGCCGGTGACCATGTCCTTGACCTTGGTGCCGGAGGCGAACTCGGACCCGCCGGTGGAGACCTGGATGATCCCGTCGCTCTCCGCCTCGGCGAAGCCGCGCAGCGCCGCGTTGAGCGTCTCGGACGAGGTCACGTTGATGGCGGGGAATGCGAACTCGTTCGCCTTCGCCCGGTCCAGCATCTCGGCGTAGACCTCGGGTGTGGCGATGGGCATCGGTACGTCCTCCTCATGGCTGGACAGGGCCGTCGAGGGGGATCCTACGAGCACGGACGCGCAGCGCGCCGGGAGGATGACCGATTCAGAAGGAGGTACCCGACCGTACCGGCGAAAGGGCCCTGAGCACGTCCAGTTTGTCCGTGTTCAGCACCTGCAGCGCCACCTGGTCGGCACCCGCGTCCCAGTGCGCGGCGATCCGCTCGCGGATGGCGTCCGCGTCACCCCACGCGACGAGCGCGTCGACCAGCCGGTCGCTGCCGCCGTCGGCCAGGTCCGCCTCGGTGAAGCCGAGCCGCAGCCAGTTGTTGGTGTAGTTCGGCAGCCGCAGGTACATGGCGAGCCTGCCCCTGGCGATGGCCCTGGCCTCGTCCGGGTCGGTCGACAGGACGACCTTCTGCTCCGGCACGAGGAGCTTGCCGTCGCCGAGGATCTCCCTGGCCTGCGCGGTGTGCTCGGGGGTCGTCAGGTATGGGTGCGCGCCCGCCGTCCGGTCCCTGGCCAGGCGCAGCACGCGTGGACCCAGCGCGGCCAGGACCCGGCCGTCCAGCGGGACGCCACCCTCGTCGAGAACGTCGAGGTAACTCACCAGGCGGTCGTAGGGCTTGGTGTAGCGCTCGCCGACGATCTGCCGGTGACCAGCACCGATGCCGAGGAGGAACCGGCCGGGGTAGGCGCCGGCGACACGCGCGTAGGCCGCGCCGTCCGGCTCGCCGTCCCACACGTTGACGATCCCGGTCGCGACGTTCAGCGTGGCCGACGCGGCCAGGGTCGGCTCGACCGTCGAGAGGTCGGCGGGCGGCGACGCGCCGAACCACACCCGCTCGTAGCCGAGCCGCTCCAGCTCCGCCAGCACGTCGGCGTCCCGCAGCCAGTCGGTCACGTGGTCCCACACACCCAAAGTCTTCGACATGCATCGAAGAGTACGCCAAGAGGACACTTCCAGCCGGAGCCGACCACATGCCGGGCGCGCAGCCCCCGAACCCCGCGAAACCCCAGAACCCCCTGAGGGGTGCCTGCCATCCCGTCGACCTGGCGAAGCCCGATCACACCGGGTCAAGGGGGCCCGAAACCCAAAGCACCACGTGCCCAAAGCCGCCGGGCCCCCTTGACGCGGTGTGATAGCCCTCCGGGAGGTCGACGGGATGGCAGGCACCGCCACGGACACCAGTCCTTGCCAAACCAGCCCCGTGCAAGACCCGCCGCCATCCCGGAGACCAGCCCGTCCGGCGAGGACCCCCCGGAGGGGAACCCACCACAAGGACGGCCACAAGCCTCTGACCTGCGAAAACGCCTCACCCAGTACGTACGTGAACCCCCACCCATTCCCGGGGGCCACCCGCCATGCCAGTCTACCGGTGTCCACCGACAGGGGGACGGTTGTCGATCTTGCCTGTGGACAACCGGACCGGCTGTGGACAACTCGGTGGGGACGGCCCGGCGACCGCCCCCACCGGCACGGCTACGGCGCGATCGGGGTGCCGACCGACTGCACCTTCTGCGTGCCCGCGCGAGTCCGGAACGAGCGGGCCCACGACAGCGCGCTGGCCGGGTCGGCCTTGTTCGCGAGGTAGTACCAGTCCATCTGCGCGCCGGCGGGTGTCACCTCGAGCACGGACGCGCCGTGGGAGTCCAGCTCGCAGTACTTGATGTGCCGGTTCAGCGCCTGCACGGCGGTCTCCAGCAGGACCGACGTGGTCCGCGGCGGCGCGCCGACGATGTCGTCGATGTTGTCCGAGGTCACCGACGTGCACACGAACTCGGTCGCCACCGACTTGGACAGCAGCGGGTACAGCCCGGCGTCCCTCGGCACGTCGCTCGCCCACGACGAGTGGATGTCGCCGGTCAGGAAGACCGTGTCGCGCACGCCGTTGTTGGCGATCGTCGCCAGCAGCCGCCGCCGGTCGGCCGCGTAGCCGTCCCACTGGTCCGGGTTGATCGAGATGCCTTCGCGTGGCAGGCCGAGCAGCTCGGCGAGCGGGCCGAGCAGGTCCGCGGACAGCGGGGGCAGCTGCAGCGGCGCCACCATGACCGACGTGCCGACCAGCTTCCACTGGGCACCGCTCGTGATCAGGCCGTTCTGCAGCCACGCCATCTGCTCGGCGCCGGTCATCGTGCGGTTCGGGTCGTCGGCCGCACCATCACCGATGCCCACCTGCTGCGACCGATAGCTGCGCAGGTCCAGCATGGACAGTTCCGCGAGGAGCCCGAAACGCAGGCGCCGGTAGATGCGGTCGGCTTCGTTGCGCACCGGCATCCACTCGAAGTACGCCTGGTGGGCGGCCGCCTTGCGGGTCGCGTAGTCGCCCTCGGTGCCGGGCGTGTGGTTCTCGGCGCCGCCGGACCATGCGTCGTTGGCGACTTCGTGGTCGTCCCAGGTCGCGATGAACGGGACGGTCGCGTGCAGGCGCTTGAGGTGCTCGTCGGACTTGTACTGCGCGTGGCGGCGGCGGTAGTCGGCGAGCGTGAGGATCTCGTGCGGCGGGTCGTGCGGGCGCACGGCGGCGCCGTTGAAGTCGCCGGCGTACTCGTAGATGTAGTCGCCCAGGTGGAGCACGGCGTCGAGGTCGCCGCGGTCCGCGAGGTAGCGGTAGGCGGCGAAGTGGCCGGCGGGGACGTTCGAGCAGGACACCACGCCGAACCGCAGGCGGGTGACGGCCGCGGACAGGCCGGGCGCGGTGCGGGTGGTGCCGGTCGCGGAGACCGCGCCGTCCAGGCGGAACCGGTAGTAGTACGTGGTCGCGGGGTTCAGGCCGGTGGCGTCGGCCTTCACGGTGTGGTCGCGGCCGGGGCCGGTGGCGACCGAACCGGACGCGACGACGGTCGCGAACGCCGGGTCGGCGGCGACCTCCCAGGTCACGGTGACGTTCGGGCCGACCCCGGAGCCCGGGGTCGCGTCGGGGGCCGGGGTGACGCGCGTCCACAGCAGGACCGCGTCGGGCAGGGGGTCGCCGGACGCGACGCCGTGTGCGAACACGGGCTCGGCGACAGCGGCGGCGGTGGTGGGGAGGGCGGCGGCGCCGAGCACGACACCGGCGGTCGCCGCGCCTGCCCGCAGTGCGGATCGACGGTCGTAGGTCTGCTCCATGAACTTCGATCCTGGCCGCGCCATGGGGTGTGACATACAGCCGTTCTGCGTAAACATCCCATGCACAATTGCCACTTACTGGGAGTAGGTTACTCGTGGTAGGTTCGCGTTCATGAGCAAGAACGTGCGCGGCAAGGTCGTGGTCATCACGGGTGCGGCACGGGGCATCGGCGCCGGGCTCGCACGCGATCTGGCGGCGAAGGGCGCGAAGGTGGCGCTCGTCGGGCTCGAGGCCGACGAGCTGACCAAGGTCGCCGCCGAGTGCGGCGCGGACGCCGGCGCCTGGGAGGCCGACGTCACCAGCTGGGACGAGCTGGAGAAGGCGACCGCCGCGATCGTCGAGCGCTACGGCCGGATCGACGCGGTCGTCGCCAACGCGGGCATCGCGGCCACCGGCTTCACCCGCTCCATCGACCCCGCCGCGTTCGAGCGCGTGATCAACGTGGACCTGCTCGGCGTGTGGAAGACCGTCCGGGTCACGCTGCCCCACCTGGTGCGGTCCAAGGGCTACGCGATGCTCGTGTCGTCGGCGGCGGCGATCATCCACATCCCGGGCAACGCCGCGTACTCGGCGGCGAAGGCGGGCGTCGAGGCGTTCGCGAACTCGCTGCGCGCGGAGGTCAAGCACCTCGGCGTGGACGTCGGCGTCGTGCACCCGACGTGGATCGCGACCGACATGGTCAACACGGCCGACGAGCACCCGGTGTTCGGCAAGCTGCGCGGCGCCGCGGGCGGGCTGGTCAGCAAGACGTACCCGCTGTCGGTGGCGGTGGACCTGATGTCGGCGGGGGTCGCGCGGCGGTCCCGTGTCGTGCACGTGCCGGGCTGGGTCGGTGTCGCGAAGCTGTTCCGCGCGCTGGTGCCGAGGTTCGTGGAGCTGTACGCGCGGAAGATCATGCCCGCGGCCGACAAGGCGGCGCTCGAGGACATCGAGAAGCGCGGCGCCGTCGAGTCGAGCATGGTCGGCCCGGGCGCGAAAGCTGCGGCTTCGCGCGAACGTGCGCTATAACGAGTGCCATGTCGCGACGTGGCCAGGTGCAGATGACGCCCGAGGAGATCACCGCTTTCCTCGAGGAGGGCAGGACCGCGAACATCGCGACCATGGGCCCCAACGGGAGGCCGCACCTGGTGGCGCTGTGGTACGTGCCGCGTGGCGACGTGATCGAGACGTGGACGTACGCCAAGTCGCAGAAGGCGCTGAACCTGCAGCGCCTGCCGCAGGCCACGATCCTGGTGGAGACCGGTGACTCGTACGAGAAGCTGCGCGGCGTCTCCATGGAGTGCGACGTCGAGCTGGTGACGGACACCGAGAAGATCACGATGATCGGCCAGCAGCTCATGCACCGCTACGCCGAGAACCCGCAGGTGGCGACGGCGGGCAGCCAGTTCGTGCGACTGCAGGCCCCGAAGCGGGTGGGGTTGGTCTGCCGGCCGACGAAGATCGTCAGCTGGGACCACTCGAAACTAGGCGGCACCTACTGAGCCCATGACAAGCTTCCACTCGTGCACGGTTCGTGCCGCCGCGACCTCGTCGATCGTGTACGGGTCCTCCGCCAGCAGCCGGTCCAGCTCGGCCAGGTCGGCCACCTGGTAAATCGCGAACCCGGCGGAGTCGTCGGCCCACGGACCCGCCGCGCCGACCTTGCCCTGCTCGACCAGAGCCTGCAGGTAGGCCCGGTGCCGAGGCCTGCTGTCCGCGAGCTTCGCGCGGTCGTCGACGTAGGTGGTCTCCACCGTGTACCAGGCCATGGCGGCACGGTACCGGTGCCGATAGGGTTCTGTTGTGACTGGGGACCTCAGCGCGGAACGCACAGTCGAGCGGACGCTCGGCCACCTGCGCGCGATCGACACCGGCAGCTTTCCGGTGCCACAGGCGCAGCAGGCGCCACTGACGCTCGAGGACCTGTATCGCACCCATCGCATGCGGTTGGTGCGGCTGGCACTGCTGCTGGTCGACGAACCGGCGACGGCCGAGGACGTCGTGCAGGAGGCGTTCACCGGGCTGCACCGCAACTGGGGCAACCTCCGCGACGCGGCCGCCGCGGTCGGGTATCTGCGGACGGCTGTCGTGAACGGGTCCCGTTCCGTGCTCCGGCGGCGGAAGACCGCGCGCGAGTACACGCCGCCGCACCAGGTCAACGCCCGGTCCGCCGAGAGCCTCGCGATGCTGACCGCTGAGCACCAGTCGGTCGTGCGTGCGTTGTCGCAGTTGCCGCCCCGGCAGCGGGAGGTGCTCGTGCTGCGCTACTACGGCGATCTCTCGGAGGCCGAGATCGCCGAGGCCGCGGGCATCTCGAAGGGGACGGTCAAGTCGACCGCCAGCCGGGCCCTGGACGCGCTGCAGAAGATCATGCGCACGCCCAACTGAGGTTGTCCACAGGTCGGTGGGTTATCCACAGTCCCCGCAGCGTGGCCGGGTTCTGTCGGTGGGCACCGGTAGACTGGACAGCGGGGTGCCCCCGGGAGTGGTGGGGGCTGCCCGTACGTACTGGGCGGGTGTGTTTTCGCAGGTCAGCGCCTTGTTTCCGGGCTTGTGGTTGACCTTGCCGGGGGTTTCCTCGGGGGTCCTCGCCGGACGGGCAGGTCGCCGGGATGGCAGGCAGCAGTCCTTGTGCGCCCGACATCGGAAGGCCGCTTGAGTCGGCCTTGGCTGGGTTCCCGCGCCAAGCGATCCCGTGTTGGTTCGGGCACAGGCACCCGGAACCGGTTGCGGGGCCTGGTGAAGATCGACATGGCGCTCGGCGAGCGATTTTTCACCCAGTCGCCCGCAGGATTCGTTAGGTGATAACGCGACTGCATTGATACATTGTGAATAATCCCCAAGCGGTTCTGAGGCGCTATGGTATAGACCAATAGTGTCATGTTCGAGGGGTGAGGAATGGCTGCGCAGCTGATCACCGGGGGACGGGTGGCGACGCCCGATGGCGTGCTCGACCCGGGGTGGGTCCTGGTCGACGACGGCACGATCAGCGCGGTCGGTTCCGGCGCGCCGCCCGCACGGCCCGACGCCGAGGTGACCGACGCGTCCGGCAGCTGGGTCCTCCCCGGGTTCGTCGACATCCACTGCCACGGCGGGGGTGGCGCGGCGTTCACGAGCGCCGATCCCGCGCACGTGCGCCAGGTCGTCGACGCCCACACCGCGCACGGCACCACCACCATGCTCGCCAGCCTCGTCACGCGGCCCGTGCCCGAGCTGGTCGAGCAAGTCGCCGCGCTCGCCGAACTCGTCCAGGAGGGGCTCGTCGCCGGCGTGCACCTCGAAGGGCCGTTCCTCTCCGCCGCCCGCTGCGGTGCCCACGACCCCGCGATCCTGCGGCCGCCGGACCCCGACTCCGTCGACGCGCTGCTCGCCGCCGGCCGCGGGACCATCCGCATGGTGACCGTCGCGCCGGAGCTCGAGGGCGCCGTGCCCGCGGTGAAACGCCTCGTCGACGCCGGGGTCATCGCCGCGATCGGGCACACCGACGCGCTCGCCGACGACGTCGTGCCCGCCGTGGACGCCGGGGCGAGCGTCGCGACGCACCTGTTCAACGGCATGCGGCCCCTGCACCACCGCGAGCCGGGACCCATCGGCGTGCTGCTCGATGACGAGCGCGTGACCGTCGAGCTGATCTGCGACCTCGTCCACCTGCACCCGACGGTCGTGCGGCTCGCCGCGCGGCACGCGGGAGCGGGCCGGACCGTGCTCATCACCGATGCGATCGCGGCCGCCGCCGCGGGTGACGGGGTGTACGACATCGGCGGGCTCGAGGTGAACGTGACCGACGGCGTGCCGACGCTGGCCGGCGGCGGTTCGCTCGCGGGCAGCACGCTCACCATGGACGCAGCGTTCCGCAACCTCGTGCAGAGCTGCGGGCTCGGCGTGCTGGACGCCGTCGAGGCCGCCGCCACCAGGCCAGCGGAACTGCTCGGCCTCGGCGCCGTCACCGGCAGGCTCGCCGCCGGGTACGCCGCCGACGTGGTGCTGCTCGACGACGCGTTACGCCCGGCGTCCGTCATGAAGCGCGGGAAGTGGGTACCGTCCACGTCGTGAGCGGTGACGACCCGGAACGCCTACTCGCCGAGGCTCTGCGCGCACAGGCGACCCGCGCGCCCGCGGAGACCCCGCAGGTGGGCTACGGCCTGCTGTCCGGCAGCGAGTTCAAGTCCCTCACCCCCGCCGCACCGGCCGCCGAGGCGACGACCCGGCTCGCGGAGACGCCGAAACAGATCCCCGCGCTGCTGATCCTGGTGTTGTCGCTGCTCCTCGGGCTGGCGGCGGGCGCGGTCGCCGGCCTGCTGACGCTCTTATGAGTGACACAGGCAGCACGCGTACCCTTTGATGGCGTGACGATTGCCGCCACCGTGCACACGATGTCCATCTTGCCCTCCTGGCTCGACCCGGAGGTCATCCTGCGTGGCATGGGCGGTTGGGCGCTCGCCGTGCTGTGCCTGATCATCTTCGCGGAGTGCGGCCTGCTGGTCGGCTTCTTCCTGCCCGGCGACTCGCTGCTGTTCGTGGCGGGCCTGTTCGTCGCGACGGGCGCGATCGCGACGCCGCTGTGGCTGGTGTGCGTGCTGGTGACGATCTGCGCGTTCGTCGGCAACGTGTGCGGCTACTGGATCGGCGCGAAGGCCGGGCCCGCGTTGTTCAACAAGCCGAACTCCAAGCTGTTCAAGAAGGAGTACGTCGACAAGACGCACGAGTTCTTCGACAAGTACGGCGCGCGGGCCATCGTCATGGCGCGCTTCGTGCCGATCGTGCGGACCTTCATCACGGCGATGGCGGGCGTCGGGCGGATGGACGGCAAGAAGTACTTCACGTACTCGGCCATCGGCGGTGTCCTGTGGGCGTCGGGCGTGACGATCCTGGGCTACTTCCTCGGCGAGATCCCGTTCGTGGAGAAGAACATCGAGGCGATGCTGGTCCTGATCGTGCTGCTCTCGGTCATCCCGATCATCATCGAGGTCCTCAAGGCGCGCCGCGAGAAGAAGAAGCTCGCCGAAGCAGGCGCGGACGCGGCGACGGAGATCATCGAGCGCATCACCTAGACACGACACAAGCGAAGGGCGCGACAGGTCACCCGACGACCTGTCGCGCCCTTCGCTTTATGTCCCCCGACTTGCGAAACAGCACGAAGGCGCAACCCCACCACACCACTGCGGCGTGCCTGCCATCCCGTCGACCTGGCGAAGCCCGATCACACCGTGTCAAGGGGGCCCGAAGCACGACCCAACCCCATGCCCAAACCGCCCGGGCCCCCTTGACCCGGTGTGATAGCCCGTGGGAGGTCGACGGGATGGCAGGCACCACCACGAACACCAGTCCTTGCCAAACCAACCCCGTGCCGGACCGCCGCCATCCCGGAGACCAGCCCGTCCGGCGAGGACCCCCCGGAGGGAAAAACCCAGGCAAGGCCAACCACAAAGCGCAGGCGCAAGCGCTGACCTGCGAAAACGCCCCACCCAGTACGTACGTAGACCCCCACCCATTCCCGGGGGCCACCCGCCATGCCAGTCTACCGGTGTCCACCGACAGGGGGACGGTTGTCGATCTTGGCTGTGGACAACCACCCCACCTGTGGACAACTGCCTGCGCGCGCAGCCGGGTTGTCGGTGCGCGGGGCTACGCTGGAATTCGGGGGCCGGCGGCCGCCGTCGCCGGCATCGAGAACATCGAGCCCGGGTTGAACAGGTTGTCCGGGTCCAGGGCCGCCTTGATCGCGCGGTGGGTGCGCATCGCGATCGGGCCGACCTCCTTCTCCAGCCAGTCCCGTTTGATCTTGCCGATGCCGTGTTCGCCGGTGACCGTGCCGCCCAGGGCCAGGCCCGCGGCCAGGATGTCGTTGAACGCCACGTTGGCCCGCTCGAACTCGTCCTCCGACGTCGGGTCGTAGACGATCGTCGGGTGCATGTTGCCGTCGCCCGCGTGGCCCACCACCGCGACGCGCAACCGCACCTCCTCCGAGATCCGTTCGCACGCCGCGATCAGTTCCGCGATGCGGGTGCGGGGCACACACACGTCGTCGGTCATCCACGCGCCGTAGACCTCCAGCGCGGTCAGCACCGCCCGGCGCGCGGCCAGCAGTAGCTGACCCTCCGCCGGGTCGAACGTCGAGTGCACCAGGTCCGCGCCGACGTCCTCGCACACCTGCTCGATCGCGCGCAGCTCCTGCCGCGCCGCCTCGCCGCCCGAGTCGGACTGGCAGATGAGCAGCGCCGCGCAACCCTTGCCCGCGCCGAGTTCCGTCTTCAGGTGTTCCTCGACGGCCGCGATCGACGTCGCGTCCATGATCTCCATCAGTGACGGCACGATGCCCTCGCGCACGATCCGGCTCACGGCCTCGCCCGCGGTCTCCACCGCCGAGAACGCCGCCACCATCGTGCCCGGCGCCTGCGGCAGCGGGCGCAGCGCGAGCGTCGCCTGCGTGATCACGCCGAGCGTGCCCTCGCTGCCGACGAACAACTTCGTCAGGTCGTAGCCGGCGACGCCCTTCACCGTCCGCCGCCCGGTCCTGAGCAGCTCGCCGTCCGCGAGCACGACCTCCAAGCCCAGCACGGAATCCGTGGTCACGCCGTACTTCACGCAGCACAGCCCGCCCGCGTTCGTGGACAGGTTGCCGCCGATCGTGCACCAGTCGTAGCTCGACGGGTCCGGCGGGTAGAACAGGCCGTGCTTCTCCACGGCACCGCGCAGGTCCAGGTTCACCACTCCCGGCTGCACCACCGCGAGCCGGTTGTCGGGGTCGATCTCGACGATCTCGTTCATCCTGGTCATCGCGAGCACCACGCAGCCCTCGATCGCGTTCGCCGCGCCCGACAGGCCGCTGCCCGCGCCTCTCGGGACGATCGGCACGCCCGCCGCGGCACACGCGCGGACGACGGCCTGCACCTCCGTCGCGCTCCTGGGCAGCACGACCGCGAGCGGCGCGCCGTGGGGCGCCAGCGGCATCATGTCGCGCCGGTAACTCTCGGTGACATCAGCGTCGACGAGCACCGCGCCATCACCCACAGCGGTGCGCAGCTCGTCCAGGAGAGTGCTCACGTTCCCAACCGTAACCGTTCTCGAGAGGAATTCGAGAGCCTCGACCAACACTCGAGCGACACGATCAATGACACCGAACCGAGATCAAGGTGTACGACTTTCGCTGGTTCGGGGATGTCGGTCGATCATTTACAGTGGTTGATACGTCAATGGGGACGCTGAGCAGGAGGGGCGGGGGTGCGTCGATGCAGCCTACGGTGCCCACGAGTCCGAGTGTGCAGAGCCGCGCGCTCGCGCAACTCCTCATGAGCGGCCTTCGACCACTCGGCGACCGGCTGCGCATCACCACCTGGCCCCAGCTGCGGGTGGTACGCGACGTGTTCGACACCGTCGGCCTCACCCCGATGCCGCGGGGCAGCAGAGTCAAGGCGATCGCGGACGGTGACATCCGCGGGCTGTGGATCACCGGCCGCGGCGCCCAGCCCGCGAACGGTGTGGTGCTCTACCTGCACGGCGGCGGGTTCGTGTTCGGCTCGCAGCGCACCCACAAGCACCTCGTCGCGGCGCTGTCCGGCGCGACCGGCAAGCCCGCGTTCCTCGCCGACTACCGCCGCGCGCCGGAGCACCCGTTCCCCGCGGCCGCCGACGACGCGCTGGCCGCCTACCGGTGGCTCCTGCGCAGCGGGCACAAACCCGAGTCGATCACCGTCATGGGCGACTCCGCCGGTGGGCACCTGGTCGCGGGACTGCTCGCCGACCTGTCGCGGCGCAGGCTGCCGATGCCTTCCTCGGCCGTGATGTTCTCCCCGTTCCTGGACCTGACCTGCGCCGAGCTGGCCGACCGGGACCGCGTGCGGCGCGACCCGTTCGTGCCGCCGAAGCGCGCGATGGAGTGCGGGCGGACCTACGCGGGCGAGTACGAGCTCACGCACAGCAGGCTGAACGTGCTCAAGGCGAACAAGCGCCGGTGGCCGCCGGTGCTGATCCAGGTCGGCGACACCGAATGCCTGCTGGGCGACTCCGAGCGGATGGCCGAGAGCATGCGGGCCGCCGGTGTCCACTGTGAACTGCAGGTGTGGCCGGGGCAGGTGCACGTGTTCCCGGCGTTCTACCCGTTGATCCCGGAGGGCAGGGCGGCGATCTCCTACGTCGGCGAGTTCGTCCGCGACCTCGCCGCTGACCAGGGCGTGATCGCGACCGCCAGTTGACACGCCGGTGGAGATCGGGCGAATTCGGGCACGTTCGGCGGATGGGTGCTCCGCGGGACACGTACGCTACCTGTCGTGAGTGTGGCTACCGGTGTGCTCGAGTCCGCCGGACCCGTCATGGTGTGGATCATCGTGCTCGGGTTCGTGTTCACCGAGTGCGCGTTCATCGTCGGGCTGTTCCTGCCCGGCGACTCGCTGCTGTTCGCGGCGGGCGTGGTGCTCGCGGAGCACGACGGTGAGCTGCACGCGTGGGCGCTGTCGGTGGCCGCGATGATCACCGCGGTGATCGGCAACATGGTCGGGTACTACATCGGGCACAAGGCCGGCCACACGATCATCGCGCGGCGCGGTGGGCGCGTGCTGAACCTCGAGAACCTCGACAAGGCAAGGAAGTTCCTCGACCGGCGCGGGTTCTGGGCGATCGTGCTGGCGCGGTGGATCCCGTGGATCAGGACGTTCGCGCCGCTGATCGCGGGCGCGGCGAAGATGGACACCCGCCGGTTCCTGCTGGCCACGACGATCGGCGGGCTGGCGTGGGTGCCGACGCTCGTGCTGCTCGGGTACTACGGCGCCGGGCTGCTGGAGCACATGCCGTGGCTCAAGGCGGTCGCGCTGTGGGGCAGCATCGCGTTCTTCGTGTTCGGCACCGCGTACGGGGTCGTCCGGTACCGGCAGGAGATGCACAAGCCGCCGGTGGAAGCGACCGTCGCGGCCGCGCAGGACTGACACACAGGGCTCTGACCTGCGCGAACGTTCAGGAGTCGCGGGCCCACAGGACCAGTTGGATGCCGTCCGGGTCGCGGAGGGAGATGACCTCCGTGCCGGGGGCCGTGTGCTCTTCCGTTATCGGTGAGAACGTCACGCCGTGTTCGGTGAGGCGGTCCGTCCACTCGCGCAGGCAGGTGGGGTTCGGCACGCTGAAGGTCAGGTGGTCCAGACCTGGTCTGCGCTCGTCGAACAGGGAGTACTCCGACACGGGGTGTTGCACGAGCGTGAGCGTGATCCCGAAGCCCGGGCCGCGGAGGAACGCCTTCCGCATCCCGTTGGGCTGGTCGTCGCAGCCGATCGACTCGAACCCCAGCACTCGCTCGTACCACGGGACGCTGCGATCCACGTCCGTCACGGTCAGGGCGACGTGGTGTACACCGGTCAGCGTGGGCATCTGAGTCCTTCCCGACCCCCTCGGCGGCGGGGCGACTCCGCCATAGTGCCCCAGCGACGCGGCAAATCCCGCGCCGTTACCGGATCTTCTGCAGGCCGATACCCGCTCAGTAGCCGCCGCTGATGGGCAGCGTGGCTCCGGTCACGAACGACGCCGCCGGGGACAACAACCACGCGATGCCCTCGGCGATCTCCTCTGGTTCGCCCGCCCGCTTCATGGGGATCATCGGGGCGCGTTCTGCCGGGCGGTTCGGCAGGCCCGCCGCCGCGTGCAGGCCGGTCTGGACCAGGCCAGGGGCTACCGCGTTCACGCGCACCCCCTCCGCCGCCACCTCCTGGGCCAGGCCGTACGTCATGGTCTCGACCGCTGCCTTGCTCGCCGCGTAGTGCACCCACTCGCCCGGGGAACCCCGGCCGGCCGCGGTCGACGACACGTTCACGATGGCGCCGCCCGCCCCGCCGTAGCGGGTCGACATGCGCCGCACCGCCTCCCGGTTGCACAGGAACACCCCCAGCACGTTCACGTCGAGGACCCGGCGCACCGTCGCCGCGTCCTGCTCGTCCAGTCGCCCCGGGGTGTTACCCGTGATGCCCGCGTTGCACACCACTCCCGTCAGCGGACCCAGGGACACCGCCGACTCGAACAGGCGCAGCACGTCCGCCTCGTCGGCCACGTCGCCCGGCACCGCAAGCGCTTGCGCGCCCGCTGCCTCGACGTCCGCGACCACCCCGCGGGCCGTCGCGTGGTCACCCGCGTAGCCGATGACCACGTCGTGCCCCTCGCGCGCCAGCTGCCGCGCCACCGCTGCCCCGATACCCCGGCCACCGCCGGTCACGATCACCACACCCACGTGGCGCAACCTATCCGGAGGCGCGCTCCAGCAGCGCCGCGGCTTCCAGCACCATCCACCCGGACAACTGCACCGACAGGTCGCGCTCGACCCTGCGGTGCCCGGCCGACCTCGGCACCTGCGCGGGCTGCGACCACTCCGGGCCGAACAGCGGGCCGGACCTCGCCAGCGCCCGGTTCCGCCACGCCGCCAGCGCCGACGACACGACCAGCTCCCGTGCGGTCGACGCGGCCTCCGACGGCGGCAGGCGCAGGGCCGCCTGCGCGAGGTACCGCGCGAGGATGCCCGCGAACAGGCCGCCGTCGCCGCCGCCTCGGCCGCGCAGCACCTGGTTGTCGCTGAGGTGGGTGGCGACCGCGGTGATCGTCCGCGCCGCCCGCTCCTCCCAGACGCCGGACGTGTCGCCGTCCGCCAGCTCGACGCACGCGCCGATGTACACGCCCTGGCAGTAGCTGTAGAAGACCTTGACGACGTCCCTGATCGACCCGTCCGGTTCGACGTACACGCCGTCCCACAGCAGCCCGGTGGCCGGGTCGACCAGCACCTGCGACATCCACTCGGTCATCGACCTGGCGCGCTGCCGGTCGGCGCGTTCGCCGCCGCGGGTCGCCCAGCGGGTGAACAGGATCGCGGCCGGCCCGTTGGCGGGGACGTTCTTGAACATGTCCTTGCGCCGCCACCAGATCCCGCCGCCGCCGTGGTCGGTCCAGCCGTCGCGCAGCTGGGCGGCGATCGCGGTCAGCGGCTTGGTGATCGGCACGTCCTCGCAGTCGTGCGCGCGCATGAGCGCGAGGCCGAGCCACGCGATGTCGTCGTAGTAGTCGTTGGTCCAGCCGGTGAGGTTGCGCAGCCGCACCCCGCGCACCAGCTTCTTGATGGTGCCGGCGCGGGCCGCGTTCGGGTGCCGTTCCTGCGCGTCGACGAGGCAGTCCAGCAGGTGGGCCTGCCACCAGTAGTTCCAGTGGCCGTGCAGGCGGTCGCCCATCGACTGGGGCCAGCCCGCGACGCCGAGCCGGGTGCGGGGCACCGCCCACACGCGGCGCAGGTGCCGCGCCAGGACGGCACGCTCCGCCACCGCCGCACGCGCACCCCAGAGGGACGGCCCCTCCACTGTGCTCTCCGCATAGCCGGCCCGTTGCGTCACTTCTACATCGTGCGTGCTGAATCGGTTCTGATGTTTCCGCCAGGAGGGTGATGTCACCGTCCTGTGTCACAGTGGGGCTCATGACCACCACGCCGGTGACGTGTCCTCTGTGCGAAGCGACCTGCGGGCTGGCGGTGACGATCGAGGGTGACAAGGTCACCGGCGTGCGCGGCGACGACGCCGACGTGTTCTCCCGCGGGTTCGTCTGCCCCAAGGGCGTGTCGCTCGGCGCGCTGCACCACGACCCGGACCGGCTGCGCAGGCCACTGGTCCGCCGCGACGGCGAGCTGGTCGAGACCACCTGGGACGAGGCGTTCGCCGAGATCGAGCGCAGGCTCCTGCCGATCATGGCGGAGCACGGGCGGGACGCGGTCGCGGTGTACGCGGGCAACCCGTCGGTGCACAACACGTCGACCTCGCTGTACGGCCCCGCGTTCTACAAGGCGCTGGGCACCAAGAACTTCTACACCGCGGGCACCGTCGACCAGGTGCCGAAGCACTTCTCGGCCGGGCACATGTTCGGCGGCGGGTTCACGATCCCGGTGCCGGACCTGGACCGGACCGGCCACCTGCTGATGCTGGGCGCGAACCCGCTCGTGTCCAACGGCAGCCTCATGACCGCGCCGGACGTCCGCGGCAGGCTGCGCGCGCTGCGCGACCGCGGCGGCAAGCTCGTGGTGGTCGACCCGAAGCGGTCCAGGACCGCCGAGATCGCCGACGAGCACCACCCGATCCGCCCCGGCACCGACGCGCTGCTGCTGTTCGCGCTGGTCAACGAGCTGTTCGCGGCGAACCTGGTGAACACGCGGGATCTACCGGTCAACGGCGTCGACGAGGTGCGGGCACTGGCGGAGCCGTTCACCCCGGACGCCGTCGCGACCCACACGGGCATCGCCGCCGACGACATCCGCCGCATGGCGCACGAGCTGGCCGCGGCCGAGCGGGCCGCCGTGTACGGCCGGATCGGCACCACCACGCAGGCGTTCGGCACGCTCGCCAGCTGGCTGATCGACGTGCTGAACGTGCTGACCGGCAACCTGGACCGCGAGGGCGGCGCCATGTTCCCGCTCGCGGCCGCGGGTCAGTCCAACGCGCGGCCGTCCAAGCGGCGCGGCTTCAAGACCGGCCGGTGGCACAGCCGCGTGCGCGGGCTGCCGGAGGTGGTCGGTGAGCTGCCGGTCGCGACGCTCGCCGACGAGATCACCACGCCGGGCAACGGCAAGGTGCGCGCGCTGATCACGGTGTGCGGCAACCCGTGCCTGTCCACGCCGAACGCCGACCGGCTCACGGAAGCGCTGGGGCAGCTGGACTTCATGGTGTCGCTCGACGTGTACCTGAACGAGACGAGCAAGCACGCGGACGTCGTGCTGCCGGGGCCGACGCCACTGGAACGCCCGCACTACGACCTCGCGCTGTACCAGCTCGCGGTCCGCAACGTGGCGAACTGGACGCCCGCGGTGCTGCCTGCGGACGTGCCGCAGGAGTGGGAGACGCTGCTGCGCCTGACCGCGATCGTGACCGGCATGGGCGCCGGCGCGGACCTCGCGGGGCTGGACGACTTCGTGGCGGCCGAGATGGCGAAGCGCTACGACGTACCCGTCGGCGACCGGCGCGGGCCGGAACGGCTGATCGACATCATGCTGCGCGGCGGGCCGTACGACCTGACGCTCGCCGACCTGGAAGCCGCGCCGCACGGGGTGGACCTCGGACCGCTCACGCCGAGGATCCCGGACGTGCTCGGCACGCCGTCCGGCCGGATCGAGCTGGCGCCGGAGGCGATCACCGCGGACGTGCCGCGGCTGCGGGACGTCCTGGCCACGCCGGTGAACGGCGAGCTGCTGCTGATCGGGCGGCGGCAGCTGTCCTCGAACAACTCGTGGATGCACAACCTGGCACCGTTGGTGCGCGGGCAGAACCGGTGCACGGCACAGCTGCACCCGGCGGACGCGAGCAGGCTCGGCCTCGCCGACGGCGGGACCGCGGTGGTCCGCTCACGTGCCGGGGAGATCAAGATCCCGGTGGAGGTCACGGACGCGATCCGGCCGGGTGTGGTGAGCATCCCGCACGGCTGGGGGCACGACGTCGACGGCACCCGCGCGTCGGTCGCGAAGGCCCACGCGGGCGTGAACACGAACGTGCTGGCGGACGACCGGCTGCTCGACGCGCTCTCGGGCACGGCGGCGCTGAACGGCATCCCGGTGGAGATCGAACCCGTCTGATTCGTTTTGATGCGCGATCGCCCTTGACAATGCACGTGCGCCTTTGTTGTGATGCTGCATCATAACGCATCATCTTGGATCATCCCGGGCTCGGATGACCGGGAAGGTTCACGGGACATGGACACCTCCGGCGAGGCAACGGGCAGAGAGCTGCTGGCGGCGGAGCTGCGGCGAGTCCGCGACCTCGCCGGGGTGTCCGGCCGCGACCTGGCGCAGCGGATCGGCATCAGCCAGTCCAAGGTCTCCCGGATCGAGTCGGGCGCGGTCGTCCCGTCCCTGCCGGAGGTCACTGCCTGGGGAAAGGAGCTGGGGGTGTCCGCCGAGACGCAGGAGCGGCTGACCGCCCTGATCGAGGCCGCCTACGACGAGGTCCACCCGTGGCGCACGGTCGTGCGCAGGCGCCGCAACCTGCAGGACAGCGTGCACGACCTGGAGGCGACCGCGGCCCGGGTCCGCACGTTCCAGCCCGCGCTGGTGCCGGGACTGTTGCAGACGGCGGAGTACGCGCGCCGCGTGATCACCATGTTCCGCAGGCAGTACGACGCGGCCGACCCCGCCGCCGAGGTCGCGGGCAGGATGAACCGCCAGCTCGCGCTGTACGAGCCGAACCGGCGCTTCGACTTCCTGATCACCGAGACGGCACTGCGGTGGCGTCCCGGACCGGTCGCGCTGCAGCTGGCGCAGCTCGACCGCATCGCGTCGGTCAGCACGCTGGAGAACGTCACCGTCGGGGTGATCCCGCTGGACGTCGAGGCCACCGCGCTGACGACCCACAACTTCGTCGTCTACGAGGGCGACGAAGGCGCGGACGCGACGGTCACCGTCGAGACCATCCACGCGGACATGACCGTCGACACCGCGGAACACGTGGAGCTGTACCGCACCCGCTGGTCCGAGTTGTGCCGGACGGCGCTCTTCGGCGACGACGCGCGGGAATTCCTGCGGGGCGTCGCCACCGCACTCCGCGACAGTCACGCCGAATAGGACGATGGGGTCACCGATGGTTCGAAACGGGGAATTATCCGCGGCAGGCGCGGGCGATTGATCCGCGCGCGAAGGCCTCCCAGGCACTCCGGGTGATCAGGAGCACGGGACCGTCGGGATCCTTGGAGTTCCGCACGCCGATGACCTCCGTCCTGGCCACCTCGACGCAGTTGCCGCCCTCGCTGAAGCTGCTCTTCGCGAAGGTCGCGTGCGCTCGTATCCAGTTCTCGATGCCGTACATGAGTCCATGGAAACCGAAGGCAGAAGATGACGAAAGAGGCCGGCATTCTTTCGCCCGAAAATGTCATGTTTCACCTCTTCGGCGAGGTCGGAACGGCACGGGAAAACGCACGTGCAGTTCTCGGTCCCGCCGATGAACAACGTTTGGTCGTGCCACTCCTGCTCGCGCGGGGCCGGGCGGTGTCCCGCCTCGAGCTGGCCGACTGGCTCGGCGACGACAGCTCCTTCGACGACATCGACACGCACCTGAGCGACCTCCGCCGCAGGCTCACCGCGCTCGGGTGCAGGCAGGTGCTGGTCAACCGGGACCAGTTGTGGCGCTTGAACATCGCGCCCGACCGGGTCGACGTGCACCGGCTCAGCGCGCAGGTCGCCGCGGCGGGCCGCCTCGACGACCGGACGGCCGCCGCACGGCTGCGCGCGGTGCTCGACCTGTGCGCGGGCGAGCCGCTCGCCGGGCTGACGGGCCGCCGGATCGCGAAGTGCCGCCACGCACTGCGCGAGGAACGCCGCAACGGGGAGATCGCGCTGGTCCGCGTCGAGTACCGGCTCGGCCGCGTCGGGCAGTACGTCCCCGACCTGGTCCGGCTGTCGCACGAGCGGCTGGCGGACACCGAGGTCGTCGGGCTCGCCATGCACGCGCTCGACGTGACCGGCAAGCGGGACGAGGCCGTCGAGCTGTACCACCGCTACCACGAGCACCTGATCGAGCTGGGTGTCTCGGTGCCGGAGCCGATGCGGGACCTACGGATGCGGATCAGCAAGGTGGAGAGTCACTGAGCGTTGTTCAGAAGTGGGTTGTTCCAGTGAGCGATTCGGTGCGGCGGTTCCCGACCGGCACGATCGTGCCGTCCACGACAACCACCCGCCCGCGCAGCACGTCGGGCAGGGGTGGCCGGTGCAGGCCGGTGACCTGCTCCAGCAGCGGCAACATCGCCCGGTAGACACGGGACACCGTGGGCTGGGAGATCCCGAACCAGTCCGCCAGCATCGTCTGCCCCGTGTTGGACCGCAGCAACACCAGCGTCAGCACCACCCGCCGGTACAACCCCAGCACCGGCCGCCGCCCCCGCTTCGCGGGGGCCGTGACCTGCTGGATCCGGGCGACCAGCTCCTGAATCCGAGCATGATCAAGACCCGTCGTAGCCTCGTACCGCAACAGCCCCACCCTGGTCGATCGTGTTCTGTGGAAGGAAAACGATCCTGGCCAGGCGGGGCTGTTGCGCTGTCTACAAGATCAACACTTCTGGATAACGCCCACTGAGTCACCACGCCTTGTCCAGGTCGGCGTGTTCGCGGATCCACGCGTGCATGACGATGCCCGCCGCGACACCCGCGTTGATCGAGCGCGTCGAGCCGAACTGGGCGATCGACACGACCTGGGTGGCCTGCTTGCGTGCGTCCTCGGTGAGGCCGGGGCCCTCCTGCCCGAACACGAGCACGCAGCGGCGCGGCAGCGACACCGTCTCCAGGCGGGCCGCGCCCGGGGTGTTGTCGACGGCCACGACGGCGAGGCCCGCCGCGGTCGCGAAGTCCAGCAGCGCAGCCATGTCCGGGTGGTGGTGCACGTGCTGGTACCGGTCGGTGACCATGGCGCCGCGGCGGTTCCAGCGGCGCCGGCCGACGATGTGGACCGCGCGGGCCGCGAACGCGTTGGCGGTGCGGACGACCGTGCCGATGTTGTGGTCGTGCTGGAAGTTCTCGATGGCGACGTGGAAGTCGTGGCGGCGGGTGTCGAGGTCCGCGACGACGGCGTCCCGACGCCAGTAGCGGTAGTGGTCGACCACGTTGCGGCGGTCGCCCTCGGCGAGCAGCGCGGGGTCGTAGCGGTCGTCCGCAGGCCAGTCACCTTCCCAGGGACCTACGCCGACGGGCTCGCCGAACTCCCACTCGGTCGGACCGGACTCCTCCGCCACCGCACCCACACTCCTGCGTACGACACGACCAGCAGCACGACCGCGCCGACCGCGACCACGGGGAGCAGCGGGCGGGGAATGATCTCGTCGTAGATGTAGTACTCGTTGAAACCGCCGGGCAGCGGGCCGAGGCCCTGCATGCCGCGGAACCAGTCTTCCAGGGCGGTCAGCGGGCACGGGACCGGCGTGACGTTCACGATGACGCCCCATGCCGCGAAGAACACGTGCACGAAGATCGATCTTGGCCAGTGCCAGGCCAGGAACCCGCCGAGACCGATGTACAGCAGCGCGACGAAGTGCACCACCATCGTCACATCGGCGAGTAATCCGGCCATACCGCCACGCTACCGAAAAATCAACCCTGGGGCGGCTGCTGCGCTGGTGGCGGGCCCGCGGACGGCGGCACGGCCCGCTGGCCGAGCGGCGGCGTCGGCGTGTTCAGCGCGTCGAACGCGCCCTCGAGCGACGGCGCCGCCCGCACGGTGGGGTCGTCGACCTCGTAGTACTCGCGCTTCTGGAACTTGCCGACGTTCGCGACGATGCTCGACGGGAACGTGTCGAACCGCGTGTTGTAGGCACGCACGTTGTCGTTGTAGGACCGCCTGCCCGCCGCGATCCGGTCCTCGGTCTCGGCCGTCTGCCGCTGCAGGTCGAGGAAGTTCTGGTTCGCCTTCAGGTCCGGGTACTGCTCGGCGACGGCGAAGAGGTTCGACAGCGCGCCGCTCAGCGCCCGCTCGGCCTGCCCCTGGGCGGCGGGGCCCGCGCCGTGCGCGGCGAGGGCCTGCGAGCGGGCGGCGACGACCTGCGTCAGCGTCTGCTGCTCGAACCGGGCCGACGCCCTGGTGACCTCGACCAGGTTGCCGATCAGGTCGTGCCTGCGCCGCAGCTCGACGTCGACCTGGCGCCACGACTCCTCGACGGTGTTCCGCTGCCGCGCGAACCTGTTGTACATCGAGATGAACGCGACCACGCCGACGACGATGATCGCCACCACGACCACGACGATGATCAGTACCGCTGTCACGCCGGTGAGGCTATACCGCGCACCGCGGGTCCGCGGCGTGACTCACAAACCCAGGTCGGCGAGATCCAGCAGGTAGCGGTAGGGGAGGCCGCGTGCCTCGATCGCCTCGCGCGCCCCGGTGTTCCGGTCGACGACCGTGGCGACGCCGACGACCCGCGCCCCCGCCTCCTCGAGCGCGTCGACCGCGGTGAGCACGCTGCCGCCGGTGGTCGAGGTGTCCTCGACGGCCAGCACGGGCTGCCCCGCGACCTCGATGCCCTCGACGCGCCGCTGCATGCCGTGCGACTTGGTCTCCTTGCGCACCACGAACACGTCCAGCACCTCACCGACGTTCGCGGCGGCGTGCATCATCGCGTACGCGACCGGGTCGGCGCCGAGCGTGAGCCCGCCGGCGGCGACGTAGTCCCAGTCGGCGGTGAGCTGGCGCAGCAGCCTGCCGATGAGCGGGGCGGCCGCGTGGTGGAGGGTGGCGCGGCGGAGGTCGACGTAGTAGTCGGCTTCCTTGCCGGACGCGAGCGTCACGCGCCCGTGTACCACGGCCAGTTCGGTGACGAGACGGGCGAGCTCGCCCTTAGCGGTGACGTCGAGGGTGCGCACAGGTCCACACTGTCTCACGGACCTGCGCCCTCGGCGTAGCGGCACGCCAGAAGTCACATCAGCCGAAGCCGCGTTCGTCCTGCTTGAGCGCGGTGTCCACGGTCAGCGCGGACGCGACGACCATGCTCGCGAGCGGGTCCTGCAGCGGCCGGTGGATCTGCACCACGTAGTTGTCGGCCGTGGTGAACATCGTCTTCGCGAAGCCCTCCCACGTCTTCGTGATGCGGGCGATCTCGGCGCCCGTGTGGTCGAGCACGGCGAAGTTCCACGCGCGCCAGTTCTCCGCCTGGATGCCGCCGACCTGCTGCTCGCCGACGACGAACGAGAACCGGATCTTGCCGAACACGTTCTCCTGCACGATCTGGCCGACCTCGTACCCGTCCGGCCGCTGCACGATGATCCGCGACTTGAACACCTTCGCGGGCCTGGTCAGCATCAGCACCGGCTGGTGGTTGACGTCCCGGACCTCCAGGCGGTGGGTGAGGAACTGGTCGTAGCTGGTGAAGAACCGGACGGCCTTCTTGAACGCGTTCTGCCCGACCTGGGCGACCGACCCGAGCTGCCTGCCGTGCTGGTCGAACACCGCGTACTCGTTGGCCATCTCGATGAGCTTGACCTTCTGGTTGACCACCAGCACGGGCTCGGTGAACAGCGTGCCGCCGCCGTACCCGGCCTGCCCGACGCCCGCGGCGCGGGTCTGCTCCCGGATCTTGTCCGGGTCAGGGCCCCTGCCGACCTGGATCTCCCAGGGACTGGCGTCGCTGCGCGGCGCCTGCTGGTGTTGCTGGGCCTGCTGCGTGTGCTGGGTCCACTGGCGGCCGTCCCACCAGCGGAGAACGGTGGACCCGGGCTGCTCGGGGTACCAACCAGGCGGCTGCGTCATGGGGGCAGCTTGTCATCGCGGACGGCCCGGCGCAGCCATTGTCCGAATACTCACGTACGTCAGGTGCGGTCCCGGCCGCTCGTCACCCTGGCCTCGAGGCGGCGCAGCACCGCGTTCGGCAGCAACCTGGGCACCGCCAGCAGCGCCTTGTACACGGCACCGGGCACGGAACGGGTCCGTCCCCGCCGGAGATCACGCAGGCAGTCGGCCACCACGCGGTCGGCGTCCAGCATGAAGCGGTCCGGCAGGGGTGCCTTGTCGTCGCCCGCCCGGTCGTGGAACTCCGTCTTCGTGAACCCGGGGCACAGCGCCATCACCCGCACGCCGGTGCCCGCGAGGTTGACGGCCATGCCCTCGGAGAACGCGGTCACCCACGCCTTCGACGCCCCGTAGGTCGGGCCGGTGGCCGGGAAGAAACCCGCCACGCTCGACACGTTCACGACCGCGCCGTGGCCGCGGTCGATCATGCCGGGCAACGCGGCGCGGGTCAGCCGCAGCACGCTGGTGACGTTCACGTCCAGCTGGGACTGCAGGTGGTCGATGCCGGTGGTGGCGAACGCGCCCCGGGTGCCGAAGCCCGCGTTGTTGACCAGCAGGTCGATCGGCTGCTCGTCGTCGGCCAGCCGCTCCTCCACACGCTTGCGGGCACTGGCGTCCGACAGGTCCGCGGCCATCGGCGTGACCGCGACGCCGTACCGGCCGGACAGCCCGGCCGCGACCTCCCGCAGCCGTTCCTCCGTGCGGGCGACGATCACCAGGTCGTAGCCCTCCTCGGCGAGCTTCCTCGCGAAGGCGGCCCCGATCCCGGCGGTGGCCCCGGTGACGAGTGCGGTGGGCATCAGTCCTGCCGCTCCCCGTGCCGTCCGGTCGGGTGCTCGTGCTCGCCGACCGGGTCGACCTCGGCGTCGAACGGGTCGATGACGTCCGCGATCTCACCCACGCCGCGCAGCAGCCGCTCCAGCCGCGACGGTGACGCGTGCGGCGCGACGCTCGCCAGCACCCAGCCCGCCTCGATCCACGCCACCGGGATGTCCGCGCCGATCTCCTCGGTCGCGTCGACCAGGTCCGGGGTGATCAGGCCGCGGGCGGCGGCGATGTCGGACACGAACGCGTAGCGCTGGCCGACCGGGCCGAGCAGCTCGGGCATCGTGTCCCGCTGGAACGGCGCGCTCGGCAGCCACAGCTCGACCACGGCGGGCAGCACACGCCTGCACTGGACGGCCACGACGACCGCGACGACGCGGCCGTTCGTCTCCAGGTCGAACACGTACACCTTGCGGCGCCCGTCCGCGGTGAACGTCGACCCGGCGACCACGTCGTGCGCGACGCCGCCGCCGTGGAACGCGATCGCGCCGCCCTCCCACTGGGTCGGCAGCAGGTGGTCCGTTTCCGCGAACTGCCAGCCACGCAGCGCGGCCCAGCGGCGCCGCTCCCGGTTCCGCGAGGTCAGGCGGGCGCGGTCACGCAGCAACAGCGCGGCGCCGGCCAGCCCGGCGACCACCGCCACGACGAACCACACCCATGCCGGTATGCCCACCCGCCAAAGAGTAGCCGTCACGGCGCCGGAACGAAGATCACAGGCCCCCTGTCATCCGGAGTGGCGCGCCGGCCGCCTGTTTATCTATAGTGCTAGTTAGCTAGATAAATGGAGGAACGCGTGATCGAGTTTCACCTGGACGGCAGGTCCGGCCTGTCGCCCTACCAACAGGTGGTCCAGCAGGTGCGCCACGCGCTCCGGCTGGGCCTGCTCCGCGAGGGCGACCAGCTGCCGAAGGTCAAGGACGTGGTGGCGGCGCTCGCGATCAACCCGAACACCGTGCTCAAGGCGTACCGGGAGCTGGAACACGAGGGACTCGTCGCGGCGCGGCCGGGCGTCGGCACGTTCGTGACGGCCACGCTCGCGAACAACACGCTCGCCGCCCACGGCCCGCTCCGCCAGGACCTGCGGCGCTGGCTCGCCAAGGCCCGCAAGGCCGGTCTCGACGACGAGAGCATCGAGGCGCTGTTCGTGTCCACGTTTCGCAGCGCCGCGAGAGAGGACATAGCGTGACCGTCTTGCGGGCCCGGGGACTGGGCAAGGAGTACAAGCGGCGGCAGGCTCTCGCGGGCTGCACGCTGGAGATCGAGCCGGGGCACGTGACCGGTCTCGTCGGCCCGAACGGCGCGGGCAAGTCGACACTGCTGAACCTCGCCGCCGGCATGCTCGAGCCGACGACGGGGACCATCGAGGTGTGCGGCGGCGTGCCGGGCAGCGGCCCGGAGCAGCTCGCGAAGGTCGGCTACGTCGCGCAGAGCACGCCGGTCTACCCGGGGCTGACCGTCGCGGACCACCTGCGGCTCGGCGAGCGGCTCAACCCGAACTGGGACGCCAAGCTCGCGCAGCGGCGGGTGGAACGGATCGGGCTCGACCCGCGGCAGCAGGCGGGGAAGCTCTCCGGCGGTCAGCGGGCACAGCTCGCGCTCACCATCGGCGTCGCGAAGCGGCCCGAGCTGCTGCTGCTCGACGAACCGGTGGCGGCGCTCGACCCGCTCGCCAGGCGGGAGTTCCTGTCCGACCTCATGGAGTCGGTCGCCGAGCACGGGATGTCGGTCGTGCTGTCGTCACACCTGGTCGCCGACCTGGAACGGGTGTGCGACCAGATGATCGTGCTCGTCGACTCGCAGGTGCGGATCACCGGTGACGTCGAGGACCTGCTCGCCACGCACCACCGGCTGACCGGTCCCCGGCGGGACCTCGACACGCTGCCGTCGGACCAGCACGTGATCTCCGCGAGCCACACCGACCGGCAGACCACCGTCGTCGTGCGCGCCGAAGGGCCGGTCCTCGATCCGTCGTGGACGGTCGGGCAGCTCACCCTGGAGGACCTGGTGCTCGAGTACATGAGCAACCCGGTCACCGCCCGTCCCGCACTGGAGGTGCTGCGATGACCTGGTTGACCTGGCGGCAGTTCCGCGTCCCGGTCGCGTCGGTGTTCCTCCCGGTGGTCGTGGTCTGCGTGTTCCTGGCGGTCACCGGCGCGGACCTGGTGCACCGCAACGACTTCTCCGACATGGACGCCGTGTACGGCGGCACGGCGTTCCTGCTGTACGCGCTGCCCGGCGTCATCGGGGTCTTCTGGGGTGTGCCGCTCGTGGCGCGCGAGCTGGAGACCGGCACGCACAACCTGATCTGGAACCAGAGCATCACGCGCACCCGGTGGCTCACGGCGAAGCTGGGTGTCGGCGTGGTGGCGGCGATGGTCGTCGGCGGGCTCCTGAGCGCCGTGGTCAGCTGGTGGGCGAGCCCCATCGACGCCGCGGCCGCCGAGCAGACGGACTACTTCTCGATCACGCGCATGTCACCGGTGATCTTCGGGGCACGGGGGATCGTGGCGATCGGGTACGCGGCCTTCGGGTTCGTGCTCGGGGTCGCGGCCGGGATCCTGTTGCGCCGCACCGTCGCCGCCATGGCCGTCACCCTCGTCGCGTTCGCCGCGGTGATGGTCGCGGTCCCGTTCCTTGTCCGCCCGTACCTCCTGCCGCCCGTGGAGCAGTCGCTCCCGATCACCGCGACGGCGATCGAGGGCATCAGGGGGAACGACTCCGGCGTGATCGACGAGATCGTCCTGCACAAGCCCGCGGGCGCGTGGATGCTCGGCAACGCGACCGTCGACCCGGCCGGCACGGCGGTCGCGCCGCTGCCGACGTCGGTGCAGGACTGCATCCCGTCGCGGGACCAGTTCCCGGAGCCGGGGACGTTGATCGACTGCGTCGCGCAGCTGGGCGAGCTCGGCTACACGCAACGCATCACCTACCAGCCGGGCAGCCGGTTCTGGCCGCTGCAGTGGATGGAGACGGGGCTCTTCCTCGTGCTGTCCGGGCTGCTGACCTGGTTCTGCTTCCGGCGAATTCGCCATGTGTAAGGGGGATCCATGCGCACGCTCACCGCGCTCACCGCACTCGCCGTCGCCATGACGGCCGTCGCCGCGACGCCCGCGGCCGCCGCACGGACACTTCGATTACCGGCACCGACGGGCACACAGGCGGTCGGCACGACCGCGCTGTACCTGAAGGACACGTCCCGGCCCGACCCGTGGGTGACTGACGTGCCCTACCGGGAGCTGATGGTCTCGCTGTTCTACCCGGCCGCGTCCGCCCACGGACCGAGGGCGCGGTACATGACACCCGAGGAATCCCGGCTGTTGCTGGCCGACGGCGGTCTCACCGACCTGCCGCCGGACCTGCTGAGCACCGTGCGCACCAACTCCGTCCAGGACGCCCGACCGTCCGGACGCGCACACAGCCTGCCGCTGGTCGTCCTGTCGCCCGGGCACAGCAAGCCGCGCGCCACGCTCACGTCGACCGCGGAGGACCTGGCGAGCCACGGGTACTTCGTCGCGGTCGTCGACCACACCTACGAGAACGTCGGGCAGTCCTTCCCCGACGGCCGCGTCACCACGTGCGTCACGTGCGAGATGGCGAAGGACGAGGCGGTCTGGATCAAGCTGAACCAGGGCCGGGCCACCGACGTGTCGTTCGTGCTCGACGAGCTGCTCCCGCGGTACCGGCAGATCGACCCGTCCCGCGTCGTGATGGGCGGCCACTCCGCGGGTGGCGCGAGCAGCGTCGCCGGGCTGCTCGGCGATCCCCGGCTCAAGGCCGGGTTCGACATCGACGGCAGCACCTACGACATCGTCCCGGAAACCGGGCTGGCGAAACCGTTCCTGTTCCTCGGGCGGGCCGAGCAGTACACGCCCGGCAGCGGCGACCCCGCGGCCACGTGGGACCGCACGTGGGCCGGCCTGACCGGCTGGAAGCGGTGGCTGCTGGTCGACGGCGCGAAGCACGTGTCGTTCACCGACGTCGGGATCCTGCTGGAGCAGATGGGTTTCGACACCGGCGCCACGATCGCGGCCGAGCGCGCGCAGGCCATCACACGCACGTACGTCCGGGCGTTCCTGGACCTGCACCTGCGCGGGAAGGCCCAGCCGCTGCTGGACGCGCCGTCGGCGCGGTACCCCGAGGTGTCGTTCCCGAAGGACCTCGCGCTGCCCCGCCCGACCGGGAACCGGCCCGTCGGGTCCCGGACGCTGTACCTGAAGGACACGTCCAGGGCCGACCCCTGGGTGCCGTCCGTGCCGTACCGGGAGCTGATGGTGTCGCTGTTCTACCCGGCCGCGTCCGCCCACGGACCGAGGACGCGGTACGTGACCGCGGCGGAATCGGCGGCACTGCTGGACGACGGCGGTCTCACCGACCTGCCGCCGGACCTGCTGACGACCGTGCGGACGAACTCCGTGGCGAACGCCCGGCCGGTGGGCCGGTCACCGCTCGTGGTGCTGTCCCCGGGCTACACGAAGCCACGCGCCACGCTCACCGCGCTGGCCGAGGACCTCGCGAGCCACGGCTACGTCGTCGTGGTCGTCGGTCACACGTACGAGAACTACGGCACGAGCTTCCCCGACGGCCGGTTCCTCGGGTGCGCGTCGTGCGAGGTCGACCACCTGCCCGGGTTCTGGGAGAAGCTCGCGCAGGGCCGCGCGCGGGACGTGTCGTTCGTCATCGACGAGCTGCTGCGCCGGTACCGGCAGATCGACCCGTCGCGGATCGCGATGGGCGGGCACTCGGCCGGTGGCGGCAGCGCGACGACGGCACTGGTCGCGGACGAGCGGATCACGGCCGGGTTCGACATCGACGGGCGGGCGTACCTCCCGCTGACCGAGGACCTGGACCGGCCGTTCCTGTACCTGGTCAAGTACCCGCCGGGGGCGCCGTTCCCGTCCTGCTCGGAGCAGTTCGTCGAGGACGACTGGGAGCACCTGACCGCGTGGAAGCGGTGGCTCACGCTGAACGGGGCGCAGCACGCGTCGTTCACCGACGTCGGCCTGCTGGCCGACAAGCTGGGTGTCGACATCGGCGCCACCGTCAGCGGGGCGCGGGCCACGGCGATCACGCGGGCGTACGTGGGCGCGTTCCTCGACCGGAACCTGCGCGGTGAGGAGCCTCCGCTGCTGGCGGCGCCGTCACCGGAGTACCCGGAGATCTCCTTCTGCGCATAGGAAAAGCGGCGCCTTCCAGGGGGAGGCGCCGCTTTCGCGTGTCCTAGAGTGCGCGGCCGACGATCAGCGCCGCGTTGTCCGGTGTGACGTCCACGCGGACCGTGTCGCCGTCGCGAATCTCACCGGCCAGCAGGGACTTCGCCAGCTGGTCACCGATCGCCGAGGACACCAGCCGCCGCAGCGGCCGGGCCCCGTACACCGGGTCGAAACCGTTGATGGCGAGCCAGTCCCGCGCCGCCGGGCTCACGTCCAGCGTCAGGCGCCGGGCCGCGAGACGACGGCCGAGCGCAGCCACCTGGATGTCCACGATGGACGTCAGCTCCTCGGTCGCGAGCGAGTGGAACACCACCACGTCGTCGAGCCGGTTCAGGAACTCCGGCTTGAAGTGCCGCTGCACCACCGACAGCACCGCGTCCTTGCGCTGCTGCTCGTCGAGCGTCACGTCCGCGATCGCCTGCGAGCCCAGGTTCGACGTGAGCACCAGGATCGTGTTGCGGAAGTCGACCGTGCGGCCCTGCCCGTCGGTCAGGCGACCGTCGTCGAGGACCTGCAGCAGCACGTCGAACACGTCCGGGTGCGCCTTCTCGACCTCGTCCAGCAGCACCACGCTGTACGGACGCCGCCGCACGGACTCGGTGAGCTGGCCGCCCTGGTCGTAGCCGACGTACCCGGGCGGGGCGCCGACCAGCCGCGCGACCGAGTGCTTCTCCGAGTACTCGGACATGTCGATGCGGATCATGGCCCGCTCGTCGTCGAACAGGAACTCGGCGAGCGCCTTCGCCAGCTCGGTCTTGCCGACACCGGTCGGGCCGAGGAACAGGAACGAACCCGTCGGCCGGTCCGGGTCGGCGACACCGGCCCGCGCCCGGCGCACCGCGTCGGACACGACGCGCACGGCCTCGGCCTGGCCGACGACCCGCTGCGCGATGGCGTCCTCCATGCGCAGCAGCTTCGCGGTCTCGCCCTCGAGCAGCCTGCCCGCCGGGATGCCGGTCCACGCCGACACGACGTCCGCGACGTCGTCCGGGCCGACCTCCTCCTTCAGCATGGCCTGCTCCTCGGCGCGCTCCGCGGTCGCCGTGGCCGCCTCGAGCTCCTTCTCCAGCTGCGGGATCCGGCCGTAGCGCAGTTCTGCCGCGCGGCCGAGGTCGCCGTCGCGCTCGGCCCGCTCCGACTCGCCGCGCAGCTGCTCCAGCTGCTCCTTGAGGTCGCGGACCTTCTCGATGGCGCCCTTCTCGTTCTGCCAGCGGGCGGTCAGCGCGGTCAGCGCCTCCCGCTTCTCGGCCAGCTCGCCGCGCAGCGCGGCCAGCCGCTGCTTCGACGCGGGGTCGTCCTCCTTCTCGAGCGCCATCTCCTCGATCTCGAGGCGCCGCACGGCCCGCTCCACCTCGTCGATCTCGACGGGCCGGGAGTCGATCTCCATGCGCAGGCGGGACGCGGCCTCGTCGACGAGGTCGATGGCCTTGTCCGGCAGGAAGCGCGCGGTGATGTAGCGGTCGGACAGCGTGGCCGCGGCGACCAGCGCGCCGTCGGTGATCCGCACACCGTGGTGCACCTCGTAGCGCTCCTTGAGGCCGCGCAGGATGCCGACGGTGTCCTCGACGGACGGCTCGCCGACCAGCACCTGCTGGAAGCGGCGCTCCAGCGCGGCGTCCTTCTCGATGTGCTCGCGGTACTCGTCGAGCGTGGTCGCGCCGACCATCCGCAGCTCACCGCGGGCGAGCATCGGCTTGATCATGTTGCCCGCGTCCATCGCGCCCTCGCCGGTCGCGCCCGCGCCGACGATCGTGTGCAGCTCGTCGATGAACGTGATGACCTGGCCCGCCGACTCGGTGATCTCCTTGAGCACGGCCTTGAGCCGCTCCTCGAACTCGCCGCGGAACTTCGCGCCCGCGACCATGGACCCGAGGTCCAGCGCCACGACCCGCTTGCCGAGCAGCGACTGCGGCACGTCGCCGCCGACGATCCGCTGGGCGAGGCCCTCGACGATCGCCGTCTTGCCGACGCCGGGCTCACCGATCAGCACCGGGTTGTTCTTGGTCCGCCGCGACAGCACCTGCACGACCCGGCGGATCTCCGCGTCGCGGCCGATGACCGGGTCCAGCTCGCCCTTGCGGGCCCGCTCGGTCAGGTCGAGGCCGTACTTCTCCAGGGCCTTGTAGGTCGACTCGGGGTCGGGGCTCGTGACCCGCGCGGAGCCGCGCACGTTGGCGAACGCCTCACGGAGCGCCTCGGGGGTCGCGCCGTGGCGGTTCAGCAGCTGCCCGACGGCGCCGCCCTGCGCGGCGAGGCCCACCAGCAGGTGCTCGGTGGACACGTACTCGTCGCCCATCTCGGTCGCGAGCTTCTGCGCGTGCGTGACCGAGCGCAGCGCCTCGCTGTCCAGCTGCGGCGCGGACACGGTCGAGCCGGTCGCGGACGGCAGCGAGCTCGCCAGCTGGTCCAGCTCCTTGCGCACCACGTTCGGGTCGGCTCCGACCGCCTGCAGCAGGGGCGCGGTCAGCCCGTCGCCCTGCGCGAGCAGCGCGCCGAGCAGGTGCACCGGCTTCACGTCCGGGTTGCCGGCCACGGTGGCGGCCTGCGCGGCCGCCGAGATGGCCTGCTGTGTCTTGGTGGTCGGGTTGAAAGCGTCCATGGGTCCCCTCACGTGCAACGCAGTCGTACTCACTATGCCTAACGTCAGCAAAGTTGAGTGTGTTCCGCTCAACTCCGACTTAGCGCAAGGTCACGATGGTTTGGTTCCGTCTCACCCACATGTCCCATCAGGGTTGTCCACAGCGGGTGCCCACTTGTCCACAAACCCCAGGTGCTTATCCACAGGCCGGTGTGCATGATGCACGTCCGCACCAAGGTCGAGAGTCCCGGAGCCGGAGCGCTACCGCCACCCGGGTGAACGAGTGCGGAACCGAGGGGACGGCCTGATCAACTCTCAGCGGTAGCCGGCAGGCGTGTTCTGGCGCGCGCGGACGTTGAAGTAGTCCCCACCCTTGCGCCGCGTGTCGTCGGTGCCCCAGTCCCGGTCGCGGGAGACCGGCTGCAACCGGGGGATGTGCTTGCGGCAGTGGACGTAAGCCTCCTCCACGTGCACGACGACCCAGCGCTCGGGGGTGCGGCCGCGTTCGTCGGTCACCGGGAGCGCGGGGTGCTCGAGGCGCAGCTCGGTGTCGTCGATGATGCTGGCGCGCCCGTTGACGTGCAGGCCGATCAGGTCCCGCACGAAGTCGATCATCAGCACCGCGACGTGCGGGTTCTCACTGATGTTGCCGAGGCTCGCCAGGACGCCGTTGCCGCGGTACTCGGGGTAGGCGACGCGGCGCGGGTCGAGGACGTGCAGGAAGCCGGGCGGGCCCGCGCGGAAGCTGGCGTCGCACTCACCGCCCGCGTCCGCCGTGCCGATGAACGCCATGTCCATCCGCCCGACGAACTCGATCATCTCGGGGTTCAGGTGGTCGAGCACCTGGTCGCGGTAGAAGCGCTCGGCACGCTCGGTCGTGCCGTAGGCCCGCTGCAGCAGCCGCTCACCATCGCACCCTGGCACCGGAGGTGGTCCGATCGGGCGAAGCTGGACCGTCGGTGGGGCCACTGACGGTGGCGGCGCCGGCACCGGAGGTTCCGCGATCTCGAGGTCGAGCAGGGCCGCATCAGCGACACCCGTGGGAGTCACCAGATCAGGACGCACGGCGGACACGTTTTCATAACGGCGAGGTAAATGCGAACATTGGACCCGGCATGTCGCCTGAACGTCCCAGCTCGACCACGCGCGGTAGTTGCCCGTCACACGAAAGTGGATGGAGGGCGGACAACCGGGGAGTTTCCGTCTAGTGTCTCGATGTCGGGGACGGACGACGACCGAGGTGACCTGGCGTCGAGCCCCGGACGCCGAGAGGTGGACTGTGTCCCGACCATGACAGCCAACGCCGTTGTGAGCCCCTTACCGAACCAGGACAGCCGGCAGAGCGAGGAACCACTCGCGACGATGGTGCGCCTGGTCCGTGACAGCTGGACCGTCGTCGAGCCGCGCGCCGACCAGGTCGCGAAGCACTTCTACGCGACGCTGTTCAGCATCGCGCCCGCCACCCGGGAGATGTTCCCGGTGAACATGGAGGTGCAGCGCTCGCGGCTGCTGCGCGCGCTCGTCCACATCGTGCAGATGGTGGACCGCCCCGACGACCTGCTGCCGTTCCTGCGGCAGCTCGGCCGCGACCACCGCAAGTTCGGGGTGATCCCGAGCCACTTCGAGGCCGTCGGCATGGCGCTGCTCGCCGCGATCAAGCAGCACGCCAAGGCCGCGTGGACCGAGGAGGTCGAACGCGCGTGGGCCGAGGCGTACACGATCATGGCCAGGGCCATGCTGGAGGCGTCCAGCTCCGACGAGGGCCCGGCCTGGTGGAACGGGACCGTCGTCGAACGCCACCGCCTGACAAGGGACCTGGCGGTGGTCAGGGTGCAGCCCGACCAGCCGGTGCCGTACCAGCCGGGGCAGTACCTGAGCGTCGAGGTGCCGCAGCGGCCCAGGATGTGGCGCTACTTCACGCCGGCCACCGCCCCGCGCGAGGACGGCCTGCTCGAGTTCCACATCCGCGCCGTGCCCACCGGCTGGGTCTCCCGCGCCATCGTCACCCACGGCGAAGTCGGTGACGTGTGGCGCATCGGCCCGCCGATGGGCAGGCTGGCGGTGAACCGCGAGTCCGGCCGGGACGTGCTGATGATCGCGGGCGGCACGGGCATCGCCCCGATGCGCGCGATCATCGAGCACCTCGCGCAGTGGGGCAAGAACCCGAAGGTCCAGCTCTTCTTCGGCGGCCGCGTCCGCGCCGACCTGTACGACCTGGAAAACCTCCAGGCCACCGCGGCGACCAACCCGTGGCTGAAGGTCGTGCCGGTGCTGGAATCGGACTCGACCCTGCCCGCGGTGGAGAAGGGCACCCTGGCCGACGTCGTGACCCGCCACGGCGCCTGGCAGGACCACGACGTGCTCGTGTCCGGCTCCCCGGCCATGGTCCGGTCCACGGTGTCGCGGATGCTGGTCGCGGGGACGGCACTGGACCGCATCACGTACGACCCGTTCACCGTGGACTGAGCGCCGGTCACGCCGTCACCGTCCCGGTCCTGACGTCGATCGAAGGACCCCACAAGACGCCGAAGGGGCCATGTCCCACGGACACAGCCCCTCCGGTTCGGTACAGCTACTTCTTGCGCGGCTTCCACACCACCAGTGCGGTCTGCCGCGTCACGGGCACCAGTTCGTTCCGGTACGAGCGGTGGATGGCCGCCGCGGCCTGTTCTGCCGCCGCGTGGACCGCCGCCAGTTCCTCCGTCAGTTCCGCCACCCTGGCGCGCAGCGCGTCGACCTCGTGCTCGAGTTCGATGATGCGCTTGATGCCCGCCAGGTTGACGCCCTGCTCCTGGGACAGCCGCTGCACCTCGCGGAGCAGGGCGATGTCCCGCATGGAGTACCGGCGGCCACCGCCGGACGTGCGGCCCGGTGACACGATCCCCATCCGGTCGTAGCCGCGCAGGGTCTGCGCGTGCAGGCCGGACAGCTCGGCGGCCACCGAGATCACGAAGACGGGCGTGTCCTCGTCAGCTCCGGGCGGAAACGGGATCCCGGTCATCACCGACTCCGTTCAGACAGCATCGCGGTCAGGTCCGGTCGCGGGTCGTGGTCCGCGGTCGCGGCCGCGTACTCCTCGAGCGCGGCCTTGGCCTTGTCGTCCATGTTGGACGGGACCGCCACCTGCAGGGTCACCAGCAGGTCGCCCGCCTGCCCGTCGCGCCGGACGATCCCCTTGCCGCGCACGCGCAGGACCCGGCCGCTGGCCGTGCCGGGCGCCACCCGCAGGGCCACCTTGCCCTCGAGTGTCGGCACCTCCAGTGTCGTGCCCAGCGCCAGCTCGGTGAAGGTCACCGGCACCTTCAGCGTCAGATCGTTGCCCGACCTGCCGAACACCGCGTGCGGCGTGACGTGCACCCGGACGTACAGGTCGCCCGCGTTGCCGCCGCCGGTGCCCGGTTCGCCCTGGCCCGCGAGGCGGATCCGCTGGTCGTCGTCGACGCCCGGCGGGATCCGCACGGTCAGCGTGCGCTGCTTCGTGCTGACGCCGTCGCCGCCGCACTCCGGGCACGGGTCGTCGACGATCCGGCCCGTGCCGCGGCAGTCCCGGCACGGCTCGCTGAACGCGAACGCGCCCTGCGACCGGCTCACCAGGCCCGCGCCGGCACACGTGGGACACGTGCGCGGCGAGGTGCCCGGCTTGGCGCCGGAGCCGTGGCAGGTGTCGCACGTGGAGGGGCTCGACAGGCGCAACGGGACCGTCGCGCCCTTCACCGCCTCCACGAAGTCGATCCGCACCTCGGTCTCCACGTCGGCGCCCCGGCGCGCCCGGTTGGCGGACGCCGAACCGCCGCCGCGGCGGCCGAACAGGTTGCCGAGCAGATCGCTGATGCCACCGCCCGCACCCGCGCCGGGCTGGCTGCCGGCGAAGATGTCGCTGAAGTCGAACGTCGATCCGCCGCCGCCCCCGCCGAAACCGCCGAAGCCGCCGGGGCGGAACCCGCCGGATCCGAAGAGCCGGCGGGCCTCGTCGTACTGCTTGCGCTTCTCCGCGTCGCCGAGGACCCCGTAGGCCTCGGACACCGCCTTGAACCGCGCCTCCGCCTGGGCGTTGCCCGGGTTGGCGTCGGGGTGCAGCTCACGAGCGAGCTTGCGGTACGCCTTCTTGATCTCGGCGTCGGTGGCGTCGGACGAGACGCCCAACTCGCGGTAGAAGTCCTTGTCGATCCAGTCCCGCGCACTCACCGGACGTCCCCTCCCTCCGGATCAGATCTGCTCGTTCGTCTTGTCGTTCGGGTCGAACCAGTCGCTCGACCCGTTCTCCCCGGCCTCCTCCGGCTGCTCGGCGGGTGCCGCGGCGGCAGGCTCGTGGTCGGTGACCGCGACCAGCGCGGCCCGCACGACCCGGTCGCCGAACCGGTAGCCGCGGCGCAGCACCGCGGTCACCGTCGGGCCCGCCACGTCCGGTGACGTGTCGTGCTGGACGGCCTCGTGCACCGACGGGTCGAACGGCTCGCCCTCGTGCCCGAACGCCTCCAGCCCCGTGCGCTCCAGCGTCGCCACCAGCTTGTCGGCGACCGCCTTGAACGCACCGGTGAGGTCGCCGTGCTGGGCGGCCCGCTCGATGTCGTCGAGCACGGCCAGCAGCTCGCCCGCCACCGACGCCTTCGCGGTGTTGACCACGGACTCGCGGTCCCGGTCGATCCGCTTGCGGTAGTTGGCGTACTCGGCCTGCAGTCGCTGCAGGTCCGCGGTCCGCTCGTCGAGCTGTGCCTTCAGCTCCGCCTCCTGGCTCGGCACCGGCTCCGCCGCGGTGACGGCCTCCGGTGCGGCACCGGCCTCGGCCGCGGGCGCGCCCGCCTCCTGTTCGGGGGCGGGCGGCCGGACCTCGCCGGTGTCCGGATCAATGCGACGCCGGTCGCGCACCACTACGCGTGGCTCCTCTCCGTTGTCGTCGGTCGATCGCGGTTCGGAACTCACTTCTTGCCGTCCTCGTCGACGATCTCGGCGTCCACCACGTCGTCGGCGCCCGCGGTGCCGCCTGCCTGCTCACCACCGGCCGCGCCGGCACCCGCGCCCGCGTCCTGCGTCGCGCCGGTCTGCGCGTAGATCGCGGAGCCCATGGCCTGCGACTCGGTCGCGAGCTTCTCCATCGAGGACTTGATGGCCGCGACGTCGGTGCCCTTGAGCGCCTCCTGCGCGTCCTTGATCGCGGTGTTGACCTTGTCCTTGACCTCGGCCGGGATCTTCTCGTCGTTCTCCTTGACGAACTTCTCCGTCTGGTAGACGAGCGTCTCGGCCTGGTTGCGGACCTCGGCCTCCTCGCGGCGGCGCTTGTCCTCCTCGGCGTGCGCCTCGGCGTCCTTGATCATCCGGTCGATGTCGTCCTTCGGCAGCGCGGAGCCGCCGGTGATGGTCATCGACTGCTCCTTGCCGGTGCCGAGGTCCTTCGCGCTCACGTGCACGATGCCGTTCGCGTCGATGTCGAAGGTGACCTCGATCTGCGGCACGCCGCGGGGTGCCGGCGGGATGCCGGTGAGGTCGAAGGTGCCCAGCTTCTTGTTGTGCACCGCGATCTCGCGCTCACCCTGGAAGACCTGGATGCCGACCGTGGTCTGGCCGTCGTCCGCGGTGGAGAAGATCTCCGACCGCTTGGTCGGGATGGTCGTGTTCCGCTCGATGAGCTTGGTGAACACGCCACCCTTGGTCTCGATGCCCAGCGACAGCGGGGTGACGTCCAGCAGCAGGACGTCCTTGACGTCACCGCGCAGGACACCGGCCTGCAGCGCCGCGCCGACCGCGACGACCTCGTCCGGGTTCACGCCCTTGTTCGGCTCCTGGCCGCCCGTCAGCTCCTTGACCAGGTCGGTCACGGCGGGCATGCGGGTCGAGCCACCCACCAGCACCACGTGGTCGATGTCGCCGACCTTGATGCCGGCGTCCTTGATCACGTTGTTGAACGGCGCGCGGGTGCGGTCCAGCAGGTCGCTGGTGATGCGCTGGAACTCGGCACGGGACAGCGTCTCGTCGAGGAACAGCGGGTTCTTGTCCGCGTCGACCGTGATGTACGGCAGGTTGATGTTGGCGCTGTTGCTGCTGGACAGCTCGATCTTCGCCTTCTCGGCGGCCTCACGGATGCGCTGCAGCGCCATCTTGTCCTTGGTGAGGTCGATGCCCGAGGACTGCTTGAACTTGTCGACCAGCCAGTCGACGATCCGCTGGTCCCAGTCGTCACCACCGAGGTGGTTGTCACCGGACGTCGCGCGGACCTCGACCACGCCCTCGCCGATCTCCAGCAGCGACACGTCGAACGTGCCACCACCGAGGTCGAACACGAGGATGGTCTGCTCCTTCTCGCCCTTGTCCAGGCCGTACGCCAGGGCGGCCGCGGTCGGCTCGTTCACGATCCGCAGCACGTTCAGGCCGGCGATCTGCCCGGCCTCCTTGGTGGCCTGGCGCTGGGCGTCCTCGAAGTACGCGGGGACGGTGATGACCGCGTCGGTGATGGGCTCACCGAGGTAGGCCTCCGCGTCGCGCTTCAGCTTCATCAGCACGCGCGCGCTGATCTCCTGCGCGCTGTACTTCTTGCCGTCGATCTCCGTCGACCAGTCCGTGCCCATGTGCCGCTTGACCGACCGGACCGTGCGGTCCACGTTGGTCACGGCCTGGTTCTTCGCCGGCTGGCCCGTCAGCACCTCGCCGTTCTTGGCGAAGGCGACGATGGACGGGGTCGTCCGCGAACCCTCGGAGTTGGCGATCACCGTCGGCTCACCGCCCTCGAGGACAGCGACGACGGAGTTGGTCGTCCCCAGGTCGATACCGACCGCTCGCGCCATTGGTTTCCCTCCTGCTTTCTGCTGCTGGCTGGGTTGAGTGCCTACCGCTCAAGTTTGCCGTCGGATCTGATCGACCGTCAAACCGAACTTGAGCCCCTCGCACTCAACCTTTCTGATCCCCTCAACGACCGGGCGGGCCGCCGTGTTCCCTAGGCGGCGCGAATGGTGACGTTGCCGCTCTGCGCGCTCGCCTCGATGGGCGTGCCCGACGGGTCGTCGTCCAGGTCGTTGGTCAGGTCGCCGCTCTCCGTGGACGCCGTGACGTGGTACTGCCCACTCGGCACGGTCACCTCGATGTTGCCGCTCTGCGTCTCGACGGCGACGCTCTCGACCGCGTCGAGCCCGACGCGCACGTCGCCCGACTCGGCGCCCGCGACCACCGCGCCGCCGATGCCGTCCAGGTCGACCGACCCGGACTGGACCGACGCGTTCACCACGCCCGCGACGTCCCGGACGGTGATGTCACCCGACTCGGCCGCCACGTTCGCCGTCGCCACCCCCGTGACCTCGACGTTCCCCGAGTCGACGTGCCCGCTGACCTTGACCTCGGCCGGCACCGTCACGTCGTAGTCGATCGTGCAGTTGCGGACCGGGCACGCCTCGACGATCAGCACACCGTCCTCGACCCGGTAGGTCTTGCCCGGCTTGTCGTCGCCGTACCGGACGGTGCGCCCGACCCCGGCACCGTCGCCGACCTTGATCCGCACGTCGCCCGAGTCGTTGGCGAACCGCACCTCGGTGATCGTCTGACCGAGCGCCTCGTGGTCGTCGAAGCTGTTCTGCCCGACCCACCCGCACCCGGCGAGGAGGAGACCGGCCGCTCCGACCGTGATCCCCGCCACCACCCGCATGCTCCCCATCTGCCACGCCTCCGCTCAGCTTTCCTGTGTGAGCACGACGTTATGGCCGACCGCCGGGTCCGGACATCCGGGACGCCCCCGAGTCACCCCTGGGGCTACCCCCACATGGCTGTCCCATATGACGGGAAACTGTTCCCACTATTCAGGAGAGCGGGGTTACCGTGCTGACCATGCGACGCTGGTTCATCCTCGCCACCGGACTCCTGGCACAGGCGACCACGTCGAGCTTCCTCTACGGTCTCCCGTTCCTCATCCCGGCGCTGCAGACCGACCACGGCCTGTCCCTGACCTCGGCGAGCGTGCTGATCTCGGCGCCGCTGCTCGGCCTGCTGCTCGCCCTGATCGCGTGGGGCGCGGCCGCCGACCGGTTCGGCGAGCGGGTCGTGATGGCGGCCGGGCTCGCGCTCACCGGTGTACTGCTGCTCGCGAGCCTCGCGTTGCCGGGGTTCGTGCTGTTCGGGTTCGGGCTGCTGCTGGCGGGCGCCGCGTCCGCATCGGTGAACGCGGCCAGCGGGCGCGTGGTGCTCGGCTGGTTCAGCGCCCGCGAGCGCGGCCTCGCCATGGGTATCCGCCAGACCGCCCAGCCGGTGGGCGTCGGCATCGCGGCGGCGAGCCTGCCGCCGCTGGCACACCACTTCGGCTTCGCGACGGCGGTCGCGCTGCCCGCGGCCCTGTGCCTGCTGTCGGCGGTGCTCGTGTGGTTCGTGGTCGTGGACCCGCCGCGCCCCGAACGCACCGTGGCGGCCGCCGCGTCCCCGTACACCGGCCGCGTCGCGTCGACACTGGTCCGCCTGCACACGGCGAGCGCCATGCTGGTGGTCCCGCAGTTCGTGGCGGCGACGTTCGCGGTGACCTATCTCGTGTCGGAGCGGGGCTGGAGCCCGGTGGCCGCGGGTCAGCTCGTCGCGGTCGTGCAGGTCGCGGGCGCCGCGGGCCGCATCCTGGCGGGCGTGTGGTCCGACCGGGCGGGCAGCCGCATGGGCCCGATGCGCCGCATCGCGTTCGGCGCGCTCGCGACCATGGTGCTGTGGGGCGTCGGCGACGCGCTGGACCTGCCGTGGCTGGCCATCGCCGCCCTGCTGGCCGCGCTGGTCGTGTCGGTGACGGACAACGGGCTGGGCTTCACCGCCACCGCCGAGCTGGCCGGCCCGTTCTGGGCGGGCCGCGCGCTCGGCGTGCAGAACACGGGCCAGAACATCGCGGCCATGGCGGCGGCGCCCCTGTTCAGCGCGCTGATCACCGCGTTCGGTTACCCACTCGCCCTGGCCATGGCGGCGGTGTTCCCGGCGGCCGGTGCGGTGCTGACGCCCGTCGCCGGCGAGTCAGCGGCGCGTGTCGACGCGGTGGAAGTTGAGGTACGCCCGTGACGGCGTGGGGCCGCGCTGCCCCTGGTAGCGCGAGCCGGCGATCGTGGAGCCGTAGGGGTTCTCCGCCGGGCTGGTCAGGCGGAACAGGCAGAGCTGCCCGATCTTCATGCCCGGCCAGAGGGTGATCGGCAGGTTCGCGACGTTGCTCAGTTCCAGCGTGATGTGCCCGGTGAACCCGGGGTCGATGAACCCGGCCGTCGAGTGCGTCAGCAGCCCGAGCCGCCCCAGAGAGGACTTGCCCTCCAGCCGCCCGGCGAGGTCGTCGGGCAGGTTCACCGACTCGAACGTGGACCCGAGCACGAACTCCCCGGGGTGCAGCACGAACGGCTCGTCGTCGACCGTCTCGACCAGCGCCGTGAGGTCGTCCTGCTGCTGACGCGGGTCGATGTGGGTGTACTTCGTGTTGTTGAAGACACGGAAGAACCGGTCCAGCCGCACGTCGATACTCGACGGCTGGATCATCGCCTCGTCCAGCGGATCCAGCCCCAACCGACCCGAAGCCAGCTCTTTGCGGAGGTCACCATCGCTCAACAACACCCGCTCACCCTAGCGAGACGGGGATCCGATAGGATCTGGCGGCACACTGCGGATGTAGTTCAATGGTAGAACATCAGCTTCCCAAGCTGAGAACGCGGGTTCGATTCCCGTCATCCGCTCGGCGATGGGCGACAGGTGTCCGCGGAGAGCGCGGACCTTGTCGCCTCGCGCGTTTTCTGGGGTGCGACCCCAGACCCGCCCGGCGGGCTTCGCCCCCGGACCCCCTTCCGGTTGTCGCCTTCTCAGATGAGCTTTCGGCTGCTGACGAGCACGTAGCGCTCGTCGGTGATCGGCCTTCCCGGGCCCTCCACCAGGACGAGGCGGCCGCCTGGGCGTAGTAGCTCGATCCACCTGCCCACCACCGCCTCCGGGGCCGGGAGGGTCCACAGCACGTGGCGGGCGAAGCCCGCGTCGAAGGTCGACGGGGCCAGGGTTGGATGGGCGGCGTCGCCTTCGCGGTCCTCTGCTGCTCCGGCCGCCTTTGCTTTGGCCAGGGCCACCGTGGCTGGGGACAGGTCCACGCCTGTCACCTCGTAGCGCTGTTCCGCGAGTAGCGCGCTCGACAGCAGCTTCCGCCACGTCGCTCGTGCCTTCGGGGCGCGGAGGCCGTGGTCCGGTTGCTCGTCGAACCTCGTGGCCTCCGCGGCCCGGTCAGACACCGACGTACGTCGCGAGGTGTTCGCCGGTCAGGGTCTTGCGGTTCTTCACCAGGTCGGTCGGGGTGCCTTCGAAGACGATCCGGCCACCGTCGTGGCCCGCGCCCGGGCCCAGGTCGATGATCCAGTCCGCGTGGGCCATCACCGCCTGGTGGTGTTCGATGACGATGACCGACTTGCCCGCGTCGACGAGGCGGTCCAGCAGGGCCAGCAGCTGTTCCACGTCCGCCAGGTGCAGGCCGGTCGTGGGCTCGTCGAGGACGTAGACACCGCCTTTTTCACCCATGTGGGTGGCTAGCTTGAGGCGTTGGCGTTCGCCGCCGGACAGGGTGGTCAGGGGTTGGCCCAGGGTGAGGTAGCCGAGGCCCACGTCTGCCAGGCGGTCGAGGATCTTGTGGGCCGCGGGGGTGGCCGCCTCGCCGGCCGCGAAGAACTCCTCGGCCTCCGCCACCGGCATCGCCAGGACCTCGCTGATGTTGCGGCCGCCGAACTTGTACTCCAGCACCGACGCCTGGAAGCGCTTCCCCTCGCACTCCTCGCACGTCGTCTCCATCGTGGCCATGATCCCGAGGTCCATGTAGATGACCCCGGCGCCGTTGCACGCCGGGCACGCGCCCTCGGAGTTGGCGCTGAACAGCGCCGGCTTCACGCCGTTGGCCTTGGCGAACGCCTTGCGGATCGGCTCCAGCAGGCCCGTGTAGGTCGCCGGGTTGCTGCGCCGCGAACCGCGGATCGGGGTCTGGTCCACCACCACGACGCCCTCGCGGCCCTCGACGGAACCGTGGATCAGCGAGCTCTTGCCCGAGCCGGCCACCCCCGTGACCACCACCAGCACGCCCAGCGGGATGTCGACGTCCACGTTCCGCAGGTTGTGCGTCGACGCGCCGCGCACCTCCAGGGCGCCGGTCGGGGTCCGCACCTCGTCCTTCAACGCCGTGCGGTCGTCGAAGTGGCGGCCGGTCACGGTCTTGCTGGCCCGCAGCCCGTCGACCGTGCCCTCGAAGCACACCTCGCCGCCGCCGGTGCCCGCGCCCGGCCCTAGGTCGACGACGTGATCGGCGATCGCGATGGTCTCCGGCTTGTGCTCCACCACCAGGACCGTGTTGCCCTTGTCCCGCAACCGGAGCAGCAGGTTGTTCATCCGTTCGATGTCGTGCGGGTGCAACCCGATCGTGGGCTCGTCGAACACGTACGTGACGTCGGTGAGCGACGACCCGAGGTGGCGGATCATCTTGGTGCGCTGCGCCTCACCACCGGACAGCGTGCCCGCGGGCCGGTCCAGCGACAGGTACCCCAGCCCGATCTCCACGAACGAGTCCAGCGTGTGCCCCAGCTTCTCCAGCAGCGGCGCCACCGACCGGTCCTTGATGCCGCGCACCCACTCGGCGAGGTCGCTGATCTGCATCGCGCACACGTCGGCGATGCTCTTGCCCTTGATCTTCGACGACCGCGCCAGGTCCGACAGCCGCGTCCCGGCGCACTCCGGGCACGTCTGGAACGTGACCGCCCGCTCGACGAACGCCCGGACGTGCGGCTGCAGCGAGTCGACGTCCTTCGACAGCATCGACTTCTGGATCTTCGGGACCAGGCCCTCGTAGGTCAGGTTGATGCCCTCGACCTTGATCTTGGTCGGTTCCTTGTAGAGCAGGTCGAACAGCTGCTTCTTGGTGAACTTGCGGATCGGCTTGTCCATGTCGAAGAACCCGGAGCCGCTGAAGATGCGCCCGTACCAGCCGTCCATGCTGTAGCCCGGGATCGTGATCGCGCCCTCGTTGAGCGACTTCGACTCGTCGTACAGCTGCGTCAGGTCGATGTCGTTGACGCTGCCCCGGCCCTCGCAACGCGGGCACATGCCGCCGGTGATGGAGAACTCACGGCGCTCCTTGAACTTCTGCCCGCCCTTCTCCAGCGTCACCGCACCGGCGCCGCTGATCGACGCCACGTTGAACGAGAACGCCTGCGGCGACCCGATGTGCGGCTTGCCGAGCCTGCTGAACAGGATCCGCAGCATCGCGTTCGCGTCCGTCGCGGTGCCGACCGTGGACCGCGGGTCGGACCCCATCCGCTGCTGGTCGACGATGATCGCGGTCGTCAGCCCCTCCAGCACGTCCACCTCGGGACGGGCCAGCGTCGGCATGAACCCCTGCACGAACGCGCTGTACGTCTCGTTGATCAACCGCTGCGACTCGGCGGCGATCGTGCTGAACACCAGGGAGCTCTTGCCGGAGCCGGAGACCCCCGTGAACACCGTCAGCCTGCGCTTCGGCAGCTCGATGCTGACGTCCTTGAGGTTGTTCACGCGCGCGCCGTGCACGCGGATCAGGTCGTGGCTGTCAGCGACGTGGGGTTTGGCAGGCATGACGGTGTCGATCTCCAAGGGTCGGGCGGGCTCAGGCCACTTGCTGGATGCGGAGCAGGTTGCCCGCGGGGTCGCGGACGGCGCAGTCGCGGATGCCGTACGGCTGGTCGGTCGGCTCCTGGACGATCTCGGCGCCCTTCGCCTGCATGTGCTCGAACAGGCCGTCGAGGTCCTTGGAGGCCAGGTTGATCCCGGCGTAGGTGCCCTTGGCCATCATCTCGATGATCGTGTTGCGCTCGTCGTCGGTGAGGCCGGGGTCCACGGCCGGCGGCGTCAGGACGATCGACGTCTCCGGCTGGTTCGGCGGGCCGACGGTGAGCCAGTACATGCCGTTGTAGCCGACCTCCTTGCGGAGCTCGAAGCCGAGGATGTCGCGGTAGAAGGCCAGGGACTCGTCCCGGTCGTTGTGCGGGAGGTACGCGGAGTGAATCGTGATGTCCATGTCGGTCACACTATGAGCGGCTCGCGGCCTGCGCTTCTCGATTCCTGACCGGTCTGGTGACCTGTTTCGCGACGCACGGCGGCATGCCCTCGGTCGCCTGCCGCGCCTCCCGCCGGTACGTGCTCGGCGGCACCCCGACGAGCTCGGTGAAGCGGGTGCTGAACGTGCCCAGCGACGAGCAGCCGACCGCGAAGCAGACCTCGGTGACGCTCATGTCACCGACCCGCAGCAGCGCCATCGCCCGTTCGATGCGCCGCGTCATCAGGTAGGAGTACGGCGACTCGCCGTACGCGGTCTTGAACGCGCGGCTGAGGTGCCCGGCGGACATGTTCACGCCCCGCGCCAGCGCCTCGACGTCCAGTGGTTTCGCGTACTCGCGGTCCATCCGGTCGCGGACCCTGCGCAGCAGCGCGAGATCACGAAGGCGCTGCTGGGGCGCGGGTCTGCTGGTCACGACGCGATCGTGCCACAGATGCGCGCGTTCAGGCGTCCATGCGTTCGCGCATGGCGGGCAGGGCGTACTCGCGGACCGTCGTCAGCACCTCGCGCGCCAGCGCCTGGAACGGACGGCCGACCTCCAGTTCCCACCACAGCTCGCCGATCGGGTAGCCGCCGACCTCGACCACCGACCCGATCGGGGCCTGCCAGCCCATCCACTGGGCCTTCGCCGCCTCGCTCGCCGGGTAGTAGGGGCGCACCCGCAGCTGCTCGGCCCACTCGTCGCGGGACATGACGCCGATGTGCAGGGTGAAGCGGACGGCCCGCGCGGTGAAGGAACGCGCCTGTTCGACCGCGACCTCACCCCAGTGGTTCGGGCCCTCGATGCGGAAGCGGCGGCCGACGCCGAAGAATCCGAGCGCGCGCAGACCCGGGGCCAGGTTCGTGTCGACCATGAACCTGAACCAGTCCTGGGCGTTGCGCTCGATCTCGGATTCCACAGTGCCACTAACAGTAGCGCCGCAAACCCGTGGAGTGCTAAGCGTTCGCTATCCAGAATGGATCGTGAGAACAAACTCACCGATCGCGTCACGCGCGCGGTGCTCGCTCGTCCCTGTCCCGGAGTAGTGCCGGCCAGGAGGACGAGATGCCACCGAACACCAACCCGCCGATGGGGCGCCCGGCGAACGGCGCTGTCGGTGTGGCGCTCATCGACGGTGTCCCGCTCGTCCGCGAAGGCCTGTCCGCGCTCGTGCACCGGACACCGGGGCTCCGCTGGGTCGGTGCGGCCGAGACCCCCTCGGTCGGTCTGCGGTTGTGCGAACGGCTGCGGCCGGACGTGGTGCTCGTCGACTCCGGGCTGGACCCGCGCGGGCAGCTGAGCCACCTGCTCGCGGGCAACCGCGGCCTCGGGGTGGTCCTGATGGTGGACGAGGCGCACCGGACCACGCAGTACGTGGCTGGCGCCGTCACGGGTGGCGTGCGCGGGGTCGTCCTCCGCACCGCGCAGCCCGCACAGCTCGTGAAGGCCATCCAGAGCGTGCACCAGCCCGACGGCCGGTTCGTCGACAGCGCGCTGGCGGACAACCTCACCGCGCCCGTGGCCGGTCCCCGCCGCCCGAACGGCAGCCGCCAGCCGCTGTCGCAGCGCGAGCACCAGGTGCTGCAGCTGATCGCCGACGGGCTGGAGAACCAGGCGATCGCGAACGTCCTCTTCGTGTCCGTGGAGACGGTCAGGACGCACGTGAAGAGCATCCTGCGCAAGCTCGCGTCGCGGGACCGCACGCACGCGGTCGCCGTCGCGTTCCGTTCCGGGGTGCTCACCGTCGATGGCGCGGTGCCGAGCGCACGGCGTGGCGTGAACTGACTCACCCCGCTCCCACCTGCGAAAAGTCACCTTCTCGAGTGGTGTCCTTGCCGTGCTCTACTGGCAAGTAATATCCTGAAGTTACCGACGGGTAGCACAAGCGGAGCTCGCACGGCGTCAAGCAGATCGTTCGCGGAACCGCGGAGAACGGGGAGCCAGGAGATGGGCCACTACAAGAGCAACGTCCGCGACCTCGAGTTCAACCTGTTCGAGGTGTTCAAGGTCCAGGACCGGCTGGGCAAGGGCGTCCTCGCGGAGTCCGACGAGGAGACGGCGCGCGGCGTGCTCGCGGAGCTGAACCGGCTGGCCACGGGTCCGCTGGCGGAGTCGTTCGCCGACGCGGACCGCAACCCGCCGACGTACGACCCGAAGACCTTCTCCGCGACGCTGCCCGAGTCGTTCAAGAAGGCCTACCAGCTGATGTGGGAAGGCGACTGGTGGCGCATCGGCCTGACCGACGACCTCGGCGGCCTCGGTCTGCCCCCGACCGTCCAGTGGGCGGCCGCGGAGCTGATGCTGGGCGCCAACCCGCCGCTGTTCATGTACATGTCCGGGCCGAACATGGCGCAGGTGCTGTTCCGCAACGGCACCGACGAGCAGAAGCGCTGGGCCCAGTTCATGATCGACCGCGGCTGGGGCGCCACCATGGTGCTGACCGAGCCGGACGCGGGCTCCGACGTGGGCGCCGGCCGCACCAAGGCCGTCCAGCAGGAGGACGGCTCGTGGCACCTCGACGGCGTCAAGCGCTTCATCACCTCGGGTGAGCACGACCTGACCGAGAACATCATCCACCTGGTGCTGGCGCGCCCCGAGGGCGGCGGTCCCGGCACCAAGGGCCTGTCGATGTTCGTGGTGCCGAAGTTCCACTTCGACAGCGAGACGGGCGAGCTGGGCGAGCGCAACGGCGCCTTCGTGACCAACATCGAGCACAAGATGGGCATCAAGGCGTCCACGACCTGTGAGCTGTCGCTCGGCCAGCACGGCACGCCCGCCAAGGGCTGGCTCGTCGGCGACGTGCACAACGGCATCGCCCAGATGTTCCAGGTCATCGAGTACGCCCGGATGATGGTCGGCACGAAGGCCATCGCGACGCTGTCCACCGGCTACCTGAACGCGCTGGACTACGCCAAGGAGCGCGTGCAGGGCGCGGACCTCACGCAGATGCTGGACAAGACCGCCCCGCGCGTGACCATCACCGCCCACCCGGACGTCCGCCGCAGCCTGATGATGCAGAAGGCGTACGCCGAGGGCCTGCGTGCCGTGTACATGTACACCGCCACGTTCCAGGACCAGGTGTGGACGGGCGAGGGTGACGAGGAGACCCAGCAGCTCGCGCACCGGGTCAACGACCTGCTGCTGCCGATCGTGAAGGGCGTCGGGTCGGAGCGGGCGTACGAGCAGCTGGCCCAGTCGCTGCAGACCCTGGGTGGCTCCGGCTTCCTGCAGGACTACCCGATCGAGCAGTACATCCGCGACTCGAAGATCGACTCGCTGTACGAGGGCACCACGGCCATCCAGTCGATGGACTTCTTCTTCCGCAAGATCGTCCGCGACAAGGGCCAGGCGCTGACCTACGTGGCGGGCGAGATCACCAAGTTCATCGAGTCCGAGGGCGGCAACGGCAGGCTCAAGGAGGGCCGCCAGCTGCTGAAGCAGGCCCTCGAGGACGTGCAGGGCATGCTCGGCTCGCTGATCGGCTACCTCACGGCGTCCCAGAACGACGCGGCGAGCGTCTACAAGGTCGGCCAGCACAGCGTGCGGTTCCTGATGGCGGTCGGCGACCTGCTGATCGGCTGGTTGCTGCAGCGCCAGGCCGAGATCGCGATCGCCCGCCTCGACGAGGGCGCCACCGGCAAGGACAAGGCGTTCTACGAGGGCAAGGTCGCCGTGGCGACGTTCTTCGCCAAGAACGTGCTGCCCGAGCTGTCCGCGGGCCGCAAGATCGTCGAAGCGGCGGACAACGCGCTGATGGAGGTCGACGAGTCGGCCTTCTGACCCCCGTTCGAACCGGCGCCGGCCGCGGACCCGAGTGGTCCGCGGCCGGTGTCGCGTTCGGACAAGGAAACAGTCAGGTCACGGTCGAGGTGTGGCCGGGCGCGATCGGTGGTACCTCTGTGCCACCAACCCTTTGGCTGAGGAGCAGTCATGTGGTCAGTAGGCGCAATCATCGGACTTCTCATCGCGGGCATCGTCCTGGGCATCCTCGGACGACTCCTGGCTCCTGGTGAGCAGAAGATCCCATTCTGGTTGACGATCCTGGCTGGGATCGTCGGCGCACTGATAGGCAATCTGATCGCCGGCTGGGTGGGTGTGCGGGACACCCCGGGCATCGACTGGTGGCGCCACATCTTCCAGGTCATCGCGGCCGTGGTCGCGGTGATCCTGGCGGCGTCGCTGTACCCGAGGGCACGCGCACGCGCCTAGACACCACCGCATGAAAGGGGCCTCCGGAGCACCACGCTCCGGAGGCCCCTTTCATGGCGGGTCCGTCACTCAGGTGGCTTCGGGGCCCCGCACACGATCTTCGGCTGCGGGTTGTACCGGACGGTCCTGGTGTGGCGGGAGACCTCGCGGCCCGAGCCGACCTCCCGGATGATCCGGGTGTCGGTGGTGGTGAAGCCGGGCGCGCCGTTGCTGGCGTGGCAGTTCTCCGCCGGGCCCTGCTTCTCCTGCGGCGGGGTCTGGTCGGTGCGGCCGCCGGTGATCGACTCGACCTCGTACTTCTTCGTGCCCCACAGCTTCACGGTGATCGTCGACGGCGTCCAGATCGTCTGGATCGCGACACCGGTGTCCGAGGTGTTCTTGAACTTGAGGTCGATGACGCTGTTGCCCGCGTGGTCCTGGAACACGGTCGCCTCACGCGCCGCCGGGTAGCGGCTGATGTAGTAGCTGTGTTCCTTGTGCCCGGCGTCCTCCATGGCCGCGAAGTACGCCGCGTTGTAGAGGGTCGTCGCGAACTGGGAGATGCCGCCGCCGACCTCGCGGCCCGGCGCCCCCTCCTTGATCACGCCCGCCTCGACGTACCCCTCCGCCGCGGTCCTCGGGCCGGTGTGGCCGTTGAGGCTGAACGTCTCGCCCGGCTTCACGATCGCGCCGTTGACCTCGGCCGCGACCGTGCGGATGTTGATGCCGGAGTCGGCGGCGAAGCCCTGGGTGGTGAACTCGCCGATGACCTCCTTGATGCCGAGCTTGTTCGCGGCCTCGGTGGTCACCTTCGCCGGCTTCGGCGCGTACGTGGCCTTCAGCTCGCGGCCGTCGGTCTTCTTCAGCACGTCCATGATCGGCTTGAGCGTCTTGGCCCAGTCGACGCCCTTGCCGTCGACCGACGGCTCCACCGTCGGTGCGCCGGAGCTGAACACGATCTCCGCGTCCTTGCCCTCGACCTCGGTGGACTTGAGCTGCGGCCCGACCGCGGCGACCAGCTTCTTCTGGTCGACGCTCGCGGTCAGCCCGCCGTCGTCGGCGGGCTTGAACACCAGCGCCTTCGCGATCACGGCGGGCTCGATCGTCGCGTCCTTGCCCTGGCCGTGGACGACGACCGGCCCGGACACGGCGACCTTCGCGATCTCGTCGACCGCCTTCTGCACGCCGGCCGCGGTCGTCTTGACCTTGGTGACCGACACCGGCAACTGCACCGGCTTGCCGCCGGCCCAGTGGTCGACGAGCGCCTGCCGGGCGCCCGCGACGTCGAGCTGCTGGCCCGGCTTGGGAGCGACCGCGACCGGTTTGACGCCCTCGAACTTGACCGTGCCCTCCGCGGGCTTGCGGTCGATCTTCGGCTGCAGCGCCTTGACGGCGGCGTCCAGCTTCTTGTCGTCGGTGCGGGTGACGACCCCCATCTCCTGGGTGCTGAAGAACGAGGTCAGGCGCGTGATCGGGTTCAGCGGCTGCGCACCGGTGTGGGCGAGGGTGGCCTCCCAGTCGATGGACAGGCCCGCGTCCGCCGCGTTGACCTCGACCTCGACGTCGCCGCCGCGCACCTGCACGGGCTCCGCGAGCCGCGGCTCGATCCGGTCGCGCAGGATCCGCTCCGCGTCCTCGTGGGACTCGCCGCCCACGTCGACGCCGACGACGCTGACCCCGCGCGGCACCTCGCCGCTGCTCAGCAGCAGGTCGACGCCGTACAGCACGACCAGTGCGCCGAAGACCGCGCCCGCGATGACGCCCGCCTTGCGCAGCCCCTTGCCCTTGCCCTGCTCGCCGCCCGGGGGTGGTCCCGGGGCGTGGATCTTGACCGTGGGCTCGTCACCAGGGGTGCGCGTGATCGGTGTGAGCACGTCCGTCTGCTCGGCGTGCGACTCCGGCCATTGGTGCTCCACGACTTGCCTTCCCCTAGAGATACAAACCCGTGCCGTGCTCGATCCGCTCGCTGGCGATGGCGTGCAGGTCGCGTTCGCGCATCACCAGGTAGGTCTGCCCCTGGACCTCGACCTCGAGCTGGTCCTCGGGGTTGAACAGGACCCGGTCGCCGACCTTGACGTTGCGCACGCTCGTGCCGACGCCCAGCACGTCCCCCCAGGCCAGCCGCCGAGCCATCTGCGCGGTCGCCGGGATGACGATGCCACCGGTGCTGCGCCGTTCCCCTTCCTCGGGAGTGAGCTGCACCAGCACCCTGTCGTGCAGCATCTGGATCTCGAGTTTGAGTTCTGGCACCGAGGAATGGTAACCGCCGACCCCCGGCTAACCGCGTGCCGCCTCCACTGCCGACTTGAGCCGCGACAGGGTGTGCGCCATGTTGCGCCGGTTCTGGTCCGCGCGGTCGCGCACACCCGTCACGAGGTTGGCGAACGGCCGGAACCACGCGGGCCTGCGGTCCCACGTGTGCTCCTCGACGACGCACCCGTCCTCGGCCGCCCGGATGTCGTACTGCCAGCGGGAAACCGGGATGCCCGCGAACGACGACACCTCGAACGCGAACCGCCGTCCCGGCTCGGCGTCGGTGACCGTCGCGGTGGTGCTCCAGCGCCGCCACGCCCGCCGGTTGTGCCCCCGGAACCGGGCGCCGACGGCGGCCTCGCGGACCCCGCCGAGCCATGTGGCGCGCTCGAGCTCCTCGGTCAGCGCCGACATCCGCGGCGGGTCGCTGACCAGCGAATACACCTCATCGGGTGACGCGTGCACCGTGGTCCGCGCGGACGCGCTCGGTTCGTTCATCGTTCCCTCCGGCTCAGGTCGACCGGCGCAGCATCCGCGTGATGCCCGCCGCGACGGTGGTCGCGAGTATCCAGCCCGCCGCCACGAGCCCGGCCGTGATCCACTGGGACGCGCCGTCGAAGTGCCACCTGTTCTTGTGGCCGAAGTCGACGATCGGGACGAGCTGGTCGATCGTGAACAGCACCGGGTTCCACACCAGCTTGTCGTCGGCGTTGGACTCGACCGGCACCGGCTGCAGGGAGAACCACACCGAGCCCGCGACCAGCAGCGCGACCAGCCACAGCAGGGCACGCATCGGCCGGTACCCGTAGCCGACCATCCACCGCTGCAGCCAGCTCCACAGCAGCACCGGGAAGCCGAGCAGGCGGTAGCCGTCGGCGAGCGCCGCGTAGCGCCAGCGCTGCTTGTCGATGAGCACGGTCGACGCGTGCTCCTCGTTGCCGTTGGCGCGCAGCATCGTGGCGAACTGGTCGTACGGACCCGGCCGGTAGTTGTCGCCCATGGCGTTGCGCAGCAGCTTGAGCCGGTGCTTGACCTGGGCGTCGTCGTCGAGCTCGATCGGCTTGGCGAGCGCGTCGTAGCGGAAGTCGTGCAGTGCGATGTGCCCGGAGGCGTCCCAGAACTTGTCGTTGTCCGCGAGGTTCGCGCAGCGGGCGTGCTGCAGGTTCACGTGGCCGCGGGGCGCCGTGGCCACGTCGACCCGCAGCTCCTGGGTGATCAGGCCGAAGGCGTTGATCGCGGTGACGTTGAGGCGGGAGCCGAGCTCGGCGCCCTGGAAGTTCGTCTGCCTGCCGATCTCCGCCCGCCGGATCCGGATCTCGCCGTGCGCCGAGAACGGCCTGCCGTCGCCACGCGCGCAGACGAGGTCGCGGCCGATGTGGGCGACGCGCAGGTCCACCGACGGCTTCTGGGACTGGTCGCGCCGGTACCGGCCGGGGCTCAGCAGCCGGGAGGCGCGGAGGTCGAAGTTGGCCCCGATCTCCGCCTCGGGCAGGAGGATGGACCCGAACACCACCAGGCCGCGGGCGTCCAGGTTGCCACCGGTGGTGAAGCGGCGGCCCTCGACCACGTCGCCGTCGCGGTTGCTCAGCACCGACCCGTCCAGCACCACGCTGCCGCGCGTGTTCACGTCCACCAGCCGCACCTGCCCGGCGATCCGGGTGTTCCTGGCGTCGATGCCGCCGTCGATCTCGGTGCCGTCGAGGTGCAGCGCGCGGCAGGGGTACGGCCCCGGCGCGTCCGCCTTGCCGGTCCGCTCCTCGAACGGCTCGGCGCCCTCGGACATGTCGATGGTGGCGCCGGACAGCCGCAGCGAGCCGCCGATCCGCGCGTTGACGATCCGCAGCGTGCCGGTGCTGGTGAAGTCCTTGTCGAGGTCCACGTTCCCGGAGACCTGCATCCGGTCGGCGATCAGCGTGGCCCTCGGGTCGAAGAACCGCTGGTTGCCGCCGTCGCTGTAGTCCTCGTCGGCCGGCCGCAGCAGCGCGCCGCGCAGGGAGAAGTCACTCTCGATGCGTGCGCTCGGCAGGGACAGCCGCCCGATCGCGGTGAACCGGCGGGTGCTCGTCGGGACGCACTGGAAGTTGCCGCCGACCTGCAGGCCGTTGCCGTCGAGCGCGTACCCCTCCGGGCTGTCGAGCAGCGCGCCCGCCAGGTTGACGTTGCCGCCGGTGCGCAGGCCGGGGATCCGCAGCTGGCCGCGGACCACCACGTTCGCGGCCAGGAGCGCGCCCGCGAGCTGCAGCCGGTCGGCGTGCAGCGCGTACCCGCCCGGGTTGACCAGCTGCGCGCCGGTCAGCTCCAGCGACCCGCTGACCTCGGCGTCGGTGAGGTCGATCCGGCCCTCGACCCGGGTGCCGCCGACGAACCGCAGGTCGTTGTCGCTGTAGAGGTTGCGGCCCTCCAGCCCGGGCAGCCTGCACGTCGCGAACTCGCAGCCCGCGAGGTTGGTCTGCCGCAGGTCCGGCGGGTCCTCGAACCGGCAGCGGACGAACTCGAGCAGGTGCGGGAACTCGACCGCGCGCAGGTCGAGGACGCCGACGATGTGCTTGTCCGCGAACCGGAGCACGGGTGGCGTGGTGGCCCGTCTGCGCCCCCACGCCCCCGCGGGCCGGGACCCGCCCGGGCCGGGTTCGAACGCGAAGATCTGGCGCACGATCTCCTCGGCCCGCACCCTGGCCCACTCGGGCGGCCGCGGATCGAACGGTGCCAATCTCCGGCCGGGTGGCTCCTCGGTCATCGACCCCCCTCGTACGCACGTGCACGACGCGACACTCCGACGTGCCCCGGTCACGCAGGGTTCCCGAGAGCGGGTACTAGATCAGCACCTTGCCGAGGAAGGACTTCGTGCGTTCGTGCTGCGGGTTGGCGATGACGTCGCGCGGGTTGCCCTGCTCGACGACCACGCCGCCGTCCATGAACACCAGCGAGTCGCCGACCTCGCGCGCGAAGCCCATCTCGTGGGTCACCACGATCATGGTCATGCCGTCCTCGGCCAGCTGGCGCATGACCGCGAGCACCTCGCCGACCAGCTCGGGGTCGAGCGCGGAGGTCGGCTCGTCGAACAGCATCAGCTTCGGGTCCATGGCGAGCGCCCGCGCGATGGCGACGCGCTGCTGCTGGCCGCCCGACAGCTCCCTCGGGTAGGCCTTGGCCTTCTCGGCGAGCCCGACCCGGTCGAGCAGGTCGAGCGCGCGTTCCCTGGCCTTGGCCTTGGCGACGCCCTTGACCTGGACCGGGGCCTCCATGACGTTCTCGCACACGGTCATGTGCGGGAACAGGTTGAACCGCTGGAAGACCATGCCGATCTCGCGGCGCTTCGCGGCGACCTCGTTGTCGCGCAGCTCGTAGAGCTTGTCGCCCTTCTGCCGGTAGCCGACGAGCTCGCCGTCGACCCACAGCTTGCCCGCGGTGAGCTTCTCGAGGTGGTTGATGCACCGGAGGAACGTGGACTTGCCCGACCCGGACGGGCCGATCACGCACATCACCTCGCCGGGCATGACCCGCAGGTCGATGCCCTTGAGCACCTCGAGGCGCCCGAAGTACTTGTGGACACCCTCGGACAGGACCATGGGGGTCACGGTCGCTTCGCTCATGCCAGCCCCGTTTTCGGCCGGCCGAACCCGAGGAACCCGCCCTGCCGGGCGGGCACCGTGCCCCGGGAGTACCGGCGTTCGATGAAGTACTGGACGACCGACAGCAGCGAGGTCAGCACCAGGTACCAGATGCTCGCCACCACCAGCAGCGGCACGTACTTGAGGTTGCCGCCGTAGATCAGCTGCACCTGCGTGAACAGGTCGCCGACCGCGATCACGCTCGCGAGCGAGGTGGTCTTGAGCATCGAGATGGTCTCGTTGCCGGTCGGCGGGATGATCACGCGCATCGCCTGCGGCAGCACGATCCGGCGCAGGATCTTGAGCCGGGTCATGCCGAGCGCCTCGGCCGCCTCGGTCTGCCCCTGGTCGACCGACAGGATGCCGGCGCGGACGATCTCCGACATGTACGCGGCCTCGTTCAGCCCGAACCCGAGCACCGCGCCCGCGAAGATCGGGATCAGCAGGTTCGAGTCGAAGTAGACGAACTCCGGGCCGAACGGGATGCCGAGCGACAGCGTCGGGTACAGGACCGCGATGAACGACCAGAAGATGACCTGCACCAGCACGGGCGTGCCGCGGAAGAACCACGCGTAGAGCCAGGCGATCGTGGAGACGATCGGGTTGCGGGACAACCGCATCACCGCCACCACGATGCCCAGCACCACACCGATGACCATGGCGAGCACGGTCAGCTCGATGGTCACCCAGAGTCCCTTGAGGACCCGGTCGGAGAACAGGAACTGCCACACCACGTCCCAGCGCCACGCCGGGTTGGTGACGAGGCTGTTGACCAGCATCGCGGCCAGGACGAGCAGCACCGCGGCCGCGATCCAGCGGCCGGGGTGCCGCACCGGCACCGCCACGATCTTCTCGGGTGGGGTCGTGTCCTGCCGTTCGTCGGTCTCGGGGGCGGTCATGCTCAGTAGATGGCGCCGTTGACCTTGGACTCGGTGATCGCGCCGCCGCCGACGCCCCAGTTGTCCAGGATCTTCTGGTAGGAACCGTCGTCGATCAGCTTCTGGATCGCGCCCTGCACGGCTTCCTTCATCGTGCCCGCCGTCTTCGGGATCGCGATGCCGTACGGGGCGGTGTCGGTGTCGTCACCGGCCTTCTCGAAGGCGTCGCCGGTCTTCTTGACGGCGTAGTCGACGACCGGGCTGTCGGCCATGTAGGCGTCGATCCGGTTCGCGGCGAGCGCGGCGTTGACGTCGGTCTGCTTCGGGAAGCCCTGCGCGGTCGGCGGCTCCTTGCCCGCGTCCTGGCAGGCCTTCACCACGGAGCCCTCGACGTCGGGCTTGGTGAGCTGGTCGAGCTGGGTGGTGCCGTTCTGGGCGCCCACCTTCTTGCCGCAGAGGTCCTCGATGGTCTTGATGTTCTTCGGGTTGCACTTGCGGACCATCGTCGAGGTGCCCGCCTCGAAGTAGGTCGCGAAGTCGACGGTCTGCTCGCGCTCCTTGGTGTCGGTGAACGACGACATGCCGAGCTCGTAGCGGCCCGCGTCGAGGCCGGCGAGGATGCCGTCGAAGGAGGCGTTGACGAACTCGACCTCGGTGCCGAGCACCTTGCCGATGGCCTTGCCGAGGTCGATGTCCATGCCGATGATCTCGTCGGAGCCCTCGAGGGTGTACTCGTTCGGCGCGTACGAGGCGTCGGTCGCGATGACGATCTTGCCGTCGGCCTTGATCGCCGCGGGCACCTTGGCGCCGAGCGCGCTGTCCGCCGCGGCGTCGACGGCGAGCGGCTTCGGGTCCGGGACGTCCGACGGCTTGCCCGGCGTGCACTCGCTGCCCCCGCCACCGCCACCGCCCTGGTCAGAGGGTTTGTCGGTCGTGGCGCCGCAGCCGGCCGCGAGCAAGGTCGCGGCGGTGCACAGCACGGTCAGCACGGACAGGCGGGTACGGGACACGTCGTCACTCCTCGAGCCTTTACTGGCGGTCTGAGTTCAGCGCATCCTGCCATTTGGGACGCCGCTGAGCACAGGCTCAGCATGTTACGGACGTGTCACCATGCGCGCGGCCACCCTGTGATCAAGGCCGCGACCAGGGCGGTCCACCCGGTCTGGTGGGTCGCGCCGAGCCCCTCGCCCGTGTCGCCGTCGAAGAACTCGCTGAACGTGACGTGCTCGGTCCACAGCGGTGAGTCGCTCGCCTCGATGCGCTTGCCGTCCGCCGGCCTGCGCCCGTCCGGTCCCGGCAGGAACAGCGCGGCGAGCCTGCGGGACAGCTCGTCGGCGGCGGCGCCGAGCGGCATGGTGCGGCCGGAACCGGTCGGCAGTTCGACGGTGAACTCGCCGCGGTGGAACGCGTCGATGGTGTGCAGTGCCTGGACCAGCAGGGCGTTGGTGGGGAACCAGACGGGACCGCGCCAGTTCGAGTTGCCGCCGAACATGGGGGTGTGCGACTCGCCCGGCTCGTAGCGCAGCCAGTGCTCGCGACCGGCCACGTTCACCACCATGCCCTCGCGGTGCGCCGCGGACAGCGACCGGACGCCGTGCGGGGAGAGGAACTCGGCCTCGTCCAGCATGCGGGCGAGGACGCGGCGCAGCTTGCCGTCATCCAGCAGCGACAGCAGCGCGCTGCGCTCGCCGCCCGCCCGCCACGTGATGAACTGGCCGAACTCCGGCTGGTGGTGCAGCAGGTAGTTGAGCCGGGCCGCGAAGTGCGGCAGCTCGGCGAACACCCACGGCTCGAGCTCGGCGGTCGCGAGCAGCGGGATGAGCCCGACCATCGAGCGCACGCGCACCGGCGCGGACTCGACCGAGCCGTCGCCGTGGGTGCGGGAGACGAGGTCGTAGCAGAAGCCGTCCTGCTCGTCCCAGATCCCGCGGGCCGCCGAACCGAACCGCGACGACACCTGCGCGATCGACAGAAAGTGCTCGACGAACTTCGTGGCGACGTCCTCGTACGCCTCGTCGTGGCGGGCCAGTTCCAGCGCGATGCGCATGAGGTGCAGCGCGTAGGTCGCCATCCACGAGGTCGCGTCGGACTGCTCGAACCGCCACCCCTCCGCCAGCCGCTCGGAGCGGTTGACCGGCCCGATGTTGTCCATGCCGAGGAAGCCGCCCTCGAACAGGTAGTTGCCCTCGGGGTCCTTCCGGTTGACCCACCAGGAGAAGTTGAGCAGCAGCTTGTGGAACACCCGCGCCAGGAACACCCGGTCGCCCGCGCCGGTCCGGTGCCGCTCCGCGAGGTACACCTGCAGCGCCGCCCACGCGTGCACCGGCGGGTTGACGTCGCCGAACTCCCATTCGTAGGCGGGCAGCTGGCCGTCCGGGTGCATCATCCACTCGCGGCACATCAGCAGCAGCTGGTCCTTCGCGAACGCCGGGTCGACCATCGCGAACGGGATCATGTGGAACGCGAGGTCCCACGCCGCGAACCAGGGGTACTCCCATTCGTCCGGCATGGACAGCACGTCGGCGACGTCGAGGTGGCGCCAGTGGACGTTGCGGGCGCCGGGCCGCGTCCGTTCCCGCGGTGACGGCGGGTTGGCGGGATCGCCCTCCAGCCAGTGCCGCAGCCGGAACCGGTAGATCTGCTTCGTCCACAGCAGACCGGCGAGCGCCTTGCGGACGACCGCGCGCTCGGCCGGGTCCTCGTTGGGGATGACGGACGTGTAGAACTCGTCGGCCTCCCGCTCGCGGGCCGCCATCGCGTCGCGGAACGTGCTGCCGAACGCGCGCCCGTGCCCGTTGCCCGCGATGAGCCGCAGCTGCACGGACACCGACTCGCCGGGTGCGACGGACTCGAAGCGGTACCAGGCCGCGGCCTTCGTCCCCGGCTGTGACGCCGTACCCGGCTCGACGACCTGGCACGCGTCGGCGATCCCGTGCACGACGTGGTCGTCGATCCCGGCTTTCGTGTACCGGCTGGGGTTGCGGCCGCGCCCGAACAACCCGACCTCGTCGGTCTCGTTGTCGGTGACGAGCATCGTGGGCGACCCGCTCACCTGCAGCGTGTACCGGCCGATCCGGGAGTGCTCGGCGACCACGCGGGTCCACCCCTGCGCGGTCGACGCGATCAGCGCCGGCCGCCGCGCGTCCCGGCCCCACGACCACGTGTTGCGGAACCACAGCTGCGGCAGCAGGTGCAGCGGCGCGGGCTCCGGGCCCTGGTTGGTGGCGGTGATGTCGACACAGATGTCGTCCGGGGCCGCCTTGGCGTAGGTGACCTGGACGTCGAAGAACCGGTTGCCCGCCAGCACACCCGTGTCCGCCAGCTCGGGCTCCCGCTCGTCGCGCCGGGCCTCGGCCGCCCGCGCACGCAGCTCCTTGTAGGGGAACGCGGCCTGCGGGTAGCGGTAGAGCACCCGCATCCACGAGTGGGTGGGCGTCCCGTCGAGCACCCACCAGTGCTCCTTGACGTCCTCGCCGTGGTTGCCCTCGCCGTTGGTGAGCCCGAAGTACCGCTCCTTGAGGATGTCGTCCTGCCCGTTCCACAGCGCGACGGCGAGGTTGAGGAACCCGTGCCGGTCGCAGATCCCCGCGATCCCGTCCTCACCCCACCGGTAGGCCCGGGACCGGGCGTGGTCGAAGGTGAAGTACCCCCACGCGTCGCCGTGCGGCGAGTAGTCCTCACGCACCGTGCCCCACTGGCGGGCGGCGAGGTACGGGCCCCAGAACCGCCAGGGCGACGTCATCTCCTCCGACTCGGCCAACCGGGCGTGTTCAGCAGTGCGGTCGGTGACCATGACCTCCATGATGCCGTCCGCGGGACGCCGCCACCTCGAATCCCGATATGACGGCACCGCCACCAGCTCTGTCGTATCCTCGGCTACCGAGCGCATCCGCGAGATCACTGGCGGGACCTGGGGGAGGCCGAGGATGTGGAACGGGGCGGAGCACTGATGCGGACCGGGCGGAAGGTCGAGCTGTCCGTCTACCCGCTGCTCAGTGTCATGCGGAAGGAACGCATGGGGGAGCCGCACCCGGTGTTCGCGGGGGGTGAGCGGTACGTCTCGCCGCGGTTCGCCGAGGAGGCGGAGCGGGCGATCCAGCAGGAGCTGCGGGACGCCGGGCTGGGGGAACGGCGGGACTACGGGGAGTTCCTCGACCTCGTCGGGGTCGTGCAGCGCGCGAGCCTCGAGTACTACGGCTGGGTCACCACCACCGACGAGGCGTACTCGGTGCTCGTCGCCGCCCACGGCCGTGCCGCGGTCCTCGTCGTGCGCTCCGGCACACGGGTCCGGTTCGAGCCGTGTGACCTCGACCGGATGGTGGAGACGCTGGTGTGGCGGCTGCCGGACGTCGGGCCGGCCCGCGGGGAGGCGTTCTCCGTGCCGCAGACCGACTTCCACGCGCCGAAGGTGCGGACCGACGGCGGGGTGATGCGGCGGTCGACACCCGCGCGGCCCGAGGGCGCCCGCCGCCTGGACACCCTCCTGCGGCTCGACCGGCGCACGGTCGCCAAGTTCTACGCGGCCAAGCGGGACGTGACCGGGACGCGGCACCGGTCGGAGCGGTGGCTCACCGTGCTGGACACCGCCGACGGCCGGTGGGCGGTGTCCGTGGCGCGGTCGCGGCGGCAGGAGTGGATCCACGTGGCGCCCGGGACGCACCAGTACCTCGGCGACCAGGTGGCCGCGCTAGCGCGCTGAGGCCACGAACACCGCCGCGACCGCGACGTACAGCCACATCGCGGGGCCCAGGCCCGTGTGGTCGGCCAGCAGGCCGATCACCAGCGGTGTCGTGACGCCGATCTGCGCCACCGCCTCCGCCACCGACGACGTCGCGCCCGCCTGCCCCGGCCGCAACGTCATGTAGCGGGCCTGCAGGATGATCCACGCCAGGTTCACCGCCGCGCCCACGAGCGCCATCGCGATCGCCGCCGTCACCACGGCCGGCCACAGGACCAGCAGCAGGACCCCCGCCAGCAGGGCGACGGAGCACACGCGCAGGCCTGCGCGCCGCCGTTTCGTGCGGCTCGCCCACGCCGCCGCGGCCACGCCACCCGTGAGGCCGGCGCCGGTCGCCACCGTGGCGAGCGCCGGGCTCATGTCGTGCCCGGTCGTCAGGAACGCGACCGCGAAGCCGACGAACGTGTCGTCGAACGCGACGACCACCGCGACCAGCAGGCCGGCGACGATCACCCTGCGGTCGCGGACCACCGACATGAGCGCGCCGAACGCGCTCTGTTCCTCCTCGTCGGGGACCGGCCGCGGCAGCTGCTGCGTGGCCAGCACGACGCCGTACGCCAGCATCATCGCGCCCGCCGCCCAGAACGCGGCCCGCCAGCCGAGACCCGACCACAGCGCCGTCGCCAGCAGTGCGGGACCCATCAGGTCACCCACCGCGGCCAGCAGGTTCGCGCGGGCCAGCGCGGGTTCCGCGTTGTCGCCCGCGACCTCCACGAGCGACACCTCGCCCGCGGTCACCAGGATGTCGCCGAGCGTCCCCATCACGCACACGGCGGCGAACAACGTCCAGAAGTCGCCCGCGGCGGCGAAGAGGAAGAGACCGGCGCCGTAGCCGACGCCGCCGATCGCGGCCAGCACGCGGCGGTTCGCCCGGTCGACGAGCACGCCGAGCGGCGTGGTGAGCAGGCCGATGCCCGGGTACAGGAACAGCAGCACGCCGGCCTGTGCGTACGTCAGGTCGACGTCCGCGCGGATGGACTCCACCGCCGCGTACGGCAGGTAGGCCACCGTTTCGTCGAAGAAGCGCACCAGCAGCAGCGACACCACGAGTGCCGCCGGGAACCTCGGCGCCAGATCAGATCAATGTCGGAACCATGCACGCATGTGATCGATCGTAACCTTGCCCCATGATCGACGACGACCGTTTTCTGGGCAGCATCCTCGCGGGTGCCGTCGGGGACGCCCTCGGTGCGCCCGTCGAGTTCCTCACCATCGAGACCATCCGCCGCCGGTTCGGGCCGGACGGCACCACCGGGTACGAGGAGGAGTACGGCGGCCGGGGCACCATCACCGACGACACCCAGATGACCCTGTTCACGCTCGAAGGGCTCATCCGGGGACACCGCGGTGAGCACGCGGACCTGTTCGCGCCCATGCAGCACGCCTACCAGCGCTGGCTCCACACGCAGGCCATCGAGCCGGACTGGGCACGCAACGGCGGCGTGTTCGCCACGAAACCCGAGCCGGACGGCTGGCTGATCACCAACAAGGGCCTGTTCGCGCTGCGCGCGCCCGGCAACACGGTCACGCAGGCACTCCGCGCGTTCGCCCGCGGCGGGCAGCGCGGCTCGTTCGACCACCGCCTCAACAACTCCAAGGGCTGCGGCGGCGTCATGCGCGCCGCGCCGTACGCGCTGCTCGGCGAGGACGGGTTCGCGTTCGCCGTCGGCAACGCGCTCCTGACCCACGGCCATCCGAGTGGGTTCCTGTCCGCGGGCGCGCTGGCGCACATGGTGCACCTCCTGCTGCGGGACGCCTCGCTGCCCGAGGCGATCGCCGCGACCCGCGCGAAGCTGCTGACCTGGGAGGGGCACGAGGAGCAGGTCGCCGCCCTCGACGCGGCCGTCGCGCACGGCAGGCCGACGCCCGAGTCGATCGCCGAGAAGCTCGGCGGCGGCTGGACCGGCGAGGAAGCCCTGGCCATCGCGGTCGCCGCCGCGCTGGCCGCCGAGGACATGCGGGACGGGCTGCTGCTCGCGGTCAACCACTCCGGCGACAGCGACTCGACCGGCGCGATCTGCGGCAACCTCCTCGGCGCCATGCAGGGCACGGCCGCGATCCCGCCGGAGTGGCTCGCCGAGCTGGAACTGCGGGACGTGATCGAGCGGGTGACCGGGGACGCGCTCGCCGAGTTCGGCGCGGCGCCCCCGGCCTGGGGTGATCGTTATCCCGCTTGGTGAGCCCTGGCGTGCGCGTCCAGGATGTGCGCCACCGACTCGGTGACCCGCTTGGCCTGCGGGATGTGCAGCCACTCGTCCGGCACGTGCGGGTTGCTGTCGTTCGCGAGCGCGCCCGTGACCACGAACTGCGCGTTCGGGTAGGCCTCCGCCAGCGCGCCCATGAACGGGATCGAGCCGCCGAGGCGCATGGTCAGCCACTGGTTCCCGCCGAACACCGACTCGCTCACCCCGTCCAGCGCGTCCTGCAGCCACTGCGCGGTGGGCGGTGCGTTCCAGCCCGGCCCGTCCTCCGGGTCGGACAGCGTGACCTCGGCGCCGTACGGGACGTCGGTGGTCAGGGTCCGTTCGATGGCGGCGAGCGCGGCCTTCGGGTCGGCCGACGGCGGCAGGCGGAAGCTCAGCTTCAACGTGGTGAACGGGCGCAGCACGTTGCCTGCGTCCTCCGGCAGCGGCAGGCCCGCCGCGCCGGTGATCGACAGCGTCGGCTGCCACGCGTTGTTGACCATCAGCTGGTAGTCGTCGTCCGAGACCGCCGACATGCCGTCGACCAGCTTGAACGCCGCCCTCGCCGCGCCGGGCGCGAGGTCGGCGAGCGCCTTCATCTCCGCGTCGCGCTCCGGCGGGATCTCGCCGTGCAGCTCGGGCAGGAGGATCTCGCCGGTGGCCGAGTCCTCGATGCGGTCGAGCAGCTGCCGCATGATGCGGAACGAGCTGGGCACGATGCCGCTGGCGGACCCGGAGTGCTGGCCCGACTCCATGACCCGCACGGTCACGGTCGTCGACACGAGACCGCGCAGCGACGTGGTCAGCCAGAGCCGCTCGTAGTCCTGCCCGCCGGAGTCCAGGCACACGACCAGCGAGATGTCGCCGAGCCGCGCCCGGTAGGCCTCGAGGTAGGCGTCCAGGTCCGGGCTGCCCGACTCCTCGGACAGCTCCAGCAGCACCAGGCAGCGCGCGTGCCTGCCGCCCGCGGCCCGCAGCGCCTCGATCGCGGCCGACGCCGCGTAACCGGAGTAGCCGTCGTCAGCGGCGCCGCGGCCGTACAGCCGGTCGCCGCGGATCACCGGGGTCCACGGGCCGAGGCCCTCCGACCAGCCACCGACGGGAGGCTGCTTGTCCAGGTGGCCGTACAACAGGACGGTGCCGCCGTCGGCGGGCATGCCGTCGGACGCGGGCACGTCCATCAGCACCACCGGGGTCCGCTCGGGCAGCCGGAGGATCTCGACCGTCGCGCCCGGGATGTCCCGGGCGGCGAGCCAGTCGCGCACGTGCTCGGCGGCGGCGTCGAGGTGGCCGTGCTCGGCCCACTTCGCGTCGAACACCACCGACACGGCGGGGATCTTCACCAGCTCGGACAGGCTCGGCAGGATCTCCGCGTCCCACGTCCGGTCAACCGTCGTACGTACCTGTGCGTTGTCCACCCGGCGATAGTGCCACTACCAGGCATCGCGCAGCACGGTGTGCTCCGGCTCCGGGTCCTGCACGGGTCTGGGCGCGATCGACGACAGGATTTCCTCGGCCGCCTGCGCGGCCTCGTCGAGGGCCTCCTCGGCCCGCCGCACCCGATCGGTTCGCCAATCCGCCACCACCGCAGCGTAGTTCGCCTCCGGCGGTCATCGAGCGAAGACGACTACCATGACCAGTGACGCAGATCACTTCGGGCAGCGGGGTGGTCAGCCGGACGACGGGACCGGCGCCGCGCGTGCCCGGGGGCCGCACGCCGGACGACGGCTCTGAGCTGCCGCGTTCACTGCCCGCCAGGAGGTGGTCACGCACTCCCCGATGAAGGTCCTAAAGTCGGTTGTCCTACGGTTTCCGCAGCTCAGCGGCTCGCGAACCGCTGAATGCCGACGTTCGGACCTCACCGGATCGAGCGAACGCATGCCAGGATGAGTCCCGAAACCGTCAGCGCCAGCGACGGTCGAACCGCCCTCTACCCCGGGCAGGTGACCGCCGGTGGCGCGGCCGCGCGGACGCCACAAGCGAACGCCCGGCGTCGACAACTAGGAGAACGCATGTCGTCCCCAGAACAGTGGACGCACCCGGAGCCCGGAGTCGGACCGGCCGCCACCGCGGCCAAGCCGACCGCGGAACAGGTGATCGCCGGATTGCGCGCAACGAGTGAGGGTGGCCCGGAGCTGGTGCAGCTCCTCACGCCGGAAGGCGAACGGGTCGCCGACAGCCAATGGGACCCCTACGTCGCCGACGTCACCGCCGAGGACCTGCGGAACCTGTACCGCGACATGGTCCTGACGAGGCGGGTCGACCGCGAGGCGAACGCGCTGCAGCGGCAGGGGCAGCTCGGCATCTGGGTGCCGCTGCTCGGCCAGGAAGCCGCGCAGATCGGTTCCGGCCGGGCGCTGAAGCCCCAGGACATGGCGTTCCCGAGCTACCGGGAGCACGGCGTCGCGTGGACCCGCGGCGTCAAGCCGACCGAGCTGCTCGGCATCTTCCGCGGCACCGACCACGGCAGCTGGGACCCCCTCGCCAACCGCTTCCACCTGTACACGATCGTCATCGGCAACCAGGTGCTGAACGCGGCCGGTTACGCGATGGGCCAGCGGTTCGAGGGCAAGGTCGGCGACGACGAGGGTGAAGCGACGATCGTCTACTTCGGCGACGGCGCCACCTCGCAGGGCGACGTGCACGAGGGCTTCGTGTGGGCGTCGGTGTACGACGCGCCGCTCGTGTTCTTCTGCCAGAACAACCAGTGGGCCATCTCCGAGCCCACCGAGCGCCAGTCGCGGCTGCCGCTGTACCAGCGCGCACGCGGCTACGGCTTCCCCGGCATCCGGGTCGACGGCAACGACGTGCTCGCGACCCTGGCCGTGTCCCGCTGGGCGCTGGACGAGTGCCGCCACGGCAACGGCCCGGTCCTGATCGAGGCGTTCACCTACCGCATGGACGCGCACACCACGACCGACGACCCCACGCGCTACCGGCTCTCCGACGAGCTGGAGGCGTGGAAGCTGAAGGACCCGATCGAGCGGGTGCGGGTGCACCTGGTGCGCCACATGGACACCGAGAACGAGTTCTTCGACCAGGTACAGGCGGAGTCCGACGCGCTCGCTGCCGAGCTGCGCGAGTTCTGCCAGAACATGCCCCAGCCGGAGCACGGGCGGATCTTCTCCGAGGTCTACGCCGAGGGCAACCCGGTGCTGGAGGCGCAGCGCGACAACTTCCTCGAGTACACCGCGGGGTTCGCCGGGGGTGAGCACTGATGGCGGCGCCAGTCATGAACAAGTCAGAGCAGTCGATGAAGACCCAGACCGTCACGCTCGGCAAGAGCCTCAACCTCGGCCTGCGCGCCGCCATGGAAGCGGACCCGAAGGTCATCGTCATGGGCGAGGACGTCGGCAAGCTCGGCGGCGTCTTCCGCATCACCGACGGGCTGCAGAAGGACTTCGGTGAGCAGCGCGTGCTGGACACGCCGCTCGCGGAGTCCGGGATCATCGGCACCGCCGTCGGCCTCGCGATCCGCGGGTTCCGGCCGGTGTGCGAGATCCAGTTCGACGGGTTCATCTTCCCCGCGTTCGACCAGATCGTGTCGCAGGTGGCGAAGCTGCACTTCCGCAGCCAGGGCAAGATCAAGCTGCCGATGGTGATCCGCGTGCCGTTCGGCGGCGGGATCGGCGCGGTCGAGCACCACTCCGAGTCGCCCGAGTCGTACTTCGCGCACACCGCGGGCCTCAAGGTCGTGTCGTGCTCCAACCCGGTCGACGCCTACTGGATGATCCAGCAGGCCATCCAGTGCGACGACCCGGTGCTGTTCTTCGAGCCGAAGCGGCGCTACTACGAGAAGGCGGAGCTGGACTTCGACGCGAAGCCGGAGCCGCTGTTCGCCTCGCGCGTGCTGCGCACGGGCACGCACGCCACGCTCGCCACGTACGGGCCGATGGTGAAGACGTGCCTGGAGTCGGCGGCCGCCGCGGCCGAGGAGGGCAAGGAGCTGGAGGTCATCGACCTGCGCACACTCTCCCCGCTGGACCTGCGGCCGGTGTTCGACTCGGTGCGCCGCACCGGTCACCTGGTGGTCGTGTCGGAGGCGCCGTCGGAGGCGTCGCTGACGTCGGAGATCGCCGCGCGTGTGCAGGAGGAGTGCTTCTACTCCCTGGAGGCGCCGGTCCTGCGCGTCACGGGCTTCGACACCCCGTACCCGCCGTCGAAGCTCGAGGAGGAGTTCCTCCCCGACCTCGACCGGGTGCTGGACGCCGTCGACCGTTCGCTGGGCTGGTGAGGCATGCCTGACTACAAGGTGTTCCCCCTGCCCGACACGGCGGAGGGGCTGGTCGACGCCGAGATCCTCACCTGGCACATCAAGCCGGGCGACGAGGTGAAGGTCAACCAGATCATCGTCGAGATCGAGACCGCCAAGGCCGCGGTCGAGCTGCCGTGCCCGTGGGCCGGTGTGGTGACCGAGCTGCACGCCGAGCCGGGCCAGACGGTCAACGTCGGCGAGCCGATCGTGACCATCGACGTGGACCCGGGCGGTGCCGCGGCACCCGCGGCGGCCGCACCCGCCGCGCCCGCGGCCGAGACGAACGGGCAGGCCATGCTCGTCGGCTACGGCCCGAAGGCGTCGGCGGCCAAGCGGCGCCCGCGCAAGGGCGCGGCGCCCGCGCCGGTCGCCACCGCGCCCGCACCCGCGTCCGCGCCCGTCGCCGAGCCGGCGCCGATCACGGTGCCCGACTCCCCGGCCGCGCTGCTCGAGCCCGCGTCGCTGGTGCCGCTGGCGAAGCCGCCGGTCCGCAAGCTGGCGAAGGACCTCGGTGTGGACCTGCGGTCGCTCGCCGGCTCCGGCGTGATCACCCGCGAGGACGTCGAACGGGCCGCCCGCGGCCCCGCGACCGCCCCGGCGCCGGTCACCTCCGGCGACCGCGAGCGGCGGGTCCCGGTCAAGGGCGTGCGCAAGATGACCGCGCAGGCCATGGTTGAGAGCGCGTACTCGGCCCCGCACGTGACCGAGTTCCTGACGGTCGACGTCACGCCGATGATGGAGCTGCGGGCGAAGCTGAAGACCCACCCCGCGTTCCGCGACGTGAAGATCACCCCGCTGACCTTCGCCGCGAAGGCCGTGTGCCTGGCGGCCAAGCGCACGCCGGACATCAACTCGGTGTGGGCGGGCGAGGAGATCGTCTACAAGGACTACGTGCACCTGGGCATCGCGGCCGCCACACCGCGCGGCCTGGTGGTCCCGAAGATCCGCGACGCGGACGGCATGTCCCTGCGCGAGCTGGCGGTCGCGCTCGAGGAGCTGACCAAGACCGCCCGCGACGGCAAGACCGCGCCGGCCGACATGCTCAACGGCACGTTCACCATCACCAACGTCGGCGTGTTCGGCGTGGACACCGGCACCCCGATCATCAACCCGGGCGAGTCCGCGATCCTCGCCCTCGGCGCGATCAAGGACATGCCGTGGGTGGTCGACGGTGAGATCAAGGTGCGCAAGGTGTGCCAGCTGTCGCTGAGCTTCGACCACCGCGTGATCGACGGCCAGCAGGGCTCACAGTTCCTCGCGGACGTCGGCGCCATCCTCGCCGACCCCGCGATGGCCATCACGTTCTGACGAGAGGGGCGCGTCCTCCGGGGCGCGCCCCTTCCAGAACGAGCCGGTCGACGCGTCGGCGTGATCATCGACCCCGCAGCCTACCCGCGATCGAGGCCCGCGATCTCCAGTGCGCCGCCTGCGGCGCCGGTGGTCGCGTCGATGACGACCGTCGTCACGCCGTAGGTGAGGCCTACGCCGTCGGTGGTCGGGAGTTCGGCGTTCGCGGCCGGGGGGAGCGCCAGCAGTGCGGCGGCGGACAGCCCGGTCAGCGCGGTGAATCGGCGAAGCATGGCAACCTCCACAGTGGACCTCGCGCGACGATAGCCCTGTGGTGGCGCGGAATCCGGTTTCGTCCCTCTAATGGGTGGGTCGCGGGAGGTCGAAGTAGTTGATCAGGCCTGCCGCGAACGCGATGTCACCCTTGACCTTCACCTTGCCGCGCATGAACAGCATGGCGACGTTGACGCTGCCCGTGACCGCGCGCAGGAAGTCCGTCGGCGCGAGGGTGAGCGTGACGCGGGCGTCCGCGGTCGGGGACTGGCCGGACGTGCAGGTGCCGTTCTCGATCACGGTCTCGAAGCGGTCGTAGCCGCCGGGGCCCGCACCGCCGGACAGGCGCCAGTGGACGACCGCGTTCAGTGTCGCCGCCTTCACCGGGTCCAGGTGCTCGCCCATCCGCCGGAAGATCTCGTCGAACACGACCTTCCGCAGGTGCGGGTGCGCCATCAGGTGCTCGAGCTGTTCCGTGGACGCCCTGGACACGAACCAGACGAACGTGTCCGTGCGCATCGCCGCCAGCTCGATGCCCGTGCCGACCCGGCCGAGCATGTCGAGCACGTCGATGAGCTGCACGAACTGCTTCTCGTCGAGCCGCACCGGGTCGACCGCACGCGCGAACGCATCGATGTCGACCGTGCTGTCGACCGCCGGACCGCTCAACCCCGAGGCGGTCGGTTTGCGCCTGAATCGCATATCCCACCTTATCTACTGGCGGGTAACGCTACGTTCGACTCTGTACGCTGGCAAGGATTGATCGACCGCAGGAGGATCGGTGATCGTGGAGAAGAGTGCTTGATGGATCACTCCGCAGGCTCCGTTCACGAACGGCGGCGAGTCAAGCGGCTCCCGCGTGAGGTTCGCGAGCGGCAGATCCTCGACGCCGCGGTCCGGGTGTTCTCCGACCACGGCTACCACAACGCCTCGATGGACGAGATCTCCGACGTGGCCGGCGTGTCCAAGCCGATGATCTACGCGTACCTGGGTTCGAAGGAGGACCTGTTCGCCGCGTGCATCCACCGCGAGGCGACCCAGCTGCTGGCGGCCGTCGCGACGGGTGTGCGCACCGAGTTGCCCGCGGACATGCAGCTCTGGCACGGCCTCGGCGCGTTCTTCGAGTACGTCGGCGCGCACCGGGAGAGCTGGCGCGTGCTGCACCGGCAGGCCATCTCCCAGGGCGGGCCGTTCTCCGAGGAGCTGCTGGACATGCGCCGCCAGGCGATCAGCCTGGTCGACACGCTCCTGGTCCGCGTCGCCACCAAGGAGGGCCTGGAGCGCAGCGCCACCGAGTCGCTCGCCGCGGCCCTGGTCGGCGCGGCCGAGTCGCTCGCGGACTGGTGGCTCGACAACCCCGACGTGCCCAGCCGGGCGGTCGCGTCGCGGCTGATGAACCTCGCGTGGATCGGGTTCGGCGGGCTCGTCGAGGGCACCACCTGGCACCCGAGCGAGAGCTAGGTTTCCAGGCTGGTCAGCAGCCTGCGCAGGACGTCCGCCAGCGCGGCGCGGTCCTCCTCGTCCAGTGCCGCCAGGATCCGGTGCTCGTTCGCCACGTGATCGGGCAGCGCCCGGTCGATCAGGGCACGCCCTTCGTCCGTCAGTGACACGTGGACCACCCGCCCGTCGGTCGGGCTGGGCGTGCGCGCCACCAGGCCGCGGGCCGCGAGCCGGTCCACGCGCTGGGTCACCGCGCCGGACGTGATCATCGACGAGCGCATCAGTTCGGCGGGGGTCAGCGGGCGGTCGTTGCGCCGCAGGGTCGCGAGCACGTCGAACGACGAGCGGTCCAGGTCGTGCGCGGCGAACGTGCGCTGCAGCTCCACGTCGATCACCCGGGCCAGCCGGGACAGCCTGCCGATCACGCCCATCGGCGACGCGTCGAGGTCCGGCCGGACCGCCGCCCACTGCTCGAGCACCGTGTCCAGGTGGTCACCCATGCCGACACCTTAGCGATGAGATAACTCCTTGCAGTTCTCTTAGCGGTGAGATACTTTATCTTAGTGCTAAGCAATCGTCTCCTGCTCACCGCGGTCGCCCCGATGGTCTGGGGCACGACCTACCTGGTGACCAGCGAATTCCTGCCGCCGGACCGCCCGCTGCTGGCGGCGGTCGCCCGCGCCCTCCCGGCCGGGCTCCTGCTCGTCGCCGTCACCCGCACACTGCCCAGGGGCGACTGGTGGTGGCGGGCGCTCGTCCTCGGCACGCTCAACATCGGGGCGTTCCTCTTCCTGCTGTTCGTCGCCGCGTACCGGCTGCCCGGCGGCGTCGCGGCCACGGTCGGCGCGATCCAGCCCGTGCTCGTCGGCGCGCTGTCCGCCGGCCTGCTCGGGGAGCGGCTGCGAACCCGCACGGTCGTGGCCGGCGCGGCCGGCGTCGCGGGCGTGAGCCTGCTCGTGCTGCGTGCCGACGCCCGGCTCGACACGATCGGCGTGCTCGCCGCGGTCGGCGGCGCGGTCGTGATGGCACTCGGCGTCGTCCTCGCGAAGCGGTGGCGGTCGCCCGCGCCGGTGCTCGCCACCACCGGCTGGCAGCTCACCGCGGGCGGTCTCGTGCTGGTGCCCGCGTTGTTCCTGGTCGAGGGCCTGCCGTCGGCGGTGACCGGGGTGAACGTCGCCGGTTACGCGTACCTGTCGCTGATCGGCGCCGCGCTCACGTACTCGCTGTGGTTCCGCGGGATCCGCGCGATGTCACCGGTGCGCGTCACGTTCCTGAGCCTGCTCAGCCCGCTCGTCGCCACCGTCCTCGGGTGGCTCGCGCTCGGCCAGGGGCTCACGGCCCCGCAGGTGCTCGGCGCGCTGCTCGTGCTCGCCGCTGTCGTCGCTCCCCAGCTCGTGAAGGAGAAGAAGCCGTGCGCATCACCGTCTTCGGCGCTACCGGTGCCGTCGGCCGCGAGGTAGTCGCGGAGGCTGTGGCCCGAGGACACGACGTCCTGGCCGTCAGTCGCTCGACCGGAGTCGACGCCACCGACCCGGCGCAGGTGGCGCGGCTCGCCGCCGGGCAGGACGTCGTGATCAGCGCGACCCGGCCGCGGCCGGGGCACGAACCGCAGCTGGTGGCCGTCGCCCACGCGTTGTTCGCCGGGCTGCGGGGCAGCGGGGCTCGGCTCCTGCTGGTCGGCGGCGCCGCCACCCTGCGCACCCCGGAGGGGTTCCTGGTGCGGGACGCACCCGGCTTCCCGGCGGAGTTCCTCCCCATCGCAAACGCTTGCGCGGACCAGCTCGCGGTGTGCCGGGGGCAGGTCGAGGTGGACTGGGCGTACCTGAGCCCGCCCGCGTCGCTCGAGCCGGGCCCGCGCACCGGCCGCTACCGGCTCGGCGCGGACGACCTGGTCGTCGACGAGTCCGGCACGTCCCGCATCACGAACGCGGACCTGGCCGTCGCGCTGCTCGACGAGGCGGAGCGGCCGAAGCACCACCGCACCCGCTTCACCGTGGGCTACTGATGGTCCCCGTCAGGTGCGGCTTGCCGTTCTTGGCGCCGAACAGGTCGAAGCGCCAGCCGTCGTCGGTCGCACCCGCCGCGAAGCCGACCTTCGCGGGCAGCAACACGGGCGTCTTGAACGCCACGTCCACCGTGCAGGCGTCCGGCAGGCGCCCCTCGAACGCCGCCAGGCAGCGCGCCTTCGTCCACATGCCGTGGGCGATCGCGCGCGGGAAGCCGAACATCTTCGCGGTCGTCTTGTACAGGTGGATCGGGTTGCGGTCGCCCGACACCTCGCCGTAGCGGCGGCCGATGTCGTCGGGCACGTGCCAGATCGCCGTCGGCGCGGGCGGCTCGGTCCGTTCGGACTTCTCGGACTTGCCGGTCCCGCCGCCGCGGCGCAGGTAGGTCGACACGTCGGTCCACACGACCTCGCCGTCCACCAGCGCCTCGCCGACCACGTCGAACTGGCGGCCACGCGGGTGGTCCCGCAGGTTCTCCAGGTGGACGCGCAGGTCGAACGACTCGCCGACGCGCAGCGGCCGGGTCTGCGTGATCCGGTTCGCCACGTGCACCGACCCGACCAGCGGGAACGGGAAGTCGGCGCCCGCCATCAGCTTGATCTGCAGCGGGAACGTGAGCAGGTGCGGGTAGGTCGCGGGCAGCTCGTCGGACAGCCGGAACCGGCACACCCGGTCGTACGCGGCGAGGTGCGCGGGGTCGGCCCGCACGCCGCTCAGCGTGTACTCCGTGTCCGGCAGCTCGCCGCCCTTGCGGCGGAACCCGGTGAGCACGGCCTTCGGGTACAGCACCCGCAGGCTCGGCGGCGACGACAGCTCCACCATCACGCCCCCAGCAGGCTCTGGCCGCACACCCGCACGACGTTGCCGTTGACCGCGGCCGACGCGGGACTCGCGTACCAGGCGATGGTCTCGGCGACGTCGACCGGCAGACCACCCTGCTGCAGGCTGCTCATGCGGCGGCCCGCCTCGCGGATGAACAGCGGCACGGCGGCGGTCATCTTGGTCTCGATGAACCCGGGCGCGACCGCGTTGATCGTCGCCCCGCGCTCGGCGAGCACCGGCGCGTAGGCGTCGACCATGCCGATCACGCCCGCCTTGCTGGTGCCGTAGTTGGTCTGGCCGTTGTTGCCGGCGATGCCCGCGATCGAGGAGACGCCGATGATGCGTCCGTTCGGCTTGAGCACGTCCTCGGCGAGCAGCGCGTCGTTGACCGCGAGCTGGCTGGACAGGTTGACCGCGAGGACGGCGTCCCAGGCGCCTTCCTTCATGTTGGCGAGCCGCTTGTCCCGGGTGATGCCCGCGTTGTGGACGACGATGTCGACGCCGCTGTGCCGTTCCCGCAGGTACGTGACCAGCTCCGCGGGCGCGGTGGGCGCGGTGATGTCGAGCTGGAGCGCGGCGCCCTTGATCTTGTTGGCGACGTCGGACAGCTCGGCGCCCTGCGCGGGGATGTCGAGCGCGACCACGTGCGCGCCGTCGCGGGCCAGCACCTCGGCGATCGACGCGCCGATGCCCCGCGACGCGCCGGTGACCAGCGCGACCTTGCCCGCGAGCGGCCGCTCCCAGTCGTCTGGCGTGACGGTCTCGCCGCCGTGGGTGCCGATGCGGACGACCTGCGCGTCGACGAACGCGGACTTGGCGGAGAGCAGGAACCGCAGCGTCGACTCGGCCGCGGCCTCGAACCCGGGCGTGACGTAGACGAGCTGGACGGTGGCGCCCTTGCGGAGCTCCTTGCCGACCGAGCGGGTGAAGCCCTCGAGCGCCCGCTGCGCGATCGCGTCCCGGCCGGTGCCGGACGGCGGCGTGCCCAGCACGACGAGGCGGCCGCAGGTGCCGATCCTGCGCATGAGCGGGTGGAAGAAGTCGTACAGCTCGCGCAGCCGGGCGGGGTCGTCGATGTCGGTGGCGTCGAAGACCAGCGCGGCGTAGCGGTCGGCGTCGGCGACCTCCTCGGCGCCGACGGCCTTGAGCACCGTGTGCACGGTGTCGATGAGCCGTCCCTTGCCGCCGACGATGGCGGGCCCGTCGAGCGCGGGCTGTCCCGGCTGGTGGCGCCGCAGCGGGGTCGGGTCGGGCAGTCCGAGCCGGCGGACGAGCTGCCGACCGAGGCCGGACCGGGCAAACTGCTGGTAGCGGTCGGTCATGATGCTCCGCTTCTGACGTGTTCGGGGCCTCACTCGACGCCAAGCCTACTCGCGAGTAGGTTAGAAGTGCCAGCCGGGACCAGTTCGCAAGGGTGTGATCGAGACATGACGCGCAAGGTGGCGATCGTCGGTGGGAACCGGATCCCGTTCGCGAGGTCGAACAAGCACTACGCCACGGCGTCGAACCAGGACATGTTCACCGCGGCGCTCGACGGCCTGGTGAGCCGTTTCGGCCTGCAGGACGAGCGCCTCGGCGAGGTGGCCGCGGGTGCCGTGCTGAAGCACAGCCGCGACTTCAACCTGGCCCGGGAGAGCGTGCTCGGCTCGAAGCTGTCCCCGGAGACCCCGGCGAACGACGTGCAGCAGGCGTGCGGCACGGGTCTGCAGGCGGTCATCCAGGTGGCGAACAAGATCGCACTGGGCCAGATCGAGTCCGGTGTGGCCGGCGGCGTGGACACCACGAGCGACGCACCGCTGGGTGTGAACGAGGACCTGCGCCAGGTCTTCCTGGAGCTCAACCGCGCGAAGTCGCTGGGCGCCCGCCTGAAGGCACTGGCGAAGATCCGCCCGACGCAGATCGTCCCGGACATCCCGAGGAACGCCGAGCCGCGCACGGGCCTGTCGATGGGCGAACACGCGGCCATCACGGCGAAGGAGTGGGGCATCACCCGCGAGGCCCAGGACGAACTGGCGGCGGCGTCCCACCAGAAGCTCGCGGCGGCGTACGAGCGGGGCTTCTTCGGCGACCTGCTCACCCCGTACCTGGGCCTGACCCGGGACGCGAACCTCCGCCCGGACTCGACCGCCGACAAGCTGGCCACCCTGAAGCCCGTCTTCGGCGGTAAAGAGGGAACGATGACCGCGGGCAACTCGACTCCGCTGACGGACGGCGCGTCGACGGTCCTGCTGGCGTCGGAGGAGTGGGCGAAGGAGCGGAGCCTGCCGGTCCTGGCGTACTTCACCCACTCGGAGACGGCGGCGGTCGACTACGTGCACGGCAACGAGGGCCTGCTGATGGCCCCGGCGTACGCGGTGCCGAGGATGCTGTCGCGGGCGGGCCTGACCCTGCAGGACTTCGACTTCTACGAGATCCACGAGGCGTTCGCGTCGCAGGTCCTGGCCACCCTGGCGGCGTGGGAGGACGCGGACTTCGCGAAGACCCGCCTCGGCCTGGACGAACCACTGGGCGCGATCGACCGCACGAAGCTGAACGTGAACGGCTCGTCCCTGGCAGCAGGCCACCCGTTCGCCGCCACGGGCGGCCGGATCGTGGCAACCCTGGCCAAGCTGCTGCACGAGAAGGGCAGCGGCCGAGGCCTGATCTCGATCTGCGCAGCGGGCGGCCAAGGCACAACAGCAATCCTGGAAGCCGCCTGACGCCCGACGTTCGGTGGTTGTCCCCGCCTTGGGGTTCCCAAGGAGGTCTTCGCCGTCCTGGGTGATGTCCTCGCCGGAGGGCGTCCTGCCGGACGGGCCTCCTCGCCGGAGAGGCTGGTCTCCGGGATGGCGGAGGTCGGGCACGAGGTTGGCTTGGCAAGGACTGGTGTCCGTCGCGTGATCGGGCTTCGCCAGGTCGACGGGATGGCAGGCAGGCAACACACGTGAAGGTCTGACGCCCAAAGGAACCCCCGTCAACGCGCGAGGGTCAAGGGGCGAATCCCCGAAGACCGGGGTGACCAAGAAAGAAGAAGAAGCAAGGCAACCACGCCAGCAAGGCAACCACGCTGGCAGGGCCACGCCGGCAAGGCACGCCGGCAAGGCAACCACGCTGGCAGGGCAACGCCGGCAAGGCACGCTGGCAAGGCAACCACGCTGGGTCGGAAGAGACCGCACCGTGGGGGGTTTGGGGGGCTCGGCCCCCCAGCATGATGACGAAGGGGTCACCTGCGAAGGCGCCCCAGCGCCGAGCAGGTATATGGAAACCCCGCAGTGCTGCCAGGTCGGGGGTCCGCCAGCACTACGGGGTCAACCGGAACATCGTGGGGCGAGCCACGGGTGTTACACGGGTTCGAGAAAAGTTTTTGGTTACCGGATCGTGGTGGCCTGGCGCTGCGCCATGATCAGGATCTCGTCGCGCATGGCCGGGGTGGCGGCGGTGGCGATCGCGTGGTTCACCGCCCGGCGGTTGCGGGACTCGACGCGGCGGGCGCGGAGCTTGGCGGCGATGTTCATGGTGGTTCTGCGCTCCTCTTTCGGTTCTTCGCTGGTTCTTCAGCTACTGACCATTATGCCTCTTCCAACGCAGCAAGTCACCCGTTTATTCGGTGAAGCGGGGCACACTCCGGTGAATCGTCGGTGACTTCGCGGTGACACAGGATGTGGGACGATCCTACGATCGGCGTCGATGCAGACGTATGCGGCTCTCTAGCGTCAGCGCTAGAGAGCTGGATAGAGGGGGATTCAGTCGTCCATGTTGAGCAGGTACCGGCCGAAGTGCGGCACCGTGAAGGCGATCCGGCCGCGTTCGGCCGAGAAGATCAGGCCCTTCTTGATGAGGCTGTCGCGGGCCGGGGACAGGGACGACGGCTTCCTGCCCAGGTGGGACGCGATGTCGGCGGTGGCGGCGCCCTCGTCCGCCTTGCCCTTCGTCAGCTCGGCCATGGCGCGCAGGTACTCGCGTTCGGCGGGGGTGGCCCGTTCGTAGCGGGAGCCGAAGAAGCCGACCGCCAGCTCCGCCTCCGCTTCCGGGGCCGCCACCGCGACGTCCTCCGCGGTGATCGGGTCGCTCGGGGCCGCGTCCCACGCCGCCTTGCCGTACGCCTGGATGAAGTACGGGTAGCCGCCCGCCGCGTCGAACAGGGCGTCCAGCGCCTCGTCCGTGATGCCCGCCTCCTCGCGGGCGATCGGGGCGACCACCGCCTGGTCGGCGTCGGCGCGGTCGAGGCGGTCGATCCGCACGTAGCGGAAGAGGCGTTCCGAGTACGACTTCGACGCCGACAGCACCGCGGGCAGGTGCGGCAGCCCCGCGCCGACCACCACGAACGGCGCGCCCGACTGCGACAGCTCGTGGCACGCCGCGCACAGCGCCGACACGTCGTCGGCCATGACGTCCTGCATCTCGTCGATCAGCAGCGCCACGCCCGTGCCGACGTCCTGGGCCAGCTCCGCCACGTCCGTGAACAGCTCGACCAGGTCGATCTCGATGTCACCGGAGTCGGCACGGCCCTGCGTCGGTGGCACGTCGATGCCCGGCTGCCACCGGTCGCGCAGCTTCGAGTCGCTGGGGCTGGCCCGCAGTGCGAACGCCTTCAGCACGCCGAGGACGTGCTCGACGCGGTCGGGCGCACGATGGCGGACGGCCAGATCCCGGACGGCCCGGTGCAGCGCGGCCGACAGGGGGCGGCGCAGTCCCGCGTCCGGGCGGGCCTCGATCTTGCCCGCGCCCCAGCCGCGCCGGATGGCCATGGAACGAAGTTCTCCGAGCAACACCGTCTTGCCGACGCCACGCAGTCCGGTCAGCACGAGGCTCCGCTCGGGTCGCCCGCGGGCCACCCGTTCGAGGACGACGTCGAACGCCGCCACTTCCTTCTCGCGACCCGCGAGTTCGGGGGGTCGCTGTCCGGCTCCAGGGGCGAACGGGTTGCGCACCGGGTCCACACATCAGACCGTATCCGGGTTTCTAGCAAGATCCCGATATTGGCTCAGAAAGGCCTACGGCGTGTCGCACGACACAGCCGGACAAGATCCGTTTTCCGGCTTGTGCCTTCCCCGGAGAAGGCAGCACAGTGCGAGACATGGGTGTTGTCTCCGTGGAGTCGACCGAACTGTTCGTCGGGTCGGTCGAGGCTCCGCTTCAGGTTGTCCGGGTGTCGTGGGAGGCGGTCGGTGCCGCCCGGGTCCACGTCGAGGGCCCGGGTGTCACCACGCCGGCGCCGGTGGAGGTCGCCGCGACGGGTCACGTCGGGATCGAAGTGGGGGTGGACACCCAGGGCGCCGCGCCGGGCACGCGGATCCCCGCGAGAGTCGTGATCGACGGCGTCGGCGACACCGCGTTCGAGCTGGTCGTCGCCGAACCCGGCTGGACCATGCACATGGTGTCCCACTTCCACTACGACCCCGTCTGGTGGAACACGCAGGCGGCCTACACGACCGCGTGGGACGAGCTCGACTTCCCCGGCTCGCCGCGCGGCGCCGTGCAGCTCGCCGGGTTCGACCTGGTCAAGGCGCACCTGGACCTGGCGCTCGCCGAGCCGGACTACCGGTTCGTGCTCGCCGAGGTCGACTACCTCAAGCCCTACTGGGACGCCTACCCCGAGGACCGCGCGGTGCTGCGGCGGCTGCTGGCCGAGGGCCGCATCGAGGTCATGGGCGGCGCGTACAACGAGCCGAACACGAACCTGACCGACCCGGAGACCACGATCCGGAACTTCGTGCACGGCATGGGGTTCCAGCGGGACGTGTTCGGCAGCCAGCCCGCGACGGCGTGGCAGCTCGACGCGTTCGGGCACGACCCGGCGTTCCCCGGGTTCGCCGCCGACGCCGGGCTCACCAGCAGTTCCTGGGCGCGCGGGCCGTTCCACCAGTGGGGCCCGATGGAGAAGACGGCCGCGGGCAAGGGTGACCCGACGCGGATGCAGTTCCCGAGCGAGTTCGAGTGGATCTCCCCGTCGGGCAAGGGACTGCTCACCGCGTACATGACCGACCACTACGGCTCCGGCTGGGGCATGAACTCCGCCCCGTCCCTCGACGCCGCGATGGAGGCCGCCTACCAGGAGTTCCTCGCGCTGAAGCGGGTCACGACCGCGAAGCACGTGCTGCTGCCGGTCGGCGGGGACTACACGCCGCCCAACAAGTGGGTCACCGACCTGCACAAGCACTGGGCACGCCGGTACGTGTGGCCGCGGTTCGTGTGCTCGCTGCCGAGGGACTTCTTCGCCGCGGTCCGCGCCGAGCTGGCCGAGCGGGGTGTGGAGCCGACGCCGCAGACGCGGGACATGAACCCGATCTACACCGGCAAGGACGTCTCCTACATCGACACCAAGCAGGCACAGCGCGCCGCCGAGGCCGCCCTGCTGGAGGCGGAGCCGTTCGCCGCGTTCGCCTCGATCCTCGCCGGCGCCGGCTACCCGGACGCCGCGCTCGCCAAGGCGTGGGTGCAGCTCGCGTACGGCGCGCACCACGACGGCATCACGGGTTCCGAGTCCGACCAGGTGTACCTGGACCTGGTCACGAGCTGGCGCGACGCGCACGACCTCGCGACCGGCGTCCGCGACAACGCGCTGCGAGCACTGTCCGGGCTGGTCGCGCTGCCCGGCGGCGCCGGGAAACCGGTCGTGGTCTGGAACCCGCTCAACCACGAGCGGACCGACGTCGTGACCGTGACGGCCGAGGGCACGATCACCGACGACACCGGCGCGACACTGCCGGCGCTGGTGGAGAACGGCACCACCACGTTCCTCGCCGAGGGCGTGCCCCCGTTGGGGTGGAAGGTGTTCCGGCTCGCGGAAGCGGACGGCGAGGGCTGGACCAGGGTGGACGGCGAGACCGCGGCGAACGGCCGGTTCCGCGTGACCGTCGACCCGGCCCGCGGCGGCGGGGTGCGCAGCCTCGTCGACCGGGGGCGGGAGCTGATCACGCACGGCGCGGTCGGCAACGAGCTGGCCCTGTACGAGGAGTACCACCAGCACCCGAGGTTCGGCGAGGGTCCGTGGCACCTGCTGCCGAAGGGCCCGGTCACCACGTCCTCGGCCACGACCGCCGAGGTGACGGTCGAACGCTGCCCGGTCGGTGAGCGGATCACCGCGAAGGGCCGGGTCGGGACGGTCCGGTACACGCAGACGATCACGTTGTGGCACGGCGTGGACCGGGTCGACTGCACCACGACCGTCGACGAGTTCACCGGCTCCGACCAGCTCCTGCGGGTCCGCTGGCCGTGCGCGGTGCCGGGCGCGCTGCCGGTCAGCGAGGTCGGGAACGCCGTGGTGGGCCGGGGTTTCGGGCTCATCGACGTGGACTCGGCGCAGCACCCGTGGACGCTCGACAACCCCGCCCACACGTGGTTCGGCCTGTCCGCCACCGCGTCGCTGAAGCTCGCGGACGGGGCACTGCGGCCCATCGGCGTCGCGGAGATCATCGTGCCGACCGAGGCGGAGGCCGCGCCGCTGGCCCGTGAGCTGGCGGTCGCGCTCGCCAGGTCGGGCGTCACGGCGACGGTCAGCAGCGCGGCAGGCGCCCGCTACGGCGACCTCGGCGTCGACTCGAACCTGCCGGACGTGCGGATCACGCTGGGCGGGCCGGACGTCAACGCGTTCACCGCGGAGGTCGTGGACCGGTCGGGGATCAGCGAGGACGGCGTCTACTGGGTGCCGCCGGAGAAGCCGCTGCCGGAGGTGTGGCTGCCGAGCGCGGACCTGCGGGACGCGCGTGCGCTCGGCGTGCTGATGGTGCCGACCGAGCACATCCAGTCCGTTGTGGACGACCTGGCGGACAACGTGATCGACGTCGGCGCCGGCGACGCGGGACAGGACGAGTACGCGGGCCGGTCGGTGGCGCTGATGAACCGCGGGCTGCCCGGGTTCGCGGTCGACGCGGCGGGCACGCTGCACGCGTCGCTGCTGCGGTCGTGCACCGGCTGGCCGTCGGGCGTGTGGATCGACCCGCCGCGGCGGACGGTGCCGGACGGGTCGAACTTCCAGCTGCAGCACTGGACGCACGAGTTCCGGTACGCGGTCGCGGCCGGGGACGGGGACTGGCGGGCCGCCGGGATCGCCGAGAACAGCGCCGAGTTCAGCCGTCCGCTGCACGCGGTGATCACGTCGGACGGCGGCGAGCGCGGACTGCCCGGGCGTGGGTCCCTGTTGCGTGCCGAACCGGCCGACCGCGTGCGACTCGGTGCGGTGAAGGCCGCGGGCAACCCGCTCGTCCGGGGTTCCGCCGAGCCCGCCGATCCCCGGGCACGTCTGGCGATCCGGGTCGTCGCGCACACCGGCGCGCCCGTGGCCGCGACGCTCGCGTCCGACGTGGTCACGCTGTCCGACCTCACCACGGCGAACCTGCTCGAGGAGCCGGGTGACGCGGTGGGCGGCACGATCGACGTCGCCGGGTGCGACGCGGTGACCGTGCTCGCCACCCCGGCCGCCGAGTGGTCCACAGTGGATGGTGGGGTGCTGGGGCCGGAGGCCGAACCTGTGTTGCCCTTGTACGCCAAGTACTGGCTGCACAACCGCGGCCCGGCGCCACTGGGCGGGTTGCCGCTGGCGGTGCACGTCACCCCCACGCGCGCCGAGGCGGGCGAGACGTTGACGGTGACGGTCGCGTCCGACGCCACGGACGTCGACCTGCACGGGTACGTGCGGCTCGCGCTGCCCGGCGGGTGGACCGCCGAGCCCGCCGAGCTGCCGTTCGGGTTGCCGCCCGGCGGGCACCTGACCACCGAGGTCACGGTGACCGCGGCAGCCGACGCCGTGCCCGGCCGCTACCCCGTGCGGGTGCGGGTCGAGCCGGCCGGGGACGGGCTGCCCGCGAGCTGGCGACAGGTCGTCGAGGACGTGGCCGTGGTGAGCGTCGGCGCGGGGTTCGAGCAGGACGGCCTGATCCGGCTGTCGGCCGACCCGGAGCCGGTGCGGCTGGCGCGCGGGGAACGCGGGCGGCTGGCCGTGCGGGTCGCGTCGGCGGCGCACGCGCCGATCACGCTCGAGGCCGCGCTCGTGAGCCCGTGGGGGACCTGGGAGTTCGCCGGGCCGCGGCTCGTCGGCGCCGAGGTGCCCGCGCGGGGCGAGGTGGAGCTGGCCTTCGACGTGGCCGTGCCGAGGTGGGCCGCGCCGGGGTGCTGGTGGGCGCTGGTCCGGGTGGCCGGGGCGGGCCGCTTGCTGTACTCGCCCGCGGTCGCGCTGGAGGTGACGGCGTGACGGCCGTGGCCTGGGTGTCCGGCAGCCCCGTCGATGTGTCCGAAGTGGACAGACTGGAGGCGGACCTGCGGGCCGGGCCGGTCGGGCCGACGCTGCCGAGGGAGCGCACGAGCGAGGGGCGGCAGCTGCGGCGGTGGATCGTGCAGGTGCTGGTGGCGGAACGCATCGTCGCGGCGGAGGCCGCCGCGCGCGGCCTGGACGCGGCCGACGCCCCCGCGTTGTCCGCGCTCGCGCCGGACCGGGCCGCGATGCTCGGGCTCGGCAGCGTGGCGGCGGACCTGCTGACCAGGAGTCCGTTGGCGCGCAGGGTGTTCGTCGCGGTGACCGAGGACGTGGTGGTCGCGCCGGCCGCGGTCGCGGCGTTCCACGAGCGGAACCCGGAACGGTTCCTGGTGCCGGAGGAGCGGGTCGTGACCCACACGATCGGGGACGCCCCGCCGCGCCGCCGCGTGCTGCGGCGCGGGGAGCTGGCCGGACCGGTCGAGGACGCGGTGTTCGCGGCCCGCGAGGGCGACACGGCCGGGCCGGTGCGGGACCCGCTCGGCACGCACACCGCGGTGGTCGAGGAGGTGCGGCCAGCCAGGACGCGGTCGCTCGCCGAGGCCCGCGACGAGATCACCGCGCACCTGCTCGCCGGCGCGCGACGGCAGGCGTTCACGATCTGGCTCGACCAGCACGTGGCCGCCGCGGTGGAACTGGCGCCCGGGTTCGAGCACCCGGGCGACCCCGGCCAACCCGACAACACCCACAGGCACTGAGGACATGCTGGCACTGGACATCGGCGGCACGAAGATCGCCGGAGGGATCGTCGGGGCGGACGGCGCACTCGCGCGGAGCGCGACGCGCCCGACCGGCACGGAGCCGTTCGCGGCGCTGCGCGCCGTGGTGGACGAGCTGGCGCCCGGGGACGTCGACGGCGTCGGCATCGCGTGCGCGGGGCCGGTCGACTCGGTCGCGGGCACGGTCTCGCCGATCAACATCCCGTCGTGGCGGGACTTCCCGCTGGTCGCGCGGGTGCGGGAGCTGGTCGGCGCGCCGGTCGCGCTCGCCGGCGACGGGTTGTGCATGGCGCTGGGCGAGCACTGGGTCGGCGCCGGGCAGGGGTCGACGGCGATGCTCGGGATGGTCGTGTCGACCGGGGTCGGCGGCGGGCTCGTGCTGGACGGGCGGCCGTTCGGCGGGCGCACCGGCAACGCGGGGCACGTCGGGCACGTGGTGGTGGAGCCAGACGGGGTGCCGTGCACGTGTGGCGGACGCGGGTGCGTGGAGACCGTGGCGAGCGGGACACACCTGGTGCGGTGGGCGCGAGCGCAGGGGTGGACCGGTGCGGACGCCCGCGCGCTCGCGGCCGACGCCCACGCCGGTGACGCCGTGGCCGCGGCTGCGTTCCGGCGGGGTGGCCAGGCCATCGGGCTGGCGATCACGGCGACCGCGGCGGTGTGCGACCTGGACCTCGTGGTGATCGGCGGCGGCGTGGCGCAGGTCGGCGACCTGCTGTTCGAGCCGGTGCGGGCGACGCTCGCGGAGCACGCCCGGCTGTCGTACCTGCGTGGGTTGCGCGTCGAGCAGGCGAAGCTCGGCGGCGCGGCGGGTCTGTACGGGGCGGCGGCATTGGCCTATTCTTTGACTTAGTCAACGAATTGTTTCACGGGAAACGAGGCTCGCCATGGTCGCCACGGTCTCGCCGGACCGCATCGCCGCAGTACGCGCGTTCAACCGCAGTTACACGAAGTTCCTCGGCGCACTCAACGAACACCTGCTCAGTACGCCATTTTCGTTGACTGAGGCAAGAGTACTGTTCGAACTCGGCCAGCGGGACGAGACCGAGGTGTCCGCGCTGCGGCAGGTGACCGGCCTGGACGCGGGCTACCTGAGCCGGCTGCTCAGCCGGTTCGAGGACAACGGGTTCGTCCGGCGCGACCGGTCCGGCTCCGACGCGCGGCGGCAGGTCATCCGGCTCACCAACAAGGGCCGCGACGCGTTCCGGGTGCTCGACACCAAGTCGGTCGGGCAGATCCGTGAGCTGCTGGCCGACCTGACCGAGGACGAGCAGGTCCGGCTGATCGAGGCCATGGAGATGATCCGCAACCGGGTCGACCGGCCGACGGCCCGGCCGGACGTGGCGCTGCGCGACCCGTTGCCCGGCGACTTCGGCTGGGTGATCGAGCGCAACGGCGCCCTGTACGCGGCCGAGCACGGCTGGGACTCGTCGTACGAGGCGCTGGTCGCGCGGATCGTGGCCGACTACCTGGCAGGCCACGACCCCGAGCGCGAGCGGGCGTGGGTCGCGGAGCTGAACGGGGAACGGGTCGGCGCGATCTTCTGCGTGCGCAAGGACGACACGACCGCGAAGCTGCGGCTGCTGCACGTGGAGCCGAGCGCGCGGGGCGCGGGCGTCGGCACGGTGCTGGTCGAGGAGTGCGTGCGGTTCGCCAAGTCGGCCGGGTACCGGTCGATGGAGCTGTGGACGGTGTCGCTGCTGGCCCCGGCCCGCCGGATCTACCAGCGGGCCGGGTTCACGCTCGTCGAGGAGGACACGGCGACGCGGTTCGGCCACGAGCTGACCGGGCAGACGTGGCGGCTCACCCTCTAGGGATGCGGCCCATCAGGTAGAACTCGTCGTTGGGCCGCAGCGCGGTCAGGTGCGCGATGCGGTTGGAGAGGGCGAACAGGGCGGTGATGGCGCCGACGTCCCAGATCTCGTCGTCGGACAGGCCCGCGTCGCGGGCGTCGTCGAGGTCCTGCTCGCTGAAGGTGTTCGGCTCGACGGCCAGCGCCAGCGCGAGGTCGACGATCGCGCGTTCCCGGTGGCTCAGCTCGACGGTCCACGGGTTGGTGGCGACGCGGTCGGCGATGGTGGGGTCCTTGGCGCGGATGCGCAGGATGGCGCCGTGCGCGACCACGCAGTAGGTGCAGCTGTTGGCCCCGGACGTGGCGACGACGACCAGCTCGCGCTCGGCCTTGGAGAGCGTGCTGTCCTCGCGTTCCATGACGGCGTCGTGGTAGTCGAGGAAGGCACGCAGCTCCCGCGGCCGGTGACCGAGCGCCTTGAAGACGTTGGGCACGAACCCGGAGCGGTCGGCGATCGCGTTGACGCGTTCCCGCAGGTCGTCGGGCAACTCGTGGGGTTCCGCCACGGGGAACCTGCTGATGTTCTCGGCCATGTGTCGATTGTGGGTCGCCTCGCGCATCTAGGTGGTGTTGGGTCGATGCACAGGAGGTGGACATGGCGCAGTTTGTCGGGTTTCTCCGGGGTGCCCCGTCGGGTGACCTGAGCCCGGACGAGGCGCAGCGGGTGCTGGAGCGGTACCTCGCGTGGAACGCCGCGCGAACGCCGGCACCGGGCGGCGGCGGGTTGTCGCGGCAGGGACGCGTGGTGGACGGGTTGTCGGTGTCCGACGGGCCGTTCGCCGAGGGCGCCGAGGTGGTGGGCGGCTTCATCACCATCGAGGCGACGTCGCTCGACGAGGCGGCCAAGGTTTTCGGCGACCACCCGCATTTGGAGTTCGGGACCATCGAGGTGCGGAAGATCGGGGAGCAGGGCTGCGAGGACTGACCGCCTCCGGGATGCCGGGGGTCGGCCTCCGGCCCCCGGTTTCCAGCGTATCGGCGACCACCGACAGTTTTCGCCGCTCAGGCGGGGCTGTGGACAACTCCGGACAACGAGTCCGAACGAACGGTCCATTCACACGCCCGAGGGGGTCCCCCGATTTCCACGCTACCGGGCGGCACCGACAGTTTTGGTCGCTCAGGCCGGGCTGTGGACAACTTTGGATGGCGAGTCCGAACCATCGGTCCTTTCGCACGCCCGGGGGGTCCCCCGATTTCCACGCTACCGGGCGGCACCGACAGTTTTCGCCGCTCAGGCCGGGCTGTGGACAACTTCGGGCGACGAGTCCGAACCATCGGTCCTTTCGCACGCCCCGGGGGTCCCCCGATTTCCACATTACCGGGCGGCACCGACACTTTTGGCCGCTCAGGCGGGGGGCTGTGGACAACGTCGTTCGGTGCGTGCGGTCAGGGCCTGGACCTGGGCCTGGGCCTCGTCGGCGGGGCGGACATCGGCACGGGTCGCCGCGCGCCGGTTCGGGAAGCGGGCGCGAGTGCGCCTCAGGTCTGTCTTTCGGCGTGGACTTCCTCGTCCCGCGGAAGTCGACACAGCCCGGGCGGCCTCCGGCCCCCGAAATCCAGCGTACCGGCGGGCACCGACAGTTTCGGCGATGAGTGAGGTGGGGTGTGGACAACTCGCGGGTCGTGGTGGAGCGGCTCTTTCGGCGTAGTGCCGGGCGGATCACCGCCACCCTGGTGCGGGTGCTCGGGCCCGCGCGCCTCGATCTCGTCGAGGACGCGGTTCAGGAAGCCATGCTGCGGGCGCTCCGGCGCTGGCCGTTCACCGGGGTGCCCGCGAATCCCGCCGGGTGGTTGTTCACCGTCGCTCGTAACCACGTGCTCGGGGTTCTTCGGCATGACGACGTCGTGCGGGCTGCCTTGCCGGTGCTCGCGGCGGACGGCATCTCGGTGCTGCCCGACGGGGACGACGAGCTGGCGCTCGTGTTCCTGTGCTGCCACCCGCGGTTGCCCGTCGCCTCGCAAGTCGCGTTGACGTTGAAGACGGTCGGGGGGCTGGGGGTGGACGAGATCGCCGTTGCCCTGCTCGCGACGCCCACGGCGGTCGCCCAGCGGATCGTCCGGGCCAAGCGGGTGTTGCGGGACGTCGACCTCGACATCGCCGGTGCGCGGCTCGACGGGGTGCTCGCCGTCCTCTACCTCCTCTTCAACGCCGGGTACGACGCGCCGTCGGGGGACCGGGCGGTGCGGTGGGAGCTGTGCGCGGAGGCCATCCGGCTGTGCCGGCTGCTCGTCGCCGACCCTCGGACCGATCTGCCACCGGTGCGGGCGCTGCTCGGGCTCATGCTCCTGCACGGCGGCCGGCTCGGCGCGCGGCTCGACGACCGCGGTGACCTGCTGCTGCTCGCCGACCAGGACCGGGCGCGCTGGGACCACGGGATGATCAGCGAAGGGATGCGTGTGTTCGCCTCCGCGTGCGTGGGTGACGAGCACTCGCCCTCCCACACCGAGGCCGCGATCGCGCTCTGCCACGTCGTGCCCGAGACCGACTGGGACCTCGTCGTCCGGCTCTACGACGAGTTGCTCGAGGTGAAGCCCTCCCCGGTCGTCGCGCTCAACCGGGCGGTTGCCGCGACCATGGCGCGGGGCGCCGACCCCGAGGAGTTGCGGCGGCTGCGCAACGACCCCGTGCTGCGCGACTACCACCGCCTGCCCGCCGCGCTCGGGGCGCTCTGGTTGCGGGCGGGCGAACCGGGCATCGCCGCCGAGCTGTACGCCGAGGCCCTGACCAAGGAGTGCTCGGCACCCACCCGGAGGTTTCTCCTCAGGCAACTCGAGCGGTGCCGGTAACTCGTTCGGCCGTACGGGCTGTCACCCACCGTGAAAGCCCTGCGCTGTGGACAAAGTGGGTGTCCGGCGCGTGAAGTCGACATGTCGCCCGCATGTCGTGCGCGTCACGCCTGGTCACGGCCTGGGGGTCGGATCAACAGGCTGTGCACAGGTTTGTCCACAGGCTGTGGACAAACCTAGAGCGCCATACCGGATCGGTGATACTCGGCCAGGTGATCGCCGACGATGAGCAGGCACGCCACGCACCGGGCGCCCTCGTGGCCGGCCACGGTCTTGTCGACCGGCACGCTGTGGCTGCACACCGCCTCGAGGAAACTCGCCAGACCGTCCGTCTTCTCGAAGGCGTGCACCCTGCCGTCGTACCCGGAAAGCTGCCACCGCCATCTGTCGCACATCGCTGACCTCCCACGATCGCTCATGGTGTCGACGACGCCGCTCCGTGATCATGATGCAACTTGCAGCAACAGAAAACGGGGACCGCCTGGCGGCGGTCCCCGTCATCCGATGACGAACCTCAGCCGAGGCGGGTCTTCAGTGCGTCCAGCTCGGCACGCAGCAGCGTCGGCAGCTTCTCGCCGATCTTGGCGAACCACTCCTCGATCAGCGGGATCTCCGCGCGCCACTCGTCGGCGTCGAACCTCAGCGCCGCCTCGATGTCCGCGCGCGACGCGTCCAGGCCGGACAGGTCCAGGTCGTCGGCGGTCGGGATGTAGCCGATCGGCGTCTCCTTCGCGGCGGCCTTGCCCTCGATGCGCTCGATGGCCCACTTCAGCACGCGCGAGTTCTCGCCGAAGCCCGGCCACAGGAACTTCTTGTTCTCGTCCCGGCGGAACCAGTTGACGTAGAAGATCTTCGGCAGCTTGTCCGAGTCGGCGCGCTTGCCGGTGTCGATCCAGTGCTGGAAGTAGTCACCGGCGTGGTAGCCGATGAACGGCAGCATCGCCATCGGGTCGCGGCGCACGACGCCGACCTTGCCCTTCGCGGCGGCCGTGGTCTCCGACGACAGCGTGGCGCCCATGAACGTGCCGTGCATCCAGTCGCGCGACTCGGTCACCAGCGGGATGGTGTCCGCGCGGCGGCCGCCGAAGAAGATCGCCGAGATCGGCACGCCCTTCGGGTCGTCCCACTCCGGCGCGAGGATCGGGCACTGCGCCATCGGCGTGCAGTACCGCGAGTTCGGGTGCGACGACGGCTCGTCCGCGTCCGGCGTCCAGTCCTGCTTCTTCCACGACGTGAGGTGCGCGGGCGGTTCGCCCATGCCCTCCCACCAGATGTCGCCGTCGTCGGTCAGCGCCACGTTCGTGAAGATCGAGTTGCCCTTCTCGATCGTGCGCATCGCGTTCGGGTTGGTGTGGTAGTCGGTGCCCGGCGCGACGCCGAAGAAGCCGGCCTCCGGGTTCACCGCGTACAGGCGACCGTCCTCACCGAACCGCATCCACGCGATGTCGTCGCCGAGCGTCTCGACCTTCCAGCCGGGGATGGTCGGCTCGAGCATCGCGAGGTTCGTCTTGCCGCACGCGCTCGGGAACGCGGCCGCGATGTAGTAGACCTTGTTCTCCGGCGAGATCAGCTTGAGGATCAGCATGTGCTCGGCGAGCCAGCCCTCGTCGCGGCCCTGCACCGAGGCGATCCGCAGCGAGTAGCACTTCTTGCCGAGCAGCGCGTTGCCGCCGTAACCGGAGCCGTAGCTCCAGATCTCGCGGGTCTCCGGGAACTGGGAGATGTACTTCTCCTCGTTGCACGGCCACGGGACGTCGTCCTGGCCGGGCTCGAGCGGCGCGCCGACGCTGTGCAGCGCGGGCACGAAGTCGCGTTCCGTGCCGTCCGGTGCGATGAACTGCTCCAGCGCCTTGGTCCCCATGCGCGTCATGATCTTCATCGACACCACGACGTAGGCCGAGTCGGTGAGCTGCAGGCCCAGCATCGGCTTCTCGGCGGTGAGCGGGCCCATGCAGAACGGGATCACGTACATCGTCCGGCCACGCATCGAGCCGCGGTACAGCTCGGTCATGGTGGCCTTCATCTCGGCCGGGTCCATCCAGTTGTTCGTGGGGCCCGCGTCGTCGGGGTCCACGGAGCAGATGAACGTGCGCTGCTCGACGCGGGCGACGTCGTCGGGGTCGGAAGCGGCCCAGAACGAGTTCGGCTTCTTCTTCAAGCGAGTGAACGTCCCCGCCTCGACCAGCTCGTCCGTGAGGCGGGTCCACTCCTCATCCGAGCCGTCCACCCAGACCACGCGGTCCGGAGTGGTCAGCTCGGCCACCTCCCGCACCCAGGAAAGAAGCCGTCCGTGCGTAGTCGGTGCGTTGTCGACACCTGGGATTGCCACTGCCGTCATCTCGCTTCATCTCCTGACTGGACGCCGAATGACTCAGGACGCCAGGGTCCGTGGGCCCGGACTCCGGCGTCCTGAGTGAACGGCGAGGAACCCGTCCGGGGCCGCCGAACGGGACTTCGCTTGGGGATGCTCACGAGGTTAACCACATGGCGAGCGCTCAAACGAGAGCTGACGTGTCGGCTCTGCCACAAGACCGATTCGGGTATCGATTCAGTACACAGATGTACGAGTGGTCTACCGCACAAAAGCCGATCCCGGCAGGCAGAGCGCCTGCCGGGATCGGCTTTTGGCTGTTTCTTGCAGAAGTGGTTCAGGTCACCGCCACGCCGCGTCCGAGGTCGTCGAACCGGACGTTTCGGACTCGTAGTTGCCCTGCTCGTCGATGTGGCCCTCCTCGACGGTGGTCCACTCGTCCTCGCCCGTGTGCTCGGCGACGGTGACGTCGCCGTCGGACTCGATGATCACGGCCTGGTCGGCCTCGCCGTCGCCGTCCACGTCGGTGAAGGCGTAGGTGGTGCCGTCCGCGTCGGTCACGACCGCGGTGTCGTTGGTGCCGTCGCCGTCGGTGTCGTACGTGGCCGGACCCGCGTCCACGTCCTCACCCGGCATGTCGACGGTGATGTCCTCGCCGCTGCCCGTGTCCGTCGTGTCGGTGGTGTCCGTCGTGTCGGTCGTGTCGGTGGTGTCGGTGCCGGACCCATCGGCATCGTCAGCACCACCGTCGGTGGGCGCCGGGAGGTTCTCCACGTCCTCCGCCGTCCACTCGCCGGTCGACTCGTCGTACTCGGCGCCCGCGATCGGGTTGCCGTCCTCGTCGTACTCGACCGCGACGTCGGCGGTGCCGTCACCGTCGGTGTCCGCGAACGCGATGTAGCCGTCCTCGGTCTCCACCACGGCGGTGTCGTTCTGGCCGTCGCCGGTCAGGTCGACGTTCTCCTCGGCGTGGTACTCCTCGCCGTCGATCTCGACGACGAGGTCGTCCTCGCCCGTCGAACCGGTCGAGTCGTCCTCGTAGCCGGTGGTGTCCTCGGTGGTGTCGGTCGTGTCGGCCGAGGTGTCGTCGTCCACGTACACGGGTCTGCCCCCTTATGAAGTGCTTTCGGTGTTGCTGGATGTATGACTGACGGTGGGGCCGGTCGGTTCCCTCGACAATTCGCGAGGGTCACGCCCGGTCCCGGACGGAGCGGATGGCGGCGAGCAGCTTCTCCGCCCGTTCCTGGCCTGCGTTGACGTCGACCAGGCGCTTGTTCACCGCGTTCAGGCGCTTCGTCCGCTCCGCGGTGTCCAACCGTAGTGCCTTGTCTACCTCACGGAGCTCTTCTTCGATACCCGCGATGCGTTTTCCGAGGGCCTCGTCCAGCGAGAGCGACAGCTGCTGCTCGGCCTCGATGAGCTGCTCGGCCAGCAGCTGGTCCACTGTGGAACGCGCGTCGGCGATGGCCTCGGTGAGCCACTGCTTCATGTGCTGCTTGTCGGCGGAGTGCTTGCGGGTCGTGGACAGCCACCAGCCCGCGCCGAGCGCGATGGCGATCGTCGGCACGAGCAGGATCGGCGCCGCGACCACGCCGGCCAGCGGCAGGAGGGCCATCTTGCCCGCGCTGAGACCGCCCGTGGCGCCCATGAACACGAGCAGCTTGTCCTCGGTGGTCGGCGGTCGCTTCTCCACCTGGCGCACCATGATCGGCTGGCCGGTCCGCGCGAACTGCGCGCGGATCATCGCGACCTCGTCCGCCGTGAACAGCTCGCCGAGCACCGCCTCGGCCACCTGGTTCAGCCGGTAGGCCACGGACTGGCTGATCCGGCCGGACACCATCTGCAGCGCGGCGTCGACCTGCGGCGGCAGCTCGCGCAGCTCCTCCTTGCCCGCGGCGTCGATGGCCTGCCGGAACCACGACTGCACGTCCCGCATCTGCCGCTGGACCTCGTGGTTGTTCTCGATGCGGGTGCGCTGGATCTCCGTGCGCATCCGGACCTGCCACCCCTTGGTGGACGACCGCCGCTCGCCGGTCAGCTCGTCCTTGCGGGCACGCAGCTTCTCGGCCTCGTCCTCACCGGTGGACAGCGCCCGCTTCTCGCTCTCCAGCCGGACCTTCAGTTCGGCCAGCGCGGTCGACAGGGCACGCATGGTGTTGGCCTCGCCGAGCATGGCCGCCCGCCCGGCGATCAGGCCGACGAGCGCCTCCCGCAGCTCCTCCACACCGGACCGCTCGCGCAGCATCGCGGCGGCCTCCGGGCTGGGCGCCTTGGCCGCCATCTCGTACATCCGGGCCGAGACCGGGTGGAACGTGGCGCCCGCGAACCGCGGCGCGTGCTCGGCGAGCAGCGCCTGGTCCTCCTCCATCACCTGCCGCCAGCCGCGGTACTGGTCCACCTTGGACAGCGCGAAGACGACGGTCTCGACGCGCTCGCCGACCTCGGCGAGGAAGTTCAGCTCGCCGATCGTGAACGGCGCGGACGCGTCGACCACGAACAGCAGCGCGGTCGCGGAGGAGGCGGCCTCCTTGGCCAGCTCGCCGTGCATGGAGTCGAGGCCGCCGACGCCGGGGGTGTCGACCAGCGTCAGCTTCCCGAGCAGCTCCGACGGCCCGTCGATCTCCACGTACCTGGGCGGCAGCTGCCCGCCGGGCAGTTCGTGCGCCGCGGACACCCAGTTGATCAGCTCCGGCAGCTCGATCGGCACCGGCGGCACCTGGCCGGGGTAGCAGGCGCGGGCCTGCCACTCCTCGGCGTGGCCGAACATCAGGTACGTGGCGGTGGCGACCTCGGCGTCCACAGGGGACAGCCCGGCCTGCCCGATGAGCGCGTTGACGAGGGAGCTCTTGCCGCGGTTGGTCTCGCCGACCACCACCGCCGACGGGGTGGCCTTGCGCTTGGCCCTGATCTCCTCGACCCAGGCCGCCGCGGCCGGGTCGGCCTCCTTGAGGAAGGCCAGCAGCTTCTCGCGGGTCGCCTTGACCTGCTGCGGCAACGAGGGTTTCTGCTGCTTCTGCGGTGCGGGCGCGGTCACGAGGCGCCCTTGCTGTAGACCGTCACGATCGGCACGCGCAGCACCTCGCCGCGGTCGGAGAAGCCGACCACCTCGGTCTCGGCGACCACGCCGTCCAGTGCCTCGTCCGTGGTCGCGACCGTGCCGCCCGCCTCGTGGTACGCCGGGTCGAACCGGACGCCGTCGGGCCGGATGGCGTCGACGCCGACCCCGGCGAGCCCCTCCTCGAGCCGCTCGACCACCCCGGCACTCTTCGCCCGGTCGAGCGCGTACAGGCACAGCTGCACCAGCGACCTGCGCTCCGCCAGCGCCTGGTCGAGCGCGATCGCCTCGGGGCCCGCGGGCTGGTCGTCCGGCTCGGCGAAGTCGCCACCGGTCACCAGTCCGTCGGCCGCGATGCCCGCCTGCGGCCCGACCCGCTGCTGCTGGTCGGCCGCGCGGACCGCGTCGGCGATCACCTGGGCCTTCACCTCGATGGTCGACTCGGCGCCGACGTCGTCGCCCGGGTCGTCGCCCTCGCCGCGGCGCTTGAACCACGATGCCATGTGCCTCACCCCGCCTGTTCGCGAAGCTGTTGCCAGATAAGGAAATACGCGCGGTGCACCACGTGCGCGACGCGGCTCTGCGCCGGTGTCGCGCCGAACGACGCGAACGACCGCCACCACCCGGCCCGCTCCAGGGCGTAGGCGGAAAGCTCCTTGAGGGGTCTGCCCCTCAGCCCGAGCTGCTCGCCGATGTCGGCGCTGCTGCCCACCCGCAGCACCTCCTCGGCGAGGTCCTCCGGCATGGCGACCGCGCCGGACGTGACGAGCGTCAGCGCCTCCAGCAGGCGCAGCTGGTGCGCCTCCGGTTTGGCGAGCAGCACCTCGATCGCGTCGTGGACCCGTTGCCGCTCACCGGGATCGCCGGACGCGTGCGCGAGCGCGGTCACCGACGCGAGCGCGGCGGCGGCCTTGATGCCGTCGGCGCGGGCGCGGAACACCGCGTCGAGCTTGCTCCGCACACCGGAGAGCCCGGAGGCGTTCAGCAGCACGCGGCGCAGCGTGCCCGCGGTCATGTCGGGGTCGCGGCGCAGCGCGTCGACGGCGGTGCGGACGCCGTACAGGTCGAGCTTCTCGAGCAGCTGGGTCCTGATGCCCGGCGGCACCTCGCAGTCCCAGGTGACGAAGATGTCCGCGGACATCAGCATCGTCTCCCAGGTCGCGTCGTCCAATTTGGACAGCGTGCGCAGCGCGTCCGCGTCGGCGGAGGTGAACCCGCCGGACTCGGCGGACTCGGCGAGCAACCCGATGACCGGGATGACGTCGGCGACGCGGGGCTTGAGCGTCGCCGCCTGCTTCTCGGCGAGCAGCGTCGCCGCCTTCCAGGTGTCGCCGTCGGAGCCCGCGACGGACTCCGGCGCGATCGTGTCGGCCTTGTTGAGGATGGCGATCGCGTTGACCGGGCCCGCTTCGCGGCTCGCGGTGGCGGCGGTGAACGCGGCGAGCGCCTGCTGGTCGTCGGCACGCACGCCCTGGGTCACGACGTAGAGGACGGCCTCCGCGCCGGCGACGGCGTTGCGGGAGGTGTCGTCCAGCTCGTCGGAGCCCTCCTCGTCCGTGTCGTCCTCCGGCTTGCGGTGCTTGGCCGCGCCCAGGAGCTGCTCGGTGCGCTTGACCGACGCGGCGTCCAGCGAACCGAGGCCGGGGGTGTCGATCACGGTGAGGTCGCGCAGCACGGCGTTGGTCAGGTACGCCTCGAGGTGGGAGACCTTGTCGAAGTCGACCTCGAGGTCGTTGGGGATCATGCCGTCGGCGGAGAACGGCAGCACCTGCTTGCGCCCGTCGTCGAAGACGATCTCGACGCGGTCGACGGTGCCGTACTGGAAACGGGTGACCAGCCGGGTGCACTCACCGACGTCCGTCGGCGCGACCCGCCGCCCGATCAACGCGTTGACCAGCGTGGACTTGCCGGACTTGATGCGCCCGGCGACCGCGACCTGCAGTGGCGCCGACAGCCGGCGCAACACCTCCCGGAACCCGGCGGCCGTCCGCGCGGAGACCTGCGGCTGCAGGCGGGTGCACAGGTTGGCAACCGCGGCCGACAACGGACCGGCGAGGTGCTGCTGCTCGGTAGCCGTCGTCATGTCACCCCCGTTTCGAACAGCATGCGACCGTGCTGGGGACGATCGTGCCATGTGGGTCCGGTACGCGGGGGCGGGTCCTACCGATCAGGCGGCCACGCGGCGAGCACGGCCGCCGCGGCCGTCCGCGCGTCGGCCCCCAGCGCGGCCGCGCGTGCCGCGTACTCGGCGGCGGCACGCGCCAGCTCGCCGTCCGGCTCCGACGGCGCCGACGGCACCCCGGCGACGACCGTGCCCTGGCGACGTGCGGTGTGCAGCACCCCGTCAGCCTCCAGCTCCCGGTAGACCCTCGCGACCGTGCCCGCGGCGAGCCCCAGGTCACCGGCGAGCTGGCGGATCGCCGGGAGCCGCGAGCCGACGGGCAGCGCACCGATCCGGACGAGGTGCAGCAGCTGGTCGCGGACCTGCCGCCACGGCGCGACACCGCTGCCGGGGTCGACCGTGATCCGGGGTGCGCTCACCGGGCCGCGGCCAGGGATCGCCTGCTCGGCAGCGCCACCCACATCCAGCAGACGATCATCCCGATGACGATCACGAGCGCGGCGACGTCCAGGACGGTGGCGACGGCGCCGGACGGGGCGTGCGACCGGAGGTGTTCCGTCCCCATCGTCAGCGCGGTCCCGAGCCACCCGAACCCGATCCCGACGGCGACCCGCGCGGTCCTGGTCCGCAGGGCGGCGTCGACGGCCGCGTCGGGCACCGACGGCCTGCGCACCGCGAGCGCGACCAGCAGCGCGACGAACGACAGGCACGCCACGACGTACCCGAGCACGAGCCACGCGGTCCCCGGCCCGGCGGCGATCCCGGATACCGCGAGCACGACGCACGCGCACGCGGCCCCCGCTCCGGTGCGGACGGCCCAGCGGGGCACCAGGTCCCGCCAGCTGCGCCGGTCGAGCGAGGCGGTGCGGATCCCGGAGACCGGCCGCAGGGTGGCGATCAGCTCGGCGACGAGCATCGCGACGAGGAGGGGGACGAAGATCCCGATGCCGGGGAGCCGCTCGCTGTCGCGGTCGACCAGCCCGGCCAGCGGCGGGAAGACGAGGAACAGGACCACGTAGAGGAAGCGCCGCTGCCGCAGGTAGCGGACGGCCTCGTGGACCTGCGCCGGGTCCGGTCGCGGGATGCCCCAGGTCTGCAGGAGCCGCCTGCCGCTGCGCTCCGTCGGCCAGAGGACGAGGAGGAGAACCACGGCCGCCAGCGCGGCGGGCAGGACGGACGTCTGAAGCCAGTGAGCCATTTTGTACCACCCCCTTGATACAAAGTAGCACCCCCGCCGACGTCGTGTCAGCCCTGCGGTGGAGGGGCGATCAGACCTCGGCGTGACGCTTCCGGTGGCGCGGGCTGCTTACCCTTGGGACGTGCGGCGGCTCAGCCTGTGGATGAAGGCCCACCCGATGGTCGGGGACACGCTGCTGGCTGCCGTCATCGCGATGTTCGACCTGCTGATCTTCATCAGCAGGACCGCGGTCACGCCCTCCGAGGCGCCCGCGCCCGAACCCTGGTACATCACGCTGCCGGTGATCCTCGGGGTGGTCGCGCCGATCGTGTTCCGGCGGAAGTACCCGATCACCGCCGCCTACGTGACGCTCGGGTTCGGGGTCGCGCACTCCATGCTGGAGATCGGTGTCGCCAGCATGATCACCACGTGCATCGCGCTGTACACGCTCGTCGCGTACGTGAGCAGGCGCAGCGGGTTGCTGTACGTGGCCGTCAACGAGGTCGTCTCGCTCGTGCAGACGCCGTGGCAGTTCCCCGAGCAGTGGATCCCCATGTTGATCGTGGTGAACCTGTCGATCGCGTTCTCGTGGGCACTCGGGGAGTTCGTCGGCGCGCGGCGGGCCTATCACGCGGAACTCGAGCAACGGCTCCGCCTGCTGGAGACCGAGCGGGACCAGCAGGCCCGCATCGCGGTCGCCGAGGAACGGGCGCGCATCGCCCGCGAGCTGCACGACGTGGTGGCACACGCGGTCAGCGTGATGGTGGTGCAGGCCGACGGCGCCGCCTACGCCGTGCGGTCCCAGCCCGAGCTCGCCGAGCGGGCCGTCAAGACGATCTCCAGCACCGGGCGGGAGGCGCTCACCGAGCTGCGGCGGCTGCTCGGCGTGCTGCGCAGCGAGGACACCGGCGGTGAACGCACCCCGCAGCCGGGTACGCAGTCGCTCTCCGAGCTGGCGGGCCGGGTCCGCGCCGTGGGGCTGCCCGTGCAGCTCGACATCGTCGGGAACGTCGACGACCTGCCCGCCGGGGTGGGGCTCGGCATCTACCGGATCGTGCAGGAAGCGCTCACGAACTCGCTCAAGCACGCCGGCCCGGGCACCTCCGCGACCGTGCGGGTGGCGCGGGTCGGCGACCGCGTCGATCTGTCCATTGTGGATGACGGGAAGCGGACGAGCCGCTCGCTCGTCGGGGTCTCCGGCGGCAACGGGCTGATCGGCATGCGGGAACGCGCGCTGGTGTTCGGCGGCACCCTGGAGGCCGGGCCGCGGTCGGGCGGGGGCTGGCAGGTCACCGCGACCCTGCCCTTCGGGGGCAACTAGCGTGGGCTACGTGATCCGGGTGGTGCTGGTCGACGACCAGGAGCTCATGCGTGTCGGCTTCCGCATGGTGCTCGGCGCGCAGGAGGACATGGAGATCGTCGGCGAGGCGGGGAACGGCGCGGAGGCCGTCGAGCTCGCCGAGGACCTGCGCCCCGACGTCGTGCTGATGGACGTCCGCATGCCCGTGCTCGACGGGGTCGAGGCCACCAAGCTGATCACCGAGCGCGGTCTCGCGAAGGTGCTCGTGATGACGACGTTCGACCTCGACGAGTACGCGTTGTCCGCGCTGCGCAACGGCGCCAGCGGCTTCCTGCTGAAGGACACCCCGTCGGTGCAGCTGGTCGCCGCGCTGCGGTCGGTCGCGAGCGGCGACGCCGTGGTCTCGCCGAGCGTCACCCGGCGGCTCCTCGACCGGTTCCTCGGCGCGGCGGGCGGGCAGCTGCGGGACGCGTCGGTCCTCGACGTGCTGACCGACCGCGAGCGCGAGGTGCTGCTGCTGATCGCGCAGGGGCTGTCCAACATCGAGATCGCGCGGAAGCTCTTCCTGTCCGAGGCGACGGTGAAGACGCACGTCGGCCGGGTTCTGTCCAAACTGGACCTGCGGGACCGGGTGCAGGCCGTCGTGCTCGCGTACGAGACGGGACTCGTGCGCCCGGGCGAGGCCTGAGCCGGGGGGTTACCCCTACCTGAGGGTGACCCTGAATCAGGGTCGCCTCAGGGTGGTTACGGATTCCACCACACTTTCGGCTGATGGAGGCTACTCCCAGAAGTTGACCCGAACTGGGGACCACAGGTGGACGTGCGCGCACCCCGCGAGCGACCAGTATCTGTGCCGAGGGGAAAACGACCGTCGCGGAGCTCGCGAAGCGATGGTTCAGAGACTTTCAGGGAGAGACCATGATTGAGGCAGAAGGCCTCAGCAAGCGGTACGGCAAAACGCTGGCCGTCGACAACCTGTCGTTCTCGGTGCGGTCGGGACGGGTCACCGGCTTCCTCGGTCCCAACGGCGCGGGCAAGTCCACCACCATGCGGATGATCCTGGGGCTCGACAAGCCGTCCGCGGGCACGGTCCGCATCGACGGCAAGCGCTACCGGGAGCTGCACAACCCGCTGCGCACCGTCGGCGCGCTGCTCGACGCGAAGTGGGTGCACCCGAACCGCTCGGCCCGCGCCCACCTGCGCTGGCTCGCGAAGTCCAACAAGCTCTCGCCGAAGCGGGTCGACGAGGTGCTCGACATCGTCGGCCTCACCGAGGTGGCGAACCGCCGGGCGGGCGGGTTCAGCCTCGGCATGTCGCAGCGGCTCGGCATCGCGGCCGCACTGCTGGGCGACCCGCAGGTGCTGCTGTTCGACGAGCCGGTCAACGGCCTCGACCCGGAGGGCATCCTCTGGATCCGCCGGTTCATGCACCGGCTCGCCGACGAGGGCCGGACCGTGTTCGTGTCCAGCCACCTGCTCTCGGAGATGGCGCTGACCGCGCAGGAACTGGTGGTGATCGGCAGGGGGAAGCTGATCGCGCAGTGCAGCACCGAGGAGTTCGTCGCGCAGGCGACGGAGAGCACGGTCGTGGTGCGCAGTCCGCAGCTCCCGCTGCTGCGCTCGGCGCTCGGCCAGCTCGGTGCGAGCGTCCGCGACGAGGGCGACAGCCTGGTCGTCTCCGGCATGGACATCGCCAAGATCGGCGACCTGGCCGCGGAGAAGGGCGTCGCACTGCACGAGCTGAGCCCGCAGCGCGGCTCGCTCGAGGAGGCGTTCATCCAGCTCACCGGGGACGCCGTCGAATACCACGCCGCGGTGGACCTCGGTGACGCCGCCGCGCTGCCCGCCGACCTGACGCCCGCTGGGAAGTGACCCGATGACTCTGCTCGCTGTCGAACGCATCAAGCTCTTCACCACGCGCTCGCCGCTGTGGTGCACCCTGGCCGCGCTCGCGGTCACCATCGGTTTCGCCGCGCTGCTCGCCGGCGTGGACACCGAGAACCTGCCCACGATCGCCTCGACCCAGTTCGGCATGAACTTCGGCCTGATGGTGATCATGGTGATGGCCACCCTGGCGATCACCACCGAGTACCGGTTCGGCACGATCCGGGCCACGTTCCAGGCGGTGCCCAACCGGTCCGCCACGCTGCTCGCCAAGACGACCGTCGTCGCGCTGTTCGCCGGCATCGTCGGTGAGCTGGCCGCGTTCGGCGCGGTCGGGATCTCCAAGCTGATCCAGTCGGGCGCGGACCTGGGCATCAACACCCCGTTCGAGTGGCGTGCCACCGCGGGCGTCGGCCTGGTGTACGCGCTGGCGGCGGTCGTCTCGGTCGCGGTCGGCACGCTGATCCGCCACTCGGCGGGCGCGGTGTCGCTGACGCTGATCTACGTGCTGCTCGTCGAGAGCCTGGTCGCGCTGATCCCGAACGTCGGCGACGACATCCAGAAGTGGATGCCGTTCTACGTGGTCAACAAGTTCCTGACCGGCGACCCGGACGTGACGAACCGGGCGATCACCGAGGGCCCGCCGCCGTCGCTGTCCACGCTGAGCCCGTGGTGGGCGCTCGCCTACTTCGCCGGGTTCGCGGTGGTGATGCTGATCATCGCGTTGTTCACGGCCAACAAGCGGGACGCGTAGCGCTCGGGGGAGCCGCTGCTCGTCACGGGGGAAGAGGGACCCGGGTCACCTTTCGGGGGGTGGCTCGGGTCCTTCACGTTTCGCACCGGTGGGCCAATCGGGTGAAAAGTCCACCAAATATCGGGCCCGGGGTAACAAGTGCGAAAGGCCCGGCGATGTGCCTGATGGGCCGGGGTCCGGTGTTCTCCACCACACCGCGTGGTTAATACCACGTAAAGCCGCCGTGATCCTGCCCACAGCGTGCGGACAGACCTTGTTTACTGAGGTCATATCGAATCAGTGGTCCCCAACCGGCCCAATTGCACAGGGCGTCCTTGGAGGTGGACTTGTGACGGTGGTTGACACCGGCCCCACTACTGATGCCGCCGCGGCGGCTGAGGAGCAACGGCGCTCGTCACACCAACCGTCCTCGGCCGAAGCGCTGCGGGTCGAACCGCTGCTCGGCCTCGAGTGGTCGCAGGCCATCGAGCAGTGGGGCGGTGAACAGGACGCCACCACGCCCGCCGAGACCCGGCGCTCCTGGCTGCACCGCGCGCCCGAACCGCAGGTCCTCACGCTGTACCGCGCCATCCGGGAAGCCGACCCGGACGCACCGGCGCCCTGGTGGCTGCGCGCGCTCGCCGCGGGCACGCTGACCTCCCGCCTCGAGGGGTTCAAGGTCGAGGACCGCGTGTCGAAGCTCCTCGCCGCCCGCACCGGCTGGGTGTACGTGCCGTGGGGCGCCGACGGCGACTCCGGGTTCTGGGAGTACGTGCCGTCCGAACGCAAGCTCGCCGAGCCCGGCGTGCCGACGACGCTCATGCTGACCGACCGGCACACCGGCTGGATCGACGTGATCCGCGTGCACCCCAGCGAAGCGAGCCCGGCGCCGATCGCGGTGGCCGGCCTCGCGGACCTGCGCGCGAACCTCGCGAGGGTGGAATCGCTCGCCCCTTAGGCTCTCCACCCGTGGAGGCACCCAGGCGCACAGTTGTCAGCTTCGTGAACCGCGGCGGTCGGATGACCGCCGGGCAGACCCGTGCGTGGGAACGGCACTGGCCTTCGCTGGGGCGGGACGTCACCGCGCTGCCGGAAGGGCCGGTGGACTTCGACGAGTGGTTCGGCCGTGGCGCGCCGGTCATGCTGGAGATCGGGTCCGGCATGGGCGAGACGACCGCGAAGCTCGCCGAGGCCGCGCCGGAGGTCAACTACGTGGCCGTCGACGTGTACCCGCCCGGGCTCGCGCAGCTGATGATGCGGGCCGAGGCCGCGGGGCTGACGAACCTGCGGCTGCTGCGCGGGGACGCGGTGGTGCTGCTCGAACAGCACGTGGCGGAGGGGTCGCTGTCGGGGGTGCGGATCTTCTACCCGGACCCGTGGCCGAAGAAGAAGCACCACAAGCGCAGGCTGGTGCAGCCGTCGCTGGTGTCGGTGATCGCGTCGCGGCTGGTGCCCGGCGGCACGCTGCACCTCGCGACCGACTGGGAGCACTACGCGGAGCACATGATGGAGGTGTGCTCGGCGGAGCCGCACCTGCGCAACCTCCACCCGGACGCGCCCGGCGGCTGGGCGCCCCGGCCGGAGTGGCGTCCGCTGACCAAGTTCGAGAGCCGTGCCGAGGACGAGGGCCGGGTCAGCCGGGACCTCATTTTCGAACGCGTGTGACGCTTTTGGGTGGTCCGCGTGTCACATACGCGGCGAAATGACCGGTTCAGCACCGACCGTCGGTAGCTTTCTCACGCGACACGCCACACGTCCAGGTAATCCAGTACTGCACAACCGGGGCCGATACCCAATGGTGTGACCGCACTGCGCGACGAGCCCGTACTCACCCCGGTGCCCGCACCCGGGCGACCGCGGCTGCGGGCGCAGTCGCTCTACGACGAGGCCGAGGAGTTCGTCCGCGCGTTCCACCACGCCAGGCCCAAGGCCGGGCAGGTGGAGGCGCGGCTCGCGAAGGTGCGCGAGGAGATCGCGGCGACCGGCACCTACCGCCACAAGCCCGCCGAGCTGGCGTACGGGGCGCGGCTCGCGCTGCGGGACAGCGGCTGGTGCCCGGCGGACGTGCCGTGGCGCGGGCTGCTGGTGCGTGACCTGCGGCAGGTCCGCGACAGCGCGGAGGTCGCCGCCCAGTGCGTGCAGCACCTGCGGATGTCCACGAACGACGGTGCCGTGCGGCCCATGGTGAGCGTGTTCGCGCCGGACACGCCGTGGCGGCCGGGTCCCCGCATCCGCAACGACCAGCTCGTCCGGTACGCGGGCTACGCCGAGCCGGGGCGGGTGCTCGGCGACCGCAGGTACGTCGACTTCACGACCGCCGTGGTCCGGCTCGGCTGGCGACCGCCGACCGGGCGGACCGCGTTCGACAAGCTGCCGCTGGTGGTGCAGACCCCGCACGAGGGGGTCGCGGTGTTCCCGTTGCCGAGGGACGTCGTGCGCGAGGTGCCGCTCGAACACCCCGAGCTGCCGTGGTTCGCCACGCTCGGGCTGCGGTGGCACGCGGTGCCCGTGATCAGCAACCGCAGGCTGCGGATCGGCGGCGTCACCTACCCAGCCGCGCCCTACAACGGGGTCTACATCTGCCAGGCCATCGGCGAGGACGTGCTGGCCGACGACGCCGCGTACGGGCTCGCGCGGGTGATCGCCGACCGGCTCGGCCTGGACACCACGTCCGACCGGACGCTGTGGCGGGACCGCGCGGTCGTCGAGCTGAACCGCGCGGTGGTGCACTCGTTCGACGCGGCGGGTGTGACGATCAAGCACTCGGTGGACGGGTTCCTGCCCACGAACGGCGGCGGCAACCGCCCCGCGTTCACGCCATGGGAGGACGCCCCTCTCTAGGATCTCGGCATGTTCCGTCTGCGTGCCCCGATCGTCCTGCCCTGCGACCCGTCGTGCACGGTGCTGCGTGACGGGGTGGTGGACGTCGACGCGTCCGGTCGCCTCGGGTACGTGGGACCGGCCGACGGCGCGCCCGAGACCGGGGCGCCGGTGCGGCAGCTCGACGGCGTCCTCATGCCCGGCATGGTCAACACGCACGCCCACAGCCCGATGACCGTGCTGCGCGGCATGGGTGGCGACCTGCCGTTGATGCGGTGGCTGCGGGAGGTCATCTGGCCCGCCGAGGCGCGGCTGACGCCGTCGGACATGGAGGCCGGGATGCTGCTCGGCTCGGTCGAGATGCTGCGCAACGGCATCACCACGAGCGTCGAGCAGTACTTCCAGCCCGACCACGTGATCCGCGCGGTGCTCGCGACCGGCGGCCGGATGATCCTGGGCCCCGCGGTCGTCGACACCCCCGGGCACAGCTGGCGCGCGCAGCTCGACGAGATCAGCGCGCGCATCGACGTCGACGGGCTGCGCCCGCACGACCGGATCGAGATCGGCTACGGCCCGCACGCCGCGTACACGCTGTCGCCCGAGGCGCTGACGATGGTCGCCGAGGCCGCCCGCGCACGGGACGCGCTGCTGCTGATCCACGTGGCGGAGTCGCCCGGCGAGGACGCGGCGCAGCGGAAGGCGCACGGCTCGGTGCCGAAGCTGCTGGCGGGGATCGGGTTGCTCGGCGGGCGGGTGCTGGCCGCGCACTCGGTGCACCTGTCGGACGAGGACATCGCGGTCTTCGCCGAGCACGGGGTCGCGGTGGCGCACTGCCCGGGCTCGAACGCGAAGCTCGCGTCGGGCATCGCGCGGGTGCCGGAGCTGCGGGCGGCCGGGGTGCCGGTGGGGCTGGGCACCGACGGGCCCGCCAGCAACGACGACCTCGACCTGTGGGAGGAGATGCGGCTGGCGGCGCTCGTCGCCCGCCTGTCGACCATGGACTCGGCGGTGCTGACGGCGGCGGACGTGCTGCTGATGGCGACCCGCGGCGGCGCGGCCGCGGTGGGCCGGGACGACATCGGGGAGCTGGCCGAGGGCCGGTGGGCGGACGTCGTGCACGTGGACACGACGGGCGAGGCGTTCGCGGCCGGACTGGACGTGCCGGACGAGCACCTGCTGGCGAACCTCGTGTGGGGCGCGAACGCGCGCGGCGTGCGGAACGTGTGGGTCGGCGGCGAGCAGGTCGTCGCGGACCGCGAGCCCACGAAGGTCGAGCGCGCGAAGGTGCAGGCGCAGGCGGGCGCGGTCACGAGCCGCCTGCGCGGCTAGGAACTGCTCGCGAACTCGTACACGATCGTCGTGCGGTGTTCCGGGGCGGCGAACGCCTCGGCCTCGCCGGTGTAGACCGCGATCAGCGTGTCGTCGTCGCGCCACCACGAGTCGGCGAGGCCCTCGACCTCGGGCACCAGCTCGTAGTCGTCGAGGTGGATCGTCGCCACGTCGTCGCCGGTGAGCCGGGTGATCGACTGCGCGGACGTGTTCGCGTGGTGGGCGAGCGCCAGCGACTCGACCCAGCCCTCGACGGTCGCGTGCAGCGGCACCCAGTGGTCGCCGTGGATGCCGAACTCGCCGGTCGGGCCGATCATGAAGCCGTAGGGGACGGCCGTGCGCTGCGGGCCCGCCTCGAACCACCAGCCGTCGTCGGGGGACGGTTCGGGGGTGTCGGCGTTGAGGTAGCGCGGGCCGCCGTCGCAGACGGGTGCGGGCGGGAAGACCATGCCGCCCCACCGCCGCTGGTACGCCTCGACCCGGTCGATCTCCTCGGGCGGGATGCCGAAACCGAGCCACCGTTCCCGCCACGACGCGACGTCGAGGGCGTCGACGCGGACGCAGTGGGCGCGCACGAACGCGCGGGCGCGCTGGGTCAGGCCGTCCGGCACACCGACCGGGTCCCAGTTCATCAGCGGTTCGGCTGCCGGATCACGATCTCGTGGACGTGGGCGTCGCGGGGCGTCTCGATCGCCGCCTTCACCACGCCGGCCACGGACTCGGGGCGCATGTACCGCTCCGGCACGTACTCGCCGCCCTCGAAGTCGCGCACGGCCTTCTGCATGTCGGTGGCGGTGCGCCCGGGGTGGACCGACGTGACGCGCAGGCCGTGGGGTTCCTCCTCGGCGCGCAGGACGTCCGCGTAGGCCCGCAGTGCGAACTTGCTCGCCGCGTAGGCGCCCCACTTCGGGTTCGCCTTGAGGCCGGACCCGGAGTTGATCAGCACGACGTGGCCCTCCGCGGCCCGCAGCGCGGGCAGCAGGAGCCGGGTCAGCTCGACGACCGCGACCACGTTCAGGTCGTAGGACTCGCGCCAGTCCGCGGCGGTCACCTCGGTCAGCGCACCGAGGCGCGAGATGCCCGCGGAGTGGACCAGCACGTCGAGCCGGTCGATGCCCTTGACGGCCGCGGCCAGGGCGTGGTCGTTCGTGAGCTCCACCGGCCACGGGCGCGCCGACGGCAGCCCGGCGGCCTGCGAGGAGAGCTCACTCTCGTCGCGGCCGCCGAGCAGCAGGTCGTGCGTGCCGGCGAGGGCATCGGCGATCGCCTTGCCGATTCCCCTCGACGCGCCGGTGATCAGGGCGAGCGGACGATCAGTCATGCCCCCACTCTACGAACGACGGAAACGCCGGTCAGCGGCGCTTCTTCCACACCGCGACGACCGACGGCCGCGGCTGCGAGTCGCCGCCGTCCGGCCAGTGCGACAGCGGGTTGTCGGCGCTGGCGCCGTCCAGCTCGCCCGGGTGCTGCACGGAGACCAGCACGAAGTCGTCGGTCACGACCGGGCCGCAGGTCTCCGCGCCGTCGGGCACCGTGAGGAACTGCTTGACGTGCCCGCGTTCGCGGCCCTCGACCGGCACCGCGAACAGGCCGTCGTTGTGCGACAGCGCGTTGCCGTCCGTGGAGATCCACAGGTTGCCCTTGCTGTCGAAGGCGACGTTGTCGGGGCAGGAGATCGGGCTGACCTGGGTCTTGTCGTAGCCTGCGAAGTAGGTGTCCGGCGAGTTCGGGTCACCGCAGAGCAGCAGCAGCTTCCAGGAGAAGCGGGTGCCGGTGTGGTCACCGCGCCGCTCCTCGATCTCCAGCACGTGGCCGTGCTTGTTGCCGGCACGCGGGTTCGGCTCGGTCGCGCCTTCCTTGCCCGCCTTGCCGCGGTCGGTGTTGTTGGTGAGCGCGGCGTAGATGCGGCCGTTCTTCAGGCTCGGCTCGACGTCCTCCGGGCGGTCCATCTTCGTCGGGCCCACCGCGTCGGCGGCGAGGCGCGTGAAGACGTACACCTCCTCCGCGGTGAAGCCCGGCACGAACGACGTGTCGTTGTGCGCCAACGGGATCCACTCGCCGGAGCCGTCGAACTCGCCGTCGGACGGGACCTTGCCGGTGCCGTCGATCTCGGCGGCCGGGCTGTCGCCGGTGAACTTCGCGACGTACAGCGTGCCCGAGTCGAGCAGCTTCTTGTTGTGCTCGCGGGCGTAGCGGCTGTTGCCCGGCTTGTACTTGCCGTCGGTGACGAACTTGTACATGTAGTCGAAGCGCTCGTCGTCACCCATGTACGCGACCACGTGGCCGTCGCGCGCGACGATCACGTTGGCGCCCTCGTGCTTGAAGCGGCCGAGCGCGGTGTGCTTGACCGGCGTCGAGTGCGGGTCGAGCGGGTCGATCTCGACGACCCAGCCGAACCTGTTGGCCTCGTTGGGGTTCCTGGCGAGGTCGAACCGCTCGTCGAACCGCTCCCACTTGCGCTGCGACGCGCCGCCGGAGATGCCGTAGCGGCTGTTGCGCGCCTTGGCGACCGGGTCGGTGACGCCGTCGGCGTTCGCGAAGTACTGGTTGAAGTTCTCCTCGCCGGACAGGACCGTGCCCCACGGCGTGACGCCACCGGCGCAGTTGTTCTGCGTGCCGAGGACGCGGCGGCCGGTCGGGTCCGCCTTGGTCTTCAGGTACTTCGAGCCTGCCGCCGGGCCACGCACCTCGAACGGCGTGGTCAGCGTGATGCGCCGGTTGTAGTGGCGGTCCAGCTTCACATCGAGGCCGCCGCGGCGGTTCTTCTCCACCACCACAACGGAAAGACCGTGCGCGGCCCAGGCGATCTCGGCCTGCTCGCGCGTCGGGTTGGCCGGGTCGTAGCCGTGGAACATGGCCGACTCGGTCGTGTACTCGTGGTTGGACACCATGAGGTACCGATCGTGGCCCAACGGGACCAGGCCGCAGAAGTCGTTGTTGAAGCCGAACTGCTTGGCCTGCGCGGCCGCGGTCTGGTTCGCGAAGTCGAACCGCGGCGCGCCCGGCACCACCGGGTCACCCCAGCGGATCACGATGCCCTGCTCGTAGCCCTCCGGCACGACGACCGCGTCGAGGTCGTTCGGCGCGACCGGTGCGAAGTCGAGGCCGGTGCCGCGGCCGCTGTGACCGCCGTGCCCCCGGCCGGGGGTCGCGGCCGCGGTCCCCGCGCCGACGGCGGCCATGCCCGCACCCGCGACGGCGATCACCGCGCCTGCCTTGAGCATCTTGCGGCGGCTGACCACGTCGGCCACGACGTCCGCGAAGTAGGTGTTGTCCGAGGTGTTCGGCGCCTCGTGCGAGCAGGCGTTGCCGCACCGGTACAGGCAGGTGATCGAGGACCGCCCGCCCTTGGGGTTGGTGGTGAACAACGGGAGGAGCCGGGGTTCGTCGGCTGGGGACACGCTTGGCCTCCACTGTCAGGTCTGGGAACGGCCCGACGCTAGGAGGCCAACACCAGCGGCACGCGTGGAGCAGGTGAAGACGAGATGAACAGCTGGGACATCCGCGCAGGTCAACGGAGTGTGATCAGGTGATCGCCGTCACCAGCACGGTCCCGTTCGCGTCCTTCGCGGTGTACCCGAAGCCCTGCGACGAGCCACCGAAGTCGGCGAGGTAGAACCGGGCGCCCCGCGTCTGTGCGACGAGTTCGAGAGGTACCGGGTCGCCGTCGCCCGCCTGGACCTCCAGCTCGTGCACCTGCGGCCCGACCACGAACAACATCAGGTGCGGCAGGGGCCCGCTGTCCGGGGTGTTCCCGCCGAGCACCGACCTCTCGAGCACCCAGCCCATGGGCTTGGCAGGCCACGACGGAGGCACCTGCTCACACCTCAGGTCGAGCCCCTGCGGACGTTCCGGGCCCTCCTCCGCAACGCACATCTCCTCGCCGCTGCCCTTCTCCAGCACGTACAGCACGGCGCGGTACGGACCGAACCGGCCGAGTTCCACCGGCCCCGCGAGGTAGCCGGGCGAACTGGCGGCCTCCGTCGACGCGGGTGCGCTCGCGACCGGCGCGCTCCCGGGCCCGTCGCCGCTCATGGCGACGGGCACCGCCGCGGCGGCGACCACCACGGCGGCGGCCGCGGCCATCAGCAGGACACGCCGCCGCGATCCGCCGGTCAGCCGCTCGTCGAGGTCGGCACGGGCATGGGGGGTTTCCGGCACGGTGTCCGCGAGTTCGCCGAGTGCGGTCCGCAGGCGGTGCTCGAGGTCGTTCATCGGTCGTCCTCCCCGGCCAGCGCCTCGCGCAGCGCGGCCATGGCCTGACTGGTGGTTGCTTTGACGGTGCCCACGGCGATGCCCAGCGTGTCCGCGATCGACCGCTGGTCGAGGTCGAGCCAGTAGCGCAGCACCACGACCTGCCGCTGCCTGCGGGTCAGGCGGTCGAGCGCGTCCCGCACGGCGCGGTTGGCGAGCGCCACGGACTCGGCGGACGCGTTGTCCCGGTCGCGGTCGCGCGGCGCCCTGCGCACGACGCGCAGGTGCCGCAGCCGGGACCGGGACAGGTTCACGACCGTCCTGCGCAGGTAGGGGAGCGCCTTGTCCGCGCTCGCGAGCTTCGCCCAGCGGCCGTGCAGGCGGACGAACGCCTCCTGCGCGATGTTCTCCGGGTCGTCCGCGCCGAGCAGGAACGCGAGCCGCTTCATGGGCTCGAAGTTCTGGTCGAACAACGCGTCGAACCCCGCACGTTCCGTGCGGGGTTCCGACGTGTGCTCGGTAACCGTGTCCACGCCCCTCTGACTCCTGGCACGGCTCCCGGGTTTAGAAGCCGATGGCCTCCTTGATGAGGACGACGGTCGCACGGTCGGCGAGGAACTCGCGCTCCAGGATCAGGGTCTTGCCCATGAACGAGTCCTGGCCCCGCTCCCGCATCACGTTCCGCACGATCGGCAGGCTGTGGGTGCGGACGCGGCGCAGCGCGGTGGCGAGGTCGGGCACGACCTTCTGCCCGCCGACGAGGTAGATCACCTTCTCGGCGCCCGCCGCGTACGGGCCGAGCTGGCTGCCGCTGAACGAGGTCACGACGAGCTCGCCGTCCTCGGTGACCGCGTGCACGCTGCCGACGATGACGTCCGGCACGGCGCCCATGGTGATCTGCCCGCGGACGTCGGCCGGGTCCAGCCCGGACAGCTGGGCGCGGACCGAGACGAACTCGCCGCCCTCGTCGATGTCGGCGCCCAGCCCGGACAGCCGCACGCTCTCGCTGTTGGCGGTGAAGATCGCCTTGTCGCGCGGCAGCAGGTCGCGGACGAGCAGGCGGGCGTCGGCGACGGTGTCGACGACGTGCGTTGCGTAGTTGCGCCCGCGGAGGCCCTCGGCGGCCCGGTGGATCGAGTCGACGTGGGCGACGCGGGCGAACGTGTCGTCGACGGGCAGCGCCTCTGTGGTGGTCATGGTTCCTCTCCGGCAGTCAGTACCTATTGGTAACTGACCCCATCGTGAGGAACTATGGTGGTGCCGGGAAGACGGCACCTTTTTCTGCCTCGGTGAGCCGGAGGTAACCGTGCAGCTACCGGACGTGGAGCAGGACCGGATGTGTCACGCGCGACAGATCCTGGACCGCGTCGGCGACAAGTGGTCGATCTCGGTGATCTACGAGCTCGGCGGGAAGACGCTGCGCTTCACCGAGCTGCGCCGCGCGATCGACGGCATCAGCCAGCGCATGCTGACCTCGACCCTGCGCGCGCTCGAACGCGACGGCATCGTCGAGCGCACGGTGCACCCCGTGGTGCCGCCGCGCGTCGACTACCGGCTGACCGAGCTGGGCCGGACCCTCTCCGAGACGGTGTGCTCGCTGATGCGGTGGGCCTACGTCCACGCCGACGACATCGACGAGGCCCGCGCGGCGTACGACCGCCGCGCGGACCAGGCGATCTAGCGCTCCAGCTCGCCCGCGATGAACTTCTCCACCGCGTCGTAGGCCTCGGCGTCGGAGTACTGCTCCGGCGGCGACTTCATGAAGTACGAGGACGCCGACAGGATCGGGCCGCCGATGCCGCGGTCCAGCGCGATCTTCGCGGCGCGCACCGCGTCGATGATCACGCCCGCCGAGTTCGGGGAGTCCCAGACCTCGAGCTTGTACTCCAGGTTCAGCGGGGTGTCGCCGAAGGACTTGCCCTCCAGGCGCACGTACGCCCACTTGCGGTCGTCCAGCCACGGCACGTGGTCCGACGGGCCGATGTGCACGTCCGCCTTCGCCATCTCGTGCGGGATCTGCGAGGTCACCGACTGCGTCTTGGAGATCTTCTTCGACTGGAGCCGCTTGCGCTCCAGCATGTTCATGAAGTCCATGTTGCCGCCGAAGTTGAGCTGGTACGTGCGCAGCAGCTCGACACCGCGGTCCTCGAAGAGCTTGGCCAGCACCCGGTGCGTGATGGTGGCGCCGACCTGCGACTTGATGTCGTCGCCCACGATCGGCACGCCGGCCTCGGTGAACTTGGCCGCCCACTCCGGGTCGGACGCGATGAACACCGGCAGCGCGTTGACGAACGCGACCTTCGCGTCGATCGCGGCCTGCGCGTAGAAGCGGTCCGCCTCCTCCGAGCCCACCGGCAGGTACGACACCAGCACGTCGGCCTTCGCCTCGCGCAGTGCCGCCACGATGTCGACCGGCTCCTCGTCGGACTCGGTGATGATGTCGCGGTAGTACTCGCCGAGGCCGTCGAACGTGTGCCCGCGCTGCACGGTCACCCCGAGCGGCGGCACGTCACAGATCTTGATGGTGTTGTTCTCGCTCGCGACGATCGCCTCGGACAGGTCGCGGCCGACCTTCTTGGCGTCCACGTCGAACGCCGCGACGAACTCCACGTCCCGCACGTGGTAGTCGCCGAACTGGACGTGCATCAGGCCGGGGACGCGGGTCTCCGGGTCGGCGTCACGGTAGTAGTGGACGCCCTGCACCAGCGACGCGGCACAGTTGCCGACGCCGACGATGGCCACCCGGACGCTGCGACGCTGTTCGCCCATGCCGGTTCTCCTTCTCCCTGTGTGAACCGCGACGCCCGAGTCGCGGTGGTCCGAAGTCGCAGATCCGCATTGACCTGCCGGCGTCGTCATTCGACGCCGTCCTGCCGTTCCTTCTGCTCTCTCTGCTCGGTCGCGATCAGCTCGTTGAGCCAGCGGACCTCCCGCTCGCTGTGCTCGAGCCCGAGCCGGTGCAGCTCGCGGGTGTAGCGGTCGATCTGCTCACCCGCCCGCGCCATCGACGAGCGCAGCCCTTCCCGGCGTTCCTCCACCCGGCGCCTGCGGCCTTCGAGGATGCGCATCCGCACCTCGGCGGGCGTGCGGGAGAAGAACGCCATGTGCACGCCGAACCCCTCGTCGTCGTAGGCCTGGGGGCCGACGTCGGCGAGCATCTCGGCGAAGCGTTCCTTGCCTTCCGCGGTGAGCTTGTAGACCCGCTTGGCGCGCTTGCCCCAGGCACGCGCGGTGGCGTCCTGCTCCTTCTCGTCGTCCTCGACGATCAGGCCGGCCTTCAGCAGCCGCCGCAGCGTCGGGTAGAGCGACCCGTAGGAGAACGCGCGGAGCGTGCCGAGCATGTCGAACAGCCGTTTCCGCAGCTCATAGCCGTGCATGGGGGCCTCGTGCAGCAGGCCGAGGATCGCGAACTCGAGCATCCGCCACTCCTCCCGTGCGCACTTGACCTACTCGGCCACTATATCGCGCCGATACATCAGGGTGGCCGCCGAAGAGGCGGACGTGGCGGTGATCACGAACTCTCAGGACACGGGGACGTCTCGGGCAGGTCACGACACAACCGCAGGTCACGGGCGTTGACAGGTGGTTACCACATCACTTCTTCAACGCAGAGTGGCGACATTGCCGCGCGCCGTGTGCCAATCGGCGCGTGGACGTGATAACGGCGCCGCGTAGGCTGTGCTCCGTGCGTACACAGCGGCAGGTGGTCGACTACGCGTTGCAGCGCAAGGCGCTGCTCGCGGAGGTGCACTCCGGTCGTGTCGGCACCATGGACGTGTGCGACGCGAACCCGTACCTGCTGCGTGCCGCCAAGTTCCACGGCGAACCGAGTGACGTGACCTGCCCTGTCTGCCGCAAGGAACCGGTGACGAAGGTGTCCTGGGTCTACGGCGACGAGCTCAAGCACGCGGCGGGCTCGGCCCGCGCGACCGACGAGCTCGTGCGGATGGCGGCGCTCTTCGCGGAGTTCACCGTGTACGTCGTCGAGGTTTGCCGCACCTGTGGATGGAACCACCTGGTGCAGTCATACGTCCTGGGGACGGGTGGAGTAGACACCCACAAGCCACGGAGGAGGACAGCGGCGGAGTGAGACTGACGGTTTTGCCTGCTCAGCTGCCCTCGACCACCACGCGGCGTGCCCTGCCGTGCGTCGCTCTGGGAGGCCTGTTCACGTGAACGACCATCGCAACCACCGGTATCGCGAGGGCGAGCCGGCATGGCCGACTGGTGACAAACCGCACTCGCGAGGGAAGCGGGGAGAGGAAGCACAGGAGCGCACCGGCTTCTGGAGCCCCCTCTGGGAAGACGACGACGAGCCCGCCCGCCCGGCCAACGGGCACGCGAACGGGCACTCGAACGGACGTCCCCGGCACGAGGCAGCGAGCAACGGCCGCTCCGGCGGCAGCCACGCCCGCCGGGACGACGGCCCGCAGTGGCCGGGCGCCGACAACAACGGCGGTGGCGAGCACCGCTGGCCGGACGCCGAGCCACCCGCGCCCGCCCGGCCGCCCGCACCGCCGCGCCCCGCGCCGCGTTCGTCCGGCCCCGTCGCGTGGCCGAGCGCGGAATCCGGCACGCCCGGCGGCCGCCGTCCCGGTGGCCCGCACACGCCGCCGCCCGGCCCGAACGGCTTCCCGAACGGCGCCCCCGGCCCGAACGGCGCACCCGGCCCCGCCGGTGCCCGCCCGCCCGGCGGTCCCGGTCAGGCGACCCGCGTGGTCCGCCCGCGTCCCGCAGGCCCGCCGCGCCCCGGCATGGCCCCGCCCGGCGCCGTCCCCGACGGTCCGACGGAGCTGCTGCCGCCCGTGCACCGCGGCACCGGCCCCGAGCCCGAGCTGCTGACGCACCGCGAGCCGGACTACGACGAGGACCTCAACGACGATCCGGACCTCTACTACGACGACGACGAGGACCGGCCGCTCAGCGACGACGACCGCAGGCGCAGGCGGAAGAAGATCTGGCGCCGCGTGCGGCGCACCGGCTACGTGCTGACCGCGCTCGGCATCATCACGCCGATCATCGGGTTCTTCGTCGCCTACCAGATGGTCGAGGTGCCCGACGCGCAGGCGGTCGCCGACAAGCAGGGCCAGGTCGTGACCCTGACCTACTCGAAGGGGTCCGGCGGCAAGCTGCTGTCGCAGATCCTGCCTCCCGGCGGCAACCGCCGGATGGTGACGTACGAGCAGATCCCGGACACGATCAAGCACGCCGTGTACGCCGCGGAGGACGCCGAGTTCGAGACCAACCCCGGCTTCGACATCGGCGGTGTGCTCCGCGCCGGCTACAACCAGGTCACCGGCGGCGCCGGTGGTGGTTCCACGATCACCCAGCAGTACATCAAGCAGGCCACCGGCGACGACGAGGCAAGCGGGCTCGGGGGTTACTCCCGCAAGGCCGTCGAGGTCGTCAAGGCCTACAAGATGAACAACACGTACACCAAGCGCCAGATCCTCACGTCGTACCTGAACACCATCTACTTCGGGCGCAGCGCGTGGGGCATCGCCGCCGCGGCGAAGGCCTGGTTCGGCGTCGACGACCTCAACAAGGTCACGCCGTCACAGGCCGCGCTGCTCGCGGGCATGATCCAGCGCCCGGGCCAGGACGGCGAGGACAAGGAGGACGTCGCCTACCAGAACCGGCGCTGGAAGTTCGTGATGGACCAGATGCTGGACAAGGGGTGGGTCACCGCCGAGGAGCGCAAGGCCGCGACGTTCCCCAAGCTGATCCCGAAGGACAAGGCACGGCCGAAGGCCATCACCGGTCCCGGCGCGCACATCCAGGCGGCCGTCCTCGAGGAGGCCGAGGCGGCGGGCTACCCGCTGAAGGAGCTGCAGCAGCGGGGCTACCGGATCCAGACGACGATCCACCAGGGCGCCCAGAAGATGGCCCAGGAGGCCATCAACGAGGTGATGAAGGACCAGCCGAAGAACCTGTTCCCGGGCATGGTCGTGATCAACCCGAAGGACGGGTCCGTGCTCGCCTACTACGGCGGCAAGGACGGCATGGGTCTCGACTGGGCGAAGGCGCGGCAGGAGCCGGGTTCGTCGTTCAAGCCGTTCGACCTGGTCGCGCTGCTCGAGAAGGGCAAGGGCCTCAACGACACCTACGACGGCCGGACCGACCGGATCTTCGACGGCCGCAAGGTCCGCAACTCCGGCGGCGCGTCCTGCGGTGAGCACTGCACGGTCGCCGAGGCGATGAAGCGGTCGATCAACACCGTGTTCTACGACATCGCCCTGAACGAGGTCACCACGAAGAAGGTCGCGGCAGCGGCCGCGCAGGCGGGCATCACCTCGCCGCTGGAGGGCGAGAACGGCGGCGCGCCGGACGCCAACATCTCCATCGGTGGTGGTAAGACGCTGGTCAGCACGTACGAGATGGCCTCGGCCTACGCGACGTTCGCCTCCGGCGGCATCTACCACAAGCCGCACATGATCGAGGCCATCCTCGGCCCCGACGGCAAGACGGTGTGGAAGCCGGACCAGGCGACGATCGACGGCAAGCAGGCGTTCGACCAGGACCCGGAGAAGAACCGGCAGATCGCGCGGAACGTCACCGAGTCGCTCCTGCCGATCCCCGAGTACTCCCACATCCCGTGCGACGACGGCCGCCAGTGCGCGGGCAAGACCGGCACGCACCAGTTCGGTGCCACCGAGGACAACGCCAAGGCCTGGATGGTCGGCTACACCCCGCAGGTGTCGACCGCGGTGTCGCTCGCGGCGGAGGAGAACCGCAAGCAGGTGCCGTTGAAGGACGCCGACGGCGACATCATCTACGGCTCCGGTCTGCCGGGGAAGATCTGGCAGAAGTTCATGAACAAGTGGCTCAAGGGCGCCGAGAAGATGACCTTCGGCCAGTTCGAGCCGATCGGCAAGGCCGAACCGGAACACAACGACGAGGGCGACAACGACAACAAGCCGTCGGACAACCGCCCGTCGGACAACCGCCCATCGGGCAACCGGCCGACCGACCACAAGCCGACGGACGACAAGCCGACGGACCCGACCGACACGACCACCACCGACCCGACGACCACCGACCCCTCGGATCCGGACGACCCGGGTGGCCCGGTGATCCCGCCCATCGGCGGCGGCGGCGGTGGCGGCGGCGGCGGATCGCCGGCAGGCAACTGACGACAGAGGCCCCCGAGCGGGGCCTCTGTCCGTTTCCGGGGAGAGGTGCGCGGCCGGACGATCACCGGGCCCCGTAGCATCGCGGCCGTGCCAGGCGAGACGGAGCCAGACAAGGTGGCGGACGACGCGCCGACCGGGACGGGCGACGTCAGCGACACCGCGACACTCGGCCCGGCCGAGCGGGTGATCCCGACGTGGACGGAACCGCTGGCACGCGCGGGCAGCGCCCCGATCGGCGGCCCGCTGGGCGTCCACGCCGTGATCGGCAGGCACTGGTTCTGGACGCCGCTGCGGGTGGCGCTGCTGATCGCGATCATCGGCCTGACGATCGGCTGGTTCGGCAAGGCCGCGTGCGTGCAGCAGTACTACAACGAGGACGCGAAGCAGCTGGAGCTGGACTGGCGGTCGAACCGCCCGTTCACCGCCATGTGCTACTCGGACATCATCCCGCTGTACTCCGCGGAACAGCTGGACAAGGGCGGCTTCCCGTACAAGACCAGCTGGTACGACGACGAGGGCAAGCCGACGCAGCACGAGCGCTGGATGGAGTACCCGGTGCTGACCGGCCTCTTCCAGTGGGTGAACGCGAAGCTCACCGACGGCTGGCTGAAGATCGCGGACGCCGGCTGGCTCCCCACCGGCCTCGCCGTCACCGTGTTCTTCGACATCTCCGCCTTCTGGCTCGCGCTGGCGTGGCTGGTGACGATCTGGGCCGTCACGAGAACCGCTCGCCGCCGCCCGTGGGACGCCGCGCTCATCGCCGCGTCACCACTGGTGATGGTGCACGCGTTCACGAACTTCGACACCCTGGCCACGGCGTGCGCCGCCACCGCGCTGCTGGCATGGGCGCGGCAACGCCCGCTCCTGGCAGGCGTGCTGCTGGGCATCGGCGGCGCGGCGAAGCTCTACCCGCTGTTCCTGCTGGGCGCGCTGCTCGTGCTGTGCCTGAGAGCCGGGCGGATGCGTGCCTTCTGGACCACCACGGCGGCCGCGCTTCTGACGTGGGCGGTGGTGAACCTGCCGATAGCCGTGCTCTACCCGAGGGGCTGGTGGGAGTTCTTCCACCGCAACAGCCTCCGCGGCGCGGACCCGGACTCGATCTACAACGTGATCGCCCAGTTCACCGGCTGGCAGGGCTTCGACGGCCCACTCGCGTTCGGCGAGACCCCGGCCGTGCTGAACGCGGTGACGGCGGTGCTGTTCCTGGCGTGCTGCGCGGGCATCGCGTTCGTCGCGTTGCACGCCCCGACCCGCCCCCGGGTGGCGCAACTGGCGTTCCTGATCGTGGCGGCGTTCCTGGTCACCAACAAGGTGTGGAGCCCGCAGTACTCGCTGTGGCTGGTCCCGCTGGCAGCGCTCGCACTCCCGAGGTGGCGCCTGCTACTGGGCTGGATGACGCTCGACGCGCTCGTCTGGGCCCCGAGAATGATGTTCTACCTGGGCGACGACAAGAAGGGCCTGCCGATCGACTGGTTCCTGTCGTTCGTCGTGCTCCGGGACCTCGCGGTGCTGGGCCTGTGCGCCCTGATCATCCACGAGATCTACCGCCCCGCTAAGGACCTGGTCCGCGCGACGGGAGAGGACGACCCGGCGGGCGGCGTGCTCGACGGCGCCCAGGACAAGGTGGTCCTGAAAGGTAGGCGGGGCCGTCGGGAGGAAGAGGAAGTCCCGGCGTGAGGGCGGCCTCCGGCCCCCTCGAACCACGCTACCGGACGCCGCTGACATTCCGGCGGGACAAGCGCCGGTCTGTGGACAACCCACCCTGCTGTGGACAACCCCGCCACGAGCGACCGGGAATGTCACCCCCGGCCCGTACGCTGGCAACCGGGGGCCGGAGGCCACCGGTGGCTGGATGATCAAGGGTGAGCCGAGGGAATCAGGCCCGCGCCCGGAGCCGACAACACCGGCATCGAGGACAACCGCGGAACGCGGCCGAAGGCCAACCACGGCAAGGCAAACCCGCGCAGAGTCGACGCCGACCCACCGCAACGGGGACCACGCCACGAAGTCGACGCGCCACCGGTCTTGGTGAAATCGCCCGAGGTCGAAGGTCCACCCCGAACAAGGCACAGACCTACTGCGGACCGAGCCTGACCACCCGCGCGGCAACCACCGACCAAGCCGCAGCCCCGACGAAGCGAACCGCCGAGGCCGGAAGCCCGGCCCGCCTGCGACCCAACGTGGCCGCGAGAGCCACCCCACACGTCGGCCCTGGATGGCAGGCAGACACGGACACCAGTCCTTGCCAAACCAACCCCGTGTCTGCCCCCTGCCATCCCGGAGACCTGCCTCTCCGGCGAGGAGGCCCGTCCGGCGAAGACCCCACAGAGAGAAACACCCTGTGGACAACTAGCCGACCTGTGGACAACTCCAGGAACCGGCCGACCCGCCGGCACCGAGAACCCACACGCCGTCACTCAGCGAAAACCCTTGCCCCGCAACGACAGGCCTGGCCTCCGGCCCCCGGTCACCACGCTACCGGAGGCCACCGACAGTCCCGGCGAACCAACGAGCGTCCTGTGGACAACTCAGCGAGTGCGGAGCTTCAACCGCCCATCGGCAGCGGCCAGCACCTCATCCAGCAGCCCATCCGCGGACAACGGCTGCAACCGCCTGCGCATTGCGTTGAAGTACTGCTCACCCGGCCACCACACGGCCGCCAGCACCAGCGTGCCGAACAACCCGGTCAACAACACCCCGCGCTCCCGCCCCGCGAACGCGATGACCAGGCCGGACAGCACCGGCAGTTCCGTCACCGGCAGGCGGTAGAGCACCGTCTTCGACAGCCACACGTGGATCTGGTCGCGGGTGGGGCGTCGCTTCGGGGTGATCACCGGGTCGACGAACAGCATCATCACCAGGAAGCCCGCCGCGCCCAGCAGCAGTGGGATCAGCGCCGCGCCCGTGATGCCCAGTGTGGCGTCCGGGAGGGCGAACAGTCCCACGACGCACACGCCCACCGAGGACGCCAGCACCGCGCCCGCCAGGACGCTCGCGTCCGTGCCCTCCGCTGCCGCCATGCGCGCATGTAAGGGCAGCACCACTCAGACTGTCAAGCGGTCCCGTTCGAACGTCTCCTTCGCGGACAGGAACGCGAAGAACAGCGCCACCAGCAGCGCCGCCCTGCCCCACACGCCGATCATCACCGCCTGGGCCGCGAAGCCGTCGAAGATGTCGCCGCCGTGCTTGTCGTAGAAGATCTCGTAGTACCAGCGGAAGATGCCGATGCCCATCGCCAGGTCGGCCACCAGGTACGCGAAGATCCAGCCCCCCCGCACGCGCAGCAGCACGAACATGGGGATGAGCCACAGCGTGTACTGCGGCGAGTGGACCTTGTGCAGCAGCAGGAACCCGCACAGCATGGCCGCCGACACCGGCACCCACGGGTACGTCCCCTCGCGCTGGTACCTGGCCCAGCCGATCGCGCACGCCACGACGAACGACATGAGCATGAGCACCGGTGACAGGACCCCGATCAGCTCCTGCACCGGCACGTTGTCCGGGTTGGAGCTGGGCCGCAGCCCCCAGAACCAGATCGAGTTCGTCGTGATGTCGGCCTTGCGCAGCAGCTGGAACGTGAACGACGCGCGCCAGCCCTCGAAGCCGGCCACCATGAACGGCACGTTCACGACCACCGCGGTGCCGAGCGCCGTGACCGCGACGCGCAGCGCGCCCTTCCAGTCCGGGCCCGGCCGGCCGTCGAACTCACCGCCGCCGCGGCCGCCGGTGAGCACGTAGAGCATCAGCGGCAGCACGAAGATCGCCGGGTACACCTTGAACGCGAACCCGAGCCCCAGCAGCACGGCCGCGACCGTCGCGCGGGTCAGCAGCGGGCGGTCGGCGCCGCGCTTGCCCCACCCCTGGTGCACGACGTAGAACGCCGCCGTCGCGCACAGGACGACCGGCAGCTCCCAGTTGTGGAACGCGTACATCACGAGCGGCGGGCCGATCGCCCACAGCAGCGCGCGCCACCCCGACATGCGGCCGAGCAGCCACGCCGTGGCCAGGCCGAACGGGGCGAGCAGCAGCGCGGAGTAGAGCAGGAACTCGGCGTCCGTGCCGGCCGGGATGGCCGACGCCCAGATGAACACGCCGGTCAGCACCGGGTACTCGACGACACCGCCGACCGGCTGGCCCTCGTCGGTGAGGCTGCCGTGGACGTACGGGAACACGTGCCGGTCGATGTCCCGGCCGATCCACAGGGTCTGGATGTCCGAGTAGCAGACGTCCTCGTAGCGGCGCTTGTCGAAGTCGGGCTGGCTGCGGCCCCACTCGTCGAAGCGCGGGCCGGAGCAGCGGTCCTTGTTGACGAACCCGAGCACCAGCGTGATCCCGCACAGCACGGTCAGCAGGACCAGCCCGAGCGAGGTGAGACGGGCGCCGAGACCCGGCCGGTCGGCGGCGGCGTCCGCCGCCGCGCCCACCTCCTCGGGCACGTCGTCCTCTCCTGACCTCGGCTGCGACTCTGGTGCCGCCGCACCGGCCGGCACCGTGCTCACCGGCCCATGGCCTCACGCAGGTACGCGATGTCGTCGGCCTGCCCGTCCGCCGGGGTCTCCACCACGACGGGCGCGCCTGCCTCCCTGACCACGGCGGCGAGCTGTTCGGCATCGATCATGCCAGTCGCGATGTTGGCGTGCCGGTCCCGTGAGGACCCGAACTCGTCGCGTGAGCTGTTGAGGTGCACCAGGTCGATGCGGCCGGTGATGGCCTTGACCCGCTCGACGATGCCGACCAGGTCCTCACCGGCGGCGAACGCGTGGCAGGTGTCCAGGCAGAAACCCGCGCCGAACTCGCCCACCTCGTCCCACAGCCGGGCCAGCATGTCGAAACCGCGGGCCATGGCGTTGTCGCCGCCCGCGGTGTTCTCGATGAGGATCGGCAGCGGGAAGCCGCCTGCCTCGGCCTGGCGCTCGAAGAACTTGCGCCAGTTGACCAGGCCCTCGGCCGGGTCGTCCTTCTGCGTGACGTGCCCGCCGTGCACGATCAGCCCCTTCGCCCCGGTCTTCGCCGCCGACTCGGCGTACTGGATGACCGTCTTGCGGGACGGGATGCGGATCCGGTTGTTCGTCGAGGCGATGTTCACCGGGTAGGGCGAGTGCACGAACACGTCGATGCCCGCCTCGCGCAGTGCGTCGGCCTGCGGGTGGGGCGGCTGTGCCTTCCAGCTCTGCGGGTCGCCGAGGAAGAACTGCACGACGTCCGCGTTGCGTTCCCGTGCGGCGCCGAGTGGGTCGTCGCTGTGGATGTGGGCGCCGATGCTCATGGCCCGCGAGCGTAGTCGGCCGGAACGAACACCAAGAGGAGGTGTCCGGCGTACGCCGGCCGAGTGGTCGGTTGCGCCGGATGGTGGAACGGACTCGTTCAGGTCACGGATTCGCCTGGTCACCGTCACCAACCCGGGTTACCGTCGTTGAATCCGTAGGTGTTACCGGCGAGTACCAGGAGGGACGGGCATGCGCACTCGCGTGAAGAGGCTTGCCGCCGCGATGGCACTCGTCCTGACCACGACCCTCACGGGTCTGCTGGCAGGCAGCGGGACCGCGACCGCGGCGGAGCCGATCGTCATCGGTTCCTGCGCCGCGTCGGTCCAGGGCCTGCCAGGTCAGCCGGTGTCCCTCGCGCCGGCGGCCGTGCTCGGGGTCGTGACCGACGCGGTGCGTGCCGTGCCGATCCTCGGTCCGCCGCTCGCGGGCGCCGCCGGCCAGGCGTTCGCCGCGCTGCCGCCCATCCCGCTCGGCGCCCTGCCGAACGGCGAGGGCTACATCACCGGCGGCACCATCGCGAACGCGGTCGTCGACCAGCTGTACAAGATCCCGCTGCTCGGGCCCGTGCTCGCGGCCGTGGTGAAGACCGTGCAGTCCGTGCTGACGCAGGCCTGCGGCGTGAGCGTCAAGGGCGTCAACGCGGTGTCCGCCCCCGTCCAGGACGGCGTGGACGCGGTCGCCGACGCGTCCGAGAACACCACCGCGAAGGTCATCGAGAGCCTCCCGGGCCTGCCCGGCGCCGGGGGCGGCGGTGGCACCGGCGGTGGTGGCGGCACCGAGACCCCGCCCGGCAACGGGACCGGCGGTGGCGGCACCGGCGGCGGCATGCCCGCGCCGAACCAGCCGCCGCTCGGCGGGCTGCCCGGCATCGGGCTCGACCTCTACCAGCCCGGCCTGTGGGACTTCGGCCGCTGGCCCATGGCCGACTACTCGAACATCCCGTTCGCCCGCGCCGGCCTGTGGGCGCCCGCCCCCGGCGTCCGGTACGGCGGTGGCGTGCCCGGGTACTCGCCGGAGTTCGGCATCGTCGGCGACACGCCGCCCGACGACGGCGTCTCCGTCGCGGGCCGCGCCGAGGCGATCAATCCGCCGGTCGGTCAGCGGGTCGAGTTCCCCGTGCTGCTCGCGGTGCTCGTGCTCTCGTGCGTGACGGCCGCGCTGGTCCGCACGTGGGTCCTCCGCAAGGCGCCGCGACCCGCCCTGTAGCCTGTTCAGCGCAAGACCCCTCCTGCCACGGAACGTCCGTGGCCGCCGAGTCCACAGGAGGTGAGTGGTCTTCATGCGTCATTACGAGGTCATGGTCATCCTCGATCCCACTCTGGACGAGCGGACCGTGCAGCCGACCCTCGACACCTTCCTCAACGTGATCCGCACTTCGGGCGGGAACGTGGAGAAGGTCGAGGTGTGGGGCAAGCGCCGTCTCTCGTTCGAGATCAAGAAGCACACCGAGGGCATCTACGCCGTGCTCGACGTGAACTCCGACCCCGACGCGGTCAAGGAGCTCGACCGCCAGCTGGGCCTCCAGGAGTCGGTGCTGCGGACTAAGGTCCTGCGGCGCGACACCGCGGGGGCCTGAAACCGGAGGTAACAACATGGCCGGCGACACGATCATCACCGTCATTGGCAACCTGACCGCGGACCCCGAGCTGCGCTTCACGCAGTCCGGCGCGGCGGTGGCCAACTTCACGGTGGCGTCGACACCGCGCACCCTCGACCGCCAGAGCGGCGAGTGGAAGGACGGCGAAGCCCTCTTCCTGCGGTGCAACATCTGGCGGCAGGCCGCGGAGAACGTGGCGGAGTCACTCACCCGTGGCGCCCGCGTCATCGTCAGCGGCCGGCTCAAGCAGCGGTCCTTCGAGACCCGTGAGGGCGAGAAGCGGACCGTCGTGGAGCTCGAGGTCGACGAGATCGGCCCCTCGCTGCGGTACGCCACCGCGAAGGTCAACAAGGTCGCCCGTGGTGGCGGCGGTGGTGGTGCGGGCGGTGGCGGCGGCTACGGCGGCGGTGCCCCGGCCGACGACCCGTGGGGTTCGGCCCCGCCCGCCGGTTCCGGCGGCGGGTTCTCGGACGAGCCGCCGTTCTGACCCTCAGCTTCTTTCGGATAGACCAGACTCAGGAGTAACACCGTGGCCAAGCCACCCATCCGCAAGCCGAAGAAGAAGGTTTGCGTTTTCTGCAAGGCGGACAAGAAGGCCAAGGCCAACTTGGACCAGATCGACTACAAGGACACCACGCTGCTGCGGAAGTACATCTCCGACCGCGGCAAGATCCGTGCCCGCCGGGTGACCGGCAACTGCAGCCAGCACCAGCGCGACGTCGCCATCGCGGTGAAGAACGCGCGGGAGATGGCTCTGCTGCCCTACACCTCGACCGCGCGCTGATCCGGGGAGTCACGATGAAGCTCATCCTCACCGCCGACGTGGCGGGTCTCGGTGGCCCCGGCGACATCGTCGAGGTCAAGGACGGCTACGGCCGCAACTACCTGCTGCCGCGTTCGCTCGCGATCGTCGCCTCCAAGGGCGCCGAGAAGCAGGTGCAGACCATCCGCCGTGCGCAGCAGGCCAGGGCCATCCGCGGCCTCGACCACGCGCAGGAGGTCAAGGCGGCGATCGAGAAGATCGCGCCGGTGCAGCTGAAGGCCAAGGCGGCCGCCGGTTCCGGCAAGCTGTTCGGTTCGGTCACCACGGCCGACGTCGTGTCGGCCGTCAAGGCCGCGGGCGGCCCGGTGCTGGACAAGCGTTCGGTCGAGCTGCCCGGTCACATCAAGACCGTCGGCAAGCACTCGGTCAACGTGCGCCTGCACCCCGAGGTCAACGTCGCGTTCAAGCTCGAGGTCACGGCCTCCTGAGCGGAGCTCGCGGAGCGAACATCGCTACCGGGCCCCGCGAGAGCAACGACGGAGAGTAGTCGTCAACTCGTCAGCCCCGTGTCGGGTCACCCAACTCGGCCGGGGCTGACGGGTGTCGGCGCCCCGTCCGACGACGACACGCCGAAGGCACGCCGCCTCACGACACGCCGGTCGGCGCCAGGTTAGTTTTTCCACAGCCTGTTCACAGCCCCTGAGCTGGGGTTTCTTTGGCGACGGCGCAAGCTGTCCCCAAGTTATCCCCAGGCATGGGGACCGCCTGTGACTGGTTGCCGCGAGGCATCCACACGCTGTCCACAAGGGTGTTTTGCGTGGACCGGGGCAGCCGCCTACGGTCCCTGTGGTCGCTCGCTCTGCGTGTGCCTTGCCGCTGAATGCTAATGTGGGATGTCGAACAGGTGTTCGACGGTCGAGGGGGTGTCCCGGTGGCTCTGACCGATGACCGCGCGCCCGCGCCGGGAGCGGAGGGCGGCAACGGGTTCGATCGGCAGCCCCCGCAGGACCTCACCGCGGAACAGAGCGTGCTCGGCGGCATGATGCTGTCCAAGGACGCGATCGCCGACGTCGTCGAGGTGCTCCGCCCCAACGACTTCTACCGGCCCGCGCACCAGCTGGTGTACGACTGCATCCTCGACCTGTACAGCCGCGGCGAGCCCGCCGACGCCGTGACCGTGGCCGCCGAGCTGGAGCGGCGCGGCGAGATCAGGCGGGTCGGCGGCGCCCCGTACCTGCACACGCTGATCGCGACCGTGCCGACCGCCGCGAACGCCGCCTTCTACGCGGAGATCGTCGCCGAGAAGGCGACGCTGCGCAGGCTCGTCGAGGCGGGCACCCGGATCGTGCAGCTCGGCTACGCGGGCGCCGAGGGCGCGGACCTCAACGAGATCGTGGACCGCGCGCAGGCGTCGATCTACGAGGTCACCGAACGCCGCACCACCGAGGACTACGTGGCGCTGGAGGAGCTGCTCCAGCCGACCATGGACGAGATCGACGCGATCGCCTCCCGCGGCGGCACCTCGCTCGGCGTGCCGACCGGCTTCGCCGACCTTGAGGCCGTCACCAACGGGCTGCACCCCGGCCAGATGATCATCGTCGCGGCGCGGCCCGGTATCGGCAAGGCGCTGGCCCTGGACACGCCGCTGGCGACCCCCACCGGCTGGACGACCATGGGCGCCGTCCAGGTCGGCGACCAGCTGATGGGGGCGGACGGCCGCCCGACCCGGGTCGTCGCCGCCACCGACGTGATGGTCGGCCGCCCGTGCTACGAGGTCGAGTTCTCCGACGGCACGGTCATCGTCGCCGACGCCCAGCACCAGTGGCTCACCGAGACCCGGGTGTCCCGCGGGGTGCGGACCACCGAGGAGATCGCCGCCGACCGGCCGCTGACCCACACCGTCCCGGACGCCGAGCCGCTGGACCTCCCGGAGCGCGAGCTGCCGCTGCCGCCGTACGCTCTGGGCGCCTGCCTCGGCGGGGTCACCGCGGCCGACCCGGAACTCGTCTGGCACATCGAGGACGAGGGACTGACCGTCGAGGCCGTCGGTGCGCTCGACCACGAGCGGATTCCCGCCGACTACCTGCGCGCGAGCGCGGCACAGCGGCGCGCGCTGCTCGCGGGGCTGCTCGACGCAGCCGGCACGGTCGACACGACGGGTGCCGTCCAGGTGCCGGTCGCCGACCGGTGGCTGGCCGAGGACGTCGGCGAGCTGCTCGTCAGCCTCGGGTACCGGTGCTCGCCGGCCGGCGGCCCCGGGTCGCACGTGATCACCTTCAGCACCGACGACGAGGTGTTCCGGGTCGAGCACAAGCGTCTCCTGCACAAGGAGCGCGGCCGGGCCGAGCACCGGGGCTCCCGGTACATCGTCGACGTGCGGCCGGTGCCGAGCACGCCCGTGCGGTGCGTCGAAGTCGACAACGACGACCACCTCTACCTGGCCGGCAGGGCGATGGTGCCCACGCACAACTCGACGCTGGGACTGGACTTCGCCAGGTCGTGCTCGGTCGCCCACGGCATGACCAGCGTCATCTTCTCGCTGGAGATGAGCCGGACCGAGATCGTCATGCGCATGCTGTCGGCCGAGGCGAAGATCCGGTTGCAGGACATGCGCGGTGGCCGCATGACCGACGACGACTGGACGCGGCTCGCGCGGCGGATGAGCGAGATCAGCGAGGCGCCGCTGTTCATCGACGACTCGCCGAACATGACGATGATGGAGATCCGGGCGAAGGCGCGGCGGCTCAAGCAGCGGCACGACCTCAAGCTGGTGGTGGTCGACTACATGCAGCTGATGACGTCCGGCAAGCGGGTCGAGTCCCGGCAGCAGGAGGTCTCGGAGTTCTCCCGCCAGCTCAAGCTGCTCGCCAAGGAGCTCGAGGTGCCGGTGGTCGCGATCAGCCAGCTGAACCGCGGTCCCGAACAGCGCACCGACAAGCGGCCGATGCTGTCCGACCTGCGTGAGTCCGGCTCCCTGGAGCAGGACGCCGACATGGTCATCCTGATCAACCGGCCGGACGCCTTCGAACGGGACGACCCACGCGCGGGCGAGGCGGACCTCATCCTGGCCAAGCACCGCGCCGGCCCCACGGCGACGATCACCGTGGCCCACCAGCTGCACTACAGCCGCTTCGCCGACCTCGCCCAGTCGTGACTCAGCCGCGTGAGGGTTCGTGGTGACAGAGCCAGCAGCCAACGTGGAGCGAGAGGAGTACCTGCTCGCGCAGGTCCGCGAGGCGTTCGGCCGAGTGGTCTACAGCCACAAGACCCACGAGAAGCAAGCGGACATCTGCTTCGGGAGATACCGGTGGCAGCAGGGTGTGCTGGTTGCTTTCACGGCTGTAAGCACCGGCACGTTCCTCGTGTCCGTGCTCGGCATGCTGGGCAACCAGGTTCTGACCAGCCTCGCGACGTCGTTCATCGCCCTCGTCGTCAGCGCACTGAGCCTGGCCTCCAAGAGCTTCAAGTTCAGCGAGGAGTCTGAGGCTCACCGCAAAATCGCCTCGCGGCTGTGGGACGTACGCGAGTCGTACCTGTCGTTGATCGCAGATCTGATGTCCGGCGCGACGGCGCCCGCGGATGCTCGTGTGCGCCGTGCCGAGCTCCAGGAGGCCACGCGTGCGGCTTACGCCGACGCGCCCCGGACCACGTCCAAGGCTTACGGCCGGGCGCAGGACGGGCTCAAGAACAACGAGGAGATGACCTTCACCTCCCGTGAGATCGACCTGTTCCTCCCAGAGGCGCTTCGTCTGAACGAAGGTGAGGCGGGACGATGAAGGTGGACGAGATCTTCGATGCCCTGCTCGAGAATCTGAAGGTGGGCGATGCCAGCATCTCCGTCGCCGCACGTCGCGACGAGATCACGAAGGCGTTGAACAAGGACTTCCGTTCGGTCGAGGGCTCCACAGCGAATCGGCTCATGGTCGGCTCCTACGGCCGGCACACTGCGATCCGCGGCGTCTCGGACCTGGACATGATCTACATCCTCCCAGCCAGCCTCCGCTCGAGCTACAGCAGCGAGACGGGACCGCGGAGGACGCTCAACCGTGTTCGGGACGTCCTTACCGCGCGGTACCCGAACACCGACATACGCGTCGACCAATGTGTCGTGCGTGTGCAGTTCACAAGCAACAAATTCAAGTTCGAGGTGCAGCCGGCATTCGAGAACAACGATGGCAGCTTCGACTACCCCGACACGAAGGCCGAGGGCTGGAAGGTCACCAAGCCGCGCGAGGAGATCGCTGCGACGAAGGACTGCAACGACCGTACGTCGACGAACATGCGCCACCTCGCTCGGACGGCCCGGGCGTGGAAGGACACGAACGGCGTGGTGATGGGTGGCCTGCTCATCGACACGCTCGTCGACCGTTTCTTCTCGGCCACGTCCGAGTATGACGACAAGGGGAGCCTCTGGTTCGACTTCATGGTCAGGGACTTCTTCGAGTTCCTCATGAACGAGCCGGTCAAGGACTACTACCTCGCGCTGGGAAGCAAACAGCGGGTTAACGTGAAGAAGCGGTTCCAAACGAAGGCGAAGAAGGCGTACAGCCACTGCCTCGAGGCCATCGCCAACCAGGGCACCGCTTCCGCGAACAAGAAATGGCGAGTGGTGTTCGGGTCGGCGGTTCCGCTGGAGGTCACCGAGTCCGCCCGCTCGTTCAAGGACACCGAGGAGTTCATCGAGAGCAGGTACCCCGTCGACATCAGTGATTCGCTCGCGATCGACTGCAAGGTCACACAGAACGGATGGCGAACGGCGTCACTCCGGGAGATGCTCAAGCACAAGGCCTTGCTGCTCCCCAACAGGGAACTCGACTTCACCATCACCGAGTGCAGCGTCTCGTACCCGTATGAGGTGAGGTGGAAGGTGCTGAACCGCGGAGACGAGGCCGAGCGTCGGAACACCATCCGCGGGGAGATCATCTCGCCCAATCGTGCCGGCAACGCTCGACACGAGCGGACCAGCTTCCGTGGCGAACATGTCGTCGAGTGCTACATCATCAAGGACGGGATCGTGGTCGCACGGGACGTCATCGACGTGCCGATCAGGACCAGCGCCGCTTAGGACGGCCGGAAGAACGCGAGCATCCGCCTGCTCGCGTCCGGCAGTGTCAGGAGTTCCTGCACCCGCGCGGACTGCCTGCCCACGGCGCTGGTGCGTTCGAACATCTCCTGTTCGTACTCCTTCACGGCGGCCGGGTAGTCGTCCCGGCGGGCCGCGAGTGCGCGGCCGAGCACCGCGCCGTCCAGCAGCGCCATGTTGGCGCCTTCTCCCACCGGCGGCATCAGGTGCGCGGCGTCGCCGACCAGGGTGACGTCCGGCCGTGACGGCCAGGTCAGGCCGACCGGGAGCGTGGTGATCGACCGGGGCACGACCGTGTCGTCGCAGGCCGCGATCAGCGCGGTGAACCGCGGGTCCCAGCCTGCGAACAGCTCGATCAGCCGTGCGCGGGCGGCGGCGGGGTCGTCGAACGGGATCTCGCTGGTGGTGAACCAGTCCGCCGGGGTGTTGTAGAAGTTGAGGCCGATGCGCACGCGGCCGTCGCCGTTGCGTTGCGCGGCCAGGGACTGCCCGTCGCCGAGCACCCAGTAGTTGCCGCGGCCGACCATCGCCGCGAGGTCGGGGTGGGTGCGGTCGATGTCGGGGATGCCGAGTTCGACGGCGTTGTGGCCGGTGTGCACCGGTGTCGCGGCGGTGAGCAGGGGGCGGATCCGGGAGTTCGCGCCGTCCGCGCCGACGAGCAGGTCGTACGTCGCGGTGCTGCCGTCGGCGAAACGCAGCACGCCGTCGGCGGCGGACTCGACGGCGTGGCCCCACCGCACCGTGTGGGCCGGGAGCGAGTCCAGCAGCAGGTCGCGCAGGTCGGCGCGGTCGACCTCGGGGCGCAGGAGCGGCGCGTCGTCGGGTGTGTCCTCCCGCAGCAGCAGGGTGCCGTCCGGTTCCAGGAGCCGCATGTCCTGGCCTTCGCCGCGGGCGATGGCGAAGAACTCGTCGATCAGGCCTGCCTCGCGCAGCGCCTCCTGACCGGAGTGGATGTCGAGCATGCCCCCCTGGTCACGGGCCCCGCGCGACGGTTCCCGTTCGTAGACGACGGCGGCGACGCCGTGCACGTGCAGTACGCGGGCGAGTGCCAGCCCGCCCATCCCGGCGCCCACGATGGCGATGGTCATGGCGTCCTCCGATACGTCGTATCTGTCGATACACTGTATCGCGATAGCCGATGTATCGTCTGCGCATGCTGGTGTGGGAGCGGCCGGAGCCGCCGGATCGACCGGTGCCCGCCCCGCTGAGCCGGGAGCGGATCGTCCGGACGGCGATCCGGCTCGCCGACGCGGACGGCCTGGACGCGGTGTCGCTGCGCAAGGTCGCCGCCGCGCTGGACGTCGGGCCGATGCGGCTGTACGGCTACATCGCCACCAAGGAGGAGCTGCTCGACCTGATGGTCGACGCGGTCTACGCCGAGATCCGGCCGGCCGGGGACGGCTGGCGCGCGGTGCTGCGCTCCCTCGCCGAGACCACCCGGCAGGCCGCGCACCGGCACGAATGGCTCGCCGACCTGCTCGGCGGGCGGCCCCAGCTCGGGCCGAACACGCTGGCGGGCGGGGAGGCCGTGCTGTCCGCGATGGACGGCGTCGACCTGGACACCGTCGTGCCCGCGGTCGCCGCGGTGAACGCGTACGTGATCGGCGCGGTGCGGCGGGAGATCACCGAGCTGCGTGCCGAACGGGCCTCCGGCATGGACCAGCGGCAGTGGCAGGCCACCTACGGGCCCTACCTGGAGCGAACCTTCGCCACCGGCCGGTTCCCCGCACTGGCGACGGTCGTCCGCGACGGCCCGCACCTGGACGCCGACCAGACGTTCCTGGCAGGCCTCGACTTCCTCCTCGACGGCATCGAGGCGCGCATCGCGCGGTGACCTGGCTCAGGCCGGGAAGCGTCGCTTACCGTGTGGGGTATGGCTGATCGGCGTGCCTCGCTCGGGCGGGTGCAGGCGTACCTCGGGCGGTGCGGCGCCGCCGAGGCGTTGGCCAACCGGGACGCGTTCGGCGGCGTGACGCTGCAGGGGGTGCACGGGCTCAAGATCGCGCGGGTGCTGGACCGGGCCGGGGAGCTGAAGGGCGTCGACCTCGATCCGGCCGCGTACCTCGCGCGCGGCAAGCCCGCGACACCCGTCGTGCAGGGGCAGCTGGGGTTCGATCTCGACCTCCCCGTGTTCGACTGGGTGGAGGCGCAGGCCGAGCTGGGGTTGCCGGTGGTCCGGACGGCCGGGCCCCGGTTGCGGGTCGGGCAGGTGGACGCGCTCAAGGCGGAGCTGGACCGCGACTACCCCGTGCCCGTGTCCGTCACGCTCGTGCTCGACGGCGGGTGGCTCGGGTCCAAGCACAGCGGGGTGCTCGCCGAACAGCTGCGTGCCGCCGACCGGGACGTCTCGCTCGTCCTCGGGGCGCCCTTCGATCCCGTGGACTCCTCGTACAAGGTGCAGGGGCTGCGCCGCCTGCTGCGGTGGAGCACGCGGACCGGGCGGCGGCTCGAACTGCTGCGCACCGGTCCGATCGGGATCCCCGCGGTGGCCGCCGGCGCGAAGGTCGCTGCCATCGGGCTGTCGTCCTCCACCCGGCACCTCGGTGGACCGGTCGCCCGGCGAGCGGACGGGGTGCGGCCCAAGCGGAGCCCGCAGGTGTTCGTGCCGCGGCTGCTGCACTGGCAGCGCGGGGTCGACCTCAAGGGCACCGAGGTCACGCACTGTTCGTGCGCCGCGTGCGCCCGCGCGGGCTCCGGGTTGCAGCGGTTCGACGTGGCGTTCGACAGTTCCGTGCCCGCCGGGGTGCGCAACGCCGCCCGTGAGCACGACCTGCACGCGCTCGCGGCCGTCGTGCGCGGCGTCGGCGCCGCCCCGGACCCGCGTGAGGAACTCGCCCGGCTGCGGCAGGACGCCCAGGACCTGGCGGAGGCCGTCGGCGTGCCCGTGCCGAAGTGGCTCGGCAACTGGGACTGACCATCTGGGAACGAGATCACCGGTACGGGTGGTGTCGCGGTCCTTGCACTGTCCACCGTGGACAGGAAGAGTGCGCGCCATGAGCATGGCTCACCTGGCGTCGCCGGTCGGCGAGGTGTGGGACGAGCTGGCTGTCGGGGTGCTGTTGTGTGACGGGCGCGGCCGGGTGCGTGCCGTCACCGGGTGTGCCGCGCGGCTGCTCGGGCTCACCGACGACGAGGTCGCGCGGCCGTGCGGGTGGGGGCTCACCGACGACCTCGGGACGCCGCTGCCGGACCTGCCGGTCATCGCGGCCCAGGTGGTGCGCACCGGGACCGCGGCGACGTTGGCCGTCATGGCGGGCAGGCGGCGGCTGTGGCTGGAGCTGTACCCCGTCGCGGGCGCGTCGGCGGCGTTCGCCGTGGTGCGGCCGGTGCACACCGACGTGGTGCGGGACAAGGGGTTGCTCGACCCGCTGACCGGGCTGCCGAACCGGGTGCTGCTGTTCGACCGGCTCGACCAGGCGTTGCGGCGGGCGCGGGTGCGCGGCACCACGGTCACGCTGGTGCTGGTGGCGCTGCCCGACGAACGCCGCCTCCACGAGACCGGCACGCTGCTGGTGACCGGCCTGGACGTCGACCACACCGTCGCCCGCTACGGCGTCGGCACGGTCGCGGTGATGGCCGACGGGGACGGCGACGTCGCCCGGCGGGTCACCGCGCTGGTGGCGCGGCCGGTGCGGGTGGGCTGGGCGACGAGCGACGGCACGCATTCCGTGCACGACGTGGTGGCCAGGGCGGAAGCCGCGGTCCTGGCATAGGAAAAGGGCCCGGGAGCGTCGGCTCCCGGGCCCTTCTCGGCTACCCGGTCAGGCGATCGGGTGGGTGGTGAAGAGGTTCGCCAGCGCGGCGCGGGTCGAGTCGAGCGACGACCCGCCCAGCTCCGGCGTCTGGACGTCCGACACGGCCGGGACCGGCAGGTGGCCGACCGACGGCGCCTGCACGACCGGCGCGGAGGTGACGTCCTCCATGCCCGGCACGGCCGGGACGACCGGCAGGACCGTGGTGACGTCGGTCAGGTCACCCGCCGCGGGGACCGCGGGGATGAGCGTCGTGACGTCGGTCAGGTCACCGGTCGCCGGGATGGCCGGGATCACGGTGGTGACGTCGGTCAGGTCCGCAGGCACGTCCGAGCGGCCACCGAAGCCGCCGAACCCGCCGAAGCCGCCCAGGGAGATCGCCGACAGCGGCTCCAGGACGTCACCCGACAGCGGCAGCTCCGGGGTCTGCGGCAGGTCGCGCTGCGCGGGCAGCGTCACCGGCAGGTCCGCGGGCAGCGTGACCGGCAGTTCACCGGCGAGGCTGGGGACCTCGCCGCGGGCCGACGCGGGCGCGGGCAGGATCTGCGGGGCCTGCGACAGACCGCCGTCGGCCGCCAGGTCCGCCACGTCCGTGACCTGGTCCTGGCCGGGCAGCCCGGTCATGCCGGTCGCGAACCCGGTCAGCACACCGGTGAACGCGCCGCGGAAGTCGTCCGCGGGCACGGACCGCTGCGTCGCGAACGACGGCAGCTCGGTCGGCGACATGCCACCGCTCACCGGGAGGCTCAGCTGGGACTCGCCCTCGCCGACCTGCACGTCGCTGTTGTTCGCGGACTCGGTCATCGCCTGGGCCAGCACCTCGACCGGAACGTCGTACACGGGTGCGTCGACGCCGACGGGCAGCGTGCCGTCGATGCCGGACAGCGAGCCGAAGTCGCCGCTCGTGGTGGACGTGCCGCCGACCTCGCCCTCGGTGTCGGACAGGCCCTGGGCGTAGGAGTCGCTCGCCACCGCGGCGACCGCGTCGCCGAACGGCTGCACGACCGCGGCCGCGGGCACGTCGGCCAGGTTGCCGGACAGGAAGCCCTCGTCACCGGTGGTGTCGATGTCGCCGCCGGACTCGGCCTCGGTCTCGTTCGTCGCCGACGAGGAGTTGACCCCGCCGACCCCCGACGCGACGGCCGCGAAGCTCTGCGCGAGCGGCAGAGCCTGCGGGGCGGCCACGTTGCCCGAGATCAGACCACCCTGACCGCTGGTCTCGGTGTCGCCACCGGCCTCGGTCTCCGTCTCCGACCCGGCGAGCGAGTCGTTGAGGCCCAGCGCCGCGACGGACTCGCCGTACGCCTGGCCCGCGCCCGCGACCGGCGTGGTCACGACGTTGCCGGAGCCCGCGCCGTGGGCGCCGTCGCTCGTCGCGTCGCCACCGGCCGCCATGTCGGTCTCGTTCACCGCGGCCTGCGTGCCCTTGGCGAGACCGCTGGCGCCGGTCCCGAACACCTGGAACGGCACGGAAACCGGGACCTGCCCGATGTTGCCGGACCCGAGACCGGCGGTGCCGGTCGCGTTGCTGTCGCCACCGGCGGTGACCTCGTTGTCGGCGGTCGCCGCGGCGTCGGTGAAGGCCACCGCGCCCGCGCTGTTGCCGAACGCCTGCGCCGCCGTCGCGACCGGGGTGTGCACCAGGTTGGAGGCGACCACACCGTTGTCGTCGTCGGTGTTGTTGCCGCCGCCGGAGGACACGGTCTTGGTCTCCGCGCCCGCCGCGTCGGCGCCACCGACGCCCGCCGCGGAGTTGCCGTACAGCTCGGTCGGCGTGCTCACCGGGGAGGTGACCATGTTGCCGCCGCCCAGCGAGTCGTCGCCCGTGGTGCCGGTGTGGCCACCGGACTCCGAGGTGGCGTCGTTCATCACGGCCGACTCGGCGTCGCCCGCGGCGGCCACCGAGTTCGCGAACACGTCGGCCGTGCCCGCCACCGGCGCGTTGGCCGTGGTGCCGGACGCGATGCTGTCGTGGCCGCGGGTGTAGGAGTCGCCGCCCGCCGTCGAGTCGACGGTGTTGGTGGCGATGGCGTCCGCGTCGCCGACACCGGCGACCGCGTTGCCGAAGCCCTCGACGGGCAGCGCGACCGGGGCGGCCGCGATGGCGCCGGAGGCGACGGAACCCTCACCGGTGGTGCGGCTGGTGCCGCCCGCGTCGGTGGTGGTCGCGGTGTCGCAGGAGGCGTCGGCCTCGCCGACCGCCCCGCCCGCGTTGCCGCACAGCATGACCGGGCCGGAGGCCGCGGGCTGCGCGATGTTGCCCGCCGCCAGCGCCGGGTCGCCGTTCGTCTGCACGTAGGTCGGGACGCCGTACATGCCGGTGCGGGTCGCGCCCGCGGTGGCGTCGGCGGTCGAGTGGGCCCACGCGTCCGCGTTGCCGAGACCCATGATCGCGTTGCCGTTGACCCGCGCGGGCACGGCCACCGGCACCGGCACGGCGTTGCCGCCGCCGATGCTGTCCGCACCGGTGGTGAGGATGGAACCGCCGGACTCCGCGGCGGTCGAGGCCTCCGAGGTGGCGTCGGCCCAGCCGCCGCCCGCGACCGCGTTGCCGTCGACCTGGACCGGCGTCGCGAACTGCGGCGCGACCACGTTGCCGCCGAGGAAGCTGTGCGACCCGTCGGTGTCGATGTCGCCCGTGGACCACGCTTCCTGCGTGTTGGTGCCCTCGGCGGACGCCTTGCCGAGCGCCGCGACCGCGTTGTTGGTGATCTGCACCGGGAGCGCCCAGTCCAGGTCCACCACGTTGCCGCCGATGAAGCTGCCGGAGCCGTCGGCCTCGGCGTCGTGGTTCCAGCCGTAGCTGTGGTCCGAGTCGTTGGTCGTCTCGGCCTTGCCGAGGACCGCGATCGCGTTGCCGGAGATGTCGACCGGCACGACCACGTCGACGTTGATCTGGTTGCCCTGCGCCGGGGTCCCGCCCATCTTGTCGACGGCGGGGACGCTCACCTTGTCCAGCGACGGGGCGGCGGGCAGCTTGTCGCCCACGACGGGCAGCGACGTCAGCTTGTCGGTGACCGGCTGCGCCTTGTCCGCGAGCGGAGCGGCGAAGTCACGGCCGTCCTGCGGCAGCGGCGCGACGGCACTCTGGGCCTTGTGGACAACAGGCGCGGCGGTCCCGGTCGCCTTGGCGACGACGGGGTCGGTGACGGGCGCGACCTTCGCGACCGGCAGGTGGCCGGTGACGTCGGAGCCGCGGACGGTGACGTCCCGGTGCACGGCAGGCAGGGTCTTCGAACCCAGCGGTGAGCCGAGCGCGTTGTTGTCGAGGTGGACGGGGACGGTGACCGAACCGTCAAGCGGCGATGCCGGCTTGTCCGGGTTCACGTCCTCGTCGGCAGAAGCGATGCCGGTACCCAGCATCAGCAAACCACCGGTGACTAGCGCGGTCTGGAGACCTCGCTTCGCCCAGGTTTGCATCGTCGGATGCTCCTTTCGTATTCCCTTTGGGGGGTATGGCGGGTGGCCGCGGACGCGGAGGGGGCATGCGCGTCGGGGGCATTCGGCCACCCGGGTCTGTGGGTGGGCGCGGGGAAGAAGCCCGCGGGGGGCGAAAGGCGCGCAGCACGAGCGAGAGACGCGGTGCTGGATCCGCTCAGCGTTCAGCGCTGACGGCGGACGCGCCGGTCAGTGATCAGTCAGGTGCGACACCGGGCTGAGCGCCCGGACGGCCGTGCGTGGCCGCGTCCGAAGCCGCGGCGACACCACCGCGCGTGAGGCCGAACGTGCTGTCCTGCCACGGAAGCGCGGCGAACAGGTGCGAGTCGACCGAGTTGCCCGCGGAGCCGTGGCCGCCCGTGGTCGGCACACCGGCCGGGGCGAACGGGAGCGGAGCGGGGACACCCGGGAGGTCCGGGAGGAGCGGCAGGACGGGCTCGGGGGAGCCGCGCCTGCTCATGCCGTCGGCGAAGGCGCGGTCCGTCGCGGTGCGGTGCGCGGTGGCGTCGGGGTCGGCGCCGGGTGCGCCGGTCACCGCAGTGACCGGGGCGGGCGTCTGCGTCTGCGCCTGCGCGGCCGGGAGGTCGGACCGGCCGTAGCCGTCGGACGGGTAGTGGTCCTGCGCGCCGTCGTCGAAGCAGGTGGCACAGCCGGGCAGACCCGCCAGGCCGTCCTGCGCGCCGGAACGGAACTTCCCGGCGGCGTCCTTCACCTTGTCGCCGAGGTCCTGCAACGGGTTCTTCGGCGGCGGCGGGGGGTCGGACAGGTACTGCGCGAGGGTGCCGACCGCGGTCTCGACCGGCCCGGTGACGGGCTCTGCGAAGTCCTGCACGTCCGTGACGACGGTGCGCACCTGGTCCTCGACCGGCTGCAGCGCCTGCGTGTCGGCCGAGGCGGAGGTGGTGGACAGGGCCCAGGCAAGCGCGGTCCCGGCGGCCACGCCGCCGAAGACCGTCAGCGTCCGGCAGACCACTCGCCGCGCGAACGCGGCGGTCTGCGAGACGTTGCTCATGGCCTGATCCACTGAACCTCACCGGTAGGACGGGGCGGGAGAGCACACACTGAGCGTTCGGTCGCTCACACTGGGTCCCGCATGCCGTGCAGCGAGACACTTTCATCGATCACCCCGTGCTCGCACGTCCGAACGGGACAGTCCCCCCGATCGTGTGAAAAACACACTGTGCAACCGGACCTGACGGAACGTAGTTCGCCGTGGTCGGGTGGATCGGCTGCCAAATGTCCGAGTCGCTCGATACCTTGCTTAGGTGACCTCGTCTCCCGAAGAGAAGTCCCCGCCGCCGCCGAAGAAACGACGCAGGAACCCGCCGGCCGACGTGACCGGTCTGGTGCCGACCGGGCTGCGCGTGAGCGCCGCGCTCGCGTGGCGCTTCCTCATGGTCATCGCCGCGCTGTACGTGATCATCTGGCTGTTCGGTTACTTCTCGCACCTCGTGGTGCCGGTCGCGATCGCGCTGCTGCTGTCCGCGCTGATGGCGCCCGGGGTGGAACGGCTCGTGCAGTGGCGCGTGCCGCGCGGCGCCGCCGCGGCGATCGTGATGATCGCGGGCATCGGCGTGGTCGGCGGCCTGCTCACGTTCGTGATCATCACGTTCACCAACGGCCTGCCGCAGCTGCAGTCCCAGGTGTCGGACAGCCTCGACCAGATCAACACCTGGCTGACCGAGGGCCCGCTGCACCTGCGGGACGAGCAGATCACCAAGTTCATCAACGACACCATCGACACGATCCAGGAGAACCAGGCCGCGATCACCGAGGGCGCGCTCACCACGGCGACGACCATCGGCGAGATCCTGACCGGCTTCCTGCTGACCGTGTTCGTCCTGATCTTCTTCCTGTACGACGGCCCCGGCATCTGGCGCTTCCTGATGCGCGGTGTGCCGAGCCGGGTGCGCGACCGCGTGGACGTGGCGGGCAGGCGCGGGTTCGGCGCGCTCGTCAGCTACGTGCGGGCGACCGCCGCGGTGGCGCTGGTCGACGCGGTCGGCATCGGCATCGGTCTCGCGATCCTGCAGGTGCCGCTGGTGATCCCGCTGTCGGCGCTGGTGTTCCTCTCCGCGTTCGTGCCGATCATCGGTGCGGTCGTCGCCGGCACGGTCGCGGTGCTGATCGCGCTGGTGGCCAACGGGTTCATCGCGGCGCTCGTGGTGCTCGCGATCGTGATCGGCGTGATGCAGCTGGAAGGCCACGTGCTGCAGCCGTGGCTGCTCGGCCGCGCGGTGCGGCTGCACCCGCTCGCCGTGGTGCTGGCGATCACCGCGGGCCTGCTCGCCGCGGGCATCGCGGGCGCGCTGCTCTCCGTGCCGCTGCTGGCGGTGCTGAACGCGGGCATCAAGTCGCTGGTGCACGACACCGAGGCGGAGCCGGAGGAGATCGACGTCCTGCACCAGGACGAGCAGAAACCGCCGGGTGGCGACGAGAAGCAGGACACCAAGGCGACCTGGGAGCCATGACGGTTCAGGAGCGACGAGACCCGACGCTGCCGCTGTGGCGGGCAGCGGTGCTGTTGCGGGTCCTGACGTTGCTGTTCGCGCTCGGCGTGATCGTTTACCACGTCGACGAGTACCGGCGCCCGTGGCTGGCGCTGGTCATGGGCGGCGTGATGGTCGTGTGGACCGTCGCCATCGCGGTCCGGTACCTGCGGCCCACTGCGTCGCTGCTCGCGTTCACGGTGCTCGACCTCGTCATCTGCTGCGCGATCATGACCAGCTCGCGGTTCGTGCTCACCCCGCTGCAGCTGCACGGCGAGCCGGTGCCGCTGATCCCGACGGTGTGGGTGACCGGGGTCGTCGCCGCGGGCGCGGTGGCGGCCGGGCCGGTCGCGGGCGGGGTGTTCGGCGGCGTGGTGGCGGCGTTCAACTTCGGCGTGCGCGGCTACGTCGACACCGACCTCACCCGTGACCTCATGCTGCTCGTCGGCGTGGGGTTCGTGCTCGGGCTGGCCGCGTCGTCGTCGCGGCGGTCCGCGGCCCGGCTGGAGACCGCGTTGCGCACGGAGGCCGCGACGGCCGAGCGGGAACGGCTCGCCAGGTCCATCCACGACAGCGTGCTGCAGGTCCTCGCGCACGTGCGGAGGCGCGGCGCCGAACTGGGCGGGGAGGCGGCCGAGCTGGCGAAGCTCGCCGGTGCGCAGGAGGTCGCGCTGCGGGCGCTGGTGTCGAGCGCGCCCGCGTCGACCGAGAGCGGCGCCGCGGACCTCGGCGCGCGGCTGAAGATCCTCGAGACCGAGCGGGTGTCGGTCTCGGTGCCCGCGACGCCGGTGCCGCTGCCCGCCGCCACCGCGAACGAGCTGACGTCGGCCGTGCGGGAGGCGCTCACCAACGTGGACAAGCACGCCGGCACGGCGGCCAAGGCCTGGGTGTTGCTCGAAGACCTCGGGTCGGACATCGTGGTCAGCGTCCGCGACGACGGGGTCGGCATCCCGCCCGGCCGCGTGGCCGAGGCGGAGCGGGAGGGGCGCATGGGCATCGCGCGCTCGCTCCGCGGCCGGGTCGCGGAACTGGGTGGCAGTGTCAGCCTCGAAACGGCGCCGGGGGAGGGGGTCGAGTGGGAACTCCGGGTACCGCGGGCGCGGAGCGGAGCGCAGTGACCGGTTCAGCGCAGGTCTCGGTGATGGTCGTCGACGACCACCCCATGTGGCGGGACGGGGTGGCGCGGGACCTCACCGAACGCGGCTTCGACGTGCGCGCCACCGCCGGGGACGCCCCCGCCGCGGTGCGGATCGCGCGGACGGTGCGGCCGGACGTGGTGCTGATGGACCTGAACCTCGGCGACAGCTCCGGCGTGACCGCGACCGGGCAGATCACCGGCGAGCTGGCCGGCACGCGGGTGCTGGTGCTGTCCGCCTCCGGCGAGCACGCGGACGTCCTCGAGGCGGTGAAGGCGGGCGCGTCGGGCTACCTGCTGAAGTCGGCGTCGGTCGAGGACCTGGTCGACGCGGTCAAGCGCACGGCGGCGGGCGACGCCGTGTTCACGCCCGGTCTCGCGGGCCTCGTGCTCGGCGAGTACCGGCGGATGGCCGCCGACCCCGAGCCGAAGGACCAGCCGCGGCTGACCGACCGGGAGACCGACGTGCTGCGGCTCGTCGCGAAGGGGCTGACCGCGCGGCAGATCGCGACCAGGCTCGTGCTGTCGCACCGGACCGTGGAGAACCACGTGCAGTCGACCCTGCGCAAGCTGCAACTGCACAACCGGGTCGAACTCGCCCGCTACGCCATCGAGCACGGGCTCGACGGAGAACCGGACGGCACCCGGCGGTAAGAATGCTCGCTCCGCAAGCTCCGCTCGGTAGCGACGATCGCTCCGCAAGCTCCGCTCGGTAGCGACGATCGCTCCGCAAGCTCCGCTCATTAAGCTGGCCCGCATGCATGACCCGCGCCTTCTGCTCGACCCGGCCACGGATGCCGTGCGCAAGCTCGCGCGCCGCGGCTTCACCCTCGACCTGGCCGCGCTGGAGAAGCTGTTCTCCCAGCGCACGGCGGTGATCGGGCAGACGGACGAGTCCCGCGCGGAGGCCAACCGGGTCGCCAAGGAGGTCGGCGCCGCCGCCAAGCGCGGCGAGGACGTGACCGAGCTCAAGGAGAAGGCCCGCGCGCTGAAGGCCCGCGTGCAGGAGCTCGAGGAGCAGCAGCGCAGGCTCGCCGCGGAGCTGGACGAGGTGATGCTGGGCATCCCGAACCTGCCGAGCGACGACCTGCCCGACGGCAACAGCGACGAGGACGCCGAGCAGGTCAGCACCTGGGGCGAGCCGCCGTCGTTCGACTTCGAGCCGAAGGACCACGTCGAGCTCGGGGAGAAGCTCGGCATCTTCGACTTCCCGCGTGCCACCAAGCTGTCCGGTCCCCGGTTCAGCGTGACCCGCGGCGCGGGCGCGCGGCTGGAACGGGCGATCGCCGCGTTCCTCCTCGAACTGCACACCGAGCGGCACGGGTACACCGAGTTCGGCGTGCCGGTGATCGTGAACCGGCCGACCATGACCGGCACCGGGCAGCTGCCGAAGTTCGAGCAGGACCTGTTCCGCACCGACGTGGCCGAGCGCGACCTGTACCTGATCCCGACGGCCGAGGTGCCGCTGACGAACCTGCACGCCGGCGAGACGCTCGCCGCGGAGGAGCTGCCGTTCGCCTACACCGCGAACACGCCGTGCTTCCGGTCGGAGGCGGGCTCGTACGGCAAGGACACCCGCGGCCTGATCCGCCTGCACCAGTTCCAGAAGGTCGAGCTGGTCCGGTTCTGCACGCCGGAGCGCGCGGCCGAGGAGTTCGACGTGCTGCTGTCGCACGCCGAGGCGTGCCTGCGGGAGCTGGGCCTCGCGTACCGGGTGGTGAAGCTCGCGGCGGGCGACATCGGGTTCTCGGCCGAGCGGACCTACGACATCGAGGTGTGGCTGCCCGGCCAGCAGCGGTACCGGGAGATCTCGAGCGTGTCGGACTTCGGCACGTTCCAGGCCCGCCGGGCGGGCATCAGGACGAAGGCCAAGGACGGCACACGCGGGTTCGCCAACACCCTGAACGGTTCCGGGCTGCCGATCGGGCGCACACTGGTGGCGATCCTGGAACAGGGCCAGCAGGCGGACGGATCGGTCGTGATCCCGCCCGCGCTGGTCCCGTACGCCCGGTTCGGGCGGATCAACGCGGACGGCACCGTGGGGGAGTGATCAACGTGAGCGAGCAACCCGGGGCGGTCGGCCCCGTCGACCCGCGAGAGCTGCGGGTGTCCGACGCCGAACGCACGCACGTGGTGAACGTGCTGCAGAAGGCCATCGGCCACGGGATGCTGTCGCTCGACGAGTTCACCGAGCGCACCGACAAGGCGCTGGCCGCGAAGACCCGCGGCGAGCTGAACGCGGTGCTCGTCGACCTCCCGGGCGTCACGCACACGGACACGCGGGCACCCGTGCGGGAGAAGCCGGTGGAGCTGCGTGCCAGCTTCGCCACGCTCAAGCGGAACGGGAACTGGTCGGTGCCGCGCGAGCTGGTGATCTACAACCGGCTCGGGTCGACCGACCTGGACTTCTCCGAGGCCCGCATCCCGCACAGCGAGGTGCGGATCGAGCTGAACTGCGGCGGCGGGTCGGTCCGGCTCGTGCTGCCCGACGGCGCGTCGGTGGTGCACGACGAGGTCCGGATGACCGCGGGCAGCATCAAGGACAAGGTCGGCAGCGGGACCGGGCGGCCGAGGTTCGTGCTGTCCGGTTCGGTCACCGCGGGTTCGCTGGTGATCCGCAGGCCGAGCTACGTGCGCATCGGCAACCTGCTGATCCACTCGTCGTTGCGGATCACCCGCGCGGCGGACTGAGGAGGACGAGTTGAAGGCTCTGGTCAAAGTGGCCCAGGGACCCGGGCTGGAGCTGACGGAAGTGCCCGAGCCCGCCGCCGGCCCGGGGGACGTGCTGATCCGCGTGCTGCGCACCGGGATCTGCGGCACCGACCTGCACATCCAGTCGTGGGACGAGTGGGCGGCGAACACCATCTCCCCGCCGCTCGTGGTCGGGCACGAGTTCGTCGGCGAGGTCGTGGAGGTCGGCGCCGCCGTCACGAAGGTGAAGGTGGGCGACCTCGTCTCCGGCGAGGGGCACCTCATCTGCGGCACCTGCCGCAACTGCAAGGCCGGCCGCAGGCACCTGTGCGCCAACACCGTCGGGCTCGGCGTGCACACGGCGGGCGCGTTCGCGGAGTACGCGGTGCTGCCGGAGCAGAACGCGTGGGTGCACACCCACCAGGTGGACCTGGACGTGGCCGCGATCTTCGACCCGTTCGGCAACGCCGTGCACACCGCGATGTCGTTCCCGGTGCTGAACGAGGACGTGCTGATCACCGGCGCGGGCCCGATCGGCCTGATGGCGGCGGCGGTCGCGAAGCACGCGGGCGCCCGGCACGTGGTGATCACCGACGTGTCCGAGCCGCGGCTGGAGCTGGCCCGCAAGATCGGCGTGGACCTGGCGCTGAACGTGGCCACCACGAAGATCGCGGACGTGTACGACCAGCTGCGGATGAGCGAGGGCTTCGACGTCGGCATGGAGATGTCCGGCCAGCCGTCGGCGCTGCGCGAGATGATCGCGAACATGACGCACGGCGGGCGGATCGCGATGCTCGGCCTGCCCGCGAACGAGATCCCCATCGACTGGTCGCACGTGGTGCTGAAGATGCTGACGATCAAGGGCATCTACGGCCGCGAGATGTTCGAGACCTGGTACGCGATGTCGGTCCTGCTACAGGCGGGGCTGGACATCTCCCCGGTGATCACCCACCGGTTCCACTACACGGAGCACGAGGCCGCGTTCGCCACCGCGCGCGACGGCCGGTGCGGCAAGGTCATCCTGGATTGGACGGAGTCCTGATGTTCGGTGCCATGCGCGAGAACCTGCGGTCGGAGCTCGACGAGATCCGGGCCGCGGGGCTCTACAAGGCGGAACGCGTGATCTCGACCCCGCAGAACGCGGCGGTCCGGGTCGGGTCGGACGCCGAGGTGCTGAACTTCTGCGCCAACAACTACCTCGGCCTCGCCGACCACCCCGCGCTGGTCCAGGCGGCGAAGGACGCGCTCGACCGGTGGGGCTTCGGCATGGCGTCCGTGCGCTTCATCTGCGGCACCCAGGAACCGCACAAGGAGCTCGAGGCGAAGCTGTCCGAGTTCCTCGGCACCGAGGACACGATCCTCTACAGCTCCTGCTTCGACGCGAACGCGGGCCTGTTCGAGACCGTGCTGGGCCCGGACGACGCGGTGATCTCCGACGAGCTGAACCACGCGTCGGTGATCGACGGCATCCGCCTGTGCAAGGCGCAGCGGCTGCGGTACAAGAACCGGGACATGGCCGACCTGGAGCGCCGGCTCAAGGAGGCGGAAGGTGCCCGGTACCGCCTGATCGCGACGGACGGCGTCTTCTCGATGGACGGCTACCTCGCGCCGCTGGACGAGATCTGCGCACTCGCCGACCGGTACGACGCGCTGGTGATGGTCGACGACTCGCACGCGGTCGGGTTCGTCGGCCCGACGGGCCGGGGCACGCCGGAGCTGTTCGGCGTCCAGGACCGGGTCGACGTCGTGACCGGCACCCTCGGCAAGGCGCTCGGTGGCGCCAGCGGCGGCTACACGTCCGGCCGCGCGGAGATCGTGGAGATGCTGCGCCAGCGGTCCCGGCCGTACCTGTTCTCGAACTCCCTTGCCCCGTCGATCACGGCGACGGCGCTGGCCGCGCTGAACCTGCTGGAGTCGTCCGGCGAGCTGCTCGCCCGCCTGCGCGCCAACACGGAGCTGTTCCGCGGGAAGATGACGGCGGCGGGCTTCGACCTGCTGCCCGGCGAACACCCGATCATCCCGGTGATGATCGGTGACGCGGCTCTCGCCGGCCGGATGGCGGACCTCCTGCTCGAACGCGGTGTCTACGTCATCGGCTTCTCGTACCCAGTGGTGCCGCACGGCAAGGCACGCATCCGCACCCAGATGTCCGCGGCCCACTCGACCGAGGACGTGGAGCGCGCGGTCGAGGCATTCATCGACGCCAGGGCCGCGATGTGAACACTCTTCGCAACCGAGTGAGTACGCCATCCGGTGATTCGTGCGCAACTGCTAACGATTAGTCAGCCACAGGCGTACGGGGTGCCACAATGTTCCCCGTCTCTGAGACATCAGAGCCCCAACGCCGGCAAAGCCGAGCGTCGGGGCCCGGCTCCGGCCGGGCTTCGCGCCGCTGGCATCGGTCGCGTAGCCCCCCGAGCGATCGATGCCAGTGGCGCGGTCCACGTCACCGCACCCTGCGGAACGGCATCCGCTCACCACCGAGGCTCTTCGCGTACCGGCCCGCCGCCTCCAGCACCGCCGCCCGGTCCGCGGCGGGACAGCCGGTCAACGCCTGCTTGGTCCGCTCGTTCGCGACCGCGAGCCGCTTGAGCGCCACGACGAGCCACGCGAGAGCGCTGATCCCGGCGGTCAGCACCGGCGCCAGCCACAACAGGGTCGTCATGGCGCCTCCCACCGGTCGGGCACGGGAATCGCGCCCGCCGAGAGCGCGGCGAGTGCGCCGGACGTGAGTGCTTCCGCCGCGTCGGCGGCCTCCGCCGCGGTCCTGCGCAGCTCGGCGACGTGGTCGAGCATCCGCGCGATCCGCGCGCACTCGTCGTCGCTCGGCCAGCGCACGTCGAGGTTGCGGACCTCCGAGTAGCGCACCGGATCCCTGCCGCCGGACAGCTGCGCGGCGATCACCCGCGCGCGTGCGGCCGACGACCTGCGCAGCCGCAGGCACTGCAGTGGGGCGAGCACGACGGCCCCCTCCTGTTCCACCACCGCGGCCCGCACTCGCTGGTCGCTCACCGAGATCAGCACGTCGCCACGCCGCGTCAGCGGCAGATCGCGCCGGCTCGCGGGCACGTCGGCGGTCACGGTCACGCGGGCGGTCCAGTCGTCCTGGAGGTCGTCCTCGCTGACGACCGGAGTGCCACCTCGGCCGATGCGGGCCGGCGGCAACCGCACACCGCGAAGCAGTTCGGCGTCACCGGCGCGCACCAGTTCGTGGACCGGCCGCCGGTCCACGTCGGCGACGACGAGTTCGGGAGGGAGCGTGGCGGCGGCGAGTTCGTCGGCTTTCCTGCTGATCCGCGACAGCGCGGCGCCGAACCGTTCGACCACGTCGGCGGCGTCGTCGGGCTCGGTCCAGGACGCGACGTCCATCCGGCATTCCCCGGTCATGAGCCGGCTGCGTGCCACCACGACCGCCGGGAACCCGGTCGGCTCGGGCTTGCCGTGAGCACGCCATGTGCGCACCGTCGCCACGACGGCGGCGATGTCGTGCTTGTCGAGCTCCGGCCTGGCTTCCCGCCGGACGGACGCCCCGGACGCGTCGACGAGCAGGACGTCGGATCGCGCACCACCACGTGGCCGCAGCAACCACAACGCGGATCGTGCGGTGGTGCCGTCGTACAGCCCGGGTGGCAGTTCGACCACCGCTTCGACCATGCCGTCGCGGACCAGTTCCGCGCGAATTCGCCGGTCCTCGCCGCCGCGCACGAGCACCGGGCGGGGCGACACGGTGAAGCCGTGCCCGCCGGGGTTGAGCGAGCGGGCGGTCCACCAGACCATGGCCGCACCGGTGTCGTGGGTGGCCGGGGCCGCGGCGAGGACCACGTCGGCGGTCCTGCGGTGGGCCCACCCGTCCGCACCGTGGAGCGTGACGGGGACGCCGTGAATGAGCGCCCGCAGCGTGGCGACCATGTGTGCGCGGCGGTTCTCGTTGTCGCCGACCAGCTCGACCCGGTCGCCCGCCCGTTCGTGCGCGGCCATCAGGAGCGTGCCGAGACCGCAGGCCGGGTCGTAGACCGTGCCGCGGAGGTGGGGCTCGGCGAGGGCGAGCACGAGATCGACGAGACCGGGTGCGGTGAGCAGCCAGGGAGCTCGGCGCTCCTGGTCGGCGGCCTCGGCGAGCAGGGCCTCGCAGACCGCGACCGCGCCGTGCTCACTGACGAGCCGGGGTAGCGAGGCCAGCATCGGCGTCGCGTTCGCCACGTCGTCCGGGTCGGCGAGCCATCCTCGCGACAGGTCGTCGCCCACCAGTTCCTCACCCCGGCCGACGAGGGTGCGGAAGTCGTGGTCCGCGCTGTTCTCGTCGGTGACCAGCACGGCGAGCACCTTCAGGCACATCTCGACCACCGACGTGACGGTGACGGCACCCCGCACCCTGTTGAGCGCGGCCGCGACCTCGGCGCGCGCCGACGGCGGCGCCAGCCCCTTGCCGTGTTCCGCGAGCCACGCCCGGATCTCGGGCAGGGAGAACAGGCTGACCGCACCCGTCTCCCGGACCGGCGCGGGGAAGTCGTCGTGCCTGCGCCGCCAGTTGCTGACGGCAGGCCGGGTGACACCGGCGAGCTTGGCCACGTCGGCCAGGCCGACCAGCGTCGTGTCGTGTCCCCCGGGCATGAAGGGAGTTTCCGTGAACCCCCTTAACGATGTCAAGCGTTAAGGGGGTTCACAGCCGTTTCGTGTCAGAGGACGACGTTCACCAGGCGGCCCGGGACGACGATGACCTTGCGGGGCTCGCCGCCGTTGGTCAGTGCCACGACCTTCTCCTCCGCCAGGGCGGCGGCCTTGACCTCGTCCTGACCGGCCGACGCGGGAACCGTGACGCGGGCGCGGACCTTGCCGTTGACCTGGATGGGGTACTCGACCGTGTCCTCGACCAGGTACTTCTCGTCCGCGACCGGGAACGGGCCGTGGGCCAGGGAGCCTTCGTGGCCCAGGGCCGCCCACATCTCCTCCGCGATGTGCGGGCACAGCGGGGCCAGCATCAGCACCATCGGCTCCACCACGGACCTCGGCGCCGGCTTGGTGCCGTACGTCTTGGTCACGTGGTTGTTCAGCTCGATCAGCTTCGCGCCCGCCGTGTTGAAGCGCATGTTCGCGTAGTCGGCGTGGACGCCGTCGATGGCCTTGTGCAGTGCGCGCAGCGTCGCCTCGTCCGGCTCCTCGTCCGACACGTGGACCTCACCGGTGGTCTCGTCGACCACGTTGCGCCACATGCGCTGCAGGAACCGCTGCGCGCCCACGACGTCCTTGGTCGCCCACGGCCGGGACACGTCCATGGGGCCCATGGCCATCTCGTAGAACCGGAACGTGTCCGCGCCGTACCGTTCGCACATCTCGTCCGGCGTGACGACGTTCTTCAGGCTCTTGCCCATCTTCCCGTACTCCTGCTTGACCTCCTGGTCGTGCCAGAAGTACTTGCCGTCGCGCTCGACGACCTCCTCCGCCGGGACGTACACGCCCCGCGCGTCGGTGTAGGCGTAGGCCTGGATGTAGCCCTGGTTGAACAGGCGCCGGTACGGCTCCTTCGCCGACACGTGGCCCAGGTCGTACAGCACCTTCTGCCAGAACCGCGAGTACAGCAGGTGCAGCACGGCGTGCTCGATGCCGCCGATGTACAGGTCGACGCCGCCCGGGTCGTCCGGGCCGTGGACCTGCGGCTGCGGGCCCAGCCAGTAGCGCTCGTTCTCCGGCTCGCAGAACCGTTCCTCGTCGGTCGGGTCCACGTAGCGCAGCTGGTACCAGCACGAACCCGCCCACTGCGGCATCACGTTCGCGTCGCGGCGGTACCTCTTGACCCCGTCGCCCAGGTCCAGCTCGACCTCGATCCACTCCGACGCGCGCGACAGCGGCGGCGACGGCTCGGAGTCGGCGTCCTCCGGGTCGAACGTCCTCGGCGAGTAGTCGTCCACCTCGGGCAGCTCGACCGGCAGCATCGACTCGGGCAGTGCGCGCGGCAGACCGTCCTCGTCGTAGACGATCGGGAACGGCTCGCCCCAGTAGCGCTGGCGGGCGAACAGCCAGTCGCGCAGCTTGTACTGCAGCCTGCCCTCGCCGTGGCCGTTCTGCTCCAGCCACGAGATGATCGTCTTCTTGGCCTCGTCGACGTCCATGCCGTTCAGGAAGCCCGAGTTGATCGCCGGTCCCTCGCCCGTGTAGGCCTCGCCGTCGAAGCCTTCCGACGGCTGGACCGTGCGGACGATGTCCAGGCCGAACACCGTCGCGAAGTCCCAGTCGCGCTGGTCCTGGCCGGGCACCGCCATGATCGCGCCGGTGCCGTAGCCCATCAGCACGTAGTCGGCGATGAACACCGGGATCCGGGTGTCGTTGACCGGGTTCGTGGCGTGGACACCCACGAACACACCGGTCTTCTCCTTGTTCTCCTGGCGGTCCAGCTCGGACTTCTGCGACGCGGCGCGGCGGTACGCGGCCACGGCCTCCTTCGGCGTCGCGTGCCCGCCGGTCCACCGCTCGTCCGTGCCCGCCGGCCACGCGTCCGGCACCAGCCGGTCCACCAGGTGGTGCTCGGGCGCCAGCACCATGTACGTCGCGCCGAACACGGTGTCGGGGCGGGTGGTGAAGACCTCGATCACGTCCCCGGGCACCGGGAACCGGATGTGCGCGCCCTTCGAGCGGCCGATCCAGTTGCGCTGCATGGACTTGACCTTCTCCGGCCACTCCAGCAGGTCCAGGTCGTCGACCAGGCGGTCGGCGTACGCGGTGATCCGCATCATCCACTGGCGCAGGTTCTTGCGGAACACGGGGAAGTTGCCGCGCTCGCTCTTGCCGTCGGCGGTGACCTCCTCGTTCGCCACCACCGTGCCCAGCCCGGGGCACCAGTTGACGGGCGCGTCGGACAGGTAGACCAGCCGGTGCGAGTCGATGACCTTGCGCTGCTCGACCCGCGACAGCTCCGCCCACGGGCGGCCGTCCGCGGCCGTGCGCATGCCGGACGCGTACTCGGCCTCCAGCTCGGCGATCGGGCGGGCCTTCCGCTGGTCCTCGTCGTACCAGGAGTTGAAGATCTGCAGGAAGATCCACTGCGTCCAGCGGTAGTACGCCAGGTCGGTCGTGGCGATGCGCCTGCGCTCGTCGTGACCCAGGCCCAGCCTGCGGATCTGCCGCAGGTACCGGTCGATGTTCTCCTCGGTCGTCTTGCGCGGGTGCTGGCCGGTCTGCACCGCGTACTGCTCGGCGGGCAGGCCGAACGCGTCGAAGCCCATGGTGTGCAGGACGTTGCGGCCGGTCATGCGGTGGTAGCGCGCGAAGACGTCGGTGCCGATGAAGCCCAGCGGGTGACCGACGTGCAGGCCCGCGCCCGACGGGTACGGGAACATGTCCTGCACGAACAGCTTGTCGTCGGGCACGTCGCCCTTCAGCGGGCCGACCGGGTTCGGCGCCTCGAACGTCCCGTGCTCGGCCCAGTGCTCCTGCCACCGCTTCTCGATGGAGTTGGCCAGCGCGGCCGTGTAGCGGTGTTCGGGCACGGCCTCCGAGCCGGCTACTGCGGCGGCGTCACTCATCGTGGGTCCTTCCCTGGTTGCTCTGCTCCGGAACACAAAAAACCCCTCTGCCGCAGGGCACGAGGGGTTAGCCGCACTGACCTGGTAGGTCGGTCAGCGCGGCCGGCTAAGGAGCAGGCGTCCGGCGCTCATACCACCAGTCTATCGCGCAGGCCAACCCCGTTCGTCAGGGCTCCAACCGGGACAAGTGGTGTTCCACCAGGGCGACGGCGTCCTCCGGGGTGCGGTGGCCGAGCAGGACCGCGTCACCGAGGCCGCTCACGACCGCCAGCAGCAGGTCCGCCTCCCTGGCCGGGTCGAGGTCGGCCGCCAGGGCGCCGTCGGCCTGGGCCGCGGCGATCATCGTGGCCAGCGCCTCGGTCAGCTGGGCGTGGCCGGTGCGGAAGCGGTCCGCGATCTCCTCGTCCTTGAGCGCGCGGACCAGGAACGCGTTCGCCACCAGCGCTTCCGCGCGGCCCGCCGCGTCGAGCGGGAGCAGCGCGACGACCAGGTCCCGGAGCGTGGCCGGGACGCCGACGCGGTCCTCGACCTGGGTGCGGAGCGTGCCGGTGGCGTACCGGAGCATCGCGTCCTTGGTCGGGAAGTAGTGCTGCACCAGGCCCTTCGAGATGCCCGCCTCGGCCGCGACCTCGCCGAGGCTCACCGCCTCCAGGCCGCGGTCGGCGGCGATGCGCCGGACCGCCGCCGCGATCAGCCGTCGCCGTTCCTCGTGGTCGACCCGCTTCGGCATCGCACCCCTTCGCAATACGTTCGGATTGCAAAAATCCGGCAGCCTGTTTACGATCCGATCGTATCGTCAAACGGGGGAGGCATGGATGGGGTTCCTGTCCGCACGGGCGCGCGCCGAGTACGACGCGGCCTACGACAAGGCGTTCACCACGCTGCCCGCGCCCGAGGAGCAGCACGACGTGCCGACGGACTTCGGCACCGCGCGGGTCTACCGGTTCGGGGAACCGGGCCCGGCACCGCTCGTGCTGCTGCCGGGCCGGGCGGGCACCTCGATCATGTGGGAGCCCAACCTCGCCGCGCTCGCCGCCGAGCACCCGGTGTGGACCGTCGACCTGCTCGGTGAGCCGGGCCGCAGCGAGCAGACCGCGCCGATCCGCGACGCAGCCGACCAGGCCGCGTGGATCGACGCCGTGCTCGCCGGGCTGGACCTGGACCGGGTGCACCTCGTCGGGTACTCGTTCGGCGGCTGGCTCGCCATGAACCAGGCCGTGCGCGCACCGGCGCGGCTCGCGTCGCTGACGGTGATCGACCCGGTGCGCACGTTCGCGGAGTTCCCGGTGCCGCTGCTGGTGCGGACGACGCTCACGCTCATCCCGGGTATCCGGCGGTGGGCCCGGCCCTCGTTCCTGCGGTGGACCGCGGGCGGCGCCGAGGTGTCCGCCGACGACCCGGTGGCGACGATCATCGACGAGGGCCTGCGGACGTTCACGATCGCACTGCCCGTCCCCGCGCTGTTCACCGACGAGCAACTCCGGTCGGTCACGCTTCCGGTGCTCGCGCTGATCGCGGGCCGCAGCGTCATGCACGACGCCCAGCGGGCCGTCGCCCGCGCGGAGGCGCTGCTGCCGGACGTGCGAGCCGAGCTGTGGCCGGACGCGACGCACGCCATCGCCGGTGAGTCGCCGGACGCGGTCAACGCGCGCCTCCTGGAGTTCGTCCGGTGATCGCGCTCCTGCTGTGGGACGCCGGGCTGCCGCTCGCCGCGTACTACGGCATGCGGCTTGCCGGGCAGACCGAGCAGGTCGCGTTGCTGGCCGGGGCCGTGCTCGCCGCGCTGCGGATCGGGTGGGTGGCCGCGCGGCACCGGAGGTTCGACGGGATCGCCGCGCTGCTGACGGCCGTGCTCGCGGTCGGGCTCGTACTGTCGTTCGTGTCCGGTGACGCCCGGTTCATCCTGGTCAAGGAGTCGTTCGGAACAGGTGCCGCCGCGCTCGTGCTGCTGGCGACAGCACGGAGCAACCCGTTGATCCTGGTCGCCGTGCGGGCCGGGGCGAGCGCGGAGAAGCGGGCCGAGATCGACCGGGAGCCCGCGTACCGGCGTGCGTTCGTGCTGATGTCGGTGGTGTGGGGAATCGCACTGCTGGCCGAGGCGGTGCTGCGAGTGCCGCTCGTCTACCTGCTGTCCCCGGACGTCATGGCCGGGTTGAGCGTGTTCCTGCTGCTCGCCGTGGTCGGGCTGCTGTCGCTGTGGACGACCTGGTACGCGGGCCGGGTGTGGTCCCGGCTTACCATCGACTCGTGTTCGTAGTCGCGCTGGTTCCGCTGGTGGTCGGGTTGGTCGTCGCGTCCGTCGGTGTGCTCGGGTTCCTCGAGCGGTTGCCGCGCAACCGGTTCGGTGGTGTGCGCACCCCCGCGACCCTGCGCGACGACGAGACGTTCCGGGTCGGCAACAAGGTCGCCGGGCTGCCCATCGCGGTCGCCGGGGTGGTCGGGATCGCGGGCGGCGGCATCGCGCTCGCCATGACCGGCACCGCCGCGATCGTCGTGACCTCGGTCATCGCACTGCTCGGCACGCTGGTCATCGCCGGGGCGGGCGGGGTGCTGGGGCACCGGGCCGCGGAAGCCGTGCCCGAGCCGGAGCCGGAGCTGCCCGCGGGCTGCAAGGGCTGCCAGTGCGGCGGCTGCGGTGCCGCCGCGCTGAAGAAGGACTCAGTTGGTGCGGACGTCGCCGGGGTGGGTGGCGAGTAACGCCAGCGGCATCCCCTGCCGCCGCAGCACCCGGCCCCACAGGTCCTGGTCCGTCGGCGCCAGCACGTCGCTCGGCAGCGCCGGGACCACGATCCAGTCACCGCGCTCGATCTCGCCCGCGACCTGGCCGACGTCCCAGCCGGCGTAGCCCGCGAACACGCGCAGGCCCTTGAACTTGGGCACCAGCACCTCGGGGTCGGCGTCGAGGTCGACGAGCGCGACCGGGCCGCGCACCCCGATCAGCCCCTTCACCCCGTTCGCCTCCTCGCCGGTGCGCAGGGAGGCCAGGCAGAGGGCCGTCTTCTGCTCGACCGGGCCGCCGACGAACACCGAGCCCGGGTTCGTCACGTGCGGACCCCAGTTGGGCAGCACGTCGTCGACCGGGACCTCGCTCGGCCGGTTCAGCACGACGCCGAGGGTGCCTTCGCCGCGGTGGTCTATCACGAACACGACGGTCCGGCGGAAGTTCGAGTCGGTCAGACTGGGTGCCGCGACGAGCAGCGTGCCCGGCTCAACGGCCGCGTCGGGAGCGTCGGATCGCACCAGGACATGATCCCATTCATTCAGCGGGAATCCAGCATGCCTACGGTACCTGGGGAACAATGGGAGGGGCCTCCTCGTTGGAGGAGGTGGCTGGACACCATTGTGTCCCCCGGGCTCAACCAGAATTGCCTTCGTGGAATACCGTTCGGCAGGAGCCACGTCGCGCCAACCGCCGAGAGGCGACCGGGTGCCCAGCCGTTCGAACGGCGGGTGCGTCACGCGAGTGGCACACCCGCCGTTCGGATCCCAGGGGTCTGGGGGCGCTCCCCGGCCGATTCCGTCCCATAGGCTCAACCACCGTGACCACCTCCGCTGACGTGTTCGATCCACACCACATCAGGATCGGTGCCCGTCGGCTGCTCGCGATCGACGGTTTCCGCAGGCTGCTGTTCAGCCGGTTCTCCTCGCAGTGGGGCGACGGGCTGTTCCAGACCGGGCTGGCGGGCGCGGTCGTGTTCAACCCGGAACGGGCGGTCTCCCCGGCGGAGATCGCGGCCGGGTTCGTCGTGCTGCTGCTGCCGTACTCGGTCATCGGGCCGTTCGCCGGCGCGCTGCTCGACCGGTGGGACCGCCGCCGGGTCCTGGTCGTGGCGAACCTGACCCGCGGCGCCCTGATCCTGCTGTCGGCGATCTGTGTCGGCACCGGGGTGGCGGGGTTCCCGATCCTGTTGCTCGCGTTGATCGTCATCGGCATCAGCCGGTTCGTCGGCGCCGGGCTGTCCGCGTCGCTGCCGCACGTGGTGCCGGTGCCCAACCTCGTCGAGGCGAACGCGCTGGCGGTCACGCTCGGCGCGGTGATCTCCGTGCTCGGCGGCGGGTGCGCGGTCGGGCTGCGCGCCGTGTTCGGGGCGGACAACGCGGGGTCGGGGCTGACCGCGGCGGTCGCCGTCATCGGGTCGGTGCTTGCCGCGTGGCTCGCGGCCCGGTTCGCCCGCGGCGCGCTCGGGCCCGACCGGATCGTCGAACCGGCCACGGCCATCGCGGCCGTCGCGAACGGGTTGTTCGACGGCGGCCGGGTCGCCGTGCGCACGCCGACGGTCGCCGCCGGGTTCTGCGCGCTGCTCGCGCACCGCGCCGCGTTCGGCATCTCCCTGCTGCTGACCGTGATCCTGATGCGCTACAGCTTCGAGGACTGGGGGCCGATCGAGGCCGGGCTGCCCGGTCTCGGCGTGGTGCTCGGCGCGGGTGGGGTCGGCATCTTCGTCGCGGGCCTGACCACCGCGCGCCTGGTCACGGCGCTGGGGCGCAAGCGGACGGTGTTCATCGCGCTGGGCGTGGCCGCCCTGTCCCAGTTCGGGCTCGGCCTGCCGATGCTGCTGCCGACCACGCTGGCGGCCGCGTTCCTGATCGCCTACACCGGACAGGTCGTGAAGCTGTGCGTGGACGCGGCCGTCCAGCGCGACATCGGCGACGAGGCCCGCGGCCGGGTGTTCGCCCTCTACGACATGCTGTTCAACATCACGCAAGCGCTTGCGGTGGCGATCGCGGCCACCGTGATCCCGGCCAACGGCGAGTCGGTGGCCCTCATCGTGGCGGCGACCGTCCTGTACCTGGCCGGGATCACGGGGTTCGAACTGGTCAGCCGACGAGGTCAGCGAGCAGCGTGACCTGTTCGGGGTCGCGGCCGTGGCAGTACAGCACCACCTCGTCCGCGCCGAGGTCGGCGAACTGCCGGATGGCGTCGCGGATCCCCCGCGGCGTGGTGAGCAGGCCGTCGACCATGTACCGCGCGCGGCCGGTGAACGCGTAGTACGCGGCCATCGCGGCGCGGGCCTGCTCGACCTCGGGCCCGAGCGCCACGTTGACCTGGGCGACGATCCGGGGTGCGCCGTCGCGGCCGTGCTCGGCCCACGACGTGCGGACGGTGTCGAACAGCCTGCCCGCCCACGACGGCGGCGCCGCGGCGAGGAACCCGTCACCCCAGCGGGCGACGCGGGCGAGCGCGGCGGGCTGGAAGCCGCCGAACAGCACCTCGGGACCACCGGGCCGGGCGGGCGCGGGGCCGATCGGGCCGACCTCGTCGCTGTACGGCTCACCGGTCCAGACGCGGCGCATCACCGCCATCTGCTCGTCGAGGCGGCGGCCGCGAGTGCGGATGTCGGTGCCCGAGGCGAGGTGGTCGTCGAGCCGGCCGCCGACGCCGAGCCCGAGGACGAACCGTCCGCCGGACAGCCGGTCCAGCGTGGCGGCCTGCTTCGCCAGCAGCGCCGGTTCGCGCAGCGGGGCGAGCAGGACCTCCGTCTGCAGCCGGACGCGGGACGTGGCGCCGGCGAGCACGCCGAGCGTGACGAGTGGCTCCGGGTTGTCGTACACGAGCCGGTCGAGCAGGCCGAGGGTGCTGAACGGGCCGGCGTCGGCGCGGCGGGCCCAGTCGAGCAACGCCACCGGGTCGGAGACGGGCAGGCCAAGACCGATCTTCATCGGGAGAACTCCTGTCGGAGGGGACGGCAAAGGAACGTGCCGCCCCTCCTGGTGGTGGGCTCCCGCGCTGCGGCGTACTTCTGGAGAACCCGGTTCGGAGTGCGTCCGACTCTAGATCAGGACTCGGCCGGGGGCGCGATGTTTTCCGACTCCGCCCACTTGCGCAGCTCGGCGATCGCCTCGTCGTGGTCCAGCGGCCCGCGGTCGAGGCGCAGCTCCTTGAGGTAGCGCCACGCCTTGCCCACGAGCGGGCCCGGCGGCAGGCCGAGGAGCCGCATGATCTCGTTGCCGTCGAGGTCCGGGCGGACCTTCGCCAGGTCCTCCTCGGCGGCGATCCGGGCGATCCGGGCCTCGAGGTCGTCGTAGGTGCGCTGCAACGCGGCCGCCTTGCGCCGGTTGCGGGTCGTGCAGTCGGCGCGGACCAGCTTGTGCAGCCGGGACAGCAGGGGACCGGCGTCGGTCACGTACCTGCGCACCGCCGAGTCGGTCCACTCGCCCTTGCCGTAGCCGTGGAACCGCAGGTGGAGGTACACGAGCTGGGCGACGTCCTCGGTGATCTCCTTCGAGAACCGCAGGGCGCGCAAACGCTTGCGGACCATCTTGGCACCCACGACCTCGTGGTGGTGGAAGCTCACGCCGCCGCCCTCGACGAACCGCCGGGTGGGCGGCTTGCCGATGTCGTGCAGCAGCGCGGCGAGCCGCAGCACCAGGTCCGGCTCGGCGCCGGGCTCCTCCAGGTCGATCGCCTGGTCCAGCACCACGAGCGAGTGCTGGTAGACGTCCTTGTGCTGGTGGTGCTCGTCGATCTCCAGCCGCATGGCGGGCACCTCGGGCAGCACGTACTCGGCCAGCCCGGTGTCGACCATCAGCTCGATGCCCCGGCGCGGGTGGCGGCCGGTGAGCAGCTTCGACAGCTCGACCTGGATCCGCTCGGCGGTGATCCGCTGGATCTCGCCCGCCATCTCGCGGATGGCGGCCAGCACACGCGGCGCGACGGTGAAACCGAGCTGGCTCACGAACCGGACCGCGCGCATCATCCGCAGCGGGTCGTCGGCGAACGACTCCTGCGGGGTGGCCGGCGTGTCGAGCACGCGCCGCTTCAGCGCGCCGCGGCCGTCGTGCGGGTCGACGAACTTCTTCGTGACCATGTCGATGGCCATCGCGTTGACCGTGAAGTCGCGGCGCAGCAGGTCGCCCTCGATCGAGTCGCCGAAGCTCACCTCGGGGTTGCGGCTCATCCGGTCGTAGGAGTCGGACCGGAACGTGGTGATCTCCACGGTGGTGCCGCGCTTGGCCGCGCCCATGGTGCCGAACGCGATACCGGTGTCCCAGATCGCGTCCGCCCACCCGGTCAGCAGCTCCCGCACCCGCTCCGGCCGCGCGTCGGTGGCGAAGTCCAGGTCGTTGCCCAGCCGGTCCATCATCGCGTCGCGCACGGTGCCGCCGACGAGGTACAGCCGGTGCCCGGCCGCTGCGAAGCGGTCGGCCAGCTCGTCGGCCACGGGAAAGCGCACCTGTTCCTCCTCGGCACGGGCGTTCGCGTCGATGGCGTGGGTTGTTGACACGGGGAACGAGCGTAACTGTCCTGATCGGGCAACCCGGACGCTGTACCAGCATTACGATCGCGAGCATGCCCCCGTCGTCCGGCAGGTCGCGTGGCGCCCGGTCGGGGCGCCGCGGCAGGCGACGCGGGCGGCGCATGGCCGCGGTCGACGAGACCTCGGCGGGTGGCGTCGTCGTCAACGTGGCCCGCGACAAGATCGTCCTCATCGGCAGGCTCGACCGGCGCGGACGGCTGCTGTGGTCGCTGCCGAAGGGCCACATCGAGGAGGGCGAGACCCCGGAGCAGACCGCCGTGCGGGAGGTCGGGGAAGAGACCGGCATCCAGGGCGAGATAATTCGACCGCTCGGCACCATCGACTACTGGTTCGTCGCGGAACGCCGCAGGATCCACAAGACCGTGCACCACTTCCTCATGGAGGAGCGCGGTGGCGACCTGTCCGACGAGGACGTCGAGGTGACCGAGGTGGACTGGGTCGCGCTGGACGAACTGGAGGACAGGCTTGCGTACGCAGATGAGCGCCGCCTCGTCCGCAAGGCGCTCGAGCTGCTCGCGATCCACGTCGACGAGACCACCGAGGACGTACCGGTCGAGGCTGATGGGGGCTGACCAACCATGACGCGCGGCCTGCGGGCGGGTGCGGCACTGCTCGCGTCCGCACTGCTCGCACTGTCCGCACCGTTCACCGCGGCGGACCCCGCCCATGCCCAGCCGATCGGGCAGCCGGTGCCACCCGCGGGCGGTGGGCAGCCCCGCCTGCAGCTGACGGTCGACACGATGTCCCCGCGCGTGGTCACGGCCACCACCCAGCGGGTGACGGTCACCGGCAAGGTCACCAACACCGGTGACCGGCGCATCGAGGACATCAGCGTCCGGCTGCAGCGCGGCGAGGCGATCGAGTCCGACCGCGCCATGCGCGACGTGCGCAACCAGCCCACCGACACGGCGACCGGCGAGTTCACCGACGTCAGCGAGTCGCTCCAGCCGGGCGACAGTGCGAACCTCTCGCTGAGCATCCCGGTCCGCGGCGACGGCAAGACGCTCGGCATCGACGAGCCGGGGGTCTACCCCCTGCTGGTCAACGTCAACGGCAGGCCGGACTACAGCGACCAGGCCCGGCTCGCCGCCGTGTCCATCCCGCTGCCGGTGCTGTCCGTGCCGGGCGGCGGCGCGGCGGCCCGGCCCAAGGCGACCCCGCCCGCGGTGACGATCCTGTGGCCGCTGCTGGACGAGCAGCCGAGGTCGCTGCCCGCCACCGACAACAGCACGCTGCTCGCCGACGACGCGCTGGCCGACTCGCTCGCCGCGGGCGGCCGCCTGTTCAACCTGCTCAACTCCGTGCTCACGGCGACCACCGCGAACGTCGAGCTGCTGCGGTCCATCTGCTTCGTGGTCGACCCGGACCTGCTGGACACCGTCTCGAAGATGACCGAGGGCTACCGGGTGCGGACCGCCGGCGGCAAGCTCGTCGCGGGCAAGGGCGCGCAGGCGGCGGCCGACTGGCTCACCCGCGTGCAGGACCTGACGCGCGGCCACTGCGTCCTGTCGGTGCCGTACGCCGACGCCGACCTGTCCGCGCTGTCCCGCGCGGGCGCCACCGACCTCGGCCAGCTGGCCGTGCCCAACGGCGCCGCGATCACCGGCAGGCTGCTGTCGGTGGCGCCGGTGGCGAACGTGTACTGGCCCGCCGGTGGCACCTTCGACCAGAACACGCTGGTCGGCCTGTCGACCGGCGGCTCGCCGACGGTCCTGGCCGATCCGGCGCACCTGCGCAACGTCGAGGGCCGCGCGCCGTACGTGCTCAACGCCCCGCAGACCGCGAACCCGGTCCGGGCACTGCCGGTCGACTCGCTGGTCTCGAACGCGCTCGCGAGCAACCCGCGCACGCCGTCCGGCGACACGGGTGTGTCCGTGCAGGACGGGCTCGCCGCGCTGGCCTACCGCGCCGCGTTCGACCAGCGGGTCGGCGGTCAGGTGCTGGTCGCGCCGCCGCGGCGGTGGCTCGCGTCGAACGCCGAGCTGGACCAGTTCCTCGCCCTCGCCGGGCAGCTGTTCGACGGCGGGTTCACCAGCCCGCTGCCGCTGGACCAGGCGGTCCAGGCGCCCGACGGGGGCACCGCGGAGAGCATCACCTACTCCACGCAGGACAGCAGGCTGGAGATCCCGGCCCAGATCACCGCGGACGTCATGCGGGTCAACGCGACGCGGCGGGACATGCTCGACGCGATGCCCGCGGACAACACCACGCGGGTCGAGCCGAACCAGCTGCTCGCGCCGCTGCAGTACGGCCTCCTGCGCGGGGTCTCCACGGCATGGCGCGGCCGCGTCGACGGCGCCGCGAGCATGGTCGGCTACGTGGACCTGCGGCTCGACGGGCTGCGCAACCTGGTCGTCGTCAACGACCCCGGCCGCCCGTACTCGCTCGCGTCCGGGGACAGCCCGATCCCGATCACGATCTACAACGGCCTGCCCGTGGCGATCGTCGTGCGGGTCAGGCTCAGCCCCGTGCCCGGCCTGCGGCCCGAGACGATCCAGGACGTGCCGATCCCGCCGCTGTCGTCGGTCGGCCGCTACATCCCCGCCGAGGTGTCCAGGTCGGGCCGGTTCACCGTCGACGTGCGGCTGACCACGCCGGGCGGCACGTCGCTGGGCGAACCGGTGCGGCTCGAACTGAACTCGACGTCGTACGGCATCATCAGCGTCGCCGTGACCGGCACGGCCGGTGCGGTGCTCGTGTTGCTCGTCGGGGTGCGTATCTTCCGCCGGGTGAAGGCGGCACGCGCCGGGGAACCCGAGGCGAGTGAGGAAATCGTTGACCCGTAGCGGCGATGTGACCCGGCGCCTCGGGTCACAATCACAGACCGTGGAGCCCCGGTCCCAGCAGCAGCCACCCTCGCTCGCGAAGGCGAGCGGGTCGATGGCGATCGCGACGCTGGTCAGCCGGATCACGGGGTTCGTGTGGAAGATCCAGCTCGCCTGGGTCGCGGGCCTGGGCGTGGTCAACGACTCGTTCACGGTGGCCAACACGCTGCCGAACATCGTCTACGAGCTGCTGCTCGGCGGTGTGCTGGCGAGCGTCGTCGTGCCGCTGCTGGTGCGGTCGCAGGACGACCCGGACGGCGGCCAGGCGTACACGAACCGGCTGCTGACGGTCGGCATGACCATGCTGGTCGGCGGCACTGTCCTCGCGGTCGCGCTGGCGCCGCTGCTGACCAACCTGTACATGGACGACTCGACCGGGTCGGCGAACTCGGCGCTCACCACCGCGTTCGCCTACCTGCTGCTGCCGGAGATCGTCTTCTACGGGCTGTTCGCGCTGCTGTCGGCGATCCTGCAGGCCAAGCACGTGTTCGGGCCGACCGCGTGGGCGCCGGTGATCAACAACGTGGTCATCATGGCGACCATCGGGGCGTACGCGCTCGTGCCGGGGGAGATCTCGCTCGACCCCGTCCGCATGGGCGACGTGAAGCTGCTGGTCCTCGGCCTCGGCGTGACGCTCGGCATCGTCGTGCAGGCGCTGGTCCTCGTGCCCGCGCTGCGGCGGACCGGCTTCAAGTTCCGCTGGAACTGGGGCTTCGACGCCCGCCTCAAGGAGTTCGGCGGGCTCGCGCTGTGGGTGCTCGGGTACGCCGCCATCAGCCAGATCGGCGTCGTGATCACCACCCGCGTGCTGACGTCGGCCGCGCCGGGCGGCGCCGCGATCTACGCCAACGCGTGGCTGCTGTTCCAGCTGCCGTACGGGGTCATCGGCGTGTCGCTGCTCACCGCGATCATGCCGAGGATGTCCCGCGCGGCCGCCGACGGCGACACCGAGAAGCTGGTCGGCGACCTGTCGCTGGGCAGCAGGCTGTCGACCGTGATGCTGGTGCCGATCAGCGCCATGCTGACGATCGCGGGTTCCGCGGTCGGCATCGCGTTGTTCGCCGTCGGCAAGGCCGACCTCGGCGACGCGGCCCGGCTCGGCGACGCGCTCGCGTTCTCGGCGTTCGGGATCCTGCCGTACGCGCTGGTCATGCTGCAGCTGCGGGTGTTCTACGCGATGAAGGACTCCCGCACGCCCACGCTGATCATGATCGTGATGACGGTCGTGAAGATCCCGCTGCTGTACTTCTGCGCCGACCGGCTCCAGCCGGAGGACGTGGTCGTCGGCGTGCTGCTGGTGAACTCGCTCACCTACGTGGTCGGCGCGGTGCTCGGCCAGATGTGGCTGTGGGTGCGGCTCGGGCGGCTGCAGAGCATGCGGGTCGTGAAGGTGATCGTCCAGACGATCGTCGCCGGGGTCGCCGGCGTGCTCGCCGCGTGGGGCGCCACGCTGCTCGCCGACCTGGTGCTCGGCGGCGCCGGACCGGCGCTGACCGCGTGGGTCCACCTCGTGGTCCAGGGATTCGTGACGCTCGTGGTGGCCTTCGGCCTGCTCGCGGCGTTCCGGGTGCCCGAATTGCAGCCCGCGACGCAACGAATCACCCGACTGGTGCGTCGCGGGTAGTAGTCAACGACAGGAATAACGAACCCACGTCACGTACCCTCGTTTTCATACTCACAACGAGCGGAGGGTGTCCGTCGCGCGCTGGGCGCTGGGCGGGGAGAGAGCAGTGACCACGAGACGAACCGAGTCCCTGACCGGCGAGTTGCCCCCCGGCGGAGAGCCAGGCGGGGAGGGTTTCCTGCTGCCCGGAGCCGTGATCGGGGACGGCCGGTACCGCCTGCTCGCCCAGTTCGGCCACGACCTGCGCGCCGAGGCGCACCTGTGGCGCGCCCGCGACGGGCAGCTGCGCCGCGACGTCGCGCTGACCGTGCTGGTCGGCGACCCGCACGACGGCCCGCGTGCCCAGGCCGCCCGCCGCACGCTGGAGCGGGCCGCGCACGCCGCCGCGTTCCAGCACCCGGCCACCGCCCGCGTGCTGGACGTCCTGAGCCTCGGCAACGGCATCTCCCCTGGTGAGGGCCTGCTCGGCATCATCGTCGCCGACTGGTCCACCGGCACCGACCTGATCGACGTCATCGCCGAGCACCCGCTGCCCGCCGCCAACGCGGCCCGGCTGCTCGAACCACTCGCCTCGGCCGTCGAACGCGCCCACCACGCCGGCCTCGTGCTCGGCGTCGACCACCCGCAGCGCATCCGCGTCGGCGTCGACGGGATGCTGCGGCTCGCGTTCCCCGGCCCGCTGCCGGAGGCCGTGCCGCGCGACGACGTGAAGGGTCTCGGCGCGGTGCTGTACCTGCTGCTCACCGGCCGCTGGCCGCTGCCGGGCGGGCCGGAGGCCATCCCGACCGCACCGGTCACACCGGACGGCTCGATCGTGCCGCCGCACGTGCTCGCCCCGCACGTCCCGCCGGAGCTGTCCGCGCTCGCGATCCGCAGCCTCGAGGACACGCACCTCGGCGGCATCCACACCAGCGCGACGCTGCTCGCCGTGCTCGACGAGGCCGCGCGGTCGGCGGAGCGCACCGAGTTCCTCGGGCCCGTCACCGAGCCGGCCGACGACGTCGAGGGCGGCCCGGTGTGGACCACGAGACCGCCGATCCGCGACCGGTCCCGCAGGCGCAAGCTCGCCATCGGCGTCACCGCGCTCGCGATCGCGGTCGTCGCCATCCTCGCGTGGCTGGGCACGCTGCTGATCGACTTCTTCGGCGACGACGCGAGCAGCGGCGGCGACACCGTGGTCGTGGAGCAGCCGACCCCCACCAACGGCGACACCGCGCCGCCCGCGCCGAAACCGGCCGGGCCGCTGCAGCCCGCGTCGATCGAGGTGTTCAACGTCGGCGGCACCCCGGACAACCCGCGCCGCGCCGGTTTCGCCACGGACGGCGACCCCGGCACGGAGTGGCGCACCGACACCTACAAGCAGCAGTTCCCGGCGCTCAAGCCCGGGGTCGGGCTGATGGCGTCGTTCGCGGAGTCGGTGAAGTTCGCGTCGGTGATCATCGAGTCGCCGAGCCCGAACACGGTCGTCGAGATCCGCACCGCCCCGTCCGGCACGCCGTCGCTCGACGAGACCAAGGTGATCGGCAAGGCCACGCTGCAGGGCGGCAAGACGGAGATCAAGCTCGCGAACGCGGAACCGACCCAGTACGTGCTGGTCTGGATCACCCAGCTGGGCGACGGGAACAAGTCGGCACTGGGTGAGGTGCAGTTCATCCGGGCGCAGTGAACATCCGGCGAGTGGTCGGCCCCACAGCGCGAATGGGTGAACGGCCGACCGATATCCTCCTCACGTGACCACCGCTGCCAGCTCGGACGCCGACCTCATCGCGGCACACGCCGCCGGGGATCCGCGTGCCTTCGGCGAGCTGGTCCGCCGGCACCGTGATCGCATGTGGGCGGTCGCCCTGCGCACCCTCCGGGATCCCGAGGAAGCGTCCGACGCACTCCAGGAGGCGTTCATCTCCGCCTTCCGCGCAGCGGGTTCCTTCCGGGCCGAGTCGCAGGTGACCACCTGGCTGCACCGGATCGTGGTGAACGCGTGCCTGGACCGGGTGCGGCGCCGGCAGGCCAGGCCGACCGTGCCCCTGCCGGAGACCGGACCGGGCGAGCCCGCCGCCCCGCGGGACTCGATGTCCGAGCGGGAGACGAAGCTCGTCGTGCAGAAGGCGCTCGACGCGTTGTCCGAGGACCAGCGGGTCCCGATCGTGCTCGTCGACGTGGAGGGCTACTCGGTGGCGGAGACCGCCAAGATGCTCGGCATCGCGGAGGGCACCGTGAAGAGCCGGTGTGCGCGGGGTCGCGCCAAGCTGGCCAAAGTTCTGGGGCATCTGCGGAACCCCGATGCAGATGCGAACGTCCCAGATGGCGCAGTTGAAGGGCGAGACGTGCCGGTGCGGCGCCGCTGGGAGGGACGATGACAGACAGCACGAGGGGAACGGGGGTCCCGAACGGGCCGCCGTGGTCTGTCGACGTGCTCGCCGACCTGCACGCCGGAGCGCTGGACGCGAGGCAGTCCGCGGCGCTGTGGGCGCAGGTCAACCGCGACCCGGAGGCGCAGGCGATCCTCGCCGCGCTCGACAGCGTCAAGCACGACCTCGGCGGGCTCGGTGACGGACCGTTCGAGCCGATGCCCGCGCACTTCGCGGCGCGGCTCGACAACGCCATCGCCGCCGAGGCCGCCAGGACGATGCCCGCCGCGCGGCAGCCGGGGGTCGCCCCGGTCGCCGACATGGCCGAGGCCCGCCGCAAGCGCAACCGCAGGATGGGCTGGGCCGGTGGCCTGGTGGCCGCCGCCGCTGCCGTCGCCGCGATCACGTTCGTCGCGCTGCCCGGGCAGGAGACGGGCGGCAACCCGGTGGCGGGGGACAAGGGCGACAGCTCGCAGGAGGCGCCGGGCCAGGAGCCGCCGCTCGCGTTGAAGGGCGACGACCTCGGCAAGGCGATCAGCGGCCTGTCCGGCAAGAAGGACTACGGCCCGCTGGAGGACGAGCAGGGCCTGAAGGACTGCCTGTCGGAGAAGGGGATCGCGGACCCGTCGGTCATCGGCGCCCGGGAGGTGACGCTCGACGGCAAGGAGGGCGTCGCCGCGCTGCTCGCGGGCGGCGAGGACGACCACCGGTTCCGGCTGGTCATCGTGGCGCCCGACTGTGCCGGCGACCTGATCACCGACGCGTCGATCGGCTGAGCACACTTTTTCGCGGACCGCGGGTGGCACCTGGTCGCCACCCGCGGTCGCGCTATGCGCACGGTCACCACGTACGCGTGGAACAACGGGCACCTACGATCGTGTTACACGAGTGCGCAGCAAACGAGCGCCCCGCTTCGGAGGTCTGATGTCCGAGAACGTCCGCGACGTGATCATCGTCGGGTCCGGCCCGGCCGGTTACACGGCTGCCGTGTACACGGCCCGCGCCCAGCTGGAGCCGCTGGTCTTCGAGGGCACGCAGTTCGGCGGCGCCCTGATGACCACCACCGAGGTGGAGAACTACCCCGGTTTCCGCGACGGCATCATGGGCCCGGACCTCATGGAGCAGATGCGGGCGCAGGCCGAGCGCTTCGGTGCGGAGCTGCGCGCCGAGGACGTCGACGAGGTACAGCTGGACGGCCCGGTGAAGTACGTCACCGCGAACGGCGTCCGGTACGCCGCGAAGGCGGTCATCCTCGCGATGGGCGCCGCCGCCCGGTACCTGCACGTGCCCGGTGAGCAGGAGCTGCTCGGGCACGGCGTGTCCGCGTGTGCCACCTGTGACGGCTTCTTCTTCCGCGACCAGGACATCGCCGTGGTGGGCGGCGGTGACTCCGCGATGGAGGAGGCCACCTTCCTGACCAAGTTCGCGCGGTCGGTCACGATCGTCCACCGGCGCCAGGAGTTCCGGGCGTCGAAGATCATGCTCGAGCGGGCGAGGGCGAACGAGAAGATCCGCTGGCAGCTCGACTCCGAGGTGCTCGAGGTGCTGGGGGACGGCAACGTCTCCGGCGTGAAGCTGCGGAACACCGTGACCGGCGAGGAGTCCGTGCTGGACGTGACCGGCCTGTTCATGGCCATCGGCCATGACCCGCGCAGCGCGCTGGTCAAGGGCCAGGTCGACCTGGACGCGGACGGGTACGTCCAGGTGCGCCCGCACACCACGTACACCAACATCGACGGCGTGTTCGCCGCCGGTGACCTGGTCGACCGCACCTACCGGCAGGCGATCACCGCGGCCGGCTCGGGTTGCGCCGCCGCGATCGACGCGGAGCGCTGGCTGGCCGAGCACGGCGAGCCGAAGGCGGAGTCGGCACCTGAACTCGTCGGCGGCGGCTACGCCCCGACGCAGAACTGAGAGGGAGAGAACATGGCCGGAAACACCGTGACCGTCACCGATGCGTCGTTCAGCGAGGACGTCCTGAACAGCGACAAGCCGGTGCTCGTCGACTTCTGGGCGACCTGGTGCGGGCCGTGCCGGATGGTCGCGCCGGTGCTCGAGGAGATCGCCGCCGAGCACGGTGACAAGCTCACCGTCGCGAAGCTGGACGTCGACGCGAATCCGACCGTCGCGCGTGACTACCAGGTCCTCTCCATCCCGACCCTGATGGTCTTCAAGGGCGGCGAGAAGGTGAAGGAGATCGTGGGCGCCAAGCCGAAGGCCGCGCTCCTCAACGACCTCTCCGACTTCATCTGATCACTCGTCCCGGGTGACAACCGTTCAACGGCGCACACCGTCTCCTTGGTGTGCGCCGTTGTGCCATGTGGGGTGAGCGGTTGGACGCGGCACGTGACCCCGCAAGCCCCGGCGTCGGCGGCAGGGCACAATAGTGGACCAGCAGCCGTGCTGCGACAGGAATGGAAAATCTGCGCCGACTCGGGTCGGTGCCCGATCCGAGCGAGGGGTGCATGCGGGTACTCCGCCGCGGTGACGCGGGACCGGCTGTTGCCGAGGTTCGCGCGACGCTCTCAGGGCTTGGCCTCCTGCCGGCGGATCCGTCAGCCCCACCGGAGGCCGCGGTCTACGACGCCGCCGTCGAGCACGCGGTGAGCACGTTCCAGCAGCAGCGTGGCCTGATCGCCGACGGTCTCGTCGGCCCGGCCACCTACCGCGCGCTGAAGGACGCCACGTACCGGCTGGGCGCCCGGCCGCTCGCGTACCTCGTGTCGTCGCCGGTCAGCGGGGACGACGTCATGACGCTGCAGGAGCGCCTGCTGGAGCTGGGGTACGACGCCGGGCGCGCCAACGGCGTGTTCGGCGCGCAGACCGAGGCCGCGCTGCGCAACTTCCAGCGGGACTACGGGCTGACCGTCGACGGCATCTGCGGCGCCGAGACGGTGCGGGCGCTGCGCCAGCTGTCGCCGCGGGCCCGTGGCGGCTCGCCGGTGCTGCTGCGTGAGCAGGAGCGGGTCCGCAAGGCGGGACCGCGGCTGCGTGGCAAGCGCATCGTCATCGACCCGGGTCACGGCGGCACCGACACCGGTGTCTCGGTGGCCGGCGTGAACGAGGCCGACCTGGTGTGGGACCTGGCGCGCAGGCTCGAGGGCAAGATGGCCGCGACCGGCATGCAGGCGCTGCTGTCCCGCGGGCCCGACCAGTGCCCGTCGGAGCCGGACCGCGCCCAGTTCGCGAACGAGGTGGGCGGCGACCTGTTCCTGTCGCTGCACTCGGACGCCAACCGGTCGCCGCTGGCGCAGGGCGTGGCGAGCTTCCACTTCGGCACGGCCACCGGCAGCACGTCGACCATCGGGGAGACCCTCGCGGGCTTCATCCAGCGCGAGCTGGTCGTGCGGACGGGCCTGAAGGACTGCCGTGCGCACCGCAAGACGTGGGACACCCTGCGGCTGACCCGGTGCCCGGCCGTGCGCGTGGAGATCGGCTACCTGACCAACACCGACGACCGGCGCCGCCTGACCGACCCGTCGTTCCGGGACGTGGTGGCCGAGGGCATCCTCGTCGCGGTCAAGCGCCTGTACCTGCTGGGCCAGAACGACCAGCCGACCGGCACGTTCACGTTCGCCGACGTCCTCCGGCACGAACTGGCCAAGGCCGAATAGCGAATGTTTCACATGAAACAGCCCCGGAACTGATCGTTCCGGGGCTGTTCCGTCTACTGCTGCAGCGCGGGGCTCGCCGTGGACACCGAAACGGTGCCCAGGAGCCTCTCCAGCGCCGCTTCGACGTCTTCCTTCCACCCCAGTGCCGACCGCAGCTCCAGGCGCAGACGCGGCCAACGAGGGTGCGGGCGGACCGTCTTGAAGCCGACGCTGAGGAGGAAGTCGGACGGGACGACGCACGAGACCTCTTCGTCGGGCTTCGCGTCGCCGAACGCCTCGATCGCCTTCACGCCGCGGCGGGTCAGGTCCTTGGCCACCGCCTGGACCAGCATCCGGCCGAGACCGCCGCGCCGGAACTCCGGCAGCACCATGAACCCGGTCAGCAGGACCGCGTCCGGGCTGGGCGGGGACGTGGGGAAGGCCGACGCGCGCGGCACGGCGTTCGGCGGGGCGTACAGCACGAACCCGACCGGCAGCTTGTCGCTGTAGACGATCCGACCGCAGGACCCCCACTCGAGCAGCACGCTGGAGACCCAGGCCTCTTTCTCCAGCTCAGAGGTGCCGAACTCCTCGGCCTGCTCCTTGAGGTGCGGGGCGAGCTCCCAGTACACGCACGAACGACTGTGCTTGGGGAGATCCTCGAGGTTGTCCAGCGTGACGCCCACAACGCGTCGCGACACCTGACCTCCCACCCTGGACCTTGAACCGGCCCTGACCACCGTGTGCACCGCCAGGATAAGCCTGTTCCACGGGCCGCTGGAACCGGCAGGGCGGGAATATCGGCCCGGTTACACTCGATCGACTGAGCGAAGCTCGCGCAGCGAGCATCGTCACCGCGTTGACCCCGGCTGAGATGAGCCCGCCATGTCCCTCGAGCCAACAGGCAGCAGAAGCCTCGACCCGCACCTCGGCCGCTACGCGGCGCGAGCTGCCGGCATGACGGCCTCCGAGGTACGAGCTCTGTTCGCCGTCGCCAGCAGGCCCGAGGTGGTCTCGCTGGCGGGCGGCATGCCGAACCTGGCCGCGCTGCCGCTGGACTCGCTGTCCGGCGAGGTAGCGAACATCATCGCCAAGGACGGCCTGGTCGCGCTGCAGTACGGGTCGGCCCACGGGCTGCCTGAGCTGCGGGATCAGATCGGTGACGTGATGGCGCTGGAGGGCATCAGCGGGCACCCGGACGACATCGTCGTGACCGTCGGCTCGCAGATGGCGCTGGACATGGTGACGAGGATCTTCTGTGATCCTGGTGACGTCGTCCTCGCCGAGGGGCCGTCGTACGTCGGCGCGCTGGGCACGTTCGCCGCGTACCAGGCCGACGTGGTCCACGTGGCCATGGACGAGGACGGCCTGATGCCCGACGCGCTGCGCGAGGCGCTGCGGACGGCCGAGTCGGCGGGGCGGCGGGTCAAGTTCCTCTACACGATCCCGAACTTCCACAACCCGGCCGGCGTGACGCTCGCGATCCTGCGGCGGGCCGAGATCCTCGAGATCTGCAGGCAGCACAACGTGCTGGTGGTGGAGGACAACCCGTACGGCCTGCTCGGCTTCGACGGCCAGACGTACCCGGCGCTGCGGTCCATGGACCCGGACAACGTGGTGTACCTCGGGTCGTTCTCCAAGACGTTCGCCGCGGGCCTGCGGGTCGGCTGGGTGCTGGCGCCGCACGCGGTGCGCGAGAAGCTCATGCTGGCCGCCGAGTCGGCCACGCTGTGCCCGCCCACGCTGAACCAGATGATCGTGTCGCGCTACCTCGCGACGCACGACTGGAAGGGGCAGATCAAGTCCTTCCAGTCGGCGTACCGGGAGCGGCGGGACGCGATGATCGCCGGGCTGGAGCAGCACATGCCGCCCGGCTGCTCGTGGACGGTGCCCGCAGGCGGGTTCTTCGTGTGGATGACCGTGCCGGAGGGCGTGGACACGAAGGCGATGCTGCCGCGTGCGGTCACCGCGCGGGTGGCGTACGTGTCCGGCACCGGGTTCTACGCGGACGGGTTCGGCAGCAGGCAGATGCGCCTGTCGTTCTGCTACCCGACGCCGGAGCGGATCCAGGAGGGCGTGCGCAGGCTCGCGGCCGTGCTCGCCGCCGAGCTGGAGCTGTCGCGGACGTTCGGCCCGATCAACGGGCGGCGCGCGTCCGGTCCGCAGGTGCCCGGCCCGGACATCGCGTAGTCTCCTTCCCCCGCAAGCAACTTCGCGTCCGCTATCCACAGTGGACGATCTGGTCCGTTGAGGAGTCGAGCCGTGTCCGATCTCGCCGTGGCGGTGCTGTCCGGAGGTCTGTCCCACGAGCGTGAGGTGTCGCTGCGCTCGGGCAGAAGGCTGTCGGCGGCACTGCGGTCGGCCGGGCTGACAGTCGACGAGTGGGACGCGGACGCGGCGCTCCTGGAGCGGCTGCGCGAGCACCGGCCGGACGCGGTCGTGGTGGCGCTGCACGGGGTCGAGGGCGAGGGCGGCTCCGTGCAGACGGTGCTGGAGATGCTCGACGTGCCGTACGTCGGCTCGGACTCGCACGCGTGCCGCCGCGCGTGGGACAAGCCCACCGCCAAGACGGAGCTGGCCCGTGCGGGCATCGCGACGCCGGACTGGGTGGTGCTGCCGCACAGCACGTTCCGGGAGCTGGGCGCGCAGCCGGTGCTGAACGCGATGGTCGACCGGCTCGGGCTGCCGATGATGCTGAAGCCGGACCAGAGTGGTTCGGCGCTCGGCGCTCAGGTGGTGCGGGACGCGGCCGAGCTGCCCGCCGCGATGGTCGGCTGCCTCGCCTACGGGGAGACCGTGCTGGCGGAGCGGTTCGTCGAAGGTGTCGAGGTGGCCGTGGCGGTCGTCGAGGGCGCTGACGGTCCGGTCGCGCTGCCCGCGGTGGAGATCGAGCCGGCGACCGGCATCTACGACTACACCGCCCGCTACACCGCGGGGCTCACCACGTTCCACTGCCCGGCCCGGCTCGACGACCGGGCGGCGGCCGCGGTGGCCGACCTCGCGGTGGCGGCGCACCGGTTGCTCGGGCTGCGCGACGTGTCCCGGACCGACGCGATCGTGGCGCCGGACGGGACCGTCTACTTCCTCGAGGTGAACTCGTCGCCGGGGCTGACGGAAACCTCGCTCCTGCCGATGGCGGCGGAGGTCGCGGGCCGCTCGCTCGGCGACATCTACGCCGGTCTGATCGAACGAGCGGTCGCTCGCGCTCAGTGATCGTTGATCATCGGAGCGCAATCGTCACCGTGACGTAAGGGCCTGGGGTGATCCCTAAGCCCCGTCACGAGTCCGATTTGCCCCGGTTTGCGACATCAGTTCGACAATGCGTTCGAGATCGTCGACGGACCCGAACTCGACGACGATTTTGCCCTTCCGCTTGCCGAGTTCGACCTTCACGCGGGTGTCGAACGTGTTGGACAGCCGGTCCGCCACGTCCTGGAGACCCGGCGCCTGGATCGGCTTGCGCTGGGGAGCGGCCTTCTGCTTCGCGGGTGCCTGGCCCTTGAGCAACACGACCGCTTCCTCGGTGGCCCGCACCGACAGCCCCTCGGCGACGATGCGGGCGGCCAGCTCCTCCTGCTGGCCGGCGTCCTCGAGACCGAGCAGCGCGCGGGCGTGCCCGGAGGAGAGGACCCCGGCCGCGACCCGGCGCTGCACCGCGAGGGGGAGCTTCAGCAGCCGGATCGTGTTCGTGATGACCGGACGGCTGCGCCCGATGCGGGACGCGAGCTCGTCGTGGGTCACGGAGAACTCCTCGAGCAGCTGCTGGTAGGCCGCCGCCTCCTCGAGGGGGTTCAGCTGCACGCGGTGGATGTTCTCCAGCAGCGCGTCCCGCAGCATCGCCTCGTCGGCGGTCTGCCGGACGATCGCCGGGATCTTGCCGAGCTCCGCGCGCTGGGCGGCACGCAGCCGCCGCTCGCCCATGACCAGCTCGTAGGAGTCCGGGCCCAGCTCGCGGACCACGATCGGCTGCATGAGCCCGAACTCGCGGATCGAGTGTTCCAGCTCGGCGAGCGCGTCCTCGTCGAAGACCTGGCGAGGCTGCTTCGGGTTGGCCTTGATCGCGCCGACCGGCACCTCGCGGTACACCGCGCCCGCCACCGTGCCGCTGGGCGCGGCCGGTGCTTCCGGAACGACCGCGGGCTTCGGACGCGGTGCGGTCGGCAGCTTCATCGCGCCGCCGCCCGAACCGTCCGCCGGTCCCTGTGGGATCAGTGCCGCGAGGCCCCGGCCAAGACCACCCTTGCGCTCACTCATGCTTCTACTCCTCGCCGAACGCGCGTTCGGCCATCTCCCGTGCCGCGTCCAGGTAGCTCATCGCACCCCGGGAACCGGGGTCGTACGCGAGCACCGTCTGCCCGAAGCCGGGTGCCTCGGACACCTTCACACTCCTGGGGATCACAGTACGCAAGACCGTGTCGCCGAAGTGCTTCCGGACCTCCGCCGTCACCTGATCGGCGAGCTTCGTGCGCCCGTCGTACATGGTCAGCAGGATGGTCGACACGTGCAGGTTCGGGTTGAGGTGGTTCTGCACCAGCTCGATGTTGCGGAGGAGCTGGGAGAGACCCTCCAGCGCGTAGTACTCGCACTGGATCGGGATCAGCACCTCCTCCGCGGCGACCATCGCGTTGACCGTCAGCAGGCCGAGCGACGGCGGGCAGTCGATGAACACGTAGTCCGGGTTCAGCTCGTCGAGCGCACCGGTCGGCAGCGCTGCCTTGAGGCGGGACTCGCGGCCCTCCATGCCCACCAGCTCGATCTCCGCACCGGCGAGGTCGATGGTCGCCGGCACGCAGTAGAGGTTGGGGGACTGGTCGCTGACCGCGGCGGCGTCGGTGAGGGAGCACTCGCCGATCAGCACCTCGTAGATCGACGGCACACCGGAGCGGTGGTCGACGCCGAGCGCGGTGCTGGCGTTGCCCTGCGGGTCGAGGTCGATCACGAGCACCTTCAGCCCGTGCATCGCGAGCGCGGCCGCGAGGTTGACCGCGCTGGTCGTCTTCCCGACGCCGCCCTTCTGGTTGGCGACCGTCATGACGCGGCGGTGGGGCGGCTTGGGCAGGTCGTGCTTCGGGTGCAGCATGCGGGTAGCGCGCTCGGCCTCCTCGGCGATCGGTGTCCACCCGGACACCGCCGTGGCCGCCTCGACGTTGTCGTGCATGGTCTCGCTGGCGCCCTGGACATCATGGCGTCCGGTCATGGGTGGCTGCACCTCGCCTCGTTCGACACGTGTTTCACGTGAAACAATCCTCGCTCCATCACTTCTTGGTCCGCCGCGGACCACGCCCACGCGCGCCCTGGGGTGGGTCGGCACGTGTCACCACGATGATGGTCGTCGGCACCGCCAGCACGTCGGCGCCACACCGTTCGACCACCGGAAGCGAACCACCCGCACGGGTCACGGCGCCGCCATCGCGTGCCACTTCCTCCGCGGCACTTTCCCCTTTGAGTGCGACCAGCCGGCCGCCCCGCCGAAGCAAGGGGGCGCTCCAGCCCCACAGCCGGGCGAGCGGTGCGACCGCTCGCGCGATGACAACATCGGCACCCGCGAGCTGCTGCTTGATGGCCGGCTCTTCCGCACGACCCCGAACCACACTTGCGGACAGCGAAAGAGTATCGACGACTTCGGTCAACCACGCCACCCGGCGAGCCATCGGTTCCAACAACGTGATGTGGAGATCGGGCCGCGCGATGCACAGCGGCACGCCGGGTAGCCCAGCGCCCGACCCGAGGTCCACCACACGGGCACCCTCGGGGATGGCGTCGGCGATCACGGCCGAGTTCAGGAGGTGCCGGTCCCAGAGGCGCTCGACCTCACGGGGTCCGATCAAACCTCGTTCAACGCCGACGGCGGCGAGCAGTTCCGCGAACTGCGCCGCCGCCGTCAGAGCGTCACCGAAAACTGTTGTAGCGGTCTCCGGGGGCGGAGACGCGGATGGCGCCTCAGCCAACCCGGATGCCACCTTCTTCGTATCGATGTTTCACGTGAAACGTCAGTCCGTCAGGGCTTGGGGAAGACCACGACGCGGCGCCGCGGGTCCTCGCCCTCGCTCTCGCTGTGGACGCCGTCGATCGCGGCGACCGCGTCGTGGACGACCTTCCGCTCGAACGGCGTCATCGGCTGGAGGCGGATCTTCTCGCCCTCCGCCAGCACGCGCTCCGCCGTCGCCTTGCCGAGGTCCTTCAGCTCCTGGCGACGGTCCGCCCGCCAGCCCGCGATGTCCAGCATGAGCCGGCTGCGCGTGCCGGTCTCCTGCTGGACGGCGAGCCGGGTCAGCTCCTGCAGGGCTTCGAGCACGTTGCCCCGCGGCCCCACCAGCTTGTCCAGGTCCTCGCCACCGTCGATGCTCACGACCGCCCGGCCGGCTTCCACGTCGAGGTCGATGTCCCCGTCGTAGTCCACCAGGTCGAGCAGGCGCTCCAGGTAGTCCCCAGCGATGTCGCCCTCGCGGACGAGAAGGTCCTCTCCCAACGGCCCCCGGTCACTGTCCTCGTCGGCGACCGCCTCGGCGGTCTGTTCGTCGGCGTCGGTTGCCACCGCGTCGCGGTCGGCGTCCGACTCCTGCACCGTCTCCGGCACGACTTCTCCTCTCCAGGTCCGGAACAGCTCGTGTGTCAGCGCTTCTTCCGGCCTGTGTTCTTATTGCGGGAACGGTCTGCGCTCAGACCGGAATCGGTGGAGCCGTCCGTGCCCGCGGCGCCGTTGGCGCTCGCCGGGCCGGCCGACTTGGTGGTGCCACCCTTCGGGCGGGCGGTGCCCGCCGCCTTCGCGTTCGGCGCGGGCTTCGCACCCGGGGCGGGCTTGTTCGCGGCTCCGGCGGCCTTCGCGTTCGGGGCCGGCTTCACACCGGGGGCGGGTGCGGTGCCCGGGCGCTTCTTCGTCTGGTCCGGCTTGGCGCCCGGCTTCGGCGCGAGGTTGGTGCGCTTCTCGATGGCCGCGGACTTCTTCGCCTCTTCCTCGCGGTCGATGCGGTTGTAGACCAGGCGCTGCTGCATCAGGGTCCACGTGTTGTTCGACAGCCAGTAGATGAGCAGACCGATCGGGAAGAAGAAGCCGAAGATCAGCACACCCAACGGGAAGATGTACAGGGTCAGCTTGTTCATGATCGCGGTCTGCGGCGTGGCCGACTCGGGGTTCTGCCGCTGCACCGAGTGCCGCGCGGTCAGGTGCGTCAGGACGCTCGCCAGGACCATCAGCGGGATCGACACGATGATGACCGCGGTGCGGTCCGCGCCGAAACGCTCCAGCACGTCCAGGGGCTGGGTGATGAAGTTCGAGAGGCCCGCGCCGAAGAGCTTGGCGTTGACGTAGGACTCCACGCCCTGCGCGTCGAAGAAGTAGTTCTCGGTGTGGCCCGGCGCGAACGAGCGCAGCACGTGGAACAGACCGATGAACACCGGGATCTGGATCAGCATCGGCAGGCAGCCGCCCAGCGGGCTGAACCCGTGCTCGCGCTGGAGCTTCTGCATCTCCTGCGCCTGGCGCTGCCGGTCGTTCGCGTACTTCTTCTGGATCTTCTTGATCTCCGGCGCGAACTGCTGCATGGTCCGCATCGAGCGGACCTGCTTCACGAACGGCTTGAACATGATCGCGCGGAGCGTCCACACCAGGAACACGATGCCGAGCGCCCACGCGATGCCGCTGGACTCACCGAAGACGTGCCCGAACACCCAATGCCAGCACCAGAGGATGAACGACACGGGGTAGTAGATGAAGTCGAGCACGAGAGCTACTCCTTGGCGGCAGTGTGGTGTTCCTGGCCGGCCTCGGCCGGCTCAACGAGGTCTTGGTTTCGCGGCGGCACCGGGTCGTAACCACCGGGGTGCCACGGTCCGCAGCGCAGCAGCCTGCGCACGGTGAGCCAGGAGCCGCGCAGCGCGCCGTGGGTCGTGAGCGCCTCGACGGCGTACGCGCTGCAGCTCGGCTCGAACCGGCAGCTGGGCGGGAGCACCGGCGAGATCCACCGCCGGTAGAAGTTGACGGGCACGAGGAACACCCGCGCCACCGGACCCGGTCGCCGCGTCTGCCCGGGCGTCCGGTCCTCGGTGTCGTGCGTGGTGGTCACTGGGCACCGCCGGAATCACTGTCTTCGCGGCCGAGCCGCAGTCGCCGGAAGGCGGAGTCGATGTCGCCGCCGAGTTCGGCGCTCGCCGCCGTGGCAGCGGACGGCAGCGCCCGCACGACCAACGTGCAACCCGGACGCACGGTTCCCAACCGGTCGCGGACGACGTGACGAAGGCGGCGGACGACCCGGTGGCGCACCACCGAGTTGCCCACCGCCTTGCTCACGACGAACCCGACCCTGGGTGCCGCACCGGCGTCAGCCAGTGCCGCATCGATTTCAAGCGCGCCGAAGCCCGCGACCTCCTCGGCCGTGATGGCATGCACGACGAGCCTGGGACGCCCAGCGCGGCGCCCCTTCCTGGTCACGAGCCGAAAGTTGTCGCTACCGGTCAGTCGACTGGGCGCGGGGAGCAAACTCAGGCAGACAGGCTCTTGCGACCCTTGCGACGACGAGCCGCGAGGATCGCCCGGCCGGCACGGGTGCGCATGCGCAGACGGAAACCGTGGGTGCGCGCCCGGCGGCGGTTGTTCGGCTGGAAAGTACGCTTGCTCACGGCTGGATCTCCCGTATTGCTGGCTCGTCAAAAGTACGCTGTCCCCGTCGCGGCCTGACGGCGCGCAGGACTCACCCACAACTGACGGGAGACCTTCACAGGGTACGCACCCCGGCCCAGGCCAACGCACCCGGGGGTGCGTTCGACCCGCTCGACGACACGCCGCGCACACTCAGTGCTTGCTTCCGGACATGCCTTGTGGCATGGCCCGGCGCTTGTTAGCGTGCGTGCTCTTGGTTGGCCAGTCGGGAGTGGGAGCCCGCTGCGCCGCGGAAGTTACGGCAGGCCCTCCGGCGGGTTCCGCTGCGGTTCGCCGTACCTTCGTGCACAGTTGTGGACAACTTGTGGATGCCGCTCGTAGCCGGGCCGCGTCCGCCACGGCTGAGGGGTCGCAGTGATGGTGCATGGCCGGCGAGGGGAGGGGAGCTCGTAGGTGTCCGAGCAGCAGATGAACCTGAGTGTGGTGTGGGAGCAGGTCGTGCGGGAGTTGTCCGCAGGCACGCTCTCCCCGCAGCAGCGGGCGTGGATGCGGGTGACCCGGCCCATCGGGTTGCTGGACGGCACCGCGCTGCTCGCCGCACCGAGCGACTTCGCGAAGGACGCGATCGAACGCGCCCTCCGGGACCCGATCACCGACGCGCTGTCACGCAGGCTGGGCCGCGTCGTCTCACTGGCCGTGAAGGTCGACCCGATGGGCACCCAGGCCGCGCCGCCTCCGGTCGTCGTGCCGCCGGTGCCCCAGCCGCCGCAGCAGCAGCCGCGCCCCGCCGCGCCGCCGCCCCCCATGCCGATGCCGCCCCAGCCGCGGCCGGGCACCCCGCGCCCCGGCGTCGGTTCGCTCGTCGAGCAGACGCTCGTGATGGCGCCGATCAAGGCAGTGGACCCTAGTAATACTGACAAGCCACCGAACGGCGCCGACGCGGACGGCGACAACGAGGAAGTCGACGAGGTCGGCGACGCGCTCGCCACCGTCCACGAGATCTGGCCGCCGTTCAACGGCCAGCAGCTCCCGCAGAGCGGTCAGCCGTTCACCGCGCCGGCCCAGCCGCAGACCGCCAAGACGCGGCTGAACGAGAAGTACACGTTCGACACGTTCGTCATCGGCGCCTCGAACCGGTTCGCGCACGCGGCCGCGGTCGCCGTCGCCGAGGCGCCCGCCCGCGCGTACAACCCGCTGTTCATCTGGGGCGAGTCCGGGCTCGGCAAGACGCACCTGCTCCACGCGGTCGGCCACTACGCGCAGCGGCTGTTCCCCGGCATGCGCGTGCGGTACGTGTCGACCGAGGAGTTCACGAACGACTTCATCAACTCGCTGCGCGACGACCGCAAGGTCGCGTTCCAGCGCCGCTACCGCGACATCGACATCCTGCTGGTGGACGACATCCAGTTCCTGGAGGGCAAGGAAGGCACCCAGGAGGAGTTCTTCCACACCTTCAACACGCTCCACAACGCGAACAAGCAGATCGTGGTGTCGTCCGACCGGCCGCCGAAGCGCCTGGAGACCCTGGAGGACCGGCTGCGCACGCGGTTCGAGTGGGGTCTGATCACCGACATCCAGCCGCCGGAACTGGAGACGCGCATCGCGATCCTCCGGAAGAAGGCGGCGCAGGACCGCCTGCCGGCGCCCGCCGAGGTGCTGGAGTTCATCGCGGCCCGCATCGAGCACAACATCCGCGAACTGGAGGGCGCGCTCATCCGCGTCACCGCGTTCGCGTCGCTGAACCAGCAGCCGGTCGACGTGGGGCTCGCGGAGATCGTGCTGCGCGACCTGATCCCCGACTCACAGGTGCCGGAGATCAGCGTCTCGACGATCATGGCCGTCACGGCCGAGTACTTCAGCGTCTCCATCGACGACCTGTGCGGCCCCGGCAAGACGAAGGCGCTCGCACAGGCCCGGCAGATCTCCATGTATCTGTGCCGGGAACTGACCGACATGTCGCTGCCGAGGATCGGCCAGACCTTCGGCGGCCGCGACCACACCACGGTCATGCACGCGGAGAAGAAGATCCGCAAGGAGATGGCGGAACGGCGGCGTGTCTACGACCAGGTCCAGGAACTGACCTCCCGCATCAAGCAACGCGCTCGCGGCTAGCACCGAACCTCTTGTATGGGGGGCACGACTTCTCTCGCCTGTCGTGCCCCCCGTTGTGGTCTCCGTCGCACTCCCGACCGCCCGTCACCCGGAAAGGGGATTCATGGCCATCCCCAACCCTGTGCATCACCTGGGGGCAGACCGGGCCGCCGCTGGGGAGCAGGCTGTGGACAACTGTGGAGCGCCTGTGGAAGAACCTTGCACAGGCACGAGTTGTCCACGGGACCCCCAAGTTGTGCACGGGTTGCCCCCAGGCTCTGCCCACAGCCGTCGATACGTCGCGACGTGCGCGTATGAGGGTTGTCCACACCATCCACAGGGCTTACTACTACGACTGATTTTCTCTCCAAGAGTTATCAACAAAAGAAAAACAGGGGCTGTGTGTGCGCGAGCGCGCGTCGCGTCGCGGAGGCACGCCGGACGGCAGGGCCGGGATGCAGCGGGCGATCCGCACGCTCTACGGTGGCGAGCAACGTCTGGTGTGCTTTCTCGAGGCGGCCCGAGCTGGTGTGCCCCTCGTGTCTGGAAAGGACTCTCATGAAGATCCGCGTCGAGCGCGACGGTCTCGCCGACGCCGTCGCCTGGGTCGCCCGCTCGCTGCCGACCCGGCCGCCGGTTCCCGTTCTCGGCGGGATCCTCCTGGACGCCAGCGGCTCCGACGGGCTCACGATCTCCGGCTTCGACTACGAGGTCTCGGCGACGGTGGGGGTCGCGGCGACGATCGCCGACGGCGGCCGCACCCTCGTCTCCGGCCGGCTCCTCGCCGACATCACGAAGTCCCTTCCCGCACAACCGGTCGAGATCCTCGTCGACGGCGCCCGCGTGTCGATCACGTGCGGCAGCGCGAAGTTCTCGCTGCCGACCATGCCGGTCGAGGACTACCCGCAGCTGCCCGCCATGCCACCGCACGCCGGGCAGCTCGCCGGTGAGGTGTTCGGGCTCGCGGTCAGCCAGGTCGCGGTCGCGGCGGGCAAGGACGACACGCTCCCGATGCTGACCGGTGTCCGCGTGGAGATCGCGGGCGACAAGCTGACCCTCGTCGCGACCGACCGCTTCCGGCTCGCGATGCGCGAGTTCGCGTGGCAGCCGGACGAGAGCCTCGCGTCCGCCGGCGAGATCGCGGTGCTCGTCCCGGCGCGCACGCTCGCCGACGCGGCCAAGTCGCTCGGCACCGCCGGCAACACCGTCGAGATCGCGCTGTCGCCGAGTGACGGGCTCATCGGCCTGTCCGGCGCAGGCCGCCGCACCACGAGCAGGCTCCTCGACACCGAGTTCCCCCGCTACCGCCAGCTGCTGCCGTCCGAGCAGACCGCGGCCGCGATCATCGACGTGGCCCCGCTCGTCGAGGCGATCAAGCGCGTGTCGCTCGTCGCCGAGCGCGGCACCCAGGTCCGGCTCGAGTTCGGGGACGGCGGTCTGCGCCTGTCCGCCGGCGGTGACGACGAGGGGTCGGCGGAGGAGGAGCTGTCGGTCGAGTACACCGGCGAGCCGGTGACGATCGCGTTCAACCCGGGATTCCTCCAGGAGGGCCTCGGCGCGCTGCACTCCGACCGCGCCGAGTTGTCGTTCACCACACCCAGCCGACCGGCACTGATCAAGCCGGTCGGGGACGATGGGAACGTCGTCCCGGGTTATCTGCACCTGCTGATGCCGGTGCGGCTGCCCGGCTGACCCGTTTCCACTTCCAGGGAGGGACAAGCCATGCAGCTCGGTCTCGTCGGTCTCGGCCGGATGGGCTTCAACATGCGCGAGCGGTTGCGCGCCGCGGGCCACGAGGTCGTCGGGTACGACCGCAACCCGGACGTGAGCGACAGCGAGTCGCTGGCCGACATGGTGTCGAAGCTGTCCGCGCCGCGCGTGGTCTGGGTGATGGTCCCGGCCGGTGACCCGACCCGGCAGACGATCGCGGAGCTGTCGGACCTGTTGTCCGGCGGCGACACCGTGATCGACGGCGGCAACTCCCGCTTCTCCGACGACACGCGCAACGCCGCGCTGCTCGCGGAGAAGGGGATCGCCTACCTCGACTGCGGGGTGTCCGGTGGCGTGTGGGGCAAGGACAACGGCTACGGCCTGATGGTCGGCGGCGCCGCCGAGGACGTCGAGCGCGTGATGCCGATCTTCGACGCGCTGCGCCCGGAGGGTCCCCGCGAGGAGGGCTTCGCGCACGCCGGCGCCGTGGGTGCCGGCCATTACGCGAAGATGATTCACAACGGCATCGAGTACGGCCTGATGCAGGCGTACGCCGAGGGCTTCGAACTGCTCGAGGCGGCGAAGGTCATCGAGGACGTGCCCGCGGTGATCAAGGCGTGGCAGCGCGGCACGGTCGTCCGGTCCTGGCTGCTCGACCTGCTCGTGCGCGCGCTCGACTCCGACCCGGAGCTCGACGACCTGCGCGGCTACGTCGAGGACTCCGGCGAGGGCAGGTGGACCGTCGAGGAGGCGATCAACCTCGCCGTCCCGGCGCCGGTGATCTCGGCCGCCCTGTTCGCCCGGTTCCGCTCGCGCCAGGAGGACTCGCCCGCGATGCGCGCGGTCGCCTCGCTGCGCAACCAGTTCGGCGGGCACGCGGTGCAGGCCGCCGGCCCGTCCTCCGGGACGGGCAGCACGCAAGGCTGAGGGTGTGTACGTCCGGCACTTACAGGTCACCGACTTCCGGTCGTGGGAGCACGCCGACCTGGAACTCGAACCGGGACCGGCCGTGCTGGTCGGACAGAACGGGCAGGGCAAGACCAACCTGGTCGAAGCCCTCGGCTACGCGGCGACGCTCGGCTCGCACCGCGTCGCGACCGACGCGCCGCTGATCCGGCACGGCGCCGCCCGCGCGATCGTGCGGACCGCGGTGGTCAACGAGGGCCGCGAGCTGACGATCGAGCTGGAGATCACCGCGGGCAAGGCCAACCGCGCCCGCGTGAACCGCGGCCCGGTGCCCAGGACGAGGGACGTGCTGGGGATCCTCCGCACGGTGTTGTTCGCGCCGGAGGACCTGGCGCTCGTCCGGGGCGACCCCGGTGAGCGCAGGCGGTTCCTCGACGACCTGCTGGTGCTGCGCGCACCGAGGTACGCCGGGGTCCGGTCGGACTACGACCGGGTGCTGCGGCAGCGGAACGCGTTGCTGAAGTCGTCGGGCCACGCCCGGCGCGCCGGGTCGAAGGGGGACATCGGAACGCTGGACGTCTGGGACGGGCACCTCGCCCGGCACGGCGCCGAGCTGCTCGCCGCCCGGCTCGACCTGGTCGCGGACCTCGCGCCGCACGTCACCGCCGCGTACGCGGGGGTCGCGCCCGAGTCGCGGCCCGCGACCATCCGGTACCGGTCGGGGATCGCCGACTCCTTCCCGGAGGAGTACGGCACGACGGGGCGCGCGGACATCGAGGTGCTGACGGACGCGTTGCTCGCGGCCATGGCGGCGAGCCGCGACCAGGAGCTGGAGCGGGGCGTGAGCCTCGTCGGCCCGCACCGCGACGAGCTGGAGCTGACCCTGGACGTGTTCCCGGCGAAGGGCTACGCGTCGCACGGCGAGTCGTGGTCGTTCGCGCTCGCGCTGCGGCTGGGGTCCTACGAGCTGCTGCGCGCCGACGGCAACGAGCCGGTCCTCGTGCTCGACGACGTGTTCGCGGAGCTGGACCGCCGAAGACGGGAACGCCTCGCCGAGGTGTCGGTCGCCGCCGAACAGGTGCTCGTGACCGCCGCCGTGCCGGAGGACGTCCCAGGGGAACTGGCGGGTGCCCGCTACCTTGTCTCCGACGGGGAGGTCCGCCGTGAATGATCACCCGAATGTGACTCCGCGTGGTGTGACGCGTCCCACATCTGGGGACAAACCTGTGGATAGTGTGGATAACGCTGTCACTCGGCGTCCCATCACGCCCCCCGAGCGGGGGAAAACCGGCGATCTGACCTCCCCGAATGAGGTTCCGGCCGATGACGCCACACGATCTACCACGGAGAGTGACTATCCACAGCTCCGCGGTTCGGACCTCGTGCGTGCCGCGCTGGCCGCCGCGCGGGCGGCGTCCGGCGGCCCGGAGGCCAAGAAGAAGAAGTACGTCGGCCGTGGCGCGGGCGCGGTCAACCGGCGGCGCCGCCGCTGGTCCGGGCCCGGCGCCGACGAGCGCGACCCGCAGCCGCTCGGCCGCATCGCCTCTCGCATCGCGCTCGAGCGCGGGTGGGCGCCGCGGCTCACCACCGGCAGGCTGTTCGACCGGTGGGCGCAGATCGTCGGCGCCGACGTCGCCGAGCACGCGCAGCCGGTCGAGCTGAAGGACGGCGAGCTGACCGTGCAGGCCGACTCGACCGCGTGGGCGACCCAGCTGCGGCTGCTGCAGAAGCAGCTGCTGACCAAGATCGGCGCCGGCGTGGGCCACGACGTGGTCAAACGGCTGAAAGTGCTCGGTCCGACGGCCCCGAGCTGGCGCTTCGGGACACGCCACGTGCGCGGCCGCGGCCCCCGCGACACCTACGGGTGACCTCGGGTGGCGCTATCGGGCCGGAAGGTGTGAAATCCGCGAAGTAGGGCCCACGCAGGCGTACGGGGTCGGCCGAGAGCCCCTTCGAGCGTCTGTGACGGAGCTAGGGGTGTGTTCGCCCCATTCTGCGGCCGGGCACCAGTATCATTGAGACAGGCGATCGGCTTGGCCCTTTTCCGGACAGGAGACACCCCGCCCGTGGCGACTAACAACCATGAATACAACGCGTCCTCCATCAAGAAACTGGAAGGCCTCGAAGCCGTTCGCAAGCGCCCCGGCATGTACATCGGGTCCACCGGCGAGCGCGGCCTCCACCACCTGATCCAGGAGGTCGTGGACAACTCCGTCGACGAGGCGATGGCCGGTTTCGCCACGAAGGTCGAGGTCACGCTGCTGGCCGACGGTGGTGTCCGGGTCGTCGACGACGGGCGCGGCATCCCCGTGGAGATGCACCCCGAGTACAAGAAGCCCACGGTCGAGATCGTCCTGACCGAGTTGCACGCGGGCGGCAAGTTCGACAGCGACACCTACGCGGTCTCGGGCGGTCTGCACGGCGTGGGCGTCTCGGTCGTCAACGCGCTGTCCACCAAGCTCGACGTCGAGATCCACTACAAGGGCAAGATCTGGCGCCAGCACTACGACCGCTCGGTGCCCGGCCCCCTGACCGAGCACGGCGACACCGACCGCACCGGCACCTCGGTCACGTTCTGGGCCGACGGGGACATCTTCGAGACCACCACGTACAACGCGGAGACGATCGCCCGCCGGCTCCAGGAGATGGCCTTCCTCAACAAGGGCCTGTCGATGACGCTGCGGGACGAGCGGGTCACCGAGGAGGAGACCCACGAGGACGCCGACGGCCAGCCCGCGCGCGTCAAGGAGCGGACGTACCACTACCCGGGCGGGCTCGAGGACTTCGTCAAGCACATCAACCACACGCGCGAGGCCATCCACAACGGCGTGATCGCCTTCGAGGCCAAGGGCGAGGGCCTCGAGGTCGAGGTCGCCATGCAGTGGAACACCGGCTACAGCGAGTCGGTGTACACGTTCGCCAACACGATCAACACGGCCGAGGGCGGCACCCACGAGGAGGGCTTCCGCGCCGCGCTGACCCGCGTGGTCAACGTGTACGCGCGCGAGAAGAAGCTGCTCAAGGAGAAGGACGCCAACCTCACCGGCGACGACGTGCGCGAGGGCCTCGCCGCGATCATCTCCGTGAAGCTCGCCGAGCCGCAGTTCGAGGGCCAGACCAAGCAGAAGCTCGGCAACACCGAGGCGAAGACGTTCGTGCAGACCACCTGCAACGAGATGCTCGCCGACTGGTTCGAGCGCAACCCGTCCGACGCGCGCACGATCGTCACCAAGGCGGTCGGCTCCGCCCAGGCCCGCATCGCCGCCCGCAAGGCGAAGGAGCTGGTCCGCCGCAAGGGCGCGCTCGACATCGGTGGCCTGCCCGGCAAGCTGAAGGACTGCCGCTCCACCAACCCGGAGGAGTGCGAGCTCTACATCGTGGAGGGCGACTCCGCGGGCGGCTCGGCCAAGGAGGGCCGCGACTCCCGCTACCAGGCGATCCTCCCGATCCGCGGCAAGATCATCAACGTGGAGAAGGCCCGCATCGACCGGGTCCTCAAGAACACCGAGGTCCAGAGCCTGATCACGGCGCTCGGCACCGGCATCCACGAGGACTTCGACCTGTCGAAGCTGCGGTACCACAAGATCGTGCTGATGGCCGACGCCGACGTCGACGGCCAGCACATCCGGACCCTGCTGCTCACCCTGCTGTTCCGGTTCATGCGCCCGCTCGTCGAGCACGGGCACGTGTACCTCGCGCAGCCGCCGCTGTACAAGATCAAGTGGCAGCGCGCCGAGCCGGAGTTCGCCTACTCCGACCGCGAGCGGGACGGGCTGATGAGCCAGGGCCTGCAGTCCGGTAAGAAGATCAACAAGGACGACGGCATCCAGCGGTACAAGGGTCTCGGCGAGATGAACGCCGACGAGCTGTGGGAGACCACCATGGACCCGGCCCACCGCCTCCTGCTGCAGGTCACCCTGGACGACGCCGCTCAGGCGGACGAGCTGTTCAGCGTGCTGATGGGCGAGGACGTCGAGGCCCGCCGCTCGTTCATCACCCGCAACGCCAAGGACGTCCGCTTCCTCGACGTCTGAGTCGAGGGACGCGCGCCTGAAAGGAACCCCTGTTCGTGACCGACACCTTGCCGCCCGTGCCGCCGGAGTCCGACCGCACCGAGCCGGTCGACATCCAGCAGGAGATGCAGCGCTCCTACATCGACTACGCGATGTCCGTCATCGTGTCGCGTGCGCTGCCGGACGTCCGCGACGGTCTGAAGCCCGTGCACCGCCGCGTCCTGTACTCGATGTACGACACGGGCCTGCGACCCGAGCGCAGCCACGTCAAGTGCTCCCGCATCGTCGGCGACGTCATGGGCAACTACCACCCCCACGGCGACTCGGCGATCTACGACGCGCTCGTCCGCCTCGCGCAGCCGTGGTCGATGCGGTACCCGCTGATCGACGGGCAGGGCAACTTCGGTTCGCCGGGCAACGACCCGCAGGCCGCCATGCGGTACACCGAAGCACGCATGACGCCGCTGGCCATGGCGATGCTGCAGGACATCCACGAGGAGACCGTCGACTTCGCCGACAACTACGACGGCAAGACGCAGGAACCGACGGTCCTCCCGTCCCGCATCCCGAACCTGCTGATCAACGGCAGCAACGGCATCGCGGTCGGCATGGCGACCAACATCCCGCCGCACAACCTGCGGGAGGTCGCCTCCGGTGTCGTGTGGGCGCTGGAGAACTGGGACGCCTCCGACGAGGAGACCCTGGCCGCGATGATGCAGCGGATCAAGGGCCCGGACTTCCCGACGAAGGGCCTTATCCTCGGCACCCGCGGCATCGAGGACGCCTACCGCACCGGCCGCGGCTCGATCCGCATGCGTGCCGTCGTCGAGGTCGACGAGGACGCCAAGGGCCGCACGATCCTGGTGGTCACCGAGCTGCCGTACCAGGTCAACCCGGACAACCTGATCGAGAACATCGCGTCCCTGGTCCGCGACGGCAAGGTCGGCGGCATCGCGAACGTCGACGACGAGTCGTCGAAGCGGGCGGGCATGCGGATCGTGATCACGCTCAAGCGGGACGCGGTCGCCAAGGTCGTGCTGAACAACCTGTACAAGCACACCCAGCTGCAGCACAACTTCGGCGTGAACATGCTGTCGCTGGTCGACGGCGTGCCGCGCACGCTGCGCCTGGACCAGATGATCCGGCACTACGTGCGACACCAGGTCGAGGTCATCGTCCGGCGCACCCGCTACCGCCTGCGCAAGGCCGAGGAGCGGGCCCACATCCTGCGCGGTCTGGTCAAGGCGCTCGACGCGATCGACGAGGTCATCGCGCTGATCCGGCGGTCGCCGACCGTCGACGAGGCCCGCACCGGCCTGATCTCCCTGCTCGAGATCGACGAGATCCAGGCCAACGCCATCCTCGAGATGCAGCTGCGCCGCCTCGCCGCCCTCGAACGCCAGAAGATCATCGACGAGCTGGCCGAGATCGAGACCTACATCGCCGACCTGCAGGACATCCTGGCCAAGCCGGAACGCCAGCGGGCCATCGTGCGCGACGAGCTCATGGAGATCGTCGACAAGCACGGCGACGACCGCCGCACCCAGGTCATCCCCTACGACGGCGAGGTCTCCGTCGAGGACCTGATCGCGGTCGAGGACGTCGTCGTCACCATCACCCGCACGGGTTACGCGAAGCGCACCAAGACCGACCTGTACCGCGCGCAGAAGCGCGGCGGCAAGGGCGTCCAGGGCGCGGGCCTCAAGCAGGACGACATCGTGGCGCACTTCTTCGTGTGCTCCACGCACGACTGGATCCTGTTCTTCACGAACAAGGGCCGGGTGTACCGGGCGAAGGCCTACGAGCTGCCGGAGGCCAACCGCAACGCACGCGGCCAGCACGTCGCGAACCTCCTCGCTTTCCAGCCGGACGAGGAGATCGCGCAGGTCATCGAGATCAAGGACTACCAGGTCGCGCCGTACCTGGTGCTCGCGACCAAGAGCGGCCTGGTCAAGAAGAGCCGCCTGTCCGACTTCGACTCCAACCGCGCGGGCGGCCTCATCGGCATCAACCTGCGCGAGGACGACGAGCTGGTCGGCGCGGTCCTCTGCTCCGCGGAGGACGACCTGCTGCTGGTGTCCGCGGGCGCCCAGTCCATCCGGTTCCACGCGAGCGACGAGGCACTGCGCCCGATGGGCCGCGCCACCTCCGGTGTGCTCGGCATGCGGTTCAAGGACGGTGACGAGCTGCTCACCCTCGGTGTGGTCCGCGAAGACACGTTCCTGCTGGTCGCGACGAACGGCGGCTACGCCAAGCGCACCCCGATCGAGGACTACCCGGTCCAGGGCCGGGGTGGCAAGGGCGTGCTCACCGTTCAATACGACAGCAAGCGTGGCAGGCTGGTAGGTGCACTCATCGTCGACGAGGACGACGAGGTGTACGCGATCACTTCCGCGGGCGGGGTCATCAGGACCTCGGCCAGGGAGGTCCGCAAGGCCGGAAGGCAGACGAAGGGGGTGCGCCTCATGAACCTCGGGGAAGGCACCACCCTGGTCGCGATCGCCCGCAGCGCGGAGGACACGAGCGAGAACGGTGTCGAGAACTCCGAGGAAGTCACCGGTGAAACAGCGCCGGAGAGCAACGTGAGCGACGATCAAGGCGTCATCACCAATACAGCCGACGGCACGGACGGCGAGTCGACGCCGCCCGAGCCGGCATAAGCCGCGAGACACGTAGGGGACCCGCGTGACACCACCCGACAAGCCCGGACGCACCGGCCAGGAAGCGGAGACGGACAACACGTCCGCCGTCGCCACCAGCGGCCAGGCCAACAAGGTCGACCAGGCCGGTGGGAACCACGAGGGCAACGGCACCGCGCCGGCCACCGCACACGTGGCCGGCGCGGAGGACCTGGAACTCAGCCACGGCACCCCACCCCCGTGGCAGCGCGTGACGGCCGACAGCCAGGCCACGACCCAGCAGACCCGCCGCCCCGAACCGCCGGGGGAGAAGACGGTGCAGGTCGAACGCCCAGTGGTGACCGGCAGCGCAGCCAACCGCCTGTTCGGCGCGAGCACCGACGCACCCACCGTCAACGTGCCGCAGTCACTGCCGACCACCCCCGGCACCCCGCCGGGAGGCATCCCGTCGGCGGCCCGCACGACGGTCCACCTCGACGGCAGCAACCCGGGCACCGGCCCGCTGCGGTCGGTCGGCACGAGCGCGGCCGCGCCCAGCGCGCTGCGCAGGCCGGGCAGGGGCCCGCGACGCGCCAACCTGCAGATCAAGCGCTTCGACCCGTGGTCGGTGCTGAAGCTGTCGCTCGTGCTCGGCGTGGCGCTGTTCTTCGTGTGGCTGGTAGCCGTCGGCATCCTGTACGCCGTCCTCGACGGCATGGGCGTGTGGGACAACCTGAACGGCATCTCCGACGAGCTGCTGCAGGGCGCCAACGAGAGCGGCACCCCCCTCATCAGCGCAGGCAGGGTCTTCGGCGTCGCGGCGATCATCGGCGCGGTCAACATCGTGCTGTTCAGCGCCCTGTCCACGGTCGGCGCCTTCATCTACAACGTCTCCGCCGACCTGGCCGGAGGCCTGGAGGTAACCCTCGCCGAACGCGAGTGACACCCCGTTGGGAGCCCAACCGGCCGTGTTGTAGAGTTTCCCTCGCAACAGGGGCCTATAGCTCAGGCGGTTAGAGCACTTCGCTGATAACGAAGGGGTCGGAGGTTCAAGTCCTCCTAGGCCCACCGCATCTCAGGGCCGGTTTCCCAAGCCAGGGAAACCGGCCCTGAGACTCTAACTGGGCCACTAAGAGCCTGGCCCGCGTCGATTGTCGGGGGATCGCGGTCGTCGTACAGGAGGCTGTTCGTAGGAGAACAGTTCTGCGCTGTACCTGGTCATGACCACGTTCCCGACTTCCGTCTTGCCTTGCCGTTGTTTGTGCCACTGGTCGATCTCGTCCCAGCGGTCGGGTGACCAACCGCGCGTGACGCGACCATCGGTTTCGACGATTTCCACGTCGGGCGCAGGGAACGGATTCAGGGCGTCGGCAAACCGGTTGATCCACTTTGTGATGGTGCCGGTCGCAACACCGAGTCCCTCGGCAAGTTGAGACGCTCCCCAGTACTGGGCCATCGAACTCCTCCTGTCTCTGACTGTCTGCTTACCCGACAACCCGCGTAAGGTGCGAAAGGTCAGCGGGTCCCTCCGCTGTACGGCGAATCGACGGGGTTCGCGATGCGTCTGCCGGTCGGGTCGCGGATGGGTCAGATCCGGCGACACGACCGGCAGACGTCAATCAGTTACATGGTCGCCATGACCGAGGGATGTCAATCCTGATCATCACCTCCTGACCGGCTACGCCGACCAAGCACAGCAGCCATGATGGTGCCGACAGCGGAAATGATCGCTGCTAGCACGACGGGATCAGGCATCGACGGGGTTCTCCTTACCTACGCGCCGTACCGGACGGTTCCGGTGGGCATATGAGTAAGCGGCGAACCACCGCTTGATTACGCAGTTGGAGGGCTCGATCGGGTGATTCACCCGCTCGGTCCATCGTCTGATGCCTTGAAGATCCGATCCATCGCTTCAGCACCGTGCTCCATGATTGGCCCGAGCTGACGGCGGTAGACCAGTTCGGTCACCGCCATCGCGTTGTGGCTCATCAGCCAGGAGATCTGTTCGAGCCCCGGCCCGGCGCCTCGCGCTCTGCCTGCCACCTCGCCACGTCCTGCTGGTTCCGCCGGCCGCGCCCGGCATTGGCGCCCTCTCGCCTCGCTCTGTTCGGCCTCGCCGCCTTGCGCTTGACTGACCTCGCCCTCCTGGGTCTCGCGTCGCCGCGCCTGCCGCGTCTTCTGCGTTTCTCGCGTCCGCGGTACAGGCCTCGCTGTTCCTGTTTCGCCGTACCCGCGGTTACCGGCCGCTTCCTGCCGCTTACGGCGCGGCCTGCCGTTCTTGCCGTGCCTCATTCGCCCCCGCCCTGCCCTACTCGGGCCGTCGGCTCGGGCTGTCTTGTCTTGAGTGTCTCGTCCTCGGGTTCCGAACTCCGCTGCGTTGTCTTGCCTCCGCTCAGTTCGCCCTTGCGGTGTCTCGCGGTGGGTCCTCCGCTGGTGGTGGGCTCTCGTGTGGGCTGGGCTTCGGGTCTTGGGGTGGTTGTGGCGGGGGCTCCTCCTCCGGGTGGGGGGTTGTGGCAGACTTGTGGGGCCCCGGCCACAGGGATCGCAGGGGTCGTGGTTGGGCTTGATCTTGTTTGCCGAAGGAGGCAATGGACGTGAAGAAGCTTCTCGCTCTGGTGGCTGTCGCTGGCACCGTTCTCTTCGTGGTGCGCCGGAACAAGTCGGCCAAGGCGCAGGACGAGCTTTGGCGTGAGGCCACCGCGCCCGCCGGCAAGAAGGCCTGACGTCGGCTGCTTCACCCGCAGCTGTGCGTGGGCTCGGGGCCCGCGCGCTCGGGGACGTAGCTCAATTGGCAGAGCACTGCCTTTGCAAGGCAGGGGTTAGGGGTTCGATTCCCCTCGTCTCCACGACGTTGTCGAGGGAGAAAGTCCTAGTCAACTGACGATTGATTGGGCTTGCTCCCCTTGGGGTTCATCACGTCACGACGGAACGTGCCCCTCGCGTGCCCTAGCTACTTCGGGCCCTTGAGTGGACTCGTGGAAGTGATGTTGAGCTTGAGTTTTTTGCTCAGTCTTCGCGGGCATCCCCGCGTCTGTGGTCGCCGATCAACTTCGGAGAATCCTTGCCGAGGGCAACCACGTCGACCTGCCACCGGACGTTCAAACCTCTGACGACCCGTTCGATGTGCTCTTCTATGCCGCCAAACTCGGCCACGATGAGGCGCGCTACATAGAAGCAGCCTTTACTGCGCATGAAGTCGAGGCGGTGCAATCCGCCCAAGCGACGCCCGAACGTGGCGGTGGTGAGCAACAACAGCTGTGTCGCTGTCGAGACCTATCTCGACATCCATGATCTACGTGCGTTCATCGATGTCGTCTCGGCACGTGCCAGTGCAGACGTCACACTGCTCAAGCCCAGTCCGTTTTTGGTCGCTGAGGCCATAGGCAGGCTCGACGTCGCCGCATCGCAAAGCGTCCTGGTTGGCGAGTCAACTACCGATGTTCAAGCCGCGCATGCCGCGTCCGTTCGCGTCAGTGGCTACGCGAATAGACCGGCGAAGATACCCAGCCTCGATGCGCATGAACCCGATGTGATCACGACATCCATGGACTTGTTCGCCTACCTCTAGCTAGGTTGCATGCTTCGAACAAACGTTTGATCCTTGCCCGGGGGGATGCACCACGCTGAGCCCGCGACACGCCGAGGTGCGCGCAACACGCCGGGTTAGTTTCCACACCGCCTGTATATGGCTTGTGACCTGCGGGTTTGACCGCAGACGGGATGCGAGTACCCAGGTTGTCCCCAGGTGGCAGCGCTACCTGGGGACGTACAGGTGTGGCTGTTCACAGCCTGTCCACAGGGGTGTTTTGCGCGTGGCCGACTGGTGGTTCAAACTCCTCGCACGCACCGCAGCCAGTGGTGCCAATGGCAGCTCGACCAGCCTCGCGCCGTGCCCGACCTTCGACCGGTTGGGCCGGGCATACCGGCTCCGGCTCACGTCAATGAGACAGCCGGTACAGGAGGCGAGGGTGGCCAAGCGCCACGAAGAAGAGGGCGATGACCGCGACGATAGATCGCGGGCTGGCCGGAACAGGGATTGCAGCCCTGCCCGGCTCAGCACCATCGGCCTGGTGATTCAGATCATCGCGCTCATCCGCATGATCATCGAGTATCTGGATCACTAGGGGCGTCGCCGGGCGGGAGCTTGCTCTTCGCTCGGCGACCTGCCCAAACGGATCGATGCGGCGTGGCCTCTTGCCATATGGGCACGGCGACAGTAAGCCGCACTTGAGTCACCGTCAACGTGAGCCACCCGACCGAGGTCGCCAACCGCGAGAAAACCAGAGCAGGTCGGCGTCCCTGTCACCGGCAGTTCCGTCGGGTGAGCGGTGATGTTCGACGTCGCTCTACTGCCGAACCTGGCTCTATGGGATCAAGGCGGCGCGCAAGCGCGCCGCAGCCGACCGGACGGCCTGCCGCTCCGCTCACAGCCGCCGGTCGGCGACTTCAGGCTTACAGCACGCGGCTTGCCATGAGCCAGCGTTGGTACCAGCGCCTCACGAATGCCGACCCCTCAGACGCCCGGTGATCGTTTAACACCGGCCCGCCAGCATCAAGGGCACTTCGTGTCGCTGACGCGATCGAGCTTCGCTCGCCCCTTGACACTGGCGACCCGGTGCTAAGTGCGGCCGGGGCGAGGGGACGGCGGCGAGTAGGCGTCGACGAGACTGGACAGCTCGTGAGCTAGACGAAAGCACAGCTCAGGGCCGTGCCCCTGTCGTGCCCCTCACGTGCCCGGAGGAGGGGGGAGCCACGGGGAATCACGGCCAAGATCGGTCAGAAACTCACTCAGCGTCTAGCAAGGTGGAGATCAAGGTCGCGGCGCGTAACTGCAAGCACCTTTGCAAGGCAGGGGTTAGGGGTTCGATTCCCCTCGTCTCCACGAAAGTCACCTGAACAGCCGGCGCGGTTTCCCGTGAAACAATCGCGCTGCGCATGGTGTCATCGTCCTCAATAGACGTGTGGCGTGCTGCCGACGTCGCCTTCGCCCCTTCGGGCAGTGGTTGCCGGACAAGCGGGCAGACGACCTCCTCCTCTGAACCCTTCGCGGCTTTCCCGCGTGTCATCGGATGTCACAGGGGACGGGAGTTGCGATGGTCGTGCGGGCACGGTGGGCGTTGTGGACGTTCGTCCTCGTCAACGTCGTGATCGTGGAGGTGCTGTTCTTCACCGCGGGGGCGGGGAAGAACGACGTGCTGACGGTGGCGAAGTTCTTCGGGCTGCACGCCGCCCTGCTGTTGTTCATCCAGCTGCTGCTGATCGCGCGGCTGCCGTGGCTGGATCGCCGCATCGGGATGGACCGGCTCACCGTGTGGCACCGGTGGGTGGGGTTCGGGTTGTTCTGGACGATCCTGACCCACGCGTTCATCGTGGTGCTCGGCTACGCGGTGCTCGACGACGCGTCGATGATCAGCACCTTCCTCGCGCTGGCCGGGGTGCCCGCCTCGCTGCTCGGCATGTGCGCGGCGCTGCTCGTGGTGGTGGTCGCGACCGTCTCCACGCGGTCCGTGCGGCGCAGGCTGCGGTACGAGACGTGGCACGCGCTGCACATGCTGGTGTACGTGGTGCTGGCGCTCGCGTTCACGCACCAGCTGCTGGAGACCACCACGTTCACGTCGTCGCCGTTCGCGTTCGCCTACTGGTGGGTGCTGTGGCTGTTCTCCTTCGGCGCGTTGATCGCCGGGCGTGTGGTGCTGCCGCTGGTCCGCAACCGGCGGCACCAGTTCCGGGTCGAGGCCGTGGTGCCGGAGTCGGACAACGTGGTCTCGGTGTACGTGACCGGCCGCGATCTGGACCGGCTGCCCGCGCGAGCGGGCCAGTTCTTCGTGTGGCGCTTCCCCGGGCACCACGGCTGGTGGCGCGCCAACCCGTTCTCGCTCTCCGCCGCGCCGGGCGGTGGCCAACTGCGCCTCACCGCGAAGGCCGTCGGCGACACCAGCGCGAGCCTGCGGCACCTCCGCGTCGGCAGCCGGGCGTTCCTGGAGGGGCCGTACGGCGCGTTCACGTCGTTGCAGCGCACGTGCCGCGGCACGCTCCTCATCGCGGGCGGGGTCGGCATCACACCGATCCGCGCGCTGCTGGAGGAGGGCATGCCGGGCGACGTCGTCGTCCTCTACCGCGTGCGCGACGAACGCGACGCCGTGCTGCTCGACGAGGTGCGGTCGCTCGTCGCGGCCCGCGGCGGGCGGCTGCACCTGCTCACGGGCCGGACAGCCGACGGAGCCCGCCCGTTCACCCCGGACGGGCTCCGCGGTCTCGTCCCCGATCTCACCGACCGCGACGTCTACGTCTGCGGTCCCGCCGCCATGACGGCGACCGTGCGCGCGAGCCTCAAAGCCCTCGGCGTCCCGGAACGCCAGGTGCACTCCGAGCGGTTCGCGCTCGTCTGAATCAGTTGCACTGGGCCTGCATGGTCTCCACGTACGCGCTGGTGGTGCCCCAGCGGTCGGTGGTGCCGTCGCAGAACCTGGTGTAGCCGCCGACGGGCGTCTCGTAGGTGATGTCCGAGTAGTAGATGCGCGTGCACTGGTACCCGGCCAGGCACGCGGGGATGGACTGGGCGGGCACCGCCGTGAGCAGCGGCGCGATCACCAGGGCGGACACGAGCAGGGCGACTCTCCGAACCATGTGAATCCTCCCGAAGAACGTGACTCTATTTCACGTTAACGGGAGGATCACGCTGTGCAATCAGCCGTTCGGCGTCAGTGACGACTCGAAGCGGGCGCGGTACGCCGCCGCCGACGGCAAGGACTCGAATCCGAACAGCACCGTCGTCACCGGCACGTCGACCACCGCGCGCACGGCGGCCGCCGGCACCGGCCCCATGCCACCGCACAGCTCGATGCGGGTGGCGCCACCCGCCACCAGCGCCGCCGCGGCCGCCGGCGCCTCGTCCGCGGAGGCGACCGTGGCCACCGTCGCGCTGCCGAACCGCCAGGTCCTCGGCGCCGGGTCCTCGAACAGCACCCCCACGGCGGGTGACGGTTCGACCGCTCCCGCGAACCCCACCGGCACCCCCGGCGCGGCCGCGACGACCGCGGCCGCCGCGTCGATGCCCAGCCCGCCGTACAGCTCGATCAGGTCCAGCTCACCCGCCGACCCGACCACGGCGACCGCCTCGTCGACCGACGTCACCGGCACGATCGTCGTCGTCGACAGGTCGTCGGCGTGCACGACCGGCTCCGCCGGTTCGGCGACCAGCAGCAGGAAGAGGTTCCGGAACATCGTGACTCCCTCGGTCTCGGGCGACAACGCGTGTGGTTGACTCTCCGCCCTATGAAACGCGTGCTTCTGCTCGGGCCCGTGCTGCTGGCCGCGCTCACCGCGTGCACGGCGAAACCCGTCGACAACGCCACGGACGACGTCGCCACCGAGACCCTGTCCACGACGACGAGCGAGGCGCCGGTCCAGCTCCCGCCGGACCCGGAGCCGACCGCCGACGGGCCCTGCCCCTACCTCGAGGAAGCCTACGTCGAGGAGACCAACGGGCAGCGCGTGTCCAAGGTGCAGACCTCGGCGGACGACCCGCCTGCGTGCTTCTTCTACCGCCCGGACGGCAACGTGCAGCTGACCGTGCGTGTCTACAACGGCGAGGAAACGGTCGCCCGCGGCCTGGTCGACGCCGCCGCGCCGGTCGCGACCTCCAACCCGGCCGAGCTGTCCGGCGGCTGGGAGGGCGGCTCCGAGGCCAAGGACACCGGCGCGGTGTACGCGGTCGCCAAGGGCGGCACCGCGGTCGTCGTGACCACCAACCAGGAGCAGACGATCAAGGCCAAGCAGATCGCGCAGGAGTCGATCGGCGCGCTCGGCCTCTAGACACACACCGAGGGCCCGCCGGCACGTGACCGGCGGGCCCTCATGGTGTCACCGCTAGTTCTTCGCGGACGACGACTTCTGGTGCTGGCCGTTCAGCTGCGCGTTCGCGGTGGCCTCCGCGTCCGCCTTCGCCGTCTCCGGCTTGGCGGTCTCGTCCCGGCGCGGCTCCGGCACGGACTGCTCCTGTGCCGACGCCTTGCTGCGCACCACGTACGCGATCCCACTCGCGATGATCACGAGCAGCATCACCTTCGGCCAACGGCGCTTCGGCTTCGGCTTGGCGCCGACCGCCCCGGCGGCACGCGTCCTCAGCGCCTTCGCCTCGGCCTTGACCTGCGACTTCAGCTTCTTCGCGTCCGCCTTGGCCTGCTTGACGGACTTGCGCGCCTGCTTCGCCGTCTTGCTCTTCGCGGCGTCCTTGCGGGCCTGCTTCGCGGCCTTGGCGAGGTCCTTCCGCGTGTGCTTCGCCGTCTTCGCCAGCTTGCGCCGCGCACGCCGGGTGGTCTTCACGACCTCCTGACGCGCGACCTCGGCGCCCTCCGCGATTGCCTCCGCGACCTGGCGAGGCGCGAGCCCACGCTCCGTCAGCTTGCGGTCGGCGGCCTGCGCGGCCCGGGACGTGGCCTCCGCGCCGGCAAGACCAGCACGTTTCGCGTTGTGGCGCGCCGAACGCCAGCCGGAGCGGGCGGCCTTGCCGACCGTCTCTCCGGCCCGGGTCATGGCCTTCACATCGTCCATAGTCTGCTCCAGGGTGGCTTATCGGACACCTACCATCCTGCCCCTTCCGGACCGATCTCGCTGTGGATGGCACGATGACCGGGTGGCAGACAGCAACGAGTCCCTCGTCGGGGTGAAGGTTTCGGCAACCCTCCACACCACCAAGGGCGACATCCGGATCAACCTTTTCCCTGACTACGCGCCCAAGACCGTGTCGAACTTCGTCGGCCTGGCAGAGGGCACGAAGTCCTACAGCCCGCGCAACGCCAAGGGCGGGACCTCCGGCCCGTACTACGACGGCATGATCTTCCACCGCGTCATCGACGGGTTCATGATCCAGACCGGCGACCCGACGGGCACCGGCCGCGGCGGCCCCGGCTACGAGTTCGCCGACGAGTTCACCCCGGAACTGCAGTTCAACAAGCCGTACCTGCTCGGCATGGCCAACCCCGGCCGCCGGGACGCCAACGGCTCGCAGTTCTTCATCACGGTGGCGCCGACGACGTGGCTGAACTTCAAGCACACGATCTTCGGCGAGGTCGCGGACCAGGAGTCGCGCAACGTCGTGGACACCATAGCCACGACGAAGACGGCGCCGCCGCACGACAAGCCGCTGGAGGACATCGTCGTCGAACGGGTCACCGTCGAACGCGAGGGCTGAGTGTCCGTCAACAGGCACCAGGACCTGCCGGCCTGCGTGCGGCACCCGGACCGGCCGACCGGCCTGCGCTGCGTGCGGTGCGACCGGCCGGCCTGTCCGGACTGCCTGCGTGAGGCCTCCGTCGGCTACCAGTGCGTCGACTGCGTCGCCGACGGCAACAAGACGGTCCGCCCCGCCAGGAACACCGGCGGGGCGCGGACCCGGCCCGGTGGGCGCGCACTCGTCGTGGTGCCCGCGCTCATCGGGATCAACGTGCTGGTGTTCGTGGCCACCGCGCTGCAGGCGGGCAGCATCACGGACAACCAGCGTTCCGAGCTGTTCATGCAGGGCACGCTCATCCCGGGGACGGTCGCGGCGGGGGAGTTCTGGCGCCTGCTGACGTCCGGGTTCCTGCACTTCGGCAACTACGGCGGCTACGGGCCCGTCCACCTGGTGTTCAACATGTTCGCCCTGTGGGTCATCGGGCGGGACCTCGAGGTAGCGCTGGGCAGGGCCCGGTTCCTGGTCGTCTACCTGCTGGCACTGCTCGGCGGGTCGACCGCGGTGATGCTGTTCGGCGACCCCATGGGCAGCGTCGCGGGCGCCTCCGGCGCCATCTACGGCCTGTTCGGCGGCATCGCGGTGGTGGTGTTCCGCGCCAAGCTGAACCCCGCGCCGGTGCTGACCCTGCTGGGCATCAACATCTTCCTGAGCGTGGCGCTGCCGGGCATCTCCCTGCTCGGCCACCTCGGCGGGCTGGTGATCGGCGCGCTGGCGACGGCAGCGCTGGTCTACGCGCCCCGCCAGCACCTGGTGCGCTTCCAGACGATCGCGTGCGCCGCGATCGCCGTGCTGCTGGTGGTCATGCTCGTGACCAGCGCGGCCACCATGGGCGTGCACTGCGAGATCACGTCGTTCGACCGCGGGATCTGCTACGACGTCTAGGTCCGCAGGGCCAGCAGCTCCTCGACGACGTCCTCGGGATCGGCGCCGAGGTCCAGCCTGCCCAGCACGACCAGGGCGGGCGGCTCGGCGCCGTCCGCGTCGACCTCGAGGGTGGCGGTGTCGCGGCCGAGGCGGCGCGTGCGGACCAGCCGCACGTTCACCTCGCCCCACCGCCACGTCCTGGCGCCGGTGAGCCCGCGCACGGTGACGCCCTCGTGGTCGGCGGCGAGCCGCGGCCGTGCGACCGTGGCGAACACGGCGGCCAGGGCCATCAGCAAGGCCACGACCCCGAGTAACACCCGACCGGGTGGGTCATCGGTGAAGACGGCGCCCGCGGCGGCCACCACGGCCAGTACCCAGGCCAGGACCACGACGGAGGGCTGCGGAGCCCACGTTTTCGCTGATGGCTGGGCCACGGGCGTCGTCACGCTCCGAATTCACGAAGGCGGTCAACCAGAGTTATCCACAGCAGTTGTCCACACTGGGGATGACTTACACCCTTGTGGTTCAATCACGCTGGGCCAACCGGGTGTACGCGGACCTACTGCCGGTAGAGCGCAGGCAGGTCAGCGCCACCGCATCGTCATCAGCAGCCCGCCGATCATCAGGGCGAAGCCGATCGCGAAGTTCCAGTTGCCGAGGTCCGCCATGAAAGGGATGCTTTCCCCGGCGATGTAGTTGACCACCAGCCACGCGAGGCCGACGACCATCAGCCCGAGCATCACCACGACGTAGATCGGGTGGGAGGGACCCGCGGACTTCACCTTCACCGGCGTGCGGCGGTCGGTGGGTGGCGTGTAGACCGCCTTCTTGCGGACCTTGGACTTGGGCATCGGAGTCCTCACTGGCGTGTAACTTTGGGCGCGACAGTGTTGTGCCTGAACCCGACGCGCGCCTCATGCGTAGGAACCGGCACGAACACCACTCTGCAACACGTTAACGTAGCCGAGGGCCTCGGCGAACCAATAGGTCGGGGACCGAGAGGAGCGCGCGTGGGCACCGTGGAACACATCGGTCACGGCGCGGGTCGGATCTCCGGCGACCTGGGCGACCTCGTTCCGTCCCCCCGTCCGCGCGTGCGCCCGCCCGCGCCGCCGCCCAAGGACCCGCTCCGCACGGCCGTGCGGACGTTCGGCGAGGTCCTGATCACGCTGGGCGTCGTCGTCCTGCTGTTCGTGGTCTACGAGGTCTACTGGACCGACGTGATCTCCGCGGGCAAGCAGAAGGACGCGACGGTCGCGCTGGACGACAAGTGGAAGCAGGAGCGCCAGGAGCACTTCGACGGCCTCGGTGAGGGCGACGGCTTCGCGAAGATGTACATCCCCGCGTTCGGCGCCGACTACCACTTCACGATCGTCGAGGGCACCACCGAGGAGAGCCTGGAGATCGGGCCGGGCCACTACACGCAGACCGCGTACCCGGGGCAGACCGGCAACTTCTCCGTCGCCGGGCACCGGGTGGGCAAGGGCGCGCCGTTCAACGACATCAACCTCATCAACTCGTGCGACGCGATCGTCGTCGAGACGGCGGACAACTGGTTCGTGTACCGCGCGCTGCCGAAGGCCGAGGAGAAGGCGGGCTGGGCCGAGGGCAAGGGCAAGGAGGCGCAGTGCAAGGGCGTCTCGGTGCTCGGCGCGCCCTACGACAAGGTCGTCGGCCAGACGATCGTGCCGCCGACCGACGGGTCCGTGATCGCCCCGGTGCCGGGCGCCGACGTGGTGCCCAGCGCCGGCGAGCAGGTCGCGCTGATGACGCTCACGACGTGCCACCCCAGGTTCTCGGACAAGGAACGCCTGATCGTGCACGCCGTGCTGGTCAAGCAGTGGCAGAAGGACCCGGCCAAGCCCGACTGGACGCCGCCGGAGATGAAGGAGACCGCCTGATGTACGGGTGGATCTGGCGGCACCTGCCGGGCCCCGTGGCCGTGCGGATCGTGCTCGCGCTGGCACTGGTCGCGGGCGTGATCGCGTTGCTGATGTTCGTGGTGTTCCCGTGGGCGGAGCCGCTGCTGCCGTTCAACAACGTCACGACCGAGCAGTAGACCGGGCCAGTATCGTCTGACGTATGCGCGTCCTGGTCGTCGACAACTACGACAGCTTCGTCTACAACCTGGTCCAGTACCTGGCCCAGCTGGGGACGGAGTGCGTCGTGCTGCGCAACGACGCCCCTGAGCTGGCCTCCCCGGAGGTGCTCGACGGCGTCGATGCGGTGCTGCTCAGCCCCGGCCCGAGCACGCCGGAGCGGGCGGGCGCGAGCATTCAGGTCGTGCACTGGTGCGCGGCGGCGGCCAGGCCGCTGCTGGGCGTGTGCCTGGGCCACCAGGCGATCGGCGTCGCGTACGGCGGCACGGTCGGCTGCGCGCCTGAGTTGCTGCACGGCAAGACGAGCCAGGTCCACCACAAGGGCGTCGGCGTGCTGGCCGGCCAGCCGGACCCGTTCACCGCGACCCGCTACCACTCGCTGACCGTGCTCCCGGACACCGTGCCGGACGAGTTCGAGGTGACGGGCGAGACGGACACCGGTGTCGTGATGGCCATGCGGCACCGCGAGCTGCCCATCGAGGGCGTCCAGTTCCACCCGGAGTCGGTCCTCACCGAGGGCGGCCACCGCATGCTGGCGAACTGGCTCGCGTCGGCGGGTTTCGAGGTGCCCGCGGAACGGGTCCGCGAACTGGAGGACGGCATGCGCAACCTGGCGGAAGCAGCCGCCCGCCCCTGATGGGGCGCGGCCTCCGGCCCCCTCGAACCACGTTACCGGCGACCACCGACAACGCCGGGCTCGTGTGCGCGGGTTGTCCACAGGCTCGGCCCCGCTTGAACGGGGTTCGGCAGGTCGTCGCGCCACGGGGGCTGAACGCCCTTCGAACCAAGCACCGACACTGCGGAGCTTGCTCGAACGTGGTCGCGCGGCTCGGTCTCGAAGGGGCGGGGCATCGTCTGAACCGCTGCGAGCTGTGTGATGGCCTCCGGCCCCTCGAACCACGCTACCGGCGGGTACCGACGACGCCGGGCCCGCGCGAACGGGTTGTCCACAGACGTGCGGCCCCGCTTGAACGAGGCCCGACAGGCCGTCGCGCCACAGGGTCTGAGCACCATCGAGCCATGCTCCGGCAACCGACACTGCGGGCTTGTCGCGCGCGGCTCCGTCGCGAAGGGGCGGAGCATCGTCTGGACCGGTGCGAGCCGCGGGGCGCGGCCTCCGGCCCCCTCGAACCACGCTACCGGCCACCACTGACAGCGCCGTGCCGTGTGAGGGGGTTGTCCACAGCCTCGCGGCTCGCATTCCCGGCAGCGCACCGCGTCGCGGCTTCTCCCTGATGGGCGTGCCCTCCAACCACGTTCCCGCGACCACTGACAACGCCGGGCCCCGGGCATCGCGCCGAGGCGTCTGAATCGGCGCTCGTCGCCTGATGGGCGTGGCCTCCGGCCCCCTCGAACCACGCTACCCGCGACCACCGACAACACCGGGGCCCGTGCGAGCGGGTTGTCCACAGGTGAGGGGGTTGTCCACAGCCAGGCTCGGGACAACCCTCACTGTCGGTGGGCTGCCGTACGCTGGAAACCGGGGGGCCGGAGGCCGCCGGACCCGGGCTCACTCCGAGCGGGGGACCTGCGGCGACACGCCGTTCACCGCCGCGTTGGCCAGGGTCTGGCCGATCGCCGGGGCGTGCTTGAAGAGGTTCGCGCCCCAGATGACCGTCACCGGGCCGGTGGTCGCCACGTGGACTCCGTCGCCGAGGGTGGTCGGGGTGTCGCAGTAGACCTCTTCGACGATCTCCTTGCCCACGCCGACCAGGGTCTCGTGCACGTAGGTCACCGCCAGCTCGCGGGCGTGGGCGACGACCTCGTCGCGGCCGCGTTCCCACAGTTCCATGTCCAGGGGCAGGTTCAGGCCGATCGACCACAGGCCCGGGCCGGACGAGTGCTGGTAGCTGGTCACGCCCTCGCGCCACGACTCGGTCTGGTCGATCCAGCACGGCGGGTTCAGCTCCGGGTCCTTCAGCCGGAACGTGAACCGCACGTGGTGGGACAGCTGGGTCGGCAGGTACATGTCGACCTGCGCCGCCAGTTCCGTCGAACCGCGGCCTGCCGCGACGACCACGTGGTCGACCTCGTGCACGCCGCCCGAGCCGTGCACCTCGACCCAGTCGCCGTGCGGCTGGATGCGGTGGATGTGCTCGCGGCGCACCCTGTCGCCGATCGCGGCGCGGAGGAACCTGCCGGTCGCCGTGGCGTCGATCACGCCGCCCGCTGGGTCGATCAGCGCCGGGCCCGGCAGCGCCTCCACCGGCAGGCCCAGCTCGGCGGTGTCGAGGTCGTCCTCGTCCACGAACGTGTGATCGGCGCCGGCGGCGGCCATCGCGTCGGCCCATTCCTCGGCCTGTGGACCCGTCAGCACCATCGTCTGCTGCCCGAGCAGCCGGTTGCCCGCCCGGTGCGTCCAGTCCGCCCACAGGCCCGCCGCCGCGGCCGCGTACGCGACCAGGCCCGGGTCACCGTGTGCGAGCCGGAAGATCCGGGAGCTGCCCGCCGACCGCGCGGCCATCGGGGCGCCCGTCTCGAACACGACGACCTCGGAACCGTGCCGCAGCAGCGCGTACGCCGTCGACAGGCCGACCACACCGGCCCCGACGACGGCGGTACGCATCTGCATCAGTAGGTCAGCGCCCTCCGCCGCCTATGCCGAACTTGGCCACGACGATCCCGACGTCCTGGTCCTTGTCGATCTTGGAGTTGGGGCCCTGCTCCTGGTCGAGGATCTTGTCGGTCTGGGTCGGGTCTTCCGTCTCCTCCTCGACGACGTTGAAGTTGCCGGTCCAGCCCATGCCGCGGAGCAGCTGCTCCGCCTGGTTGACGGTCATCCCGCTGAGGTCCGGGATCGTGATCTTCTGGTCCTGCTGGTCACCCTTCGAGACCACCAGCGTGATCTCGGTGCCCGGCTCGTGCTCGCCGTCCTTCGGGTTCTGGTCGATGACCTGGTTGGCGGGCTTGTCGGACGACTGCTCCTCCCGCTTCACCGTGAACCCGAGGTTCTCGAGGTTCGACTTCGCGGTCTCGAAGTCCTGCCCGATCAGGTTCGGCACGCCGTTCTTCTCCTTGGCCTTGCCGATCGTGATCTTGACGGGGGTCTTCTGCGCCACCTGGGTACCGCTCGGCGGGTTCTGGCCGATGACCTTGCCGACCAGCGAATCGTCGTCGACCTCTTCCTCCTCGACCGCCGGGTCGAGGGTGAGGCCCGCCTTCTCGATCTCCGTCCGCGCCTGGTCACGGGTCTTGCCGGACAGCTCGGGCACGGTGGCCTTCGGAGCCGCCCGGCCGACGCGCAGCACGATCGGGTCCGACTTGCTCACCTTCGTGCCCGCCGCCGGGTTGGTCTCGATGACCTTGCCCACGGAGTCCGGGCCGCACTGGCCGGGCGCGTCCGTCGCGGTCGGCTGGCAGACGAGGTCGTCGATGCGCACCTCGAAGCCCCGGCCCTCCAGCTCGGCGCGGGCGTCGGCCTCCAGCTGCCCAACCACGTTCGGCACCGCGACCTGGTCGGACGCGGGTTCGTCGCCGAACGCGGTGCTCATCAGCCAGATCAGCACCGCCACCAGCGCCACACCGAGCACGGTGAGGAGCGCGATCAGCCAGCCCTTGCGGCGCTTGCGCCTGCGCTCCTCCTCGTCGTCCTCGTACGGGTCGTAGTCGTCGTAGTCGTCGGCGAGCGCCGCCGGGCGGTGCCTGCCGCGCTGCTGCGGCATCGCGGTGGTGCGGCCCTGCGACAGGATCGTCGTGCGGTCCTCGTCGGTCATCACCATCGGCGCGAGCGGCCGCTGGCCGGACAGCACGCGCACCAGGTCGGTGCGCATCTCGGCGGCCGACTGGTACCGGTTCGGGGCGCCCTTCGACATCGCCTTCAGCACGATCGCGTCCAGCGCCGGGTTGACCCTCGGGTTCAGCGCCGACGGCGGCTTCGGGTCCTCCCGCACGTGCTGGTAGGCCACCGCGACCGGCGAGTCACCGGTGAACGGCGGTTCGCCCGTGAGCAGCTCGAACAGCACGCAGCCCGCCGCGTACACGTCGGAGCGCGCGTCGACCTGCTCGCCGCGGGCCTGCTCGGGGGAGAGGTACTGGGCGGTCCCTATCACCGCCGCCGTCTGGGTGACCGCGGCCTGGCCGTCGTGGACGGCGCGGGCGATGCCGAAGTCCATCACCTTGACCGCACCGGTCTTGGTGATCATGACGTTGGCGGGCTTGACGTCGCGGTGGACGATGCCGTGGCGGTGCGAGAAGTCCAGCGCGGCGCACACGTCGGCCATGATCTCCATGGCGCGCTGCCCGGGGAGCGGGCCCTCGGTCTTGACGATGTCGCGCAGCGTCCGGCCGTCCACGTACTCCATGACGATGTACGGGAGCGGGCCGTTCTCGGTCCTGGTCTCGCCGGTGTCGTACACGGCCACGATCGCCGGGTGGTTCAGCGCTGCCGCGTTCTGGGCCTCGCGGCGGAACCGCTCCTGGAACTGCGGGTCGCGGGCCAGGTCCTGACGCAGGACCTTCACCGCGACATCACGCCCGAGACGGACGTCGCGACCCTTGTGCACCTCGGACATGCCGCCGTAACCGAGCGTGTCGCCCAGCTCGTAGCGGTTCGAGAGCAGTCTCGGTGTGGTCATCGGTCTTTCGTCTCGATCCTCGTCGGGTGTGCGCCGCTCGCGCCCATGATGCCTGTCCGGTGCCGGTGACGTCCGTCAATCATCGCGGCGGTTCCTCATCTTCTTCGCAGCGCACGACCACTTCCGTCGCCATCGGCACGTGTCCGTCGGGGGTGACCTCGGTCACCGCGCACCGGCTCAGGTCCTTCGGTGGTTCGCCGAACTGGTTGGTCACGGTCGGGGCAAGGCCCGCCTTCTCCAGCGTGTCCACGGCGAAGGCGGCCTGCCTGCCGACGAACAGCGACTCGTCGACCTCGACGTACTTCTCCTTCGTCGGGATCCCGGTCATCGGCGGGTTGCCCGGACCGTTGCCGCCGCCGTCCTCGTCCTCGTTGACGGGATCCTCGCCGCTGTCCGCGGGCGCCGACGTGGTGGTCTCCGGCGTCGACGTGCCGTCGGTGTCCCGGTCCGCGCCGAGCAACGATGCCACGCCGAGCACGGCGAGCACCAGGAGCACCACCCCGAGGACAATGAGCAGCGCCCACAGCCCGGCCCTGCTCCTGCGCGGCGGCCCCGGCGGCGGGCCCATCGGGAACGAACCCGTGCCCGCGGGCGTGTGCGGCGCGCTGGGCGGCCCCACCGGCAGCATGCTGGGGTTGCTGGCGCCCGGTGCGCCGACGTACTGCGCGACCCGCCCGGACGGGGCGGGCAGCGGGTGACCGGCGCGGACCGCGGCCACGGCGGCCGCGAACTCGCCGCCGCTCGAGTACCGCTGCGCGGGGTCCTTGACCAGGGTCGCCTCGATCACCGCGCGGGCGTACATCGGCACGTCCGGCGGCAGCGGCGGCGGTGCGTCGCGGATGTGCATCATCGCGACCGTCACCGCGTTCTCGGACAGGAACGGCCGGTGCCCGGCGAGGCACTCGTAGCCGACCACGGCGAGGGAGTACACGTCGCTGGCGGGCGACGCCTCGTGCCCCAGCGCCTGCTCGGGCGCGATGTAGTGGGCGGTGCCCATGACCATCCCGGACCGGGTCACCGGCGCGGCGTCGGCCGCCTTCGCGATGCCGAAGTCGGTCAGCTTCACCACGATCCGGCCGTCGGCGCCCGGGGTGACCATGATGTTGCCCGGCTTCACGTCCCGGTGGACGTACCCGCGTTCGTGCGCGGCCTGCAGCGCGTTGCCCGCCTGCTCGAGCACCTCGAGCGTGTACTCGGCCGACAGCCGGCGCTCCTTGGCGAGGATCGCGGCGAGCGGCTCACCCTCGACCAGCTCCATCACCAGGTACGCGGTGTCCTTGGGGCCGTCGACGATCGCGGCGGTCTCGCCGTAGTCGTGCACGGCGGCGATGCCGGGGTGGTTGAGCGACGCGGTCGTCCGCGCCTCCGTGCGGAACCGGTGCAGGAACTCGGCGTCCCCGCACAGCTCGGGCTTGAGCACCTTGATGGCGACGCGCCGGTCCAGGCGCGTGTCCGCGGCCTCCCAGACCTCACCCATGCCGCCGACGGCGATGCGGTTCGCGAGCCGGTAGCGGTCGGCCAGGAGCTGCCCTGACGTCAGCATGCTCAGCTCCCCCCGACCAGCGCGTTGATCGTCGCCCGCCCGACCGCGGCGGACAGCTTGCCGCCGGTCGCGGCGACGTCCTTGCTTTCTACCACCACGGCGACGGCGATCTGGGGGTTATCGGCAGGAGCGAACGCCACGTACCAGGCGAACGGCGGGGTGGTCTTCGGGTCGAGGCCGGTCTCGGCGGTACCGGTCTTCGAGGCGATGGTCAGGTTGTCCCGCTTGCCGTCGCCGCCGGTGTTCTCCTCCGACTTGACCATCATGTCGCGCAGCTCGGCCGCGTCCTCGCTCGACATGGCCTCGCCGAGGGACTCCTCGTCGTAGCCGGAGATCTCGTCGAGGTCCGGCGCCAGGATCCGCTGCACGAGCTGCGGGCGCATCCGCTCGCCGCCGTTGGCGATGGTCGCCGCGATCGACGCGTTCTCGAGCGCCGTCATGCGGACGTCCTTCTGCCCGATGCCCGACTGGAACAGCGACGGGCGGTCGGCGATCACCATGCAGTTGCCATCGGCACGCGGCCCGAGGCAGGACGGCACCACCGTCATCGGGATGCCGAGGTCGGTCTGGCCCATGCCGAACTTCTCCGCCTGGTCCCGCAGCTTGTCCGCGCCGAGCTGGTCGGCCAGCTGCGCGAACGCGGTGTTGCACGAGTGCTGCAGCGCGGACTGCAGCGTCCCGTCCCCGCAGGTGCCGCGGCTGTAGTTGGCGAGGCAGGTGCCCTCGGAGGTGTCGCAGTTCGTGTCGCCGTTGATCACGTTGATGCCCGGCGCCGTGGTCACCTGGCTGTTCTTGTCCTTGCCGTCCGCGAGCGCGGCGGCGGCGGTGACCAGCTTGAACGTCGAACCCGGGGTGTAGTTCTCGGAGATCGCCCGGTTCAGCATCGGCTTGGCCGGGTTGTTCGCGTCCCGGTACTTGTCCCATGCCTGCTGCTGCTCGGTGCCGTCCTGGCTGGCGAGCCCGCTCGGGTCGAAGGACGGCGTGGACACCATCGCGAGGATCTGCCCGTCGTCCGGCTTGATCGCGACGACCGCGCCGGTGAAGCCGTTCTTCGTCATCGCGTTGTAGGCGGCGGTCTGGACCTTGGAGTTGACCGTGGTCACGATGTTGCCGCCGCGCGGGTCGCGGCCGGTGATCAGGTCGGACAGGCGGCGCACGAACAGCCGGTCGTCGGAGCCGTTGAGGATCTCGTCCTCCGCGCTCTCCAGCCCGGTCGAGCCGTAGCGCACCGAGTAGAAGCCGGTGACCGGCGCGTACAGCGGGCCGTTCGCGTACGTCCGCTGGTACTGCAGCCTGCCGCTCGTCGACTTGACGTTGGCGATGATCTGCTCGTCCGAGGTGAGGATCTTGCCGCGCTGCCGCGCGTACTCCTCGAGCAGGACCCGCCGGTTGCGCGAGTCCGTGCGGTAGTCGTCGGCCTTGACGATCTGGATGTAGGTGAGGTTGGCCAGCAGCAGCACGATCATCGCGAGCATCGCGAGGCCGACGCGGCGCAGCGGGGTGTTCATTGGGGCCGCTCCACCATGACCGTGTGTGCCTCCGCGATCGGCGCCTGGTTCGCCGGCTTGGGCTTCTGCCCCGTCTGCGGCCGCCGGGCCGCGTCCGAGATCCGCAGCAGCAGCGCCACCAGGACGTAGTTGGCGAGCAGCGACGAGCCACCCGCGGACAGGAACGGCGCGGTGATACCGGTCAGCGGGATCAGCTTGGTCACCCCGCCGACGACCACGAACACCTGCATGACCAGCGCGAACGACAGGCCGCCGCCGAGCAGCTTGCCGAACGTGTCGCGCACGGCGACCGCGCTGCGCATGCCGCGCATCGCCAGCAGCATGTACACGAGCAGCACCGCCGCGAGCCCGATGAACCCGAGCTCCTCGCCGATGGCCGCGGTGATGAAGTCGCTGTTGGCGAACGGCACGATGTCCGGCCTGCCCGCGCCGAGGCCGGTGCCGCCGATGCCGCCGGTGCCGAGTCCGAACAGCGCCTGCACGATCTGGTAGCCGCCGCCGTCCGGGTCGGCGAACGGGTCCAGCCAGTTCTCCACGCGCAGCTGCACGTGGCTGAACAGCTGGTAGGCGAGCAGGCAGCCGACGGCGAACAGCGACAGGCCGACACCGACCCAGATGGCCCGCTCGGTCGCCACGTACAGCATCACGAGCACGGTGCCGAAGAACAGCAGCGAGGTGCCCAGGTCCTTCTCGGCGACCAGGACCATCACCGAGACGCCCCAGCAGAACAGGATCGGGCCCAGGTCACGCGCACGCGGCAGGTCCACGCCGAGGACCCGCCTGCCCGCCGCGATGAACAGGTCGCGCTTGGACACCAGGAACGCCGCGAAGAAGATCAGCAACATGATCTTCGCGAACTCGCCGGGCTGGATGGAGAAGATGCCCACCCGCAGCCAGATCTTCGCGCCGTTGATGGTCGGTGCGATCACGCTCGGCAGCACCGCGGGCAGCGCCAGCAGGAACAACCCGGCCAGGCCGAACGTGTAGCCGTACCGGGTGAGCGTGCGGTGGTCCTTGATCACGTAGAGCACCGCGAGGAACATCACCAGCGCGATCGTGGTCCACAGGATCTGCTTCGGGACCGCGTTCTCCCACTCGGACTCGGTCTGCAGCGCCGCCTCGGCCTTGGCCAGGTCGATCCGGTAGATCATCACCAGGCCGAGCCCGTTCAGCAGCGCGACGCACGGCAGGATCAGCGGGTCGGCGTAGGGGGCCCACTTGCGGACCGCGGTGTGCGCGATGCCGAACAACGCCAGGTAGGCGAGGCCGTACCAGAGGATGCGGATCGTCAGCGACTCGTTCTGGTTCGCCTCGACCAGCATCAGCGCGGCGGTCACCAGCCCGGCCGCGAAGGCCAGCATGGACAACTCGGTGCCGCGCCGGGTCGGAGCGGTCTTGCCTTGCGCGTCGCCGGACTGTCCCGCCAGCAACCCCGCCGAGCCCGGCTGTGCCATCAGCCGCCGCCCTCACGGGGTTCGCGGCAGTTCACGCCCGGCTCCGGCGCCTCGGACTCCTCGGTGGCCGAGGACGGGGTGCCGGTGGTCGCGCCGGTTGTCGTCGTGGGCTTCGCGCCCGTGGTGGTCCGGGGTGCGGCCGGGGTGGTCGTGGTCGTCGGCTGGCCGACGGAACGCTCCTGCTGCTTGCGCAGCGTCTCGCACGGGGGCAGCGGGTACTTCGTGCGCAGGTAGCGGATGAACTCGCGGGCGTCCGGGATGTTGTCGAAGCTCTCGGTGCCCTCTCGGACGGTGTCGCGGCCCAGCTCCCGCAGGTCCTCGACGTAGAACTTGTCGCAGGTGGGGACGGACGGGTCGCACGAACCCTGCACCTGCCGGTTCAGCGAGATGCCGAAGATGCTGCCGCGCACGCCCTGGAAGATCGCGATCTCGCCGTCCTGCGCCTCACCGACGAAGTACTGCTTGTTCACGACGACCCAGGTGGCGACGCCGCCGCCCGCGAGCAGCAACAACACCACGAACACGAGCGCGAACACGCGGAAGCGCTTGCGCCGCTTGGCCTTGGGGTCCGGCGGCGGGGGCGGCGCCTCCACCGGCTTCGGGATCTCGCGGGGCCCGGTGATCGCGCTGGCCCGCGCCGCGGGGGAGTCCGCTGGCTGGCCCTGGTCCTGGCCGTTGCCCGCCGCGCCGCCCACGATCGGGGCGTCCTCGCCGAAGTCGATGTCCACGACGTCCGCGACGATCACCGTCACGTTGTCCGGGCCGCCGCCCTTCAACGCCAGCTCGATCATCCGGTCGGCGCAGGCCTGCGCGTCCGGGATCTTGATCGTCTCGGCGAGCGTCTCGTGGCTCACCACACCCGACAGGCCGTCGGAGCACAGCAGGTAGCGGTCGCCGGCGCGGGCTTCCCGGATCGTGAGGTTCGGCTCGACCTCGTGCCCGGTCAGCGCCTTCAGCAGCAGCGACCGCTGCGGGTGCGTCGCCGCCTCGTCCTCGGTGATGCGGCCCTCGTCGATCAACGACTGGACGAACGTGTCGTCGTGCGTGATCTGCGCGAACTGGCCGTTGCGCATCAGGTAGGCGCGCGAGTCGCCGATGTGGACCAGGCCGATGCGGCTGCCCGCGAACAGGATCGCGGTCAGCGTCGTGCCCATGCCGTCGAGCTCGGGATCGCTGGCGACGAGTTCCGCGATGGCGCCGTTGCCGGCCTGGGTCGCCTCCCGGAGCTTGCCGAGGAGGTCCTCACCCGGCTCGTCGTCGTCGAGGGGGGCCAGCGCGGCGATGACGACCTTGCTGGCCACCTCACCTGCCGCGTGTCCGCCCATCCCGTCGGCGAGGGAAAGCAGGCGAGGGCCCGCGTACACGGAGTCCTGGTTGTTCGAACGCACCAGGCCCCGGTCGCTGCGGGCCGCGTAGCGAAGGACGAGGGTCATGACCGTAGCTCGATCACCGTCTTGCCGATTCGGATCGGGGCCCCGAGAGGCACCCGGAGGGGTGCCGTGACCTTAGCCCGGTCCAGGTAAGTGCCGTTCGTCGAGCCCAGATCTTCCACGTACCAGTCCGTTCCGCGCAACGAGATCCGCGCGTGGCGGGTCGACGCGTAGTCGTCGTCCAGCACCAGCGTCGAGTCGTCGGCGCGGCCGATCATGATCGGCCTGCCGTCCAGCGAGATGCGCGTACCCGCGAGCGCCCCGTGGGTCACCACCAGCTGGCGGGGCGCCTTCCCCCTGGTCTTCTTGGCCGCCGAACGGCGGAAACCGGGTACCTCGACCCGGATACCCGCTGCCGCGTAGAGGTCGGAACGAACAACCCTTAACGCGGCCAGCACGAACAACCAGAGCAGGGCGAGAAACCCTGCTCTGGTCAGCTGCACAACCAGCTCTGGCACCTGTAGCGAACGCTCCCGCCTTGAGGGGATAGGTGAGACCGCCCGGTCTAGACCGTGTCAGCCCTGAGTACGGAACACCAACGACGAGTGACCGATGCGGATCACGTCACCGTCGGCCAGCTGCCAGGTCTGCACCGGGGTGCCGTTCACCGTAGTGCCATTGGTCGAACCGAGGTCCGCCAGAGTCGCCGACTGGCCGTCCCACGTGATTTCCAGGTGCCGGCGGGACACCCCGGTGTCCGGCAGACGGAAGTCCGCGTCCTGGCCGCGGCCGACCACGTTGCCGCCCTGCTTCAGCGAGTAGGTGCGGTTCGACCCGTCGTCGAGCTGCAGGCTCGCGTTGAGCTGGCGGGGGCCGGTCTGCACAGCGGGGGGCGCGTAGCCCTGCTGGGCGTACGGGTCGCCGCCGCCCTGGCCGTAGCCCTGCTGGCCGTAACCCTGCTGCTGGCCGTAGCCCTGGTCGTAACCCTGCTGGCCGTAACCCTGGTCATAGCCCTGCTGGCCATAGCCCTGCTGCTGGCCGTAACCCTGGTCGTAGCCGCCTTGCTGGCCGTAGCCCTGGTCGTAGCCCTGCTGGCCGTAGCCCTGCTGCTGGCCGTAGCCCTGGTCGTAGCCCTGTTGGCCGTAACCCTGGTCGTAGCCGCCTTGCTGCTGGCCGTAACCCTGGTCGTAGCCCTGCTGCTGCCCGTAGCCCTGGCCTTGCTGGCCATAGCCGTACTGCTGTCCGTAAGGATCGCCCTCGGGCGGTTGGCCGTAGCCGGGAGGCTGGCTCATGGATCGGTCTCCTGCGTTGCGGGGTTGTGCCGACTGTGCATCCCCAGGTGCCCTGGCCGGAGCCTTGACGTCCGGGTCGACAGTCGAGCGTATTCGGAACTGTCCGGTGTGCAGCGCGTCGGAGCGCTCCAGGGAGACTACGACGTCACCGTATGTGTCCCACTGCTGCTCCGCGAGATACTCCTCGACACAGTCCGCGAGCAGCGCGGTGGTGCGGTCCGCTTCCCCGGCGAAGTTGCCGTAGTCCTGGGCGCCCAGTTGCACTATGTAGTGGTTCGGGGCCAGGAGCCGGCCGCCAGCCAGCTCGCGGAGGTTGACCTCACCTTCACGCAGCAGCGCCTGTGCCAGCTCCTGGGGCACCACACTGCCACCGAACACACGCGCGAAGGTGTTCCCCACGGCGTTCTCCAGCTTGCGGTTGAGCCGCTGCCCGAGGCCCATGGGTCCCTCCTTCCGTCGTGTGCTCCTCGGTCGATCGTATCCGGCTCCGGCCCCAACGACAGGGCGATGTGCAAACCCGATTCGGCACCGTGTACTGTTCGTCGCACACCACTCCGGGCGAGTGGCGGAATGGCAGACGCGCACGGTTCAGGTCCGTGTGTCCGCAAGGACGTGAGGGTTCAACTCCCTCCTCGCCCACGACCGATGGCCGATCTGTGCCTGCGGAAAGCGCAGGCCGGGTCGGTCGTTGTTGTATTGGGGGGCCGAGCCCCCCATGCCCCCACGGTGCGGCTGGTTCCTGACCCAGCTTGGCTGGGTTTCTCTGGGGTTGCGTTCGTCACGTTCGGGTCTGGCCGGTTCCTGCCCCTGGGGTGTTTGGGTTCGCAACTGATCTTCGGGGTTGCCACTTTCTTCGGGTGGTGGTGCGTCTCGGGATGTGTCTGGCGTGTATCTCTTGGGGGCTCCGCTTCGCGGTCGCTTGCTCCGCTGCCTGCTCTGTCTGTGCGGGTCCACCGCGGCCCGTGTCACCGATCCGCTGGCTCCCCTGGAGCTTTCGGCCGCCGGTTTGTCCGCTTACACAGCCCGTCCAGCCCGTCTGCTCACTCGGCCGAACCCACTTCTCCGGCCTAGCCCCGCCCGCGGGCCGGGTCGGGGTGCCCGGCTTGCCGCCCGCTCGGCTCCCCGGCCCACCCGGCCTCGTCTGGCCTGCCCGCCACTTTCGGTTGGTCCGGCTCGTCTGCTTGCTTGTTCTGCGCCTTCGCCCGCGCGGTCTTCTCGCCAACGCGGTTCACCCTGTGGGTGTCGGCTGCCTCTTCGACCGCTCGTCTGCGCCAGGCGCCTGTCTGGGCCAGCAGTGCCAGCTGCCCGGCCTTCGGCTGCCCGGCCTTCGGCTGCCCGGCCTTCGTCTCGCCCGTCCGTCTGTCCCGTTATTGGTCCGCCACCTCGCGTCCCTGCTTCGCTCGCCTGCCGGGTCGCTCACTCGGCCTTCTCGCGTCCCGGTCCGTCTGCCTGTCATCGCCGCCCACCTCGCGTCTCCTGCCTCGACCACTGCCGGGGTCGCTCGCTCGGCCCAGTGCCCTGCCGCCCGTCTGCCTGTGCTGGTGCCGTGCCGGTGGCTCCTCGGGCTGGTCCTCCTCTTGCGCGCCCCTCCTGCCGGGCCTCTCCTGCCGCTTCTTCTCTGCCTCGCCTCCCCGCCTGCTCTTGCTCGGCCGTTTCTTTCTCTTCTCCATTTGCGTTTGAGCTGCCCTTCGCCAGGGCTTCTGCCTGCTGTTTCTCTTCCGGATGTGCTCCTCTGTCCACTCCGGGCACCGCTTCTCCTCTTGTTGTTTTCTCCCTTCCGATTACGCGTGCGCGTTGAGCTGCTGTTTGGTGGTCTGGACCTCTTGTCGGGATTGAGTTCCGGTCTTTTCCCGGGGGCGTCCGGGTATTTCCTGGCTGTCCGCAGGGTGGGAACTCGGTGGGTTTTCCTGTTGTTCGGCTGCGGTTTTCTCGCGTGGGGTTGCGGGGCTTGGCTGCGGTGTCTTGTTGATCTTCTTGCTGGTGAGGGGGTGCTCGTGCACATTGCCGTGCGCGACTTTGGGTGTTGCCCTCTGTTCAACCGCCCGGCCTACGACTCACCCAGACGGCGGCATCGTCGGGCAGAAGTCCTAATGCCGGTCGTCGACCGGTCACCGACCGCTCAGCGCCGTCGGTCGCAGGAGGGTCGTTTCCGTCTGCGGTTGGTGGGGGCGGGGAAGGTAGGACAGTGAGGTAACCAAAAACGCCGCGCTTGGCAGGGGATGGCGAAGCCGACGGCACGGCGGTAGTGGAGAGGGTTGGGTTCGTGACGGGCATACCAGGACGCACGGCGGTTTCGGACAACCTGACGGCGGTGCCATCGCCGCTCGTCCCTCCCGTCGAGCTTCCCGCGAAGGCGGACGAGCTGGCGGCTGCCGCGGCTCGTGACCTCGGGTGGCAGGGCATCGTCCTCCCCGAGATGAAGCTGCTCGGCCGGCGCATCTCGCTCGTGGCGCAGCTGATGCCCGACGCGCACGCCGAGCGCATCTGCCTCGGCCAGGCGCCCGAGGTCGACCGCGCCACCGTCGCCACCTGGGTGTGGCCGGAGTTCAACGGCCGCGTGCCGGCACCCGCCGTGCGGATCGTCGGGGCGATCGCCGTCGCCCGGCACTGGCGGACCGGGCTGATCAACGCCGTGCCGTTCCTGCGCTACTGCGACGCCGCGATGGTGCTGCCGATGTCGGTCGTCATCACGAACGACTACCTGGTCAACTGCCTGCCGCGCGCCCGCGCGTACGGCGTGGCCATCGCCTCCGCGTCGCCCGGCCCCGAGGTCCGGATGGACCTTCCCGGCCGTCCCGACCGGGTCGCCGCCGACGTCGACGGCACCCACCGCTGGCTCGGCGAGCTCGCCTACGAGCAGATACTGTCCGCTGCGTGAGGGTTGTCATCGCAGGCGGTCACGGACAGATCGCACGTCGCCTGACCAGCCTGCTCGCCCAGCGCGGCGACACCGCGGTCGGCATCGTGCGCAATCCCGACCACGTCGAGGACGTGCGCACGGCGGGCGGTGACGCCGTCGTCCTCGACCTCGAGCAGGCCGGTGTCGACGAGGTGGCCGCGGCGCTCGCCGGGGCGGATGCCGTCGTCTTCGCCGCCGGAGCCGGGCCCGGCAGCGGGGTCGCGCGCAAGGACACCGTCGACCGGGCCGCGTCCGTGCTGTTCGCCGACGCCGCGGAGACGGCGGGTGTCCGGCGGTTCCTGCAGGTCAGCGCCATGGGCCTGGACCGGGCCGACGACCCGTCGATGGACGAGGTGTTCGCCGCCTACCTCCGCGCCAAGGACGCCGCCGACCGGGACGTCATGGCACGCACCGGCCTCGACTGGACCATCCTGCGGCCCGGGCGCCTCACCAACGACCCCGCCACCGGGACCGTCACGCTCGCCGAGCACGTCCAGCCCGGCGCGGTCACCCGCGACGACGTGGCCGCCGTGCTCGTCGCGCTGCTCGACCGGCCGGACACCGCCGGCCGCGTCTACGAGCTGGTCGGCGGCGACACCCCGATCGAGGCGGCACTAAGCGCCTAGGACCCGCTTCAGGTACGGGTTCAGGAACTTGCCCTCGGGGTCCAGTTCCGCCCGCAACGTCGTGAAGTCGTCGAACCTCGGGTAGCGGGCACGCAGCTCCTCCGCGCCGAGCGAGTGCATCTTCCCCCAGTGCGGCCGGCCGCCGACCGCGCCCGCGACCTGCTCGAACAGGTCGAAGTACGCCCGGTACGGCATGCCGACGAACTGGTGCACCGCGATGTACGCCGAGTCCCGCTCGTACGCCGTCGACAGCCAGATGTCGTCCGCGGCCGCCACCCGGATCTCCACCGGGAACATCACCGGGTCCGGCAGCTCCGGCACGCGCTTCCGCAGCTCAGCCAGCACCTCGGGGAGGGCGGCGCGGGGCACCGCGTACTCCGACTCCACGAACCGCACGTCCCGGTTCGTGACGAACACCTTGTGCGACACGTCCGAATAAGCCCGCGCCGACAGCACCGCGGACGACAAGCGGTTGAGCGGTCGCACGAGCGGACGAACGGCCCTCCCGACACGACAAACGGCACCGAACAGGGTGTTTTCCATGAACCGGTACTCGATGAACCGCCGCGCGGGCGACAGCGGCTCCGGCGTCGAACCGGCGGGCAGGCGGTTGTTGCGCTTGGTCAGCGCGTTGCGGCCGTAGGGGAACCAGTAGAACTCGAAGTGGTCGTTCTCCGCGCAGTTCGCGTCCAGGTTCGCGAGCACGTCGTCCAGCGGCTCCGGCCGCTCCTCGGCGGCCAGCACGAACGACGGCTCGGTCTTCAGCGTCACCGTCGACACCACGCCGAACGCGCCCAGCCCGACCCGGCCCGCCGCGAACAGCTCCGGCCGCTCGTCCGGCGAGCACGTCACCACCGACCCGTCCGCCAGCACCAGCTCCAGCGCGGCCACCTGGGTGGAGATCCCGCCGAACCGGGCGCCGGTGCCGTGCGTGCCGGTGGAGATGGCGCCCGCAATCGTTTGCGCGTCGATGTCGCCGAGGTTGGTCATGGCGAGCCCGAGCCGGTCCAGCTCGGCGTTGAGCGCCCGCAGCGTGGTGCCCGACCGCACGGTGACCAGGCCCGCGTCGACGTCGGCCGAGACGACCCCGGTCCACGCCGACAGGTCGACCGCCCGGTCGTGCGCGGCGCCGACCGCGGTGAACGAATGGCCGCTGCCGCGTGCCCGCACGGTCTGCCCCGCGCCGGCGACCGCCGACGTCAGCTCCTCGAGATCCCTCGGCCGCACGACCTCGGTGGCGACCGCCGCCTCGGTACCCGCCCAGTTGCGCCACGCCGTCGTCATGGGGGGATCTTCGCAGGTCGTCGTGTCAGTCGATGCCCGGGTGGCCGACCAGTTCCAGGCTGCGCCGCCACAGCTCACGCCGTGCGCTCGCGTCGTACGCCTGGGCGTTGGCCCTGGCCTCGCGGGTGCGGTCGAAGAACCTGCCGGTCGCGGAGCCCGCGTCGCCGACCGCCAGCCGGTGCACGGACTCGACGCCGGTCGCCAGGGTGTCGACGGAGTGGCCGATCTCCCGCAGCACCATCTTGGTCGGCATGTAGGTGCCGGGGTGGACGCTGGTGACCGCGACGTCCGGCGCCCTCTCGGCCAGCTCGAACCCGGACATGATCTGCGCCAGCTTGCTCTGGCCGTACGCGCGCGTGCCGCTGTAGCCGCGTTCGATCATGAGGTCGTCGAAGTCGATCGGGTGCTGACCGAGCGAGGCGACGTTCACGACGCGGCGCAGCAGCGGCAGCAGCTCCACCGTGAGCAGGAAACCCGCCAGGTAGTTCACGGCGAACCGCAGTTCGTGGCCGTCGACGCTGGTCCGCCGCTCGCGCCCGTCCGGTTCGCCGGAGCCGATGCCCGCGTTGCTGACCAGCACGTCGACGCGGTCGGTGCTGTCCCGGACCTCGGCCGCGAGCCGCCGCACCTGGGCCAGCTCGGCGAGGTCGGCGACGACGGTCCGCACGTCCGTGCTGGGCAGGGACTCGACGATCTTGTCGAGTTTTCCGGCGTCGCGGCCGTGCAGGATCAGCGGCCGCCCCTCGGCGGCGAACCGCTCGGCGAGCGCGCGGCCGAGGCCGTCGGTGGCGCCGGTGATGAGGATGGTCATGCGGCGATCCTTCCCGAGGACGGCCTCGCGGCCGTTTTGAACCGGGCTCAGGGGTTGTCCACAGCCGGTCCGGTTGTCCACAGGCAAGATCGACTTCCGTCCCTCTGTCGGTGGGTACCTGTAGACTGGCATGGCGGGTGGCCCCCGGGAATGGGTGGGGGTTCACGTACGTACTGGGTGGGGCGTTTTCGCAGGTCAGCGCCATTGTGGCGGTTCGTGTTCCCGGGTTTGGTGGTGTGCCTTGCCTGGGTTTTTCCCTCCGGGGGGTCCTCGCCGGACGGGCTGGTCTCCGGGATGGCAGCGGGTCTTGCACGGGGTTGGTTTGGCAAGGACTGGTTTCCGGGGTCTGCCTGCCATCCCGTCGACCTCCCGGAGGGCTATCACACCGCGTCAAGGGGGCCCGGCAGCTTTGGGCATGTGGGCGCGTCGTGCTTCGGGCCCCCTTGACACGGTGTGATCGGGCTTCGCCAGGTCGACGGGATGGCAGGCAGGCAGTCCTTGTGTAGTGGGCTTACGCCCCTCGGTGGGGCCTTGGTTGCAGTGGCTTGACCTGCGGCTTTGGTGGGCGTGGGTGGTTGGGTGCCCTGGGTGGCCGTAGTGTTGGTTCGTGTCTGATGAGACGTTGCGTGCCCGCCTTGATGCGGCCACCAAGCAGCTCGAAGCGCCCCTCGCCGTCGTTGATCTCGCTGCTTTTGATCGCAATGCCGGTGATCTCGTGCGGCGGGCTGCCGGGCGGCCGATCCGGGTGGCCAGCAAGTCCGTGCGCTGCCGGTTTCTCCTCGAGCGGGTGCTGCGCCGGGACGGTTTCCGGGGCGTGATGTCCTACTCGCTGCCAGAGGCGCTCTGGCTGGCCGGCGCGTGGGCCGACGGCGATCTGCGCGACGTCGACTTCCTCGTTGCCTACCCGACCGTCGATCACTCCGCGCTTCGGCGGCTCGCCGGTGACGAGCACGCCCGCGGGCTGATCACGATCATGGTTGACTCCGTCGCTCACCTCGATCTCGTCGACGCCGCGCTCGGGGACGGGCACCCCGAAATCCGGGTCTGTCTCGAGCTCGACGTGTCCTGGCGACCCGTCGCCGGACGTGAGTTCGCTCACATTGGGACCCGTCGGTCGCCCGTTTTCACCGCCGGGCAGGCCGAGGCCCTGGCGAAGGTCATCCGGGAGCGGCCCGGGTTTCGGCTGGTCGGGTTGATGGGGTACGAGGGGCAGATCGCCGGGCTCGGTGACCAGCCCGCCGGTAAACCGCTCATGGGCGCGGCGCTGCGGTGGATCCAGGACCGTTCGTCGCGGGAGCTTGCCGTTCGGCGGGCGGAGGCTGTTCGGCGCATCGGTGACCTGGAGTTTGTCAACGGCGGGGGCACCGGCAGCATCGAGACCACCGGGTTCGACGACTCCGTCACCGAGGTCGCGGCCGGGTCCGGGCTGATCGGGCCCACGTTGTTCGACAACTACCGGCGGTTCTCGCCGGATCCGGCCGTGCTGTTCGCCCTGCCCGTGGTCCGCAAGCCGCGGCGGAAGACGGCGACCCTCTTCTCCGGCGGCTACATCGCGTCCGGGCCGCCCGGCAAGGACCGGTCGCCGACGCCCTACCTGCCCGCGGGGCTGTCACTCCTCGGGTTCGAGGGTGCCGGCGAGGTGCAGACGCCCGTGACCGGTCGCGCCGCACGTGACCTGCGGGTCGGCGACCGCGTGTGGCTGCGGCACACGAAGGCCGGTGAGCTGGCCGAACGGTTCACCGAGTACCACGTGCTGGAGGGCGACCGGATCACGCGAACCGTGCCGACCTACCGGGGCGAAGGGCGCTGCTTCGGCTAGTCCTTCTGGTGCATCTGCCCGGCGAGGTAGGCCTTGACCACCTGTTTCGCCTCGTTGATCATCTCTTTCTCGTCGAAGAGCTTGCGGCGGAACGCGAGCGCGAGGATGGCGTCGCCGATCTCGCTCGCGACGGTGATCTGCTTGTAGAGGCTCTCGACCGGCAGGTTGTGCTTGCTCGCGACGACGCCCGCGATCTGCTCGGCGATCACCGAGTTGTTGTCGCGGCCGTCCTCGATGAGGCGGATGTCGATGACGTCACCGAACCGGACGCGGCTGAAACCGGGGATGGTCCGGTACATCTCGACGTAGATGTCGATGATCTTGTCGACGCCGTCCCACCAGTGTTCGAGGTGCTCCCAGTCGAGCCGCTGCTCGATCTCGTTGGTGAAGTGGTCCAGGTGGCGCTTGGTGAGCGCCTGCACGACCGCCCGTTTGTCGGGGAAGAACTGGTAGAGCGACCCGACGGCGACCCCGGCCCGTTCCGCGATCAGCGTCGTGGTGACGCCGTCGTAGCCGAGTTCGTCGATGAGGGCGGCGCAGGCCTCGAGCATCTGCTCGACGCGCTTCGCGCTGCGCTGCTGCACGGGTTGCTTTCGCAACGGCACTTGGGTCGACACAACACCATCCTGCCCCGAGTGGACCAGACCTTCCACCAGATTGTGTATACGAGATGGCCCGAACGACGCAGGACTTTCGGGCAACCGGCACAGCACACGGCCCCGGACCGCGTGATCGCGGGTCCGGGGCCGGTAGTTGGAGCCGAGAACCGATGCTGGTCGGGGGAGGGGAGTACTGCAGCACCGGTTCTCGGAGACTGGAGCTGTGGCGGCGGTTCGTCCGTCTCGCTCGGGGGTGCGTACGAACGAACCGCCGGCCACAGGTGGCGTCCCTCCTGGCCACACGCCGCGCGGGGTCGCGGCGGGCGGGGGATCGCCCTCGTTTACCTGGCGCCCGTGGCCAGCCGGCCGGTGTGCGTCACGCGTGTGCGGGTCGCGTGACGGGCGGGCTGCGGTGTAGGCGCGAGCCCGCCGGCAACCAGGTGCTCGTAGGCGGCCTGCCACACAGAGCAAGGCGCCTTCTGTTGCCGCCACCGCGACGAGCACGCGGGGCAGTTTCCCTTCTCGTCGGGCTCGTGAGCGGCGAGCATCGCCCGCCAGCCCTCGGTCAGCCTGGGAAGTTCGGAACGCGCCACGGACAGCAGGGACGGTGCGTCCGCGCGGTTGGCCAGCTCCGACAGCATGTCGAGCCGCTCCCACACCGCGTTGCGGAGCACCTGTCCGAGGATCTCGTCCATCGAAACGTCACCGCTACCTTTCCGCCTGCTCGGCGGCCTCGCGAAGCGCGGTGCGCAGCTGGCCGAGCTGGCCAGACGTCAGCACCGCGGTTTCGCCCGGCGGCCCTACCAGGACCACCCGATTACGTTCTACGAGCACGGTGAGGCAGCGTTCCCGGTTGACGACATCGCCACAGTTGATGCGCCAGACCTTCCGCCCGAGTGCCGAGCCGTGCAGCTCGCCGCGGTGGTCCGCGTCCTCGGCATCAAGTCGAGGTGGTGCCGTCCTGACCAGTTCCACAGTCTCGGCTTCCCTCCGTGCTCGTACGCTTACAAGCAACTACATTGGTGGCTTGAGACACAGATTGGTGCGTCATAGCGCCGATCGGCGGCCGTTTCACGGTAAGCGGTCGAGTAACTTCGGTCGGGCCGATCAGGTTCGCCGATCCGGACTTTTAGTAGCTCGTGAAGTGCGCTTACTCTGCGCCTGACGCCCAGCGGACTGTGAGGGGGCGGAATGAACTCCATCGGGTCTCAGAGCTCTTCTGTTACGCCAGAGGCGTGGGAAGACCAAGAGATGCGGAACGCGCTCGCCGCGCGGGAGGTCAGCACGATCTACAAGCTGCTACGGCGCAAGGGCGTGTCCCAACGCCAGATCGCCGCGATGACCGGTCAGTCACAGTCCGAGGTGTCGGAGATCCTCAAGGGTCGTCAGGTCATGGCCTACGACGTCCTGGTGCGGATCGCCGACGGCCTGGGTGTCCCCAGGGGATACATGGGCCTCGCGTACGACGAAGTCACCGCGCAGCGGGTGGCCGAGCGGAGCGAGACCCCGGAGGCTGAGGAGCCGGAGAACGTGAAGCGTCGGAAGTTCCTTGCGCACGCGGCCGCGGTCGCGGTGGGTGCGCATGTGCTCGGCGCGGACTCGGGATCGTGGGTGTCCAACCCGGTGTTGACGCCGGCGCCGGGCCGGATCGGCATGACCGACGTCCGGCAGGTCGAGGCCGCGACCAGGGCACTCCGCTCGCTGGACTACCAGTACGGGGGCGGGTTCTGCCGCGACGCGGTGGTCGCCCAGCTGTCCTGGGGCCAGCAGATGCTCAACTCGTCGGGGACCGACGTCGTCAAGCAGCGGCTCCACGTCGCGCTCGCCGACCTGCACAACCTCGCGGGCTGGACGTCGTTCGACGTCGGCCTGATCGACTCCGCGCGCAACCACTTCGGCCGGGCGCTGGAGCTGGCGAAGGCGGGCGAGAGCGACGAGCTGGTCGCGAACATCCTGTACCGCATGGGCCGCGTCTACCTGCACAAGGAAGCCCCGGACGACGCGCTGAAGATGTTCCAGCTCGGCCAGATCGCCGCCCAGCAGTCCGGGTCCGAGCTGGCCGTGGCCGTCATCTGCGCGAACCAGGCCTGGGCCTACGCGATGATGGGCCACGAAGAGCAGACGATGAAGCTCATCGGCAGAACCCGGGACGAGTTCGCCCGCGCCAACCACGGCGAGGCCGCCGACTGGGTCAAGTTCTTCAACGAGGACGACGTCTACTCGATGATCGGCACCGTGCACACGGTGCTCGCGCAGAAGGTCGACGCCCGGCACACGAAGTACGCCATCCCGGCGCTGACCAGGGCGATCGACTCCTACGGCGACGAGGTCGCGCGCAACAAGGCGTTCAACCTGTCCTCGCTCGCCACGAACCACCTGCTCGACGGCGACATCGACCACGGGTCGAAGGTGGGTGTGCAGGCCGTCGACCTGGCGCAGCACCTGAAGTCCAAGCGCGTCCGCGACCGGCTGGAGCCGCTGCGGGTCGAGGCGGAGAAGCGGCGCAACTTCACCGACGCCCGCGAGCTCGCGGACCTCATCGGCCGGTTCACCGACGACGACCACGGCGCCACCGCGGTGTGACGAGGCCGACGTGACGGTGTTACCGACCCCGGAGTCCACCTCGGACACCGTCCGGGGCGGTCCGTTCTCCGGCGAGCGCCTCGCCGAGGCGCTGGCGGGGGTCTGTGCCGCCGCCGGGCTCGACCCGGAGGGCGCGACGCTCATCAAGTGCACGGCCAACGCCGTGTTCCGGCTGGCCGGCGCGCCCGTGGTGGTCCGCATCGGCGCCTCCACGGCCCTGAACCACCGGGTCGAGAAGGTCGTCCACGTGGCCACCTGGCTGGCCGAGAACGACGTGCCCGCCGTGCGCCTGCTGCCCGGGGTGCCGCAGCCGGTCACCTACGACGGCTACGTGGCCACGATCTGGGAGGCGGTGCCCGCGGGCGGCAAGCGGCCACGCGGTCGTGACCTGGGCAAACTGCTCCGCCGGATCCACGACCTGCCGGAACCGGCGTCGTGGCTGCCGCCGTGGCGACCACTCGCCGACGTGGCCGCGCGGATCGGCGAGGCCACCGACCTCGCCGACGCCGACCTGGCGTTCCTGCGGGACCGCTACGCCGAGGTGGCGGACCAGCTGTCGCGGCTGGAGTTCCCGTCGCCGCCGTCGCTGGTGCACGGCGACGCGCACCTCGGCAACCTCATCCCCGGCCCGGCGGGCCCGGTGCTGTGCGACTTCGACTCCTCCAGCTACGGCCCGCCGGAGTGGGACCTGACGCCGCTGGCCGTCGGCGTGATCCGGTTCGGGGAGCCCGCGGGCCGGTACCGGGAGCTGGTCCGCACGTACGGCATGGACGTGACCACATGGCGGGGTTTCCCCGTGCTGCGAGCCGTGCGGGAGCTGAAGCTCATCACCAGCGTGCTGCCGATCATCGGCACCCGCCCCGCGGTGCGCGCGGAGTTGTTCCGGCGGATGGCGGACGTCCGCTCGGGTAACACGTCCGCGCGCTGGGCCCGCTACACCTGACTCGTCCGGCCCAGCCCCCGTAACGCTGCGTCGCCGGGATCCGACACCTCATGTGTGCCTGCGGGGATGTCTTCGCAGGTCGTGGCGGTTGCCCGGAAATTTCACTCGTTTGGGTGACCGGGAAGGGTAGTCGTTGGCGCGAAGCGCGCTACGCTGTGTCGAACTAGCCTCTATCCGCTCCCCGAACGAGGTGTCCACCAAGTGGCTAGGGTGATCAAGCAAAGTCGCAGGGCGCGCCGCGCCCTCGCATCGGCACGGGTTCTCGACCAGGTCGTCGAGAATCAGCTGCCGCTTGTCGCCCGCCTGCCGGAGGGCCGGAGCAGGACGCGGGCCGCGGACTTCCTCGCCGAGCTGGTCCTGCTGTCGCAGGCGTACCGGCACCACGCGGAAGGCTGGATCACCCGCCGCGAACTCGAACGGCGCGGCCACGCGACCATGCGGAAGCTGTCCAGGATCCGCGAGCGCTCTCCCTTGTCGCACACGCAGTTCACCGAGCAGGACTGACCACTCACCGTTGGTCCGATTCGCGGCCCTTCCTCGGCTCTGTGGCCCAGCGCACACCGCCGATCGGACGCCGAACGGTCGTTGGTCTGCCGCTCACCGTTCGCCGCCACCGAACTCGGTGCTGAATCGAACAAGACGAGCAACCGAAACCTAGCCGACCGGCGTCCGCGTCAGCACGACCGCGAACCCGAAGGCCGCGCACATGACAGCGAGCTCGAGCGCGGCCCAGCCGATGAGCGCGGTGCGCTGGTGGCGCACGACGCCGGGCAGCAGCCGCCACCGGATGTGGGCGCCGAGCGCGGCGAGCCCGGCGAAGCAGGACAGCTTGAGGATGACGAGCGTCCCGTAGCCGGTGCCGACGAGCACCTCGAGCAGGTTCCTGCCGGGTACGGACGTCAGCTCCACCGCCGCGTTGAACACGCCGGTCGCCGCGACCACGCACAGGCAGGCCGTCGCGAGCTTCGAGAACCGGGGCAGCGTGTGCGCGAGCAGCGTGCGGTTCGCCGCCAGCACCACCGCGACCGCGCCGAGCCCGCCGGTCCACACGGCCGCGCCGAGCACGTGCAGCTCCATCGAGATCATCGCGTAGTCCTGCCAGCGCCAGTTCGTGGCGTGCCCGGTGACCGGCAACGGCAGCAACGCGAACAGCGCGACCGCCGCCCGCAGCTCGGCGGGCACCGACTCACCGGCCCGCACCGCCCACAGCGACAGCCCGCACGAGACGAGCGCGACCGCGGCGACGAACACCAGCGCCTTGCCCGCGCTCACCGTCGTCACGTACTCGCTGACCAGCCCGAACGAGATGGCCTCCGCCTCCGGCAGCACCTCGGCGGTCTGCAGCACCAGCGTGACGAGCGCCGTCACGGCGAGTGCCAGCGCGCTGAACGCGGCCGCTCGCCGCGCGCCGAGCAGCACCCGCTCCGCGCCCTTCGGCCGGGCGAGCCCGACGAGGATCGGCAGCAGGTTCAGCCCGACGGTGGCGACGGCGGCCAGGTCGAACAGGACCCGTACGACCGGGAGGCCGTACCGGACCACCGCGTCCGGCTCGAGCACGCCCGTGATCGGGCGCACCGGGGTGAGCACGAGACCGGCGAGCACCGCGAGCAGTGCCGCGCCGATCCCGATCCCGACCAGGTGCAGCCGGGAGAACGCGGTGGTCCGGCCGTGGGTCATTCCGGCTGCTTACCGCCGCCGATGCGCAGCGCCACGAACAGCCCGGCGCCGAGCAGCACGACCGCGCCGACGAGCCACACCCAGATCGGCACGCCACCGTCGTCACCGCCGGAGTCGCGGCCGGCGCTGCCGTTGGTGTCGATCCAGCCGGCGTCGCCCTCGGCGGCCGGGGTGCCGTTGCCCGCCTTGCTGAGCATGAACGTCAGCTCCCCGGACACCGGGTGACCGTCGGCCGACACGATCCGGTAGCCGATCGTGTAGGTCCCCGACGGGCCCAGCTCACGGACCGGCGCGGTGACGACGTTGCTGTCGACCGTCGCCGGACCGCCCTGCCACTGCTCGCCGTCCGGTCCGGTGACGGCGATGGAGTTCAGCCCCTCGCCCTCCTGGACCGGCTGGTCGAACGTGAGCACGATCTCGGCGGGGCCCGCGTCGAGCACCGCCTTGTCGGCCGGGTTGCTGCCGGTCAGCGAGTTGTGCGCGAACGCGGGCGAGGCCAGGGCGAACAGCCCGAGCCCCGTCAGCACGAGCACGGAAAGACCCTTGGCGAACTTCCTCATGACTGGCTCTTCGCCGACCCAGCCTTGCGGGCCCGCATCGTCGCGCCGACACCGAACCCGAGGCCGAGCGCGCCGACCACCAGACCGGCGCCACCCAGCCAGCGGGCGGTGTCGTCGGTGCCCGCCGCCGCGGCCTCGTTGCCGTCGTCGTCCGACTCGGCGGACGCGTTCTCGACCGCGGGGTTGCCGCCGCCGTGGGCGTCGCCCTCCTCGGCTGCCAGCTCGATCACCGGCGCCGGGTGCTCCGGCTCGGAACCGTCCTCGGCGGGCGGCTGGTCCCACGCGACGACCTTGCCGCCCTCGTAGGTCTGGATCGCGGGGATGACCAGCTGCTCGGTCTCCGGCAGCGGGCCGACGGACAGCTCGAACTCCTCGAACTCACCGGGCGCGATGCGGGTGCCTGCGGCCGCGGTCCAGGTGACCGTGCTGACGGCCTCCTTGATCTCGGCGCCGTGCACCGTGATCGGCTTGTCCAGCGTGACCTTGGTGATCTTCGCGGTCCAGCCCGCCATGGGCTTGGTCCGCGCACCCGTGATCGGAGCGTCGGCGGGCAGCTTGACCTCGAGCTTCACGGTGCCCGCTGCGTCGTCCTCGTTCGGCACCCGGAACGTGATCTTCGAGTAGCCGCCCTGCTGGGCGGCCTCGCCGAGAACCTTCGCGGTGACGTGCGCGGACGCGAGGCCGGTGCTCAGCATCGTGGCCACGCCCGCGGCGACGGCGACGACGCCGGCGCGCGCGAGGAAGCGTGTGGTGGACATGTCTCTCCTGAGATAGGTGGGAATGCCGGACGCGCGGGGGCGCGTCCGGTGGGGTGTCTGGTTTCTCAGGAGTGGACGGGCGGCCCTCGACGGCCGCAGACCTCGCGGAACAGCACCTCGAGCAGCGCGCCCGGGCGTGCGGGCAGCGGCGAGCCGACCGGGTTCGCCGTGGCGCGCACGGGCCCGCCGACCAGCGCGGTGAGCCGCGAGAGCAGCCAGGCGAACGCGCAGGAGACCACCGCCAGCGCCGTGCCGGCCCTGGTCAGCAGTACCGCGGTCAGGACCGTGGCGACGGCGTGCGCGGTGAACATCGTCCAGGGGTCGAACAGCGCCTGCCGGTGGCCGTGCCCGTTCGCGAGCTCGGTGAGCAGCAGGTGCTGGCAGAGCTGTGTCACCCCGAGCACGCCGACCAGCGCGGGCGTCCCGCCCCGCCGGGCGAGCGACATGCCACCCCACGCGAGCAGCGTGGCCAGCAGGACGGTGAACAGCGAGTCGGACGCGGCCCCACCACCGACACCGTGCGCGGCGATCGCCAGCGCGGCCGACGACGAGGCGAGCAGCACGCCACTGGCGTGCTCGGTCCGCGCTCGTCTCCCGCTCACGGGTCACAAGCGTACTGGCCCGGTCACCCCTCCCGGCTGTCCTCGATTGCTCGGAACCGCCGCCGAGGTGGCGGAGCGCCCAGTGGAAGATCCCGTCGACGGTCCGGAGAAGCCCGGCGTGCCCCCATGGCACCCGGCACGGACGTGCCGGCCCGGTCGGCCTCCGGCCCCCGGTCACCACGCTACGGCACACCACCGACAACCCGGCCCGTTCGCGCGGGGGTTGTCCACAGGTGGCCCGGTTGTCCACAGGCAAGATCGACATCCGGGGTTCCGTCGGTGGGTACCGGTAGACTGGCAAGGCGGGTGGCCCCCGGGAACGGGTGGGGTTCGACGTACGTACTGGGCGGCGGGGTTTTCGCAGGTCAGAGCCCTTTTGTGGGGGGTGGCTACCTGGCGTCGTAGGCCGCTCTGGCGGCCATGACCTCCGGCATCCGTCCCTCGAGCAGCTCGATCAACACGTGCAGCTGCTTCGCCACGTCCTCGCCCAGTGGCGTGAGGCTGTACTCGACGTGCGGCGGGATCGTCGGTCGTGCCTCGCGCAGCACGAGGCCGTCCCGTTCCAGCGCCTGCAGCGTCTGGCTGAGCATCTTCTCGCTGATCCCGTCGACCCTGCGCCGCAGCGCGTTGAACCGGGTCGTGCCGTCCAGCAGCGCCACCAGCGACAACGTGCCCCAGCGGCCGGTCGCGTGCTCCATCGTCTCGCGCGACGTGCAGTTGCGGGCGAAGACGTCGAACACCAACTCGTCCATGAGGTATATGGTAGTACTAACCAACAGAAAGTACTAACCAAAGGAGAGTGCCAGGATGATCGTCGTCACCGGGGCCACCGGGCAGCTCGGGCGTCTTGTCGTCAGCGGGCTTCGCGAGCGCGGGGCCGCCGTCGTCGCCGGGGCGCGCAACGCGGGCGCCGACCTGGGGGTGGAGGTCCGCGAACTGGACTACGACCGGCCCGAGACCATCGCGCCCGCGCTCGCTGGCGCCGACCAGGTCCTCCTGATCTCCGGCAACGAGCCCGGCAAGCGCGTCCCGCAGCACACGGCCGTCGTCGACGCCGCCGTGCGCGCCGGGGTCCGCCACCTCGTCTACACCAGCGCCCCGTTCGCCGACACCACGCCGCTCGTCCTCGCGCCTGAGCACAAGGCCACCGAGGAGGCCATCCGCGCCAGCGGCCTGCCCTTCACCTTCCTGCGCAACGGCTGGTACCACGAGAACTACGTCGACACGATCCGCCAGGGCGCCGCGACCGGCGAGATCGTCGGCGCCGCGGGTGACGGCCGGGTCGCCTCCGCCGCGCGCAAGGACTTCGCCGACGCCGCCGTCGCCGTGCTCACCGGCACCGGCCACGAGAACAAGGTCTACGAGCTCACCGGCGACACCGCGTGGACCTTCCCGGAGCTCGCGGCCGAGATCGCCGACGTGGCGGGCAGGCCCGTCACCTACCGGAACCTCCCGGCCGCCGAGTTCCGGCAGTTCCTGGTCGACCAGGGCACGCCCGCCGAGGTCGCGGGCTTCGTCGCGGCACTCGAGCAGAACATCGCCGAGGGCACGCTCGCGCACACGCCCGGCGACCTGCGCACGCTCATCGGCCGCCCGACCACCCCGGTCGCCGACACGATCAAGGCCGTCCTCGCCGCCTAGCATCGGAGGCCATGGAGGACCTTCAGCGCAGGCTGGCCGAGACCGTCCACGGTGACGTGCGGTTCGACGCGGGCACCAGAGCGCTGTTCACCATGGACGCCTCCAACTACCGCCAGGTGCCGCTCGGCGTGGTGCGGCCCGCGTCCGTCGACGACGTCGTGGCCGCGGTCGCCGCCGCCCGTGAGCACGACGTGCCGGTCGTGGCGCGCGGCGGCGGCACCAGCCTCGCCGGCAACGCCACCGGCGGCGGGCTCGTGCTCGACATGACCCGGCTCGACCACGTCACGATCGACCCCGTGAGCCGCACGGCACGGGTCGAGCCGGGCGTGGTGCTCGACGACCTGCGGGCGGCCGCCGCCGAGCACGGGCTGACGTTCGGGCCCGACCCGTCCACGCACAGCCGCTGCACGCTCGGCGGCATGATCGGCAACAACTCGTGCGGCTCCCACTCGGTCGCCTGGGGCACGACGCTCGACAACGTCGTCGAGCTGGACGTGCTCACCTACGACGGCAGGCGCATGACCGTCGGCCGCGACCGCGAGCTGCCCGCCGAGCTGCGCAAACTCGTCGACGACAACCTGGCCGTGCTGCGCACGGAGTTCGGCAGGCTCGGGCGGCAGGTGTCCGGGTACGCCCTGCACCACCTCCTGCCTGAGCGCGGCCGCGACCTCGCGAAGGCCCTGGTGGGCACGGAGGGCACGTGCGTGACGGTCCTCGGCGCGACCGTCCGGCTCGTGGCACTGCCGAAGGAACGCGTGCTGCTCGTGCTCGGCTTCGCCGACGACGTCGCGGCGGCGGACACGGTGCCCGCGATCCTGCCGCACAAGCCGTTGACCGTGGAGAGCATGGACGAGCGGATCGTCGCGCTCCGCGCCGCCCGCAACCCCGAACCCCCGCCCGCGCTCCCGGACGGCGGCGCGTGGTTGTTCGTCGAGGTCGACGGGCTCGCGGCGGCACAGGCCATCGCCGCCGCTGTCGGGGTGCCGCACCAGATCCGCACCGGCGCCGCCGAACAGCGCGCGCTGTGGCGGTTGCGGGAAGAGGGCTCCGGCATCTCGACCCGCATGGCCGACGGGTCGGAGGCGTGGCCCGGCTGGGAGGACACCGCCGTGCCGCCGGACCGGCTCGGCGCGTACCTGCGCGAACTCCGTGCCCTGCTGGGGAAGCACGGCCTGCGCGGCGTCACCTACGGACACTTCGGCGAGGGCTGCATCCACATCCGCATCGACTTCGACCTCGTCACCGACGCGGGCCGCGCGGTGTTCCGCCGCTTCATCGAGGAGGGCGCGGACCTCGTGGCGCGGCACGGCGGTTCGCTGTCCGGCGAGCACGGCGACGGCCAGGTGCGCGCGGAACTGCTGCCCCGCATGTACTCGCCGTCGGCCATGGCGTTGTTCGCGCGGTTCAAGGCGTTCTGGGACCCGCGCGACCGCATGAACCCGGGCATGGTCGTCCGCCCGTACAAGATCGACGAGAACCTGCGGTTCGTCCCGCTGTCGCGGGTGCGGACCGCGTTCGCCTACCCGCACGACGGCGGCGACTTCGGGCAGGCCATGCGGCGGTGCGTCGGCGTCGCGAAGTGCCGAAACCACAGCGGTTCCGTGATGTGCCCGAGCTTCCAGGTGACCGGCGAGGAGCGGCACTCGACCCGCGGCCGGGCGCACCTGCTGTACGAGATGCTCGCCGGCGAGGTGATCACCGACGGCTGGCGCTCGACCGAGGTGCGGGACGCGCTGGACCTCTGCCTGTCGTGCAAGGGGTGCAAGAGCGACTGCCCCGTCAATGTCGACATGGCCACGTACAAGGCGGAGTTCCTGCACCACCACTACAAGCGGCGGCTGCGCCCTGCGTCGCACTACTCGATGGGCTGGCTGCCCGTGTGGTTGCGCGCCGCGGCACGGATGCCGAGGGCGGCGAACGCGGCGATGACCGGACCGCGGCTCTCGCGGATGCTCAAGCGCATGGGCGGTATCGCGCCGGAACGCGCACTGCCGGTGGTCGCGCGGGAGCCGTTCACCCGGTGGTTGAGCCGAAATCCCGGCACCGGTCGCCCGGTCGTGGTGTGGCCGGACACGTTCACGAACTTCTTCACCCCGTCGGCGGGCATCGCGGCGGTGCGCGTGCTGCGGGCGGCGGGCTTCAACCCCGTGCTGCCCAAGGGATCCGTGTGCTGCGGGCTGACGTGGGTGTCGACCGGCCAGCTTTCGGTGGCACGCACGGTGATGCGCCGCAGCCTGAAGGTGCTGACCCCGCACCTCGACGCGGGCACGCCGATCGTGGGCCTGGAACCGAGCTGTCTCGCCGCGTTGAAGACGGACGTGCCGGAACTGACCGGCGACACCCGGACGGTGTCGAACACGTTCACACTGGCGGGTTTCCTGCGCGCGTACGCTCCGGAGTGGACACCGCCGCCCGTGCCGCGCGCGGCGATCACCCAGGTCCACTGCCACCAGCACGCCACCCTCGGCTATGCCGCGGAGACGGCCCTCCTCGCCGAGGCCGGTGTGGACACGACGGCGCTGCCCGCCGGATGTTGTGGCCTGGCAGGGAACTTCGGCTTCGAACGCGAGCACTACGCGGTGTCGCAGGCACTCGCGGAACGCGCGCTGCTGCCCGCGGTACGCGCGGCCGACGACAGCACTGTGGTCGTCGCGGACGGTTTCAGCTGCCGAACCCAGGTGGCGCAGGGCAGTGCCCGCACGGCCGTGCACATCGCGGAAGTGCTGGCGGCCGGGCTCAGCGAGGAAGCGTCACGCTGAACCTGGCGCCGCCTTCCGGCGCTGGCCCGGCGTCGACCACCCCGCCGAGCCGGGTCACGAGACCGTGCACGAGCGCGAGCCCGATCCCGGTGCCCACGGGCCGAACCCCTTGGTACCGCGAGTGGAGCACGCCCTTCCGGAACGCGGCGCGGTAGTCGTCGTCGGACAGGCCGGGTCCGCCGTCGCGGACCTCCAGCACCGCGCCACCCGGCACGACCCGCAACGCGAGCACCACCGGCGCGCCCTCCGGCGTGACACGTACCGCGTTCGACGCCAGCCCGTCGAGGACCTGCCGCAGCCTGCGCGGATCGGTCCGCACGACCACCGGGTGCGCGAGGTTCTCGGCCCGGAAACCCGCGCAGCGGCTCGCCCACACCCGCGCGGTCTCCGCGACCAGCGCGGTGAGGTCGACGTCGGTGATGTCCAGCCGGAAGTCGTCGGCGCCCAGCCGTGCCAGGTCCAGCAGATCGGACACGAGCCGGTCCAGGCGCGCGGCCTCGGTCTCGATGGTGCGGCCGACCTCGGGCACCTCGTCGCCGGTCACCACGCCGTCGGCGAGCGACTCGGCGAACCCGCGCACGGACGTGAGCGGCGTGCGCAGCTCGTGCGACACCGACAGCAGGAACTCCCGCTGCCTCGCCTCACTGCGGGCGAGCGCGTCCGCGAGCGCGTTGATCGACTCGCCGACCTCCACCAGCTCCTTCGGGCCCTCCGGCGGCACCCGCAGGTCACGCCTGCCGTGGCTCATGCTGACGGCGACGTCCGCGGTCCGCCGCAACGGCCGCGCCAGCAGCCGCGACAGCACCACCCCGGCCAGCGCGGCGGCCCCGATGCCCACCAGCAGCGCCAGGAGCACGCTGCGGAGCAGGTCCCGCCCGGTGCCCTTCGCGACGTCGACCTGCTGCACGAGCGCGACCGCGCCCCGGCCGTCCACCGCCCGCCCCTCGACGAGGAAGGCGACGCCGCCGACGGTCGCCGTCCCGTGCAGGGGCCTGCCGGCGGTGACCCGCGCGAACCCGGCCCGCCGCGCCGCACGCACGGCACGCTGGTCCGCGCCGGTCATCCCGCCGTTCGGCCCCTGCCGGACGACCTCGACGCCGAGCCCGTCGAGGATCTCGGTCACCCGCCGCCCGGCCACCGGCAGGTCGCCGAGCTGCGCCGCCACCACGTCCGCCTGCGCCGAGAGCTGCTCGGCCAGCACCTCCCGCGACTGCCCGGCCACGAGCTTCGCGACCACCAGCCCGGCCACGACCGCGGTGACCGCGGCGACCACCAGCCCCAGCAGGGTGGTCCGCACCCACAACGGCCTGCTCATGCGGGGTCCGCTGCGTAACCGATGCCCCTGACGGTCCGGATCGGGCTGGCGTCGCCGAGCTTCGCCCGCAGCTGCGCCACGTGGACGTCCACGGTCCTGGTGCCGCTCACCGAGTAACCCCAGACCGCGCTGAGGAGCTGCCGCCGCTCGAAGACCTGCCCCGGGCGGCGCATCAGCTGGGCGAGCAGGTCGAACTCGGTGGCGGTCAGCGGCACCTCCACCGCGTCCGCCCACACCCGCCGCCGCGTGACGTCGACGCGGGTCCTGCCGACCTCGAGCACCTCGGCCGCCGCCACCGGACCCCGCCGCAGCACGGTGCGGACCCGCGCCACCAGCTCACGCGGGCTGAACGGCTTCGTCACGTAGTCGTCGGCGCCGAGCTCCAGCCCCAGCACGCGGTCCACCTCGTCGTCGCGGGCGGTCACGAACAGGATCGGGGTCCAGTCACCCGCCGTGCGCAGCGTCCGGCAGATCTCGACGCCGTCCATGCCGGGCAGGCCGACGTCCAGCACCACCGCTGCCGGGCGCAGGGTGCGCACCGCGGCCAGTGCCCGCGCGCCGTCCGTCTCGACGTGCACGCCGAACCCGTCCCGCAGCAGGTACCGCTGCACGAGATCGGCGATGGCCGCGTCGTCCTCGACGACCAGGACGAGCCCCTCAGGCATGGCTCTGTATAGCACCCATCAGTCGCCCGCCAGCTCGGACTCGACCGCGTCCAATGTGGATTCCACGTCGCCGACCTCGTGGTCGACGCCGGGGGCGCTCTCGCCGCGGCAGCCGGTGCCCAGCACCAGCACCACCGCGAGAGCGCCCGCCAGCCGCCTCACTTGGCCCCGCAGTGGTCGGTGCGGAAGTCCGCGGCCCACTGCTTGATCTTGGTCAGGTCGTCGACCCGGCCCAGGCGGCGGTCCGCCCGTTCATCCAGCAGCTGCGCGCTGGTCTCGCGGCCCGCTTCGCGTTCGGCCGTCGCGCGGGCCCGCAGCCACGCGGCGGACCCGCGGACCCCGGCGTCGCCGTTGATCCGGGTGAGCAGCCGGTCGGCACGCTTCTCGATCTTCGGCAGGCGCTTCTCGCAGAGGTGCTGCACCTGCTCCGGGCTGAGCGTGATCGTGACCGGCTCGTCCGTCTGGGCCACGGCCGTGGCCGTGCCGGTCAGCACCAGGCCCGCGGTGATCACCGCGGTGAGGAGTGTGTTTCGCATGGCCCCACCCTGACGGGCCCAGGTGAGCGGAAGGGCAGGGGAATGTTCGGGTTCTGTAAGTCAGATCCCGAGCCGGTGCAGGAGGCGCTCCTCCAGCTGGTCCAGCTCGGTCGACGCGGCCTTGTGGGCGGCCTTGCGCCGGGCCGACGGCATCCGCTCCGCCGCCCGGACGGCCGCGGCCAGCTGGCGCAGCGTGGTGTCGGCGCGGTTCGCGAAGGCCTTGTCGTCCGCGGTCGCGCCGGGGCGTTCCCGCAGCTCGGTGACGGCGTCGGCGGCGCCGGAGATCCGCGCGTGCAGTGCGCCGCCCCGGCCGGAGAAGCGGGACAGTTCCTCGATCGGCACCCCGAGCCGCCGGGCCTTCGCGCGGTCGTACCGGTCACGCACCTCACCGAACGCGCGTAGCACGTGCGGCGCGACCACCGGGATCACGGCCGGGCCGATGATCTTGGCGACGGCCAGCGCGTTCTTCGCCCTCTTCGGCGTGAACCGCGGATCGGCCACACCCTCGGCGGCCTTGCGCTTCCTCAGTGCCATGGGGAGAACCTATCGGTGCTGACCAGCCCCGGCACCCGCTGCCCGCCGGGTTCTGTCGGTGGTCCCGCCTAGACTGCGTACCGTGACGACATCGGTGCTACTCGACTCGGGCGTGGTGAACCGCTGCCGCCGTCGGGTGCACCTCGAGCACGACCCGACGATGGCCGACGCGCCCACCGCGCCGCCCGATCCGACGGGCGAGCAGCGCAAGGCCGACGCGGCCGCGCACCGTCGCTCGATCGCCGACGAGATCGCGGGCCTGGTCGGCCCGGGCTGGACGGAGATCCCGCGCGGTTCCGAGGTGCGCGCGAGCGACCGCGAGCAGATGACCCTGGACGCGATGGCGGAGGGCGCCCGGTTCATCTGGGCCGCCCAGCTGCCGCGCGACGAGGCGGGTGGCCGCAGAGGCCACATGGACCTGCTGGTAGCGGTCGACGGCGGGTACGTGCCGGTGCTCGTGGTGCGGCACAAGGTCAGCGACCCGGGTTCCGGCGCGCAGACCACGCCGCTGTCGAAGCCGTGGCCTTCTCTGCGGCGCGCGGACAAGCGCCGCCGGGTCCGTCCCCAGCCCCGTGACGTGCTGCGCCTCGCACACACCTACCGCCTGCTGCAGGCCTGCGGGTACGCCGCGCCGGGCCCCGCGATCGCGGGTGTGATCGGTCTGGACGGCGACGTCGTCGTGTGGCACGACCTGGAGGCCCCGACGTGGCCGGGCGGCCGGGACGCGCTCGCCGAGTACGACGCCCGCTTCGCCGACCGCGTCGCCGTGGCGACCGCCGCGGCCACCGGCGCCCCGGCGCTGGCCCAGCCGTCGCGGATCGTCGAGTGCCGCACGTGCCCGTGGTGGCCGATCTGCCAGGTGGAGCTGCAGAAGGCCAGGGACGTCAGCCTCGTGGTGCGTGGCGAGGAGGCGGCGAGCCTGCGCGCGGCGGGCGTGCGGACCGTCGACGACCTGGCCGTGCTCGACCCGGACGACGAGTCGCTGCCGCCGACGGGCATGCCGATGTCGGACGCGGTGGGCCTGGCGAAGGCGTGGCTGGCGGACCTGACCGTGGTGCGCAGGATCCCGGAGATCCACGTGCCCCGCGCGGACGTCGAGGTCGACGTCGACATGGAGAGCTTCGGCGACGCAGGCGCGTACCTGTGGGGCGCCCTGCTGACCGGCGCGGACGTCGGGGAGGAGCCGGGCTACCGGGCCTTCGCGACGTGGGAGCCCCTGCCGACGGACGACGAGGCCAGGTCGTTCGCCGCGTTCTGGCAGTGGCTCACGGTCGTGCGCCTCCGTGCGCGTGCGAGGGGGTTGAGTTTCCGCGCGTACTGCTACAACGAACTGGCGGAAAACCGCTGGCTCCTGTCGTCGGCGAAGCGCTTCGCGGGCAAGCCGGGCATCCCGACCACGGAGCAGGTGCAGGCGTTCATCACCTCGGACGCGTGGTTCGACCTGTTCGGCAGCGTCCGCGACCACTTCCTGTGCTCCCGCGGCAAGGGCCTGAAGACGATCGCCCCGGCAGCGGGCTTCGCGTGGCGGGACGCGGAGGCCAGCGGCGAGAACAGCATGCGCTGGTACCGGGACGCCGTGGGCATGGACGGCGGCCCCACGAACGACGTCCAGCGGGTACGGCTGCTGGAGTACAACGAGGACGACGTGCGAGCCACCCACGCCCTCCGCACGTGGATGTCGTCACCGGCCGTGTACGACGTGCCTTACGTGGGTGACCTGTAGCACATCGTCACCTCGGTCATCCCCCAGAAGGATGGCGAAACACCCCTCTTGGGCGACGCGCACACGGCGACGCTCCTACCAGGGTGGATGGCATGGAACTCCTCGCCGCCGCCGGCCTGTTCATCGCACTGGCCCTGCTGGCCGCCATCCCCCTGGTGATCCTCCTGCACGTGACACAACGTCGTTGGGACAGCAAGAGCTGACCCGCCACGCAACCACCGCCCCGAGGACATCCTCCCGGGCTCGCCCCGCAATCGAGCCACGACCAGCCGCACTCCCCGCGACAACTGCTCGCCCGCCAGCCCGAACCACGACCATCGGCGGCTATCGCCCGGTCAGTTTGATCCAGGCCGCCCACCTCGGCGCGCCGCCGTTCTCGATCGCGCCCAGACGACCGCTCACAACCGTTGACCCTCACCCGGGCCGCCCAGGGACGGCCTCCGGCCCCCGGTCACCACGCTACGGCACGCCACCGACAACCGGCCCTGGCTCACCCCGAGTTGTCCACAGCCCACCCAGTTGTCCACAGCGCGGCAGAAAGTCGCGCACATGCCGGCCCCACCTGGTAGACTGGCAAGGCGGGACGCCCCCGGGATCGGGTGGGGGTTGGGCACCGGGCGGTGTGCGCGTTCGGGGTGCGGTGACGCGATGCTCGACCACGCAGAAGTGATCGAGCGTTAACCTGTGCGGCATGCTGATCAGTGACACCTCCGCCATCGTGACCGGAGGCGCTTCCGGGCTGGGCGGCGCGACCGCCAGGGCGCTCGCCGAGCAGGGCGCTCGCGTGTTCGCCGTCGACCTGCCGGTCGCCATCGACAAGGCGCCCGAGGTCGCCGGGGTCACCTACGTCGGTGCCGACGTGACCGATCCCGACCAGGTGCAGGCCGCCGTCGACGCGGCCGGGGCGCACGGGCCGCTGCGGACCGTCGTGAACTGTGCCGGTATCGGGCCCTCCGCCCGCATCCTGTCGAAGAAGGGGCCGCACGACCTCGCGCTCTTCCGCAAGGTCGTCGAGGTCAACCTGATCGGCACGTTCAACGTGGTCACGCTCGCCGCGCAGGAGATCGCCAAGACCGACCCGCTCGAGCACGGGCAGCGCGGCGTCGTGATCAACACCGCGTCGATCGCCGCGTTCGACGGGCAGATCGGGCAGGTCGCCTACGCCGCCTCCAAGGGCGGGGTCGTCGGGCTGAACCTGCCCGCCGCCCGCGACCTGGCGTCGTCCGGCATCCGCGTCTGCACGATCGCGCCCGGCATCATCGACACCCCGATGCTCGCGACGGTCAGCGACGAGTTCCGCGCGGGCCTCGCCGCGGGCGTGCCGTTCCCGAAGCGCCTCGGCCTGCCCGAGGAGTACGCGAAGCTCGCGCTGTCGATCATCGACCAGGACTACCTGAACGGCGAGGTCATCCGGCTCGACGGCGCGCTGCGGATGGCGCCCCGCTAGCGCCTGCCGGGCGGGCAGATCTCGTCGAGCCCGGCCAGGTCGTCGGCGCTCGGGTGCCACTGCGCGGCGGCCGCGTTCGCGATCACCTGGTCCGGCGTGGTGGCACCCGCGATCACCGACCCGACCGTCTTCTGCGCGGCCAGCCAGCCGATGGCGACCGTCGCCATCGGCAGGCCGCGCTCCTCGGCGAACGCGCGCAGCTTCTCGATCCGGTCCCACGGCGCGTCGGACAGCAGCCGCGTGCGGCCCGCCAGTCGCGCGTTCGCCGGCGGGTCGGTGTCGCGGTGGTACTTGCCGGTCAGCAGGCCGTTGGCCAGCGGGAAGTACGGCAGCAAACCCAGCCCGAACCGCTGGCACGCCGGGATGATGTCCCGTTCCGCCTCGCGTTCGAGCAGTGAGTAGTGGTTCTCGGCGGCGATCACGCCCGCCCAGTGGTTCGTGCGGGACAGCCACACGGCGTCCGCGATCTGCCAGCCTGCCAGGTTGCACACGCCCGCGTACCGGATCAGCCCCTCGCGCACGAGGTCGTCCAGCGCGGACAGCGTCTCCTCGATCGGCGTGGTCGTGTCGGCGCGGTGCAGCTGGTACAGGTCGATCCAGTCGGTGCCGAGCCTGCGCAGCGACGCCTCGACCGCGCGTTTCACGTACCGGCGCGACCCGCGGGCGCCGAAGTCCGGCCCGTTCGCGCCCTGCATGTCCACGCCGAACTTGGTGGCGATCACGGCGTTGTCCCGCCGGCCGGACAGGGCCTGGCCGAGCAGTTCCTCACTGCGGCCACGCGGCGCGCCGTACACGTCGGCGACGTCGAACAGGGTGATGCCGGCGTCCACCGCGGCGGCGATGAGCGCACGGGAGCCGGCCAGTGACTCCGCTGCCGTGCCCGGGCGGCCCAGGTTGTTGCAGCCGAGGCCGACCGCACTGACCACGAGACCCGATTCTCCCAGGTGACGGAGTTCCACGGCGACAGGCTACTGAGCGTGGCGCTTCCGATCCAGCTGCCAATCGGGTTGGCATTGACATTCGACACATCGGGTATTCCGCCAGGCAGGGCCAATTTCCGGGTTCAGTGAGGCAGGCTGTGCGGCATGAGCAAGGCTGAGGTGGACAAGCCGTCGGCGGCGGACTGGCTCGCCGACCACGTCGCGAGCCAGGTCGGACGCGTTTTCGTGGTGACGGGCGCGAACAGCGGACTCGGCCTGGAAACCGCGCGGACACTGGGCACGCTGGGCGGCACGGTGATCATGACGGCCCGCGACATGGAGAAGGGCGAGGCCGCGGTCGCCGCGCTGCGTGCCGAACAGCCGTCCGGCAACTTCGACCTGCGCGAGCTCGACCTCGCCGACCTGGACTCGGTGCGCCGGTTCGCCTCGGACGTCGAGCACGTGGACGTGCTGATCAACAACGCCGGCGTGATGATGCCGCCGCGCACGCTGACCGAGCAGGGCTACGAACTGCAGTTCGGCGTGAACCACCTCGCGCACTTCGCGTTGACGATCCTGCTGTTCAACACGTTGCTGCAGAGCGAGGACCCGCGCGTGGTGACGGTCAGCTCCGGGCTGCACAAACGCGGCCGCATCCACTTCGAGGACCTGCACGGCGAGCACGGCTACCACCGCACCAAGTACTACTCGCAGTCGAAGCTCGCGAACGTGGTGTTCGCGCTCGAACTGCACCGCAGGCTGCGCACCAACGGTTTCGCGTTGCGCAGCGTGCTGGCCCATCCCGGCTACACGGCGACAAATCTGCAGTCCAGCGGCCCGACCGGGGTCGGTAGACTGATCATGAAGGTCACCAACAAGGTCATGGCACAGGACGTGACCATGGGTGCTCTGCCGCAGATCTACGCGGCGACGGGCGCGGACGTGGAGAGCGGCCAGTTCTGGGGCCCGGACGGCCGCAACGAGAGCAAGGGCTTCCCGGCGCTCGTCGAGCCGCTCGACGAGGCGCGCGACCGTGAACTGGGGAAACGTCTGTGGGACATCTCGGAGGAACTGACCGGAGTGCACATCGACCTGGCCCCGTGACGGGCAGGCACATCCGCTCGGTCGAGGACGTGCTGACCCTGCTGGACGGCATGTTCGAGGCACCGGGGTGGGACGACTTCTACGCCGACCGCGACCGCCCGGTGCCGTTCTTCGCGGACAAGCCGGACGAGAACCTGGTGTCGTACCTGGATCGCGGGCTGGTCAAGCCGGGCCGCGCACTGGACCTCGGCTGCGGCCACGGCCGCAACGCGGCCCACCTGGCGGCGGCGGGCTTCGAGGTCGACGCGGTCGACCTGTCGCCGTCGGCCATCGAGTGGGCCCGCGAACGCACGACCGACGTCCGCTTCCTGTGCGGCAACGCGTTCACGTTGGAGCTGGGCGAATACGACCTCGTCTACGACTCCGGCTGCTTCCACCACCTGCCGCCGCACCGCAGGGTCAGCTACCTGTCGCTGCTGGACCGCTGCCTGAAACCGGGCGGCCACCTCGGTCTGGTGTGCTTCGCCGCGGGTCGGATGGGCTCGGAGACCCCGGACGCGGACCTGTACCGGCGGGCCGGCCTCGAAGGCGGCCTCGCCTACACGCCCGAGTCCCTGCGGTGGATCTTCGCGGAGCTGACCGAGGTGGAACTGCGCGGCATGGCCGAAGAACCGCCCGACTCGCCGCGGTATGGCGTCCCGTTCCTGTGGACGGCGCTCTTCCAGCGCCCGAAGTAATCCACAGCTCACCCGGTTGTCCACAGGCAAGATCGACTTCCGTCCCCCTGTCGGTGGGTACCGGTAGACTGGCATGGCGGGTGGCCCCCGGGAATGGGTGGGGGTTCACGTACGTACTGGGTGGGGTGTTTTCGCAGGTCAGCGCCGTGGTGGCGGTTTGTGTGCCCGGGGTTTGGTGGTGTGGCTTGCCTGGGTTTTTCCCTCCGGGGGGTCCTCGCCGGACGGGCTGGTCTCCGGGATGGCAGCGGGTCTTGCACGGGGCTGGGTTGGCAAGGACTGGTGTCCGTGGGTGCCTGCCATCCCGTCGACCTCCCGGAGGGCTATCACACCGCGTCAAGGGGGCCCGGGCGGTTTGGTCAGCTGGTTGCGTCGTGCGTCCGGGCCCCCTTGACACGGTGTGATCGGGCTTCGCCAGGTCGACGGGATGGCAGGCAGCAGTCCTTGGTGTGTTGTGGGGCTTGCGCCCTTCGTTTTCTTTCGTTTTCTCTTGCGGGTCATACCTGTGGGGGAGGCGGTTCGCGCCTTGGTGGGACGGTTTTCCCGTCTTTCGCGACGACGCTGGTCGCATGGTCACGATCAGGTATGCGGTGGGGTGGGCGGCTGTGGTGGGGACGATTCCCTACCTCGCCTTGAAGACGGTTTGGTTGGCGGGTGGCATGGTCGGGGTCGTCGACGTCGGCGTGTTCAGTGAGCCCAGTGCCTTCGTGCTCAACGCGGTGACCGCCGGCATGGATCTTGTTGCCATTCTTGTCGCGCTCTTGTTCACCTACGGGTGGCGGGCGCCCGCGATTCTCGTGCTCGTGCCGATCTGGGTGGGGACCGGGTTTCTCGTGCCCATCGCGGTGACGTTGCCTGCGATGGACTTCTCGGCGCCGCAAACGTTTCTCGAGCCGTGGGTGCAGCCGCTGGTCTACGGAGGGTTCGCTTTTCAGGGCCTCATGTTGGTGATCGCGTTCGTGTTCTACGCGCTTGAGCGGTGGGGCTTCGTCTTCCGGCTCGACACGGCCGAGATCCCCGCCGCCGGGGTGGTTCGGGCGGTCGCCGCGCACGTCGGGGCGTTGCTCGCCGCGGCCGCCGCGGTTCGGTACCTCGGCGGTGGTGACTTCGTGTTCGGGGTGTTCGCGTCGGGGGCGGCCGTCGGGACGCTGGTGATGACGCACCGCGTCCGGGGGCGTTTCTGGGTGCCGGTGGTCGTCACCTGGCTCGGGGCCGGGGCGCTCTTCGCGTGGGGGTCCTGGAGTGCCGTCAACGCACTCGCCGCCACCTTCCTCGCCCACGGCGCACCGCTCTGGCCGCCGCTGCTCGATCTCGCAGGCGGGGCGTTGATCGGGCTGACGTCCCTCAGCGTGTTCGCCGGCCTACGACCGTGTACAGCAGCGTCCGCCGGCCACCCGCGTACGCGTGGTGGTAGGTCAGCTCCGTCTGCTCGAACCCCAGCACACCCACCCACCGGCGGACGGTCTCCGGGCTGATGTGCCACCACGTGTCGCCGTACGCGTGGTCCCAGAACTGCGGCAGGAACGTCGCCTTCGGCTGGCCGTGGGCCTCCGGCGGCAACGGGTTGACCACGCCGTCCTCCGGGTCCGGCGCGTCGACGAAGTCGCCGACCAGGTGGTACTCGGAGCCCGGGTACACGTCGGTCACGATGACCATGTCCTTGACCAGCCGCAGCGACGTCTGCAGCGCCAGGAACGGGTCGCGCAGGTGCAGCAGGATGCTGGCGAACGTCGCCACGTCGACCTGGCCGATCTCCTGCGGCACCGTGTACACCGTGCCGTGGACCATGCGTGCCGACAGGCCCTGCGCCTTGTGGTTGAGCCAGAAACCGTTGTTGAGCCTGCGGAGGTGGGCCCGGTGGTCGGCGGCGATCCGGTCGGGGTCCCAGCCCGCCCACGGCACCGCGTCCCACATGTGTTCTTCCGACAGGTCGTACGCGACGACCTCGGCGCCCTGGTGCTCCATGTAGGTGGTGAGGAAACCGCTCGCGGCACCCAGTTCCAGCACCCGCTTGCCGGACAGGTCCACGCCGCCGAGGTAGCGGAACTCGTCGCCGCGCAGGTCCCACTCGCCGGTCACCTCGCCGTACCCGGGGATGTCCATCGAGTGGTAGAAGTGGCAGTCCTCGATGCTGTCGACCTGCCGTGGTCGCGCGTACAGATCCGTCGCAGCACTGGTCATGTCCCGCCGTCCCCTCAGCTCCAGGTGCGGGACAATCTAGCTGTCGGGGTTGCCCTGTCGTGACGGGCGGTCGTACAGCGCGACCGTGAGCCGCACCAGGAAGATCACGGCCACGACGCTCACGACCAGAATCTGCATGAACACCTGTCGCCTCCTGCTCCCGTGGACCCGACTGCGACGGGGGCGATGGTCGTCCCGTTCCCGCCGCCGGTGCGGGATGTGACGGGGGACACGCCGAATGGCTTAACTCGAACGGCTGAATACGGTCGGTATCGCGGGGGTTCCCCGGGTGGGTACAGTCTCGCCGTGCCAGCACCAAGTACCGGGGTGGGCGCGGTCGCGATCTGGACGTCGGCCGACCAGCCCGGCCTCGGAGACCAGTTACTCGGACGGGTGATCCAGCAGGAGCTGCTCGCGCGTCTGCCGGGCTGGCGGATGACCCTCTGCTCACCGGACGGCTGGCGGCGGCCCGCCGTCGCGGACGGCGGGCTCGTCACCGAACCACTGCGTGACCGCTCGCCGGCGGAGCTCACCGAGGGCGCGACGCTCACCGTCGTCTGCTCGGACGACCCGTTCACGCTCGACCTCGCCGCGCGCCTCGACGCGGACCACCCGCTGGTGCTGTTCGGCGTGCGGGACGTGCCCGACGAGCTCGCCGAACGCGCGGCGTTCGTCGCCGAGGCGGACCCCGCGCTGCTGCTGGACCGGGTCGTCGACGCGGCCTCGCTGCCGGTCCGGGTCACGCAGCTGCGCCGGCTCGGCGAGCTGGGCGACGAGGACTACGACGTCACCGAGCTGCCGGACGACCTGGTGTTCGAGGACCGGCTCGCGATCCTGTCCGCCGCGAACTCCGTGACCACCGACGACCCGCACACCGCCGCCGCCTGCGCGTGGCTCGGTGTGCGGTGCGAGGGCCCGGCGCCGCGCGGCACGGTCGTCGAGCTGCGTGCCGAACTGGACCGGGTCGCGGACCTCGCCGAGAAGGCGCTGGCCGAGCAGGGCGACGACCTGCCGACCCGCGTGACCCTGCTGGCACAGGAGAACCACGCGCTGCGCCAGTCGCACTGGCAGCTGCGGCAGCGGATGTTCGTCGAACGGCAGCGGCTCGTCGAGCCGTACGCCGAGCTGCTGAAGCAGCGGGACGAGGCCGTCGCCGAGGCCGCCCGGCTCCGCACCGCGAACGACGAGCTGACCACGCGGAACGAGCAGCTGGCCGCCCGGCTCGCGCACGTCGAGTCCGAGCTTTCCGCCTGGCAGAGCACGAAACTCGTGCGCTGGACGCGCCCGCTGCGCGACGCGTACGGGAAGGCGCGCGGATGACGCCGAGGATCACCTTCGTGCTCGTGTCGTACGGCGGGCGCGACCTGGTGGTGCGGTGCCTGGAGCTGCTCGCCGAGCACACCCCCGAGCCGTACCGGGTGATCGTCGCCGACAGCGCGTCCCCGGACGGGACCGGCCAGTGGCTCGAGGAGAACCTGACCGGCGCGACCGTGCTGCGGATGAAGGAGAACCTCGGGTTCGGCGCCGGCGGCAACCTCGCCGTGCGGCACGCCGACACCGAGCTGCTGTGCTTCCTCAACGCCGACATCGAGGTCACCGAGGGCTGGCTGGCGCCGCTGCTCGCGTTCCTCGACGCGCGGCCCGAGGTCGGCGCCGTGTCGCCGGTGCTGCTCAACCCGGACGGCAGCGTCCAGGAGGCGGGCAGCGTGATCGGCGGCGACGGCTGGTGCCGTGCGGTCGACGAGGGCCCGTTGTTCGTCCGCGAGGTCGACTACGCGTCCGCCGCGTGCCTCGTGGTGCGGCGCGCGGCTTTCCTGCAGGCGGGCGGGTTCTCGCCGGAGTACGAGATCGCGTACTTCGAGGACGTCGACCTGATGCTGTCGCTGCGCGCGCACGGCTGGCAGACGTGGGTCGAGCCGACGTCGAAGGTCGTGCACGAGCGGCACGGCAGCAGCTCGTCGGCCCGCGCGAACGAGCTGATGCGGCTCAACCACGGCACGTTCACGCGGCGCTGGCCCGGCGAGCTGGCGACCCGCCCGCCGGTGGTGGGGCTCGACGAGCGGCCGCACCACAAGTTGTGGCTGCGCGACCACAACGCGCCGTACCGGGTGCTCCTGATCGACGACCGCGTGCCGCAGCCGGACCGCGGCCGGGGCGACGGCCGCACGATGGCCGTGGTCAACGCGTGGCGCGAGGCCGATCCGCGCGCCAGGATCACGTTCTTCGCGGTGTCGCCGGAGCGCGCCGAACAGGTCGCGCCCGCGCTCGCCGCGCGGGGCATCGAGGTCGTGTGGGGCGTCGACGACCCGTGCGCGTGGTCGCGGGACCGCGCGGGCCTGTACGACGTGGTCGTCGTGTTCCGGCCGCACAACTTCGTCGGCTACGGCAAGCCGATCGCGGACGCGCAGCCGCAGGCGGTGAAGGTGTACGACGCGGAGGCGTTGTTCCACCGGCGGCCGGAGCAGCACTTCGGCACCGCGGAGGACATGCAGGAGCGGCGTGGGTGGGCCGTGCAGGCGGATCTGTTGCGGCGCCAGGAGACCGAGGCGTTCACGTGGGCCGACGTCGCGGTCTGCGTGAGCGAGGAGGAGGCGCACTGGGCGCGGCGGGTCGCGCCGGGTGTCTCCGTGCACGTCGCGTGCTACCCGTCGATCGTGCCGGACGAGGTGCCGGGGTTCGACGCGCGCCGCGACATCGTGTTCTTCGGCGGTTTCGACTCGACCCCGCGCACCCCCAACGAGTTCGCGGTGCTGGAGCTCGCCGACGAGGTGCTGCCACCGCTGCGTGAACGGCACCCGGACCTGCGGCTGCGGGTGGTCGGCGCGGACCCGTCGCCCGCGGTGCTCGCGCTGGACGGTCCGGCGATCGAGGTGGTCGGCAAGGTGCCGGACCCGCGGCCGCTGCTGGAGTCGGCGCTGCTGCACGTGGTCCCGATGCGCTACGGCGCGGGCGTGAAGATCAAGTTCGTGGACTCGATGGCGGCCGGGCTGCCGTTCGTGACCACGCCGGTCGGCGGCGAGGGCCTGCACCTCGGCTGGACCGCGCGGCACCTGATCGGCGCGTCGCCGGCCGAGCACGTCGAGCTGTGCCACACGCTGCTGACCGACCCCGTGCTGTGGACCGAGGTGCAGCAGGGGCTGCTGGAGATCTGCCGCACGCACTTCTCGGCCGCGGAGTTCCGCCGCGCCATGGGGGACGTGCTGGTGGCGTGCGCGGTCCCGCCGCCCGTGCCCGTCTGACCCGTACAGTGGACGGCATGGCGCGGGTGTCGGTGGTGATGCGGGCGAGGCTGCTGCTCGCCCTCTTCCTGCCCGCGCTGTTCATCGCGCTGCCCGTCGCGAACGGGCTCGGCGGCATGGCCGCCGCGCTGACCGTCGGCCTCGCCGCCGCGCTGGTCGTCACCGTCGTCCTGCCGGTGCGGCTGGAGACCGCACCCACCCGGGTCCGCACCCTCAGCCTGCGCGAACGCGCGAAACTGACGGTGTTCCTGCGGTTGCGCGATCCCGACGCGCCAGGACGCACCCGGCCACGAGCACCAGGACTCGGCAGCGCGGCTGCCTGAGTTCCTTTCCCGGTAAGGCAGTCGCTCCCGCCTGCCCATGTCATTCCGCATGAACTCCTGGAGCGACCCTTGTTCGACATCTTCCTGTACCCGGTCTCGGCCATTCTGTGGTGCTGGCACAAGGTCTTCGGCACCCTGCTCAGCCCCGACAGCGGCGTGGCGTGGGTGCTCGCCATCGTGTTCCTCGTCTTCACCATCCGCACCCTGCTCGTCCGTCCGGCGCTCGGTCAGCTGCGGGCGGCGCGGCGCAACCAGAAACTCGCGCCGCGGCTGAAGAAGATCCGCGAGAAGTACGGCAAGGACCGCCAGCGCATGGCGGCCGAGATCCAGAAGCTGCACGCGGACAACGGCACCAGCCCGTTCGCCGGCTGCCTGCCCGCGCTGCTGCAGATCCCGGTTTTCCTGAGCCTGTACTGGGTGCTGCGTGACTTCACCCCCGGCGCGGGGTCCAACCACGTCTTCGACCGCGCCGGTGTCGAGTCGTTCCTGAACGCGGACCTGTTCGGCGCGAAGCTCGGCAACTGGGTGAGCCAGCCCGTGGCGGACCTGGTGGCGTTCGGCACCGACCGCCCGCACATGATCGCCGTCGGCATCCCGCTGATGCTGGTCGCGGGCGCGGCCACGTTCCTGTCGATGCGGGTGTCCCTGCGGCGGCAGACCGAGATGAACCCGCAGATGGCGGGCATCAGCAAGGCGATGATGTACCTGGCGCCCGTGGGCATGCTCGTGTCGGGCTCGTTCTTCCCGGTGCCGATCGGGGTGCTGCTGTACTTCCTCGCCAACAACGTGTGGACGTTCGGGCAGCAGCACGTCCTGACCGCGAAGGTCGACCGCGAGGAAGCGGCGGAGGCGAAGCCGAAGGCCGTCGCGCCCCGGCCAGGTCAGAAACCCAAGCGGCGCTAGGCGCAGAAGTCGGTGATGGCCGCGGCAAGGTCCGCGGCCGCCACCCCGTGCCACTCCCCGGGCAGGCTGAGGTGGGTGCCGCCGGGCAGTGCCGCGGCGGTGTCGCGAGCCCAGGTGCGCAGCCGCTGGTCACTGCTCTCGCTGTCGACGACGAGCGTCGGCGTCGTGATGCCCGCGAGGTCGGCCGTGGTCAGGGACGGGGTGATGGTGAGGTCGTAGACGAGGGTGTGCGCCATCGCCGCCATGACCGGCCAGGCAGGCGACTGGCGCAGCCCCGCGACCAGTTCGTCCGGCACGCCGATGCCGCGGTGGAAGTGCTCGACGGCGTCGCCGCGGCGACCCGCCTCGACCAGGGCCGTGATCTCCGCCTTCAGGCCGGGGTCGTCCCCGGGCGGCTCGCCGGTGATCGGCGGCTCCAGCAACACCATCCTGCGCACCGGCAGCCCGGACCGGGCCGCCGCGAGCGCCAGGACCCCGCCGGACGAGAAGCCGTACACGAACGCGGAGCCGCCGACCGCGTCGATCACGGCCCGCAGGTCCTCCACCTCGCGTGCGACGGCGTAGGGGAGGGTGTCGGTGCTCTCACCCCGGCCGCGCCGGTCGTACGCGACGACCGTGAAGCGCCCGGCGAGCTCGGGGACCAGCGCCGGGGTCGGCCCGACGCCCCGGCAGCAGCCCGCCGCGTCCACCAGCACGATCGCCGGACCGCTGCCGGTCCGTTCGAACGCGATCGAGGTGCCGTCGGCCGACGTGACCTTCTCTGTTCCCACCATGACTGACTCCCGGCTCGAAGGGTACGGTACGGTACCGTACCCAATGCGAGACTGTCCAGGAACGAGGAGGCGCCATGGCCGGCACGACGGACGAGCGGACGGCCCGCAGGCGCGCGTCGATCATCGACGCGGCGCGGACGGTCTTCCTCGACAAGGGCTTCGCGGGCGCCAACATGGACGAGGTCGTCACGCTCGCGTCGGCGTCCAAGCGGACCGTGTACGGGCACTTCCGGGACAAGGAAGGGCTCTTCACCGCGGTGATCACCAGCGACATCCACGCCGCGGAGCGGCAGTCACAGGCCATCGTCGAGGCACTCGCCGTCACCGACGACCTCGAGGCGGACCTGCGCGCGTTCGCGCGCAAGCACATCGCGATCGTCACCCAGCCGCACCTGGTGCGGCTGCGCCGCCTGGTCATCGGCGAGGCGGAGCGGTTCCCCGCCCTCGCCCGCGAGTGGCACGCCAGCGGCCCGGGCCGCAGCCACGACACGTTCGCACGGGTGTTCTCCGCCCTGGCCGACCGCGGGCTGCTGACGGTGCCGGACCCGCTGGTGGCGGCACAGCACTTCAACTGGCTCGTGCTGTCGATCCCGTTGAACACAGCCATGTTCCGCCCGGCGGACACGTTCAGCACCGCCGAACTGAACCACTGGGCCGACGAGGGCGTCCGCGTTTTCCTGGCCGCGTACGGGAGCTAGTGCGCTGGTCCCACCAGAACGCCCAGCTGTCGGAGTCGACGAGCTGCTCGGCGTAACTCGCGAGGGTGGTTCCCGGGGCGGCCTGCCAGATGTTGTCTGGGCAGAACGCGAAGCGTTCCGCGGCCACGTGCAGCGCCTGCCGTCGTCGTCCTTCGAGACGAGCAGGGGCCAGAACCCGGATCGGGGGCGGGCAGTTCGACGGGAAGCGGTTTCGCCCGCCGGGGACAGCACGCGGAGGTCCTCGCGCAACGGGCGGCCACCGGCTAATCCAGTGGGTGCGGTGGCATCGCCGGGAGGCGCAACCGCTTGGCGCGCAGCGACTTCCACCGGACCGCCGCTGCCAGGAGCCTGCGTTCCGCGCCCGCGGTCTCCGGGCGGTCGGCGCGGGCGCGGGTGGTGAGCGGCTTGAGGTCGTGCTCGACGCGGGTCAGCTCCGCGAGCCTCTCCCGCACCTCGCCGAGGCGGTGCCACGTGCGCATCAGGAGCACGGTCGTGAACTGGGCGACACGCCGCAGTTCGTACTCCGCGACCGCCTCCAGTTCCGGGTCGTCGGCGCGGGTGCCCAGTGCCAGGCCCAGCCAGCCGATGCCCTTCGGCACGTCCATGTCGAGGCGGTCGTCGCGGCGGCCGCTCACCGCGGCGCCGTGCTGGCGGTAGGAGTGGAGTGGGCGGTCCACGAACTCGATGTGGCCCGCGGCCAGCGCGGTCGCGGCGATCCACTGGTCGTGGAAGGACGACGGGGTGCCCGGCGGGAACGGCAGCGCCAGGTCACGCACCACGTCCGCGCGCACCATGGCCGCCGCGCCCGTGACCGTGTTCAGCAGCAGCAGCGCGTCCAGGTCGGTCCACTGGTTGCGGCGGTGCCGCCAGAACGACGGCGCGACCACCGCGTCGTGCTCGTCGATCAACCGCATGTCCGCGTACGCCAGGGTGACGGCCGGGTCGTCGAAGCGTTCGACCAGCGTGTCGAGCTTGTCCGGGTCCCACACGTCATCCTGGTCGGACAGCGCGACGAAGTCGGCGTCGGCCGGCACGTGGGTCAGTGCGCGTTCGAAGTTGCGGTAGAAGCCCGCGTTCTCCTCGTTCGCGACGACGACGAAACGGGGGTCGCCGTCGGTGAGGCCGCGGATCGTGGCCACGTGGTCGTCGCCGGACGCGTCGTCGGAGATCACGCACACCCAGTTGCGGTGCTTCTGGGCGCGGATCGAGTCCAGCTGGTGCGCCAGGAACCCCGGGTCCGGGCGGTAGGTGGCCATGCAGATCGCGACCTTCGGGCCGTCCGCGGGCCACCGCACCTCGGCGGGTGCCAGGTTCGTCGCCGTCAGCGTCACCTCGGGCAGTGCGCGCGTCAGCGTCGTGCCGTCGACCAGGTCCACGACCAGCGTCAACGGGAGTGTGCCCGGTGCGTCCGCGCCCGCGACGGGGACGCGGAACGTCACGCCGCTGCCGTCCGGCACCCGCACACCGCCGGGGCGCAGCCGTGCCGCCACGTCCGGGCGGTGGTGGCCGAGACTGCCGGGGACCTCCCGGGACCCGGCCCGGACGACCACCGACCGCACGGCGACCGACGCGTGCGTGACCCAGCCGTCCAGCTCCAGCACCTGACCGGCGCCGACCGCCAGCGTCGCCGGCACCGGCAGGTCGAAGTGCAGGCCCGCCTCCCGCGCGGACACCGCCGACCGCCGGTAGCGCGCGGCGACCTTCCTCGTCAGCCCCGGCGCCTTCGCCCCGAGCCTGCGCAGCAGGCCGTCCGGCTCGTCGCCCGGCCTGCCCAGCGCCAGGTCACGGACCCCGCGCGCGAGCCTGCCCGCGGGCCACAGCGTCCTGTGCGCGATCCGCACCAGCTTCGCGTTCTCCAGCGCGTCCAGGCGGGCCCGGGTGCGGTGCAGCCGGTCACGCAGGCTCGCGGCCTCCGCGTCCAGCGCCGCCCGCGCCGCCTCGGTCCGCTCGGTGACCTGCCACGCCTCGGCGGCCTCGGTGACCGCCGTGGTCAGGTCGCTGAACGCCTGCGCGAGGCGGTCGTCCTTCATGTCCATCTCGGACCGCGCCATCGCGAGCCCGTGCTCGGCACGCGCGGTGCGCTCGGTCAGGTGCTCGAGCTGCTGCTTGTGCTCGGCCAGCTCGTTGGTCAGCCGGTGTTCGCGCCGCAGCGCCGAGTCCCGCTCGTACTGCGTGGTGCGGAGCGCGTCGTCGACCTCGCGCAGCCGCCGCAGCCCGCCGGGCAGCTGCCACAGCGGCTCGCCGTGGTCGGTGTCGGCGTCGTGTTCCAGCGCGGCCGCGATGCGGTCCGCCGGGTGCCCGGTGACCTGCTCCTGCAACGCCGCCTCGGCCGCCACCAACTCGGCCCAGCGGGTGTCGAGCGCGGTGGTCAGGCCGGTCAGCGCGCACAGCTCGGCGAGCACCTCGCGGACGGTTGTCCGGTCCGGCCACGGGTGCGGCGCGTGGCCCTGCACGGTCTCGCGCGCGAACTCCAGCAGCGCCCGCAGCATGACGAGCTCGGCGTCCACGCCGTGGCCCGCGTGCCACTCCAGGTCGACGCGGGTGACCGAGCCGTCCGGCCCGATGATCAGGTTGCCGGGGTGCACGTCGAGGTGGTCGGCGGGCAGCACCGGCACGTCCTGGCGGTGCGGCAGGTACGGGTGCGCGGGGTCGGCCGGGTCCAGTGGCCTGGCCGCGGCCGTGCAGGTCCGCCGCCACAGGGCGAACAGCCGCGCCAGCTCGTCGCGGTCGCCCGCGCGCATGGCGTCGTGCAGGCACGCGTCGAGCGGGCGGCCGGGGTGCAGCGGCTCGTCGACCAGGTGTTCCTGGCGCAGCCACGACCCGGGGTCGCCGGGCCCGCTGTGGACGGTCCGGAGGGTGTGGTCGGTGCCGAGCCGCCGCGTCCGCCGCCACGCGGGCCGCCGCGCGCCGCTGATCAGCCACGCGAGACCCGGCTGCGTCACGTTCGCCAGCGCCTGCGGCGACCGCGACGCGACGACCAGGAACGACGGCGCGACCGCCTGGCCCATGCCCTCGGTCATCGCGAGCCGGTGCGCGATCCGGCCCGACACCACGCCGTCGTTGCCACCGAACGAGCCCTGCAGCGGGTCGCGGACGAGCTTCTCCACCAGCTCCGGTCCGCCCCGGAACGCGGCCTCGTCGAGCACCACCCTCGGCAGCTTGTAGTCCGGGTACGGGAACAGCCACCGCTGGGCCGTCAGCCCCGCGCCGGCGAGCAGGTCGCCGAGCGCGCGCCGCGTCCACGTCCGCGGGCCGTGCTCGGCGCCCGGGTAGTCCGCGAGCCCGATCCACGACTTGTCGTGGTGGTCCTCGATGCCGCCGAGCAGGTACCGCAGTCCCAGCTGGTTCTCGATCGCGAGCACCACGACGCCGTCGTCGGACAGCGCGTCCACGACGGCGGGCAGCAGCGCCGCCGGGTCGTTGTACTCGAGGACCCCGCACACGAGCGCGAGGTCGAACGGGCCGGCGCCCGCGAGCCCGTCGGCCAGCGTGGCCTGCACGATCCGCACGTCGGCGAGGTCGCGGCAGCGTGCCACCGCGGCGGCCGCCCGGTCGGGCACGCCCTCGATGCCGAGCACGGACGCGCCCGCCTCGCCGAGTGCCCTGGACAGCACGCCGGAGCCGCAGCCGAGGTCCACGACCCGCAGCCCGGGCGCGATCCGCAGCGGTGCCAGCAGGCCGAGCCGGGCCGGGGAGAAGTGGTAGGCCGTCTCCCACGTCTCCACCAGCCGTGCCAGCTCGGTGGACCCCGCGCTCACGTCCTGCGCGGACCGCAGCGCAGCCAGCACCGCCGACTCGGCTCCGTCGGCGTAGTCGATCGTCATGAGCGCGCCGGGGACGACGACGTCACGACAGCGGCGGGAACTTGTCGGTCTGTTCCGCGATCAGCTCGCCGAACGTCGACTCCACGTTCGCCGAGTCCTTGCCGTACACCTCGACGCGGACCATGTAGCCGTCGTCGGTGACGTAGTGCGCGCGGATCGCGGTGTCGTCGCCGGGCTTGGGCGCCGCGAGCTTGCGGACCTTGACCCCGTTGTCGTCGCTCAGCAGCTGGTACTTGGCCGCCTGGTAGAGCTGGTCGATCGACTTGAGCGCGGTGGCCGGGTCGCCGCCCTCGGCGACCTTGAACGCCCAGATGCCGGTGCGCAGCCCGGTCTCGTCCTCGGTGACCAGGCCGCTGACCTCGGCGACGCCCGCGGCCTGCAGCAGCTTCGCCTCCGGCTCGGTCGGCTGCTTCTCGGCGACCGCCTGCGCGATCGGGATGGTCCGGTTGTAGACCTTGTTGCCTGGCAGGTCGAGGAACGGGCCCTCGGGGATGTCCGGGGGCGGCGGCTTCGACGTGGTGGTCTTCTTCGGCGACGTCTGCTCGGTGGTGCCGCCACCGCCCGCCTGCTGGTTGTCGCCGGTGTCCCGGAACCCGAAGAACCAGACGGCGCCGCCCGCGAGCGCGAGCACCACGACGATCGCCACGATGATGCCGACGATCTTGCCCGCGCCGCCGCCGGACTTCTCCTCGAACACCTCCGGGCCCTGCCGGGGCCAGCTCTGCTGCCCGAACTCGGGCGGCAGGTCCTCGTTCGCCCACGGGGGCGGGGTCATGGCCTGGGGGTGCGGCTGCTGGCTCTCCCACGGCGGCGGGGGTGGCGGCGGTGGGAAGTGCGGCTGCTGGTGCACGTTCGGCACGATCTGGGTGCTGTCCGCGTCGGAGGAGCCGACGACCTGCGTGTGCTCGTTGCCGGGGCCCTGGCCGGACACGATCTGCGTGCGGTCGACGCCATCGAAGCCCTGCTGCGGCTGCGGCTGCACGGGCCGGAACACCGCCGTCGGCTCGGCGCCCTGCTGCGGCTGCTGGGGTTGCTGCGGCGCACTCTGGCCGGACGCCTGGGCGATCACGCGGTCGCGCCGGGTCCGGTACTCGTCCGCGGAGATCTGGCCGGACGCCAACGCGCTGTCGAGCTGTGCGAGCTCGTCTTGCCAGGACATGAAGTCGCCCTCCAACCAGATGAAATAGCCGCCGGCTCAGTGCCCCGCCGCGGCTCGGGAAAGACTATTCGGTACGGGGTGCGGTCACACTCCCGGGTGGTCGCTCACTTCGCGGGTGGCGCGGCGTCCGTGACCGCCTGCATCGCCCGCTGGAACTGCACCCGCATCTCGTCGGCGTCCCCCGCCGGGATCTGCAGCACGAACATCTGGATCGTGGTGTCACCGTAGGTGTAGACGCCGCGGATGCCCGCCGCCTCCGCGTTGGTCACCGTGGACACGTCGACAGTGCCGGGCACGCCCTCCACCTCGGTCGGCTTGAAGCCGAGCTGCTTCTGGACGTCGATGATCCCCGCGGTCAGCTCCTCGGCCGCCTTCGCGTCCGCGCTCTTGTACGCGTAGAGCATGAAGTGGAACTGGCCGTCGGACGTGCCGTTGTAGACGAGCTGCTTGGCGCCCGCGCCCGCGAGCAGCGTGGCCTCGGCCGGGGCGATGACGTTCAGCTCGCCCGCCCGCTGGATGTCCATCTCGCCGCTGTTCGGGCCCGCCTCGCCGGGCAGCTCGATCTTGGTGATGTCGACCGGCTCGGGCAGCGGCTCCTCCTGCGCGGTGGTGGTCTGCTGCGTGTCGTTGTCGTCGGCGGCCCGCGGGTCGTCGCCGCCGCGGAACGCGAAGAACCACACGGCGCCGCCCGCGAGCGCGAGCACGACCAGCACCACGAGCCCGATCAGCCACGGCTTCTTGCCACCGCGCGGGGGCTTGTTGCTGGTGAACAGGTCCTGCGCGTCCATGGGCGTCACGGTCGGGCCCGCCATCGGCTGCGGCGGCCGGGGGAACGGGCCCGCCTGGGCGTTCGGGTCGGGCAGCTGGGCCGCCCAGACCGGCTGCGGCGGCGGCGCCTGCTGGGGCTGCGGCGGCGCCTCCGCCGTCACGACCTGCGTGCGCTCGACGTCGCCCGCGGCGGTTTCCTTGGTCTTCTCGTCCGGCGCGCCGCTCGCGGTGCCCGCGTCGATGATCTGGGTCTGCTCGGCCTCGCCCGCGTCGACGTTCACGATCTGCGTGACCTCGGCGTTGTCGGTCTCGGCCACGGCTTCCGGCGTGATCACGGGCCGGGGCCCGGTGGGCGGGCCGATGACGGGCGAGGGCGGCTGTGCGGACGACGCCGCTGCGAGGATCTCGTCCCGGCGCTTGCGGTACTCGTTGGCGGCAAGCTCCCCCTCAGCGAGCGCGCTGTCGAGTTTCCTCAACTCTTCCTGCCAGGTCATCCGGCGCCCTTTCCGCAGTGCTCTGTCCGCGATTTTCCCACCTGCGACACCAGCGCAGCGCGGGTGCCTCCACGAGCCGGTACAGCAGGTCGGCGATGACCGCCGTGCCCGTCATGGCGACGAGAAAGGCCAGTGTCGTACCCGCGGGTGTCGAGATTAGGTGAGGAGTCACGTACAGCACTGGCACATGCACCAGAAAAACGGCATAAGTTCGGCTCGCCGTCCCCCGGAGCCAGCGCCCGGCCACCCCATCACCGGGCATCCGGCAAAAGACGATCGCGAGCAGCGCTATGCATATCACCATCCGGGTGTATCCGGGAACCGCGGGCGTGAAATCGCTGGTGAGATCACCTCGCACGATCAACAGCCAGTGCAGGACGGCGTAGGCGACGCCGGCGAGCGGGTGCAGGCGGCCCGTCCTGACCAGCGTGATGACCTGGCCGATGAACAGGATCGGCAGCAGCGTCACGACCACCCGCAGCGTGTGCAGCGCGACCGGTGACTCGGTGTGCACCACCGACAGCAGCACCGACACCACCGCCACCGACAGGGCGGGCGGCAGCCACGGCCACCGCCGCAGCAGCGGGATCGTGGCGGCCACGAACAGGTAGAACGCGAACTGCACGACCAGCGTCCAGGTGACGAGGTCGAGCCCGGGGACGCCGGCGAAGAAGAAGTTCGTGAGCGTCAGGTTGCCGAACAGCGTCCCCGCCGTGACCTCGCCGGTCACGCCGATCGGCACGCCCGCCCTCGCCACGACCCACACGACCAGCAGCACGGCCCACATCGCGGGCAGGGTCCGCGCCGCCCGCCGGAACAGGAACCGGCCGGGGCGCTCCCGGAACGCGGCCTGCGTGATCACCAGGCCGCTGATCAGGAAGAACGTGGTGACCCCGAGCGGCACCAGGAACGTGTCGACGTGCAGCGGCCCCATGACGGCCGCTGTGAACACCTCGTCGAACCGCCACCGCTCCCCGCCGACGACGAACCAGTCGCGGGTGTGCGTGTAGACGACCGCGGCGGACGCGACGATCCGCAGCACGTCCAGCCCGGGGTAGTAGGCGGCTTTCACGGGAGGGCCCTTCGGGTGGCGCGGTGGCAGAGGTCGGCGGCGACCGCGGTGACGGCGAGCGCGACGACCATCCCCACGGGCACGGGGACGACCCAGCGCAGCGCGCCGAGCACGGCGAAGCCGGCGACCCCGCCGAGCAGGAGCAGCCATTCGGCGCGGTCGGCGAGCCAGCGGGTCACGGGGTGCGCGGCGACCGCGGCCGCGGTCGCGGTCGCGCCCGGCACGTGCACGGCGACCAGGAACAGCAGGACCGCGTACGTCGCGGCGACCGGGTACCACCACTGCGCGAGCGCCGGGAACGCCAGGTCGGCGCCGGCCACCGCGCCCACGCAGCCCGCGCCGAGCAGCACCCCCGCCCACGACGGCAGCGCCCCGTCCAGCACCCGCCGCACCACGAGCCCGGCGAGCACGAGCGGCAGGAACAGCAGCGGCCTGCCCGCGGAATCGGGCGCGAGCACCGACAGCACCCCGGTCGCGACGAGCGTGGCCACCACCGCGGGCCACGTCCGCCGGTCGAGCGCGATCAGCCATCCGATGACCTGCGCGCCCGCGATCCACGCGAGCGGGGCCAGCACGCCGCCCACGGTCGTCACGTCCGTGAGGCCGAGCCACTCCCCGGCCACCGCGAGCGCCGATGCCACCACCGCGGGCAGCAGCACCCGCCATGGCGACAGGCGCTCGGCGGTCCAGCCCGCGCACACCAGCAGCAGCATCACGCCCAGCGGTCCGAAGTCCTCGCCGAGGCCGAGCGGCCGGACGACCCACTCCCGCACGGCCGCCACCGGCGCCGGGTGCGACGCGTACTTCGCGAGCCACAGCGTGACCACGTACCCGTACAGGCCGAGCAGGACGCCGCCCGCGCGCAGCAACGTCACGGGCACGGTCGTGGTGATCACCGGGGTGGCCACTGCGCGAGCTGCCTTCCGAGGAGGGTCGCGAACTCGCGGCCGACCCGGTCCGGGTCCGGTCCGTAGGCCTCGACGCGGATCACGTACGGCCCGCGCACGTAGTGGGCGCGGTACGCGACGAGCGGTGTCACCTGCCTGCGCAACAGCACACCCGCGGGCGCGTCGGCCTCGGTCCAGCCGCCCGCCGCGTACAGGTCGTCGAGCGCGTCGAGCGCGTCCGCCGGGGAGGCGCCGTCGCGGACGGCGAACTCCCACACGCCCTGGTTGAACTCGCCGTGCCGGCCGACCCGCGCCTTGACGTACACCGCGCCCGCGTCGCCGAGGGCCTTCGCCTCGCCCTCGGGCAGCACGGCGGCGAGCGCGGCGCCCCGCTTCTCGTGCGTGGTGTCCATGACGAGCAGCCCGGACGGCCGCACCAGCGCCACCGCCTCGGGGTTGACCGGCAACCGGGGGTCGGCGTCGGGAACCGTCACGGTGCCGCCGGCCCTGGCGGGGTCGGTGCCGGTGCCCCACACGGCGATCGCGGCGAGCGCCACCGCGGCGAGCACCGCGTGCACCAGGGCTTTGCTAGGCACTGCCGCGCCGGATCACGTGGGTGAAGCTCTCCCACTCCGCGCCCGCCATCGTGTCGGCCACGGTGTGCACCACCTCGGACCCGCAGTGCGCGAACGCCAGCCGCACCAGCCGGGGGTCCATGCCGTACATCTCCATGCCGCCGTCGTCGCGGCCCCGCGGCGCGGGCCGCGGTTCGATCTCCTGCGCCGGCCCCGGCGCGGGCACGTCCACCGCATCGGGCACGACCTCGACCGCGGTCCTCGCCGGGGTGCTGCCCGCGTCCGCCCACCACGACACCGCTTCCTGGACCACGTCCAGCTCGAGGTCGTAGCGGCCCGGTTCGCCGGGTGCGGTCACCGGCAGTTCCAGCTCGACGGACGCACCCGGCGCGAGGTCGTGCGGCAGGTCGGCGCGGCCGTCGTTCCAGCGCACCGGTGTGCCGTCGCGGTGCCAGTGGTTGCCGAGCCGGACCAGCTGCCCCGCGGGCCACGTGTGCGTGCTCAGGTTGGTGATCCCGGCACGCACCGGCACGACCTGCCCGGCGCCGACCGGTGTCGGCACGGACAGCGGCTCGATCCGGGCCCGCATGGCCGCGGAGGGCAGCGCGTCCGGCTTCGCGGGCCGGGACGGGATCTGCAGGACGAGCACACCGCCGGTGCGCACCACGCGCTGCAGCTCCAGCAGGCACGCCAGCTGCACCGCGGGCGGCGAGTGCTGGATGGAGATGAGGCTGACGGCGGAGTCGAACGACTCGTCGGCGAACGGCAGCACCTGGCCGTCGTAGGCGGTGAACGAGACCCGGTCGGGGCACCGGTTGATGCGGTTCGCCTCGTCGACCATCGACTGCGCGATGTCGACGCCGACGACCTCGCGGGCGTGCGCGGCGAGCGCACCCGAGAGCCGTCCCGCGCCGCACCCGAAGTCCAGGACCCGGTCGCCCAGCGACAGGCCGGTGGCGTCGACCAGCCCGCGCACCCACGCGACCGGCTTCTCGCCGGTGTCGAGGAACTCGTCGACGTCCCAGCCACCGTGCCTGCGCTCGGGGTCGGTGAGCACGGCCCACAGCGGGTCGGACCGCCCGAGGTCCTCCCAGGTCGACTTCAGCCGCCGCACCGCCATACCCGACTCCATTCCGCTGAACGGAGTAAGGCTAACCGCCGGATGTCGCAGTGCTACACGGTGGCGGGTTGCTGCCGGTTCGCGCGGGCGCGGATGAGCCCGTACCGCAGTGCCAGCACCAGGTCGGCGAGCGTGTGCCCGACGCGGAGCATCAGGCTGACCGTGGCCGCCGCGGGCGCGCCGAGCAGCGGGGTGAGCGCGAGGATCAGCACCGCCTCACGCGCGCCGACGCCCGCCGGGGCGAGGAACACGAGCAGCCCCACCAGCCAGCCGAGCGCGAACGCGCCCGTGCACACGAGCGCCAGCTGCCATACCGAGTCCGTGAACGGGTCGGCCAGCACGTACCCGGCGACGCCGTAGCCGGCCCACGCGGGCAGCATCCACAGCAGCGGCTTGACCAGGCCGGACCAGCGCAGCACCGGCGGCTCGGCCCCGGACCGCTTCGCGAGCTTGGCGGCCAGGAAGTTGATCACCTTGGGGTGCAGCACGACCAGCGCGAGTGGCACGCACAGCCCCGCCCAGCCGAACCTGTTCACCAGCGCGGGCTGGCTGACCAGCAGCAACGCGCCGACGAGCACCGAGGTCACGGTGTGCACGACCAGGAACACCGACCCGGCCAGCAGCGCCATGCCCCCCGGCACCCCGCGTTCGCGCGCGAACTTCATCTGCGCGAGGAACGGCCACACCGACCCCGGCAGGTACTTGCCGACCTGGGCCGGGAAGAAGATCTCGCGTGCCGCCCGGGACGACACCGGCGAGCCGAGCGCGGCGAGGCAGTGCTTCCACACCTCGGCCGTCGCCAGCAGGCCGAGCACGATCCCGGCGAACGCCACGACCGGCCGCCACCACGAGATCTTGCCGAGCGCGTCGACCATCGACGGGAAGTCGTCGCGCAGCGCCCACACGGCGACGCCGACGGCGACCACCACGAAGACCAGGGCCAGCAGGTCCGCCCGCCGGCTCGGTTTCGGGGCAGCCGGCTCAGTCACGCCAGATCAGTCCGGTAGTGGTGGGATACGGCAGCGTCGGCGTGCCGCCCTTGAGCAGCTCGATCCGCAGGCCCGGCATGGCCGAGAGGACGTCCCAGTACCGCTTGCGCTTGATGTTGTCGAACACGACCACGCCGCCCTCGGCGAGGTGGTCCAGCGAGCGGCGGAACGCGTCGACGCGGGCCCGGCCGTCGACCACGATCAGGTCGAACGGGCCGCCGACCTGGTCGATCGTCGACACGTAGTCGGCGAAGTCGAGGTCGGTGTGCCCGACGCGGCCGGACCGGACGACGGTGTCCTCGGTGGCCGCGGTCGGCGGCACGGCGTGCAGCTTCACGTTGCCGGGGGAGCCGGCCAGCATCTCGCGGACCTTCTCCGCCCACGCGGTGTCGTGCTCGACGCTGTCGACCTGCGCGGCGCGCTTGGCGAGCCACAGCGTGCTCGCGCCAGCGCCGTACTCGAAGATCCGCGCGTCGGGGCGCTCGGCCAGGAACGCGTCCACGCGCTCCATGGCCGGGTAGCTCCACCACGCCATGTCCATGCGGACCATGTCGGCGGCGTCGAAGATCGAGAACAGCGTGCGGACGTGCCGCGCCTTCGGCGAGGAGCTGTTCTCCAGCTTGGTCAGCAGGCCCGTCTTCTCGGCGGCCTTGCGGATGGTCTTGACACCGCTCACGTAGGCGCCACGCACGCCGCTCATGCTTCAACCTTCTCGGAGACCTGGACCTCCGCGTCGCGGGCGGTCGGCTCGGCAGGGGTTCGTTCCCGGATGAGGTCCGTCGCTTCCCGCCGGTTCGCCGTCCGGTGCAGCACGATCTCGGCGATCAACCCGATCGAGATCAGCTGCACGCCGAGGATCACGAGCAGGATGCCCAGCATCAGCAGCGGCCGGTCGCCGATCGCCTGCCCGCCGAACAGCTTCACGACCGTCAGGTACGCCAGCGTGACGAAACCGAGGAACGCCGACAGCAGGCCGATGCCGCCGAACAGGTGCGCGGGGCGGCGGCCGTACTTGGTGATCGTCATGACCGTCAGCAGGTCGATGGCGCCGCGGACGTACCGCTCGAGGCCGTACTTCGACTTGCCGTGCTCACGCGGGCGGTGGTTGACCGCCAGCTCACGCACCTTGTAGCCGGTCTGGTGCGCGAGCGCCGGGATGTAGCGGTGCAGCTCGCCGTACAGCGGCACCCGGCGGTACACCTCGGTGCGCGCGGCCTTGAGCCCGCAGTTGTGGTCGTTGATCTTCAGCCCGGTCATGACGTTGGTCATGAAGTTGAAGAACTTCGACGGGATCCGCTTGCCCAGCGGGTCCTTGCGGTCCGCCTTGTGCCCGGACACCAGGTCGGCGCCGTCGTCCAGCTCGGCCAGCAGGCGCGGCACCTCGGCCGGGTCGTCCTGCAGGTCGGCGTCCATGGTGACGACCCGCTCGCCGCGTGCCTCGTCGACGGCGGCGGCCAGCGCGGCGGCCTTGCCGAAGTTCCGGCGGAACCGGATCGCGCGCACGCGCGGGTTCTCCGCGGCCAGCCGCGACATGACGTCCCAGCTCGAGTCGGTGCTGCCGTCGTCGACGAAGATGACCTCGTACTCGGTCTCGAGCGGCGTGAACGCCTCCTCGATCTGACCGACCAGCGTGGCCAGCGTCGCCTCTTCGTCCTTGACCGGTATCAGAACGCTGACCTGCACTTCAGGCACTGTTTCCATACTCACTTCTGGTCCTCGTCATCCGGAACTTCAGCCGGCATCCAGCGCTTCGCACCGCTCTGGAGGACCACCACGACGCGGAGGCCATCCTCGTCCGGTCCCACCATCCCGAACCCGGTGTCGGCGTTGATGCCCAGGTACTGCTGGGCGATGTCCGAACGCACCCGGTCGCTGACGCCGCCCCCCACGACCTTGCCGGAGGAGTCGACAAGGACGGTACAGCGCACCGGGTCCTTCACGCCCGTCGCCCATCCCCACACGAGGCGTGACCCCGGCTTCTTCTCCACCAGGTCGACCACGCCCGACGGGGACGCGGGGGTCCGGCCGCCCTCCGGGAAGCCCATCTCCTCGACACCGGTGAGGTCGATCGTGTCACCCAGTTCGGGGCCACCGCAGCCGAGGGTGAAGTCGTCGTTGAACGGGTAGTGGCCGAGCGCCTCGAGCCTCGGCACCAGCTTGTGGCCCTCCGGGGGCAGGGCCCACCCGAACGCGTTGAGGTAACCGGCACGCAGCGCAACCGCCTTGATCTCGTGGTCGGCGTCCTCGGCCCGGACGGTGTCCGCGGTCGGCACGCCGAGCGCGAACCCGGTGACACCCGCGACGGCGAAGGCCACGGCGATCTTGCGCCAGTGCCGCGCGGCGAAGGAGTGGACGACCGTGCCGATGATGACCAGCAGCGGCAGCGAGACCAGCACGGACACCGACGTGTAGCGGCTGTGCTGGCTGTAGTCGAGGCCGAAGTCGATGCGCGAGATCGCGATCATCGCGGAGCCGAAGAACCCGTGGCAGCCCAGGCCCCACCAGAACCGCAGCTCGGGCGCCTTGGCCGCCCGCACGGTCGCCATCGCGGCGTACCCGGCGACGATGACCGCGCCCGCGAGCACCGCCATGCCGGTGTTGTTGGCCGTCCACACCTTGCCGATGACCGCGAACAGGCCGTAGATGGCGGTGCCGATGTCGCTCTCGGTGCCGGAGCCCGCCGCGTTGTGGTTGACCGACATCCAGCCGACGACGATCACCGCGCCCAGCCCGAGCGGCAGGACCCGTCGCCACATGGGCTCCTTGCGCAGGATCGCGACCAGCGCCAGCGACGGCCACGCGGCGAACGCGGTGCCGTAGGTGATGCTGCCGAGCAGCGCCATGCCCCACGCCGGCCACCACTTGCCCTTGACCGCGAACAGCAGCGCGCCGACGGAGATCAGGTTCGCGGTCAGCCAGGCCGCGCCGCTCATGGCGTGGGTGAAGTTGTGCAGGCCGTGCAGGCTGTAGAGCAGCGCGGACGAGGCGAGCACGATCGACGCGCGCACCACCGCCGGCAGCGACTTCGGGATCGCGAACCGGATCAGCACCACGGTCGCGAGCGCGATGAGGATGTCCAGGTAGCCGAGGATCCGCTGGTTGCCGCCGAAGATCGTCGCGTCGCCGTAGTAGAGCATCGACGGGATCGCGATCAGGTGCTCGTTGGACGCCTTCCACAGGCCGCCGAAGTTGAGCGACCCGTCGAGGTTCACGAACCGGACCAGCGCGTACCAGTAGTCGACGAAGTGCAGCTCCGGCGCCTTGGCCACCTCGACGGTCATCGCGGCGGCCGGGACGAGCGCGAGGAACTCGATGAGTCTCGCCAGCCAGCGGGTGGTGGCGAACCGTTCCAGCCGCTGCCGCCACGTGCCGGCCTGTGCCGGTGCGCTGTCGGTGCGTTCCTGGTCAGGCGCCGATTCCGGCTCCGACTTGTCCGTCACCGTGCTCGTCACGTCACATTCCTCCGCGCCAGGTCCACGCCGACCAGCCTGTCAAAGCCCGGCACGACGGCGTCGCGCGGGCCCGTCCGAATGGCCTACTCACGCACCGGGAGCGGGAGCCAGAACTGCCATCCGTCGTCCAGGAGGAAGACCACCCGGCCCTCGGGATCGCCCTTCCCGATCGCCGTGAAACCCGGGTCCCTCGGGCCCCAGCCGAGCAGGTTCTCCACGTCCGGCCTGGGCAGATGGTATTGGCCGCCGCCGGTGACCTTGCCGTCGGCGTCGACGACGAGCACGCACGTGACCTTGCTGCGCCCGCCGACGGCCCACCCGCGCAGCAGCACGGAGTTCCCGTGGAACTGGGCGTCGTCGATGGCGGCGGTCGGCCGTTCCTGGTCCTCCTCCGGTTTGGTCATGGGCCGCATCTCGTCCATGTCGAGCCGGTCGCCCAGCTCCGGCCCGCCGCAGCCGAGCGTGAAGTCGTCGTTGAACGGGTAGTGGCCGAGCGCCTTGAGGCGGGACGCGATCCGGCGCGTCGGGGGGAAGCCGGGCCAGAAGCGGTCGTCCAGCTGGGCGCGCAGCGCGATCGCCTTCAGCGGGGTGTCCTCGGTGCCGCTCCGCACGACGGTCACCGTCGGCGCGCCGAGCGTGAACCCGAGCAGGCCGACCGTGACGACCGCGATCGTGAACCGCGACCAGCTGCGCGGCCACTTGCGGAACGCGACGGTCACCACGATCACCAGCAGCGGCAGCGAGGTCAGCACCGACAGCGAGGTGTACCGGCTGGCGAGGCCGACGTCGTTGCCGAAGTCCTCCCGGGCGAGCGCGATCATGCCGCTCGCGAGCACCCCGTACAGGGCGAGCGCCCACCAGAACCACAGCCGCCTCGTGCGCGCGAACGGCACGGTGAGCATCGCGACGAGCCCGGCGAGGACCAGGGCGCCCGCGATGGCGGCGAGGTCGGCGGACCGGCCCGTCCACAGGTGCCCGACCAGCGTGATGAACGCGTGCACCAGGTTGCCGATGTCGGCCTCCTGGGACTTGTCCGGCACGAAGTCCGGCCGCATCCGCAGCCACTCGGCGACGACGACGATGCCGAGGACGACCGTCGTGATCCGGATCCACCAGCGTTCCCGGACCATGAACCCGATCAGCAGCAGCGCGGGCCACACGGCGAACCCGGTGCCGTAGCTCAGGCACGCGACCAGGCCGGCGGCCCACGCCACCCACCACTGGCGCTTCATCGCGAAGATCAGCGCGATGATCACGAACAGGTTGGCGGTGAGCCACGCGGCGCCGCTCATGCCGAGCGCGAAGTTGTGGGTGCCGTGCAGGCTGAACACCAGCGCGGACGTGGCCACGACCAGGCCCGCGCGCAGCACGTCGGGCAGCATGCGGGGCAGTGCGAAGCGCAGCAGCAGGACGGTGGCGGCGGCGATCACGACCGTGAGGTAGCCGAGGATCCGGTTGTCGCCGTCGAAGTAGCGCGCGTCCACCCAGTAGAAGAACGACGGGACGATCAGCGGGTGCTCGTTGTGGAGGCTCCAGACGCCGCCCCAGTCGAAGGTGCCGTCCGGGTTGACGATGCGCAGCAGCACCGCCCAGTAGTCCAGCTGCTGCAGTTTCGGTGCGGCGGCGACCTCGAGCGCCATCACGAGCGCGGGCAGCACGGCGAGGATCTCGATGCCGTACGCGAGCCTGCGGTCGTGGAGCCACCAGCGGCGTGCCGGCGCCGGAGCCGCCTCGCGGTGTGGTGCCTGTTCCTGCCCGGCCATCGTCCTGGGCGAGGCTCCCTCTGTCACCGGCCGACTCTAGCGAACGGGGTGTTTCTGCAGCTCTTCGTCCAATCGGTCCAGGAACCGCTGGTCCAGAAGGTCTATCGCGCCCGCCGCGATGTTCCGCTCGACCGCCTCGAACACCACGATCTCGGCGTCGGTGAAGGTGTCGATGACCTCGTCCGGCCGGTTCGTCGACGACCGGTAGTACTGCATGGTGAGGTCGGCGAACGCGGCGGGCAGGTAGCTGGACGCGTACACGAGGAACGAGTCGCCGAGCACCGCGGTCGGCGCGTACACCATGCCCTCGAGTTCCTTCGAGTTGTAGTGCTTCTGCTCGATGAGGTCCACGGTGGCCTTGCGGGCCCGGTCGTAGCGCCCGTCCGGTTTGAACCGGTAGTTGACGATCTCGTTGTCGCCCTTGCGGCCGACGAGCTTCGGCAGGTCGGCCGTCACCAGCTCGGAGTCCTTGCGGTGGATGCGCCACTTCTCCGCGACCCCCGGCTTGACCTCCTGCGCGACGGCCTTGACCATCTCGATCGCGCCCTCGGACGTCCAGTGGGTGTCCTGCGGGTAGTACATGGGCTTGCCGTAGCGCTCGGCGGCGGCGGCGAGCCGGGGCCGCATGTCCAGCCCGCCCGCGATCTCGATGGCCTGCTGCCAGACCTGCGGCGTGATGGGCGCGGCGCAGTCCTTGTAGGGGTAACGCTCCGGCAGGTACTCGGGCACCATCGTGGTCTTGTCCGGCACGAGGACCAGCACGAACTCGCGCCCTGACCGTTCTACGACCGCCCGCAGCTTGGCGAGCTGCCCGATCGTCTGCCGGAGGGGCTTGTTCGGGTGGCACTTGGACAGGGCGTCGGCCCCGAAGTACAGCCAGCCCTCCGCGCCCTCCACCACCTGCCGGTACCCGCCCTGGTCGGAGCCCGGCGGCACGACGATGGGGCCGTCCTTCTCCGGTTCCGTGCGCGTGTCCGGCTCCCCGGGCGTGCCCGGCAGCGGCCCGGTCGGCGTCTTGCCACCCTGGTCGAACGGCGGGGGCTCACCGAAGAAGGTGCGGCTGACCCAGTCGGCTGCGCTGATGGCCTCCTCGCGGAACACGAGGTTGTCGGTGGCCCACCCCTCCATGCCGGTGAAGAACCCCCAGCCGTCGCCGAGGCTGGGGAACCCCGCGAGCTCGTGGTTCTCGATCTCGCTCGGCCGCATGCCCGCCACCCACATGAGGGCGGGGGCCGCGAAGAAGACCAGGGCGCTGATCAGGGCGGTGAGCTGCCGCTTCCCGTGCCGCGGGCGGTGCAGGGAGTGCTCCCGTGGCAACCACGCCTCGTGGACGGGCGGCAGCTCGGTGGTCACAGGTGCACGCTAGCCGGTCTCATGCCCGGCTTTCGTCAGGATCACCCAGCTCGTCGGCGATCGAGGTGTTGACCACAGTGGTCTTGTCCTGCGTGCCCACGATCTGCGTCATCTCCCCGGACGGCGCCTCCCAGGCCGCGGAACGGGGGATGTGCACCCGCTGCCGCCCGGCGGGCTGGGTCTCCGCGGCCGCGTTCGCCGCCGCCTCCGCGTCCGCCTCGGCGAGGATCCCCTCGCTCGACCGCCGGTAGTCGTCCGTGGTGATCTCCCCGGCCGCCAGCCGGTCCCCGAGTTCCCGAAGCCGCTCCTGCCAGCTCATGCCCACGTTGGTACCACGACCGCGCCTCGTAGCCCGTTCGCACCTCACCGGTTCGCCTGTGAGAACGATCTTCCGCCCGGCGCTGACAAACCGGTTGCCCCGGTGGTGGAATGCGCTCCAACGACGGGGCGAAGGGGAACACGATGAGCACGACGTGGTTCCGTGCGGTGGACGTGACCGAGGCGCAGACCGCCCGGTGGGACGCGGAGGACTCCGGCCGCCTGGTGCAGCTCATGCGCGAGGAACGTGGCTGGACCCGCACCCGCCTGGCCAAGCTGGCCGGCACGTCGCACGCAGAACTGGCGAGCTTTGAGATGGGCCGCACGGTCCCCGCGCAGCCGATGCTCATCCGCTACCTGAACGCACTGGGCTACCACGGCCGCCAGTGAAAGTGGAGCGGACGACGGGATTCGAACCCGCGACCCTCACCTTGGCAAGGTGATGCGCTACCAGCTGCGCTACGTCCGCAATACCGAGAAGCATAGCGGATGGGCTTAACACCCTTCGCAGGCGGCCGGACGACGCAGTCCGGAGGGCCGGTCGGCCTAATACCTTCGTAGGTATCGCCTTCACGTTCTTAACGTTTGCCGTCCACTCGAAACGGTGTGTGGCATGTTTGGCGAATCCCGTGGCGGTCGGGATGGAGGTGTCGTGACCAGCGAGGCTGTGGAAGCACCCGAGGGTGAGGACCGGGCACTGTTGGAGCGTCTCCGCGCGGGCGAGGACGCCGCCTTCGGTGAGTTGTTCTCCCGCCATTCCGCCGCCGTCCACCGGCTCGCGCTAGGGCTCGTGAACGACCGGGCCGAGGCGGACGACCTGACCGCGGAGGCGTTCTTCCGGGTCCTGCAGGCGATCCGGCGTGGTGCGGGTCCGGTCGACAACGTGCGTGGCTACCTGCTGATCGTGGCGCGGCGGGTCGCGTGGGAGTGGAGCCTGCGGCGCAAGGAACTGCCCGTCTCCGACGAGGAGCTGACGCACCGCGCACCGTCCGATCCGGACACCTCCGGGCAGTTCACGGAGCGCAACCTGATCCGCCGCGCGTTCACGTCGCTGCCGGAGCGGTGGCGGCGGGTGCTGTGGAAGATGGAGGTCGAGGGCGAGCGGCCGGCCGCGGTCGCCACGAACTTCGGTCTGTCACCGAACGCGACGGCCGCCCTCGCCCGCCGGGCGAGACAGGGGCTGCGTGCCGCCTACCTGCAGGCCCACCTTGCCTCCGAGCGCAGTGCCGTCGGCTGCCGGTCGGTGCTGGAGAAGCTCGGCGCCTACACGGCGGGCACCACCTCGGGCATCGAGCGCCGCCGCATCCGGGCGCACCTGTCGACGTGCACGTCCTGCACCGCCATGTACGCCGAGCTGCGGGACATCTTCGTCGGTCTCCGGCCGCACACGGGGCTCGCGGCCGTGCCGGTGGTCGGGGTGGCGCTGTGGCAGCTCGGCGCGACCGTCAAGGGCCTGCTCGCCAGCACGAAGATCCAGATCGGCATCGCGGCGACGTCCGCGGCCGCGGTCGGCGCGCTCGGGTTCGCGTTCGCGCCGTGGGGCGGCGGTGACGAGGTCGAGCCGGTCGACCTGGCGGGCAAGCGGGCCATCGAGACCGGGCTGAACGCGCACCCGGTGCTCCCGTCGAGCACCGTCGACGTGCGGCAGGGCAGCCTGGACGGCTCGATCGAGCCGCCTGCGCGCGACGACGAGACCGAGGACCGCGAGTACGACCGCGAGTACGGCGAGCAGGAGACCGGCACACCGGTGACCCCGACGTCCGCCACGCCCGCGCCGACCAGCGCGAGCGAGCCTGCCGTCGACGACGGTGGCCGCACCCTGCCCGAGTCGACCGAGAACGCGTCGTTCGACGAAAGCGCCCCGATCGTGTACCGCGAGACCACGGTCGAGACCTACAGCACCGAGTACGAGGAGTACACGCTCGTCCAGGAGACCACCACGGTCACGGAGGTGAACTCCCTGGACCAGACGCGCACGACCAGGTCGACGACCTCCTACACGCAGCCGAACGAGGGCGAGGCGACCGCCATGAAGGCGAGCGAACCGCCACCAACCACCTGACCGGGCCCTGACAACGCCCCCCGCGATGCGCCATCATTGAAGTTGATGTTGCCGGCCGCCGGGAGGCGATCGAATGACGCGCGTTGTGCGCGGGGCTGACGGACGCATGTGGACCCTGCGCAGCGAGATGGAATGGCGCCAGCCCGCCACCGCCGACGACTTCGAGCACGACGTGACCGGCGGCAACCTGTCCGCGTACGTGCTGCTCGGGCTCGTCGTCGTGCTGGCCGTGGTGCTGGTCGTGGCGATCCCGGACGACGTCGTCGCGCCGTGGAGCAGCAAGATGCTGTGGCTCGGGCTGCTGATCGTGCTGGCGATCCTGTTCTTCCCGGCCCGGTGGGCGCTGCGCAGGCCGTGGACGGTCGTCGCCGAGACCGGGGACAACGGCGAGGGTGAGCCGGAGGAGCGCTGGACGGGCACCGTCCGCGGCATGCTCACCGTCCGCCAGCAGATCAACCGGATCGCGAAGGACATCCAGCTCGACTCCCAGCCGGGGCTCGAGGGTCCGTTGCAACCCGTGGCGTAACCGCCGGAATCGGGCAAGACTGGGGCCGTGCCAGAACTACCCGAGGTCGAGGCGCTCGCACAGCACATCCGCGAGCACGGTGTGGGTCGCACCGTGGCGCGGATCGACGTCGCCTCACTGTCCGTGCTCAAGACCGTCACCCCGCCGTGGACCGAACTGCACGGCAGGGAGGTGACCGGTGCGACCAGGCACGGAAAGTTCCTGGATGTCGAGATCGGGGACCTGCACCTGATCATCCACCTGGCCCGCGCAGGCTGGCTGCGCTGGGCCGACACGCTCTCGGCGGCGCCGCCCAAGCCGGGCCGGGGCCCGCTGGCGTTCCGCGTGCACCTCGGCCCGCCCGGCCAGGGCCCCGGTTTCGACCTGACGGAGGCGGGCACGAAGAAGGGTCTTGCCGTGTGGATCGTGGCCGACCCGGCGGAGGTGCCGGGCATCGCGGCGCTCGGCCCGGACGCGCTGGCGCTCACGCGTGACGAGTTCGTCACAGTGCTCTCCGGGCACACCGAGCGCCTGAAGACCGCGCTGACCACCCAGAAGATCATCGCGGGGATCGGCAACGCGTACTCCGACGAGATCCTGCACATGGCGAAGCTGTCCCCGTTCGCGACCGCGGGCAAGCTCGACGACGATCAGGTCGACCGGTTGTACGAGGCGATGCGCGAGATACTGACGAGCGCCGTGAGCAGGTCCGTCGGGCAGCACGCGGCGACGTTGAAGGGCGAGAAGCGGTCGGGGCTGCGGGTGCACGCCCGCACCGGCATGCCGTGCCCGGTGTGCGGCGACACCGTCCGCGAGGTGTCGTTCGCGGACAAGTCGTTCCAGTACTGCGCGACCTGCCAGACCGGGGGAAAGCCGCTCGCCGACCGCCGCATGTCGAGGTTGCTGAAATGACCCCTCCTTGCCACGGAGGGTGCGATGGCCGGAGCATTGACGGGTGACCGACCTGTTGAACGAACGCACCATCGTCGGCGGGATCGCGATCCTCGTCGTCGCGGCGGTGTTCGCCTTCTGGATCCGGTCCCGCAAGACCGACAACTCGGTCGACGACGCGGTGCTGGACGCCGTGCAGCGACTGTCGAAGGCGGCGCCCGCGATGCGCAGCGGGCTGACGGAGGAAGCGGCTGACCAGGCCGCGAAGCACCTGGTGGAGATGCTCAAGTGCGTCGCCATCGGGATCACGGACGCGTCCGGGACCCTGCTGTCCTGGGACGGCGGCGCGAACGAGCACTACGCGGACCTGACGGGCGCGATCGACGTGGCGATCCGCAACGGCCAGCGCGCGCACATCCACCACACGAACCTGTCCTGCGACCACCGCAGCCGCTGCCCGATGCGCACGGCGGTGATCGTGCCGCTGATCCCGGATGGCCAGGTGGAGGGCACGCTGATCGTGGTCGGCGGCGTCAACTCGAAGCGCCTGATCCGGGCCGCGGACGAGGTGGCCCAGTTCGTCGCCATCCAGCTGGAGCTGGCGAAGCTCGACGAGTCGAAGCAGCAGCTGGCGAAGGCCGAGGTGCGGATGCTGCGGGCGCAGATCTCGCCGCACTTCCTCTACAACGCGCTGAACTCGATCTCGTCGCTGATCCGCACCGACCCGGAGCGCGCGCGGGACCTGCTGCAGGAGTTCGCGGACTTCACCAGGTACTCGTTCCGCACGTCCGGCCAGTTCACGACGCTGGCCGAGGAGCTGCGCAACATCGACCGGTACCTGACGATCCAGAGCCAGCGCTACGCGGACCGGCTGAACGTGCGCATCAAGATCGCGCCGGAGGTCCTGTCGGTGGTCGTCCCGTTCCTGGTGCTGCAGCCGCTGGTGGAGAACGCGGTGCAGCACGGGCTCTCGCCCAAACCGGGTGGCGGCACGGTCACGGTGGTGGCGCAGGACAACGGCAACGAGGCGCTGATCAGCGTGGAGGACGACGGCGTGGGCATGGACGCCGACCGCCTCTTCGCCGACCTGCGCGACGCCCACAAGACCGGCGCCCACGTCGGCATCGGCAACATCAACCAGCGCATGCGCCAGGTCTTCGGCGACGAGTACGCCCTGATGGCGGAGACCGCCCCCGGCGCGGGCATGAAGGTCATCCTGCGCGTCCCGAAGTTCTTCCCCGGCGTCCGCCCGGACCTCCCCAAGTTCGGCGAGGAGGAGAAGACGGCCCAGACGTCGACCACCTAGTCCGGCCGCGGCGTGGTCATCCTGGCCGCGAGCTCGGCGAGGGACCGGCGTTCCTCCTGGTACATCTCGGCGAGCGCCGTCGCGAACGCGACCGGGTCGTCCGGCCCGGCGGCGCGGAGTGCCTCGTCGAGGTACCCGGTGACGACGCCCTCGTACTCCGGGTAGGTGGCCGAGCGCGCGCCGACCCAGCGGTCCGGGCGCGGGAAGAGGTCGACGAGGTCGTTCCCGGGCCGCAGGTGCAGCAGCCGCGCGACCGCGCCGAAGAGGCGGTCGGCGTCGGCGTACCGGCCGCGGCGCAGGCGCACGTAGGCCAGGTTGACCGCGTCGGTGATCGCCTGCTCCAGCCGGCGCGGGTACGCCATCAGGTCTTCGAGGAGCCGGTCCGCGGCCTCGAGGTCACCGAGCCTGGCGTGCGTGAGTGCCAGGTTCAGCTGGACGTCCTCGTGCCTGCCCGGACACTCGTGGGCACGGCGCAGCAGGTCGAGACCGGCGGCGAGATCGGGTGCGCCGCCGAGGCACGCGGTCCGCGCCCGCGCCATGAGCCGGGACGCCAGCAGCCTGCCGGTCATCTGCTCGGTGATCTCGTCGTCGAACTCGGCGACGGCCGGGCAGGAGACGGCGGTCATGCGGATCTCGTAGGCCCGTTCCACGTACCCGAGCGCCAGGGCGGCCCGCACTGCCGCCGGCTTGAGCTGCTGGTCGTACGGGAACTTCTCGGCGGCGACGTCGTGGGCGACGAGCACGTGGCCGTGGTTGCCCGCCGCGAGACCGGCGATGCCGGCGTTCACCACGTAGGCGAGGAGGTTCGGCTCGACGTCGAAGCAGCGCGCCGCGAACCCGGCCGCCACCTCGGGGTCGCCGGAGAGGATGCCGGAGAGGTTGAACAGGGCCACCGTGTGGTCGGGGTTCACGTCGAGGACGTCCAGGTACAGCCGGGCCGAGCCCTCGACGTCGCCCGCGCCGTGGAGTTCCGCGGCCTTGTCGGCCATCTCGGCGGTCGGGGAGTCCCCGGGCTCGAACGGGACCCCGATCGCGGTCTGGAGCGTGACGACCGCGGGCACGTCGGGGGCCGTGAACAGTCCCGGTACCAGCATCTCGTCCGGCATCATGAAGCCGCCGACCCAGTCCTGCCGCGCGGTGGGCTCGTCTGCCAGCTCTCTCGTCTGGAGGCGGCCGGTGTGGTCCCAGCGCACCTTGCCGAACGCCGTCGCCGGCTCGCGGTGGATCTTCAGCATGTGCATCGTCAGCCCGGAGCGCGTGTTGCGCACGGTGCAGACGACCTTCTCCATGCCGACGGCCACGATCTTCGTCACGAGGTACTCGCGCCCGTGGATGTCGACCGTCTTGCCCGCGTACTCCTCGGGATCGTGCTCCGCGAGGTCGAGCGGCTCGGACACGGGCAGTCCTCTCAGAGGGCGAAGTGGCCGTACGCGGGGCCTCTGCTGAGTTTGAGGTACAGCGGGGTGCCGTAGATGTCGTCGCCCTGGCGGTCGAGCAGCACGAACACGCCGCTCAGCCGCAGTTTGACGACGCCCTGGAAGAACAGGTGGTTGCCGGAGTGGAACAGGTACTGCTCGCCGTTCCCCTCGCTGAAGTGCCGCAGCGAGCACGAGAGGTGCAGCCGCGCCGCCTCCAGCTCCGCGGTCAGCTGCACGACGTCCCGTTCCGTCGGCGCCGGGCCGAGGTCGGTCACCCCGAACCGGGCGTCGGCGTGGAAGTACACCTGGCCGTCGTCGACCGGCTCGCCGTCGAGCAGGTCCTCGACGTCGGGGATCTGCCCGTGGTCGGCGGCGATCGCGAGCAGCACGGCGCGGAGCTTGGCGGTGTAGGCGGTCTTGACCTTCCGCTCCAGCTGCACGGTGTCCTTGCGGCCGTAGGTCAGGCTGCCGTCGATCACCGCGCCGATCTTGCTGTGCACGGTTCCGCCACGGCTGCGCTCCGAGATGATCTGCTCGGCGACGTCGCTGTACTGCTCGGGATCGAGTTCCGCGTACAGCGCGTCCACCTTGGTGCGCGAGACGTAGCAGAGGTAGTCCATCCCGCCATTCTTCACGGGCGGCGCTCGCCAGGGCTGCGCCAGTGGACGCGGCCGTCGACGACGTCCGCGTCCAGGCCGGCCCAGTGCGGGTCCTGGGTCCAGCTCGCCACGGCGCCGGGTGTCTCGTCCTGGTAGGTCCCCCGGTCGACGGACCCGAACACCGACAGCCCCGGCCGCGCCCACACGGACGTGAGCCGTCGTTCGACCCACGCTCGTGCCGCCGCGCACGACGCGAACTCCGCTACATCGATCTGGGACAGGTGCGACTCGTCCCCCATGCCGAGCCACGCCCGCCACCGCACTCGCGACCCCATGTGGAACATGAGCGAGCGAACCCGCCGGGGATACGTAGGGTGGTTCCATGAGTGTCACGGAAAAGCTGACCGCACGTCTTCCGATGAACCGGGCCACGGCCAAACCCGTCGTCGCGGTGGTCAAGCTGCACGGCGTCATCACCCCGACCCCGTCGCCGTTGAGCCGGGGCACGATCAACATCAACACCGTCGAACAGGCCCTCACCAAGGCGTTCGACCACGACCGGTTGTCCGCGGTCGCGCTCGCGATCAACTCGCCGGGTGGCGCGCCGACGCAGTCCGCGCTGGTGAGCGAGCGGATCCGGGAGCTGGCGGACCGCAAGAAGGTCCCGGTCCTCGCCTTCTGCGAGGACGTCGCCGCGTCCGGCGGGTACTGGCTCGCGTGCGCCGCCGACGAGATCTACGCGCACTCGTCGTCGCTGGTCGGCTCGATCGGGGTGGTCACCGCCGGGTTCGGGTTGAACGGGCTGCTGGAGCGGATCGGCGTCGACCGCCGCGTCTACACCGCCGGGGCGCACAAGGTGCGCCTCGACCCGTTCCGCCCGGAGAAGGACGAGGACGTCGAGTGGCTGAAGGGGCTGCAGGCGCAGCTGCACGACCAGTTCGTGTCGTGGGTGAAGCAGCGCAGGGGCGACCGGCTGAACGACGGCGACGACCTGTTCACCGGCGAGGTGTGGACCGGGGCGAAGGCCGCTGAGCTGGGGCTCGTCGACGGCGTCGGCAACCTCCGGGCGGTGCTGAACAAGCGGTTCCCGGACGCGGAGCTGTCCGTGGCGGAGCCGAAGCGCCCGCTGCTCGCCCGCCTCGGACTGGGTGGTGCGACACAGTCCCTGCTCACGGCCGTCGAACATCGGGCACTCTGGTCGCGTTACGGTCTCTGATCGTGTCACCCACGAGGGGTAACACCATGGACAGGCGACAGTTCCCATCGGCAAGATGCGGGTCACCGTGAGTACTTCACCCAACACCCCCGGTCTCGTCGTCCTCGCCGTGGACGACGAGAAAGACGGCATGGACCTGATGGTCGAACGCCTCGAGGCGAACCGCTACGTGCGGCGCGTCATCCAGGCCTTCGACGCGACCGAGGCGCTGCGCGAGCTCGGCGGCGGCGACCCGGAGCTGACCGCGCGCCGCAACGCGGGCAAGCCGATCGTCGACGCGGTCTTCTCCGACCTGCGGATGCCCGGCCTGACCGGCATGGAGATGGCGAAGGTCCTCGCCGGCTTCAAACCGTCACCCGTGCTGGTGTTCATCACCGGGCACGGCGAGGGCAACGACGCGGTCGAGGCGTTCGACCTCGGCGCGGTCGACTTCATCCCCAAGCCGTGCGACCAGACCCGCATGGACCGCGCGGTGCAGCGGGTGATCTCGAAGCTGCGCGGCGACGGGCTGGTCGGCGAGGCGCCGCAGGTCGCGTCGGAACCGGCGGACGACGAGGTCATCCCGGTCGAGCTGGCGGGCAACACGAAGCTCATCCCGCGTTCGTCGGTGCGGTGGGTGGAGGCGCAGGGCGACTACGCGCGCCTGTTCACCACCGAGGGCTCGCACCTGGTGCGCATCCCGCTGTCGCAGCTGGAGGAGCGGTGGGAGAAGGCGGGTTTCGTCCGCATCCACCGCTCGTACCTGGTGCCGATCAACCTGATCACCGAGCTGCAGCTCGGCGGCAACGGCTACCACGTGGTCATCGGCGACGAGGAACGGAAGCTGCCGGTGAGCAGGCGCCACACGCGTGAGCTGAAGGACCGGATCGTGCGCCGCGGCGGGTTATGAGTCGGCACTCTGCCGGGCCTGGGCGGGAGGAACAGGGGGCGCGGCGGTCGTACTCGGACCCGCCGACGAAACCGCGCCGCAAGCGGGTCGTGCTGGCCGACTCCCGTGCCCCGGTCACCCGCCTGCGCACGGTCGACGAGCTGGAGGAACAGACCAGCTACGGCGAGGAGCTGGTGCGCCAGCTCATCCGCGCGCAGTTCAAGAAGGCGATGAAGTTCTGGCTGTGCACGCTGGCGTTCTTCCTGGCGCTGCCCGCGTTGTTCTTCTTCTTCCCGCAGCTGTCGCTGGTGACCGTCGCAGGCGTGCGACTACCGTGGCTGGTGCTCGGTTTGCTGCCGTTCCCGTTGTTGTTCGGCGTCGGGTACTGGTACAACGTGGTTGCCGAGCGGCAGGAACGCGACTTCGTCGCGATGGTCGAGAAGTAACAGAGGACCGGTGAGCGCAAAGATCTTCGCCCTTTCCGGGGCCTTTGCGGTCATCGTCGCGACCTTCTACATCGGCTGGCGCTCGTCGCGCACGGCCAGCACCGCCCAGGATTTCCTCGTCGCCCGCCGCACGGTCCGGTCCCGCCGCAACGCGGCCGCGGTCTCCGGCGAGTACCTGTCCGCGGCGTCGTTCCTGGGTGTCGCCGGCCTGGTGCTGAAGGACGGCGCCGACGCGCTCTGGTACCCGATCGGTTTCACCGCGGGCTACCTGGCGCTGATGCTGTTCGTCGCCGCGCCGCTGCGCAGGTCCGGCGCCTACACGCTGCCCGACTTCTGCGAGGCCCGCCTCGGTTCGCGTGCGCTGCGCGGCATGGCGGCGGTGTTCGTGGTGTTCATCGGGATCCTGTACGTGGTCCCGCAGCTGCAGCTGGCGGGCCAGGCGCTGGCGAACATCCTGCCGGTGCCCACGTGGGTCGGCGCGACCGTGGTGACGGTCGTGGTGATCGTCAACGTGTTCGGCGGCGGCATGCGCGCGATCACGGTCGTGCAGGCGTTCCAGTACTGGCTGAAGCTGTTCGCGATCGCCGCGCCGACGTTCGTGATGTGCCTGCTGTTCATCGGCAGCGGCGGGGTGCGCGACGGCCAGACGACGACGCTGACCGAGCCGCTGCCGCCCACGTTCACGAGTGCCACCACCATCGACGTGAAGACCCCGGTGCTGCTGCAGGTCGACGACCCGGTGTGGCTGAGCGCGCGGGGCGAGGTCGACGGCGCGCCCGCCGCGGGCACCGTCCTGTGGCCGCCCGGCACGCACGAGGTCAGCGCGGGCACCACCCTGCACTTCTCGAAGGGCTCGTCGGTGCCGGTGGTCGTCGGCGCACCGGCCGACAACGCGAGCTGGCTGGCGCCCGCGTCGAACGCGGGCGACCTGTTCAGCACGTACTCGCTGATCCTGGCGCTGTTCCTGGGCACGATGGGCCTGCCGCACGTGCTGGTCCGCTTCTACACCAACCCGGACGGCAGAGCGGCACGCAGAACGACCCTGCACGTGCTGCTGCTGTTGTCGCTGTTCTACCTGTTCCCGATCATGCTGGGCGCGCTGTCGCGGCTGTACGTGCCGGAACTGCTGGTCACCGGCGAGACCGACGCGGCGGTGCTCAAGCTGCCTGCGGGGATCGCCCCGGGCCTGCTCGGCGACATCCTCGGCGCGGTGATCACCGCGGGCGCGTTCGCCGCGTTCCTGTCGACGTCGTCCGGCCTGGTCGTGAGCGTGTCCGGGGTGCTGTCGACGGACGTGCTGCGCGGCCGCGTGCGCGACTTCCGCTTCGCGACGGCGGTCGCCGGCGGGGTGCCGCTGGCGCTCGCGATCGCGGTGCGCCAGTCGGACATCTCGCTGACGGTCGGCATGTCGTTCGCGCTGGCCGCGTCGACGTTCTGCCCGATCCTGCTGCTGGGCGTGTGGTGGCGGAAGCTCACGTGGGTGGGCGCCGCGGCCGGCATGGTCGTCGGCGGCGGTCTGGTGCTGACCGCGCTGGTGGTCAACACGATCAGCCGCCTGACCGGCAACTGGGCGCCGAGCGTGTTCAGCCAGCCCGCGCTGATCACGGTCCCGGTCGCGTTCCTCACGGTGCTGATCGTCAGCAAGGCGACCCCGGCGAAGATCCCGTCGGACGTGGCGCAGATCCGCCTGCGCATGCACGCCCCGGACAACCTGGGCCTCACCCGCGACCGCGCGGTGGCGAGCTTCGGCACGGCGGAGGAACGCTCCCGCCTCGCCGACGGCCGCCACCGCAGGGAGCTGTGACGTGGCTCACTGAACACCGGTACAACTTCCGGGGGCCGACGGCGTGTTCCAGGTATGGATGTGAGCGCGGACCCGGTCGTCCCGGTCCTCGAGGTCGTGCTTGAGCAGCAGTGGATGCCGCTGGTCCGGCTGGCCACGCTCCTGTCCGGCGACGTCGACACGGCACGGGACGTCGTGCAGGACTGCTACGAGGCGGTGTGGCGGCTGCGGCCTGACCTCGGCGACCGCGAGCACGTCGTCGCGTACCTGCGCAAGGCCGTGGTCAACCGGTCCCGGTCCCGGTTGCGGCGGCTCCGCACGGTCCGCCGGTTCCTCGCCCAGGCCCGGCCACCTGCCGACGCGCCGCCCGCCGACCGCGAACTGCTCGCCGCCGAGCGGCACCGCGAGCTGGTGCACCACGTCGACCGCCTGCCCGCGCGGCAGCGCGAGGTGATCGTGCTCCGGTACTACTGCGGTCTCTCCGAGGCGGAGACGGCTGCCGTGACCGGTGTTTCCACGGGCACCGTGAAGTCGTCCGCCCACCGCGCACTCGCTTCCCTCCGCCGTCACATGAAGGACTTCTCCGATGAACGCTGACCTCGAAGACGCCCTGGCCGAGGCACTGCGCGCGAAGGCGGACGCGGTGCCCCCCACGCCCATGCCGCGGCTCGGCGAGCCGGTGCGCCGCACGCGACTGGTGCCGGTCGCGGCCTCCCTGTTCGTCGCGGCCGCGGTCGTCGCGGCCGCGGTCCTGTTCGTGCCCCGCGACGAGCAGGCGCCCCCGGCCGCGGTGACCACGACGACCACGACGGCCGTGCCGTCGGACGGCGGCGTCTACTACTCGCTGCGCCTGTCCTCGATCGCCGGCGGCAAGGTCATCCGCGAGACACAGCTGTGGCAGGAGCGGGAGCGGACCGGCGAGTGGCGCCAGCGGGTGGTCGACGGCTCGTCGATCGAGAACGGCCGGGTCGTGCCCGGTCCCGGCCGCGTCGACGCCCCGGACGGCGGTGCGTGCTACCCGTCCTTGAGTGCGACCGAGGAGTTGTGCACCACGCCGGGCACGTGGATGAACCCGACGGTGGACTTCCTCGCGACGGCGCCCCGCGACCCGGCGACGATCGCCGCGCAGCTGCACGCGGAGGCGGCCGCGGTGAGCGCCGACCTGGCGCCGGTCCTGGAACTGCGCGCGGTCGGCCTGCTGCTCGGGGGCAACGGCGTGCCCGAGGACCTGCCGGGCGTGTTGCGCGAGGTCGTCGCCGGGCTGCCGGGCGTCGAGGTGGTCACGGACATGGCCGACCTGACCGGCCGGAAAGGCACCGGCTACCGCCTGCCCCACCCCGGCGGTCAGGTGGTCGTGATCTTCGACGGCGACGACCGGTACCTCGGCTCACCGACGGAGGCCGTGCGGCACGGCATCGCCCCTGGTCTGGGCGAGCCGCCGGCGCGGATGTTCGACTGACGCCAACCGGCGCTCCCGCCATTACCATCTACGCGAGCCCGATCACGGTAGATGGGAGCCCGGATGGCGGTGTCAGTGCTCAGCATGGCACGCCACATCGCGGACGAGTTGAAGGACGGCCTGTCCGGTGCGGGCGTGCGGACGGCGGCCCGCGGTCTGCGCAGGCTGCTGGACGCCGACTACGTCGCCCTGGCCGACCTGTCCGGCCGAGCCGTGTGGGCACCCGACGAGCCACCGTTCTACGCGGACGCGCACGCGCTGGTCGAACGCGTGCTGCACAGCGAGAACCGCGAGGGCCGGTCCCCGCTGGTGGCGGTGCCGCTGCACGTGGACCACGAGCTGGCGGGCGTGATGGTGGTGGCGGGCGCGTCGCGGCGGGCCGCGGTCCGCGAGGCGGCGACGTGGGTGGTCGAGGCGCTCGAACGGGGCAGGCTGGAGGCGTCGGCCGAGCAGGCGGCGCAGGCCGAGCTGCGTGCGTTGCGTGCGGAGATCTCGCCGCACTTCGTCTACAACGCGCTGACGGTGATCGCCGCGCTGGTCAGTTCCGAGCCGGACCGGTCGCGTGAGCTGATGCTCGACTTCGCCGACTACATCCGGTACAGCCTGGCGAAACACGGCGAGTACACGACGGTCGCCGACGAGTTCCACGCGATCGAGACGTACCTGGCGCTGCAGCGGGCGGTGCTGGGGGAGAGGCTGCAGGTCCAGGTGCGGGTGGCGCCGGAGGTGCTCGCGGTGGCGCTGCCGTACCTGGTGCTGCAGCCTCTGGTGGAGAACGCCGTCCGCCACGGCATCGAGCCGCGCACGGGCACCGGGCACGTGCAGCTGCGCGGCGAGGCGGAGGGGAACGACTGCGTGATCAGCGTGGAGGACGACGGCGTCGGCATGGACCCGGAACTGGCCGAGGCGATCCTGGCCGGCCGCGGCGGCGCCGACAGCGTCGGACTGGCCAACGTGGACCGGCGGCTGCGCAGCGTCTACGGCCCCTGGTACGGGCTGGTCGTGGAGACCGCGGTCGGCGAGGGAACCCGTGTGGTGGTGCGGATCCCGCGATTCCAACCGGGAGTGATGCCGGGATGACGGGTCTTTCCGTACTGGCCGTCGACGACGTCCCGCCCGCGCTGGCGGAACTGTGCCGCCTGCTGGACGAGAACCCGGACGTGTCGGACGTGGCGAGCGCGGGCGACGCCCTGTCGGCTCTGCGCATGATCCAGAACGGCCGCTACGACGCGGTGTTCCTCGACATCGCCATGCCGGGCCTCGACGGCTTGGAGCTGGCGAGCCTGCTGTCCCGCATGAACGAGGCGCCGGTGATCGTGTTCGTGACCGCGTACGAACAGCACGCGGTGGCGGCGTTCGGCATCGGCGCCGTGGACTACCTGCTGAAACCGGTGCGCGCGGAACGGCTCGCGGACGCGCTGGCCAGGGTGAACCGCATGATCCCGGACGCCAGCCCGGTGCCGGAGACCCCGGACGCGATGGCCGCGCTGCCGGTCGAGTCGGACGGCCGGATCAGGTACGTGCGGCGCACGGAGGTGCACTACGTCGAGGCGCACGGGGATTACGTGCGCCTGCACGCGGTGTCGGGGGTGCATGTCGTGCGCATGCCGATCTCGCGGCTGGAGGAGTACTGGGCGCCCGCGGGTTTCGTGCGCGTGCACCGGAGTTTCCTGGTGGCACTGGCGGCGGTCCGCGAGTTGCGCAGCGACTCCATGGGCGGCCTGCTGGCGCACACGGACCTGGGTGACGTGCCGGTGTCCCGCCGCCACGCCCGCGACCTGCGCGAGAAGCTGCTGGCCGCGGCGAAGTCCGGCCAGCTGGACCGCCGGTAATGCCCGGCCACAAGCGCATCGCGGTGATGAGCCCGCAAACCCGCCTGGCCCATTCGCGCCGCCGGGCGAGAGGCCGCTGGCGCGTCCCGAAGCTGGATGGCCCGGACGCCGAACGCGCGGTGGAACTGCACCGCCGCCAACTGCGGCTCGCGGTGGCACCCCTGGCGTTCCTGTTCGCGGGCATCCTGGGCCTGCCACTGCTGTTCGCCGTGTTCCCGGCCCTGGACGAGGTCCGCGTCCTGGGCATCCCGGTGTCGTGGCTGGCGCTGGCGTTCCTCCCGTACCCGGCACTGACCCTCCTGGCAGGCTGGCAACTCCGCAGAGCCGAAAAAGCGGAGGACCACCGTTGACCGCCCCCCGGCACTCGCGAGTCACGCTCTCACGCACACCGAGTTACGTTCTCGTGCAGAAAGTTGTCCACAGCCACACCGGTTGTCCACAGCCAAGATCGACAACCATCCCCCGGTCAGTGGACCCCGGTAGACTGGCTGGGCGGGGGGCCCCCGGGACTGGGTGGGGCTTTCCCTTGGGTACTGGGGGCGGGCGGATTCTGTTTTTCGCCTGGGGCGGGGCGGGTCCTCATGTGCGGATCAGCGGCTTCTTGTGCCGTGGAAGGCGCGTTCGCGGCATTGCTCGTGCTGTGAAAGGCGCGTTGAGTGCCGGGAACGCGCCTTTCGGGGCATCAGGGGTGCCGTCAGCGCGCCTTTCGCCGCATGGGGGCCTGGGCGGGGGCTTCTGCTGGGGTGGGTGGTTTTTTCGGTCCCGTTCGGCGGCTGGTTCCTGTGAAAGACGCGTTCGGGACGTTGCGCCTTTCAGGACACGGCGAGTGTGGGGGCCCGCGTGATCCTCGCATTCGCAGTAGCGCCCGTCGTGCTGATCACGTTGCTCATCGGGCTTCGTGGGGTGGCTGCCATGCGGACCACCTCCGACTTCCTTGTCGCCTCGCGGCGGGTTTCTCCGTTGCTCAACTCCGCGGCCGTGTCCGGGGAGTACCTCTCCGCGGCTTCCTTCCTCGGCGTGGCCGGGCTCGTGGTCAAGGACGGGATCGGGTCCCTCTGGTACCCGGTCGGGTTCACGGCCGGGTACATCGCGATGCTCGTGCTCGTCGCCGCGCCGATGCGGCGGTCCGGGGCGCTGACCGTGCCCGACTTCGCCGAGGCGCGGCTCAACTCGCCGGCCCTCCGGCGGGTGACCGCCGCCGTCATCCTCGTCATCGGCGGGCTGTACCTCGTCCCGCAGTTCCGCACCGCCGGGCTGGTCCTGTCCGCGGTCAGCAACACGCCCTACTGGGTCGGCGTCGTCATCGCGGGCACCGGCGTCGCGATCACGCTCGCCCTCGGCGGCATGCGCGCCGCCACCTACGTGCAGGCCTTCCAGTTCGTCCTCAAGCTCGTCCTCTTCATCGTGCCCGCCGTGTGGCTGCTCATCCAGGTCAGCCCGCAGGTCCGCGACGAGGCCGTCCACCCCGTCGAGTTCACGACCTTCCGGGAGGACACGTCGGTGCACTTCCGCATCGGCACCACGCTCGAGCTGGACGGGCGGCGCTGGGACGTCCCCCAGGGCGCCACCCTCGAGTTCGCGAAGGGTGAACCGGTCCCCGAAGTCGTCGGGGAGGCGCGCCCCGGCGGCGCCGGCTGGGGACGTCCCCTCCTCGACCTCGCCGACGCCGGGCACCCGCTGCTCAGCACGTGGGCCCTGACCGTCGCCCTCGCGCTCGGCACGATGGGCCTGCCGCACGTGATCATGCGCTTCCACACCAGCCCCGACGGCCGCGCCGCACGCCGCACCGCCGCCTTCACGGTGGGACTGCTCAGCATCTTCTACCTGTTCCCCGGCATCTACGGCGTGCTCGGCCGCGTGCTCGTCCCGCAGCTGTACCTCTCCGGCGCCACCGACACCGCGGTCGTCGCGCTGCCCGCGCAGGTCGACGCCGGCTGGCCCGGCAGCGCCTTCACCGCCCTGCTCACCGGGGGCGCGTTCGCCGCGTTCCTCGCCACCTCGCTCGGGTTGCTGCTGGTGGTGTCCGGCGCCATCGCCTACGACCTGCTGCCCGGCGGCCTCCGCAGGCTCCGCGTCACGGTGGTGCTGGCGGCGGCGGTGGTGGTTCTCCTTGCGCTGCAAGCGATCCGGTTGGACGCCGGGGTGCTGGTCACCTGGGCGTTCACGGTCGCGGCGTCCACGTTCTGCCCGCTGCTCGTGCTCGGCATCTGGTGGTCACGCCTCACCGTCACCGGTGCCATGACCGGCGTGCTCGTCGGGCTCTTCGCCTCGTCGGGGGCGATCGCGGGCACGCTGCTGGGACTGCCGGTGAGCGGGTGGCTCGCCATCCTCGTCGCACAGCCCGCGCCGTGGTCGGTGCCGTTGGCGTTCCTGACCATGGTCGTCGTGTCGATGCGGGGACGACCGCCGTCGTGGGCGCGCACGGCCATGCTGCGCCTGCACCTCAACGAGAACCAGACGCCCGCCGACCGGCTGCGCGCGCTGCGGGAACGTGCTCAGTCCTCCCAGACGAGCCGCAACTGAAATGTGGTGCCGTAACGGCGGAGTGCACTTTCCGCATTCGAGTGCAGTCCGAAAACCGTCTGGTTGGTGACAGGATTGCGGCAATAGGTCACGGCTTCCTGCTCGTCGGCCGTCGTGATCTGCATTCCCCATGCGAAGACGTCGGCTTCGTTGTCGGCGCTGACCAGTGTGAAGAGTCGTCCTTCCATGGAATCCCAGTGTCCCGATGAACTCGCCAGCAGTGGGTTTCCCATTGTTGGGCGCGTCAACTGCGATCATGAGTCGTGGCCAAACGAGCACCGTTCCTCCGGCGGCGGCTGGGACGCCGGTTGCGGGAGATCCGCGAGGGCGCCAACCTGACGCTGGCCGAGGCCGCGAAGCGCCTGGACAAGACCCGCAGCGCCCTCCAGCGGATCGAGACCGGCGTCACCCGCGCGGACGTGCATTTCATTCGTTCCGCCATGGACATCTACGACCACTACGACGAGACCCTCGTCGCCGAAGCCCGCGAAGCGGCCAAGCCCCCATGGTTCCGCGCATACGGTGTCAAAGATCTGGGCTACGTCGATGTCGAAACATATGCCGCTTCGGTGAAGGAATTCTCGGGCCTCATGCTCCCGGGTCTCCTGCACACCGAGGACTACATGCGCGCGCTCTTCGCGCACAGCCGCCGCAGGCGCTCAGCCGAAGAACTGCAGAGCGACATCCAGATTCGCCTCATCCGAAAGGAGCGATTGACCAGCGAGAGCAACCCGCTCGAGCTGTCGGTGATCATCGATGAGTCGGCTCTGCGCAGAAACATCGGTGGCCGGAACGTGATGCGCAAGCAGCTCGACCACCTCGTCGAGATGGCCGAACTGCCAAGTGTCACCATCCAAGTCCTCCCGCTGAAGATGCACAGCGCCTTGGATGGGGGTTTTACCCTGCTGTCGTTCCAAGATCGCGATGAACCCGACCTGCTCTACGTCGAATACGCCACGGGAGCCCTGCATATTGAAGAAGGTGACGAGGTCCGGGCCTGTAGACTCAAGTTCGATCGGCTTGGCGTCGAAGCGCTGAGCCCTGACGACTCGATCGCGCTGATCAAGCTCATCAGCCAAGACCGATAGAGGGCAGCCCCATGGACCTTTCCTGGCGGAAGAGCAGCCGCAGCAGCCAGGACGGCAGCAACGGCAACTGTGTCGAGGTCGCCTTTGATGGACGCTCAGTAGCGGTCCGCGACTCGAAGTCACCCGATCAAGGGATGCTGGTGCTCCCGGAAGCGGGCTGGACGTCCTTTCTGAGTGTGTCCAAGATGTGACCTGCGCCACTCGTCGCGCATTTTGACCGTTCGTCGACCACTCGTCGTGCGACGAAGCGGTTGATCCACGAACGATTCACGCCACCTCACCTGCTTCCTAGGGTCGTAGAACCCCGGTTCACTTCCCATGGAGGCAACGTGAGCACCACCGATCAGGGCCCGCCCGGCCCCGACTGGGAGACCATCCAGCAAAGCGCTGAGTTCACCCAGCTCCGCCGCCGTCTCCGCGGCTTCGTGTTCCCGATGACCGCCGCGTTCCTGGTCTGGTACCTGCTGTACGTGCTGCTGTCCGACTACGCGCACGGCTTCATGAGCACCAAGGTCGTCGGCAACATCAACATCGGCCTGATCTTCGGCCTGCTGCAGTTCGTCTCCACGTTCCTGATCACCTGGCTGTACGTCCGGCACGCCAACCGGAGCCTCGACCCGGTCGCCGACAAGATCCGGGACGACATCGAGGGAGGCGCGCGATGAAGCTGGCAGCGGGCGTCGAGGGCAGCAACACCGCCCTCAACATCGGCATCTTCGCGTTGTTCGTCGTCATCACGCTGTACATCGTGTTCCGGGCGAGCCGGAAGTCGAAGACGGCGGTCGACTACTACGCCGCGGGCCACTCGTTCACGGGTGTGCAGAACGGTGTGGCGATCTCGGGTGACTACCTGTCGGCGGCGTCGTTCCTCGGCATCGCGGGCGCGATCGCGCTGAACGGCTACGACGGCTTCCTGTACTCGATCGGCTTCCTCGTCGCGTGGCTGATCGCGTTGCTGCTGGTCGCGGAGCTGCTCCGCAACACCGGCCGCTACACGATGGGTGACGTGCTGAGCTTCCGGATGCAGCAGCGCCCGGTGCGCGCGGCGGCGGCGGTCTCCACGCTCGTCGTGTCGTTCTTCTACCTGCTGGCCCAGATGGCGGGCGCGGGCGGCTTGGTCGCGCTGCTGCTCGGCATCACCAACAAGGCCGGCCAGGCGCTGGTGATCGCGGTCGTGGGCGTCATCATGATCGTCTACGTGATCATCGGCGGCATGCGCGGCACGACGTGGGTGCAGATCATCAAGGCCACGCTGCTGATCGCCGGTGCGTTCGCGATGACCGTGTGGGTGCTCGGCAAGTACGGCTTCAACCTGTCCAGCCTGCTCGGCGACGCGGTGGCGAAGGTCGGCGAGGGCGGCGAGAAGCTGCTCAACCCGGGCGCGCAGTACGGCAAGACGGAGACGTCGAAGCTCGACTTCGTGTCGCTCGCACTCGCGCTGGTGCTCGGCACCGCCGGCCTGCCGCACGTGCTGATGCGCTTCTACACCGTGCCGACGGCGAAGGAAGCGCGGAAGTCGGTGGTCTGGGCGATCGTGCTGATCGGCGTCTTCTACCTGTTCACCCTGGTCCTCGGCTACGGCGCGGGCGCGCTGGTGGGCGCGGACGTGATCAAGGAAGCGCCGGGGAAGGCGAACTCGGCGGCGCCACTGCTCGCGTACGCGCTGGGCGGCACGGTGCTGCTGGGCATCATCGCCGCGGTGGCGTTCGCGACGATCCTCGCGGTGGTCGCCGGCCTGACGATCACGGCGTCGGCGTCGTTCTCGCACGACATCTACGCCAACGTGATCAAGAAGGGCACGGTCGACGACAAGCAGCAGGAGGTCAAGGTCGCCCGCATCACCGCACTGGTGATCGGCGCCGTGGCGATCGTCGGCGGCATCGTCGCGAACGGCCAGAACATCGCGTTCCTCGTGGCACTCGCGTTCGCGATCGCCGCGTCGGCGAACCTGCCGACCATCCTCTACTCGCTGTTCTGGAAGCGGTTCAACACCTCGGGCGCGCTGTGGAGCATCTACGGCGGTCTCATCGTCTGCCTGGTGCTGATCGTCTTCTCGCCCGCGGTGTCGGGCAAGCCGGCGACCGCGCCGACCCCGTCGATGTTCCCGAACGTCGACTTCCACTGGTTCCCGCTGGAGAACCCGGGCCTGGTGTCGATCCCGGTGTCGTTCCTGCTCGGCTGGCTCGGCACGGTCCTGTCGAAGGAACGCAACGACGCCAAGTACGCCGAGATGGAGGTCCGCAGCCTGACCGGCGCCCACGCCGAGAAGGCCGTGGCCCACTAGTCAGAAGCGGTTCGCGAGGCCCCCGGCTCCGGCCGGGGGCCTCGCCCGTCCCCGAACGAGAACCGCCGCACGAGCGGCAACCACTCGCGGTACTTGTCGGCAGGCAGGGCGACACCGACCAGCTCGGTGAGCCAGGCCAGGTCCGGCTCGGTGTCGAACCGGTCGAACACCGCGGCACCGGAGCCGGCGTGCAGTGCCAGCAACACCAGGACCGCCCGGTGGTCACCGTCCTGCACGAACCGGTCCAGCTCGTGGTCCGACAACCGCGCCCGCACCAGCCGGTACAGGTTCATCAGCCGCTTCGCCGCCCGCGGGGTCGGCACCAGTGCCGCCAGGGACGCGAGGAAACCCAGCTCGACGTCCGACACGTGCAGCTGGCGGGGCCGCAGGAACGGCCGGACGGGCGGGGCCGGTGCCGTCTCGGGTGCCAGCGGGTCGACGGTGATTCGACCGCCCCAGACCAGTTGCGACACCGGGTACCGGTCCGGGTCGGACGTGACCTGCTGGTCGTGCGCCACGTCCTCGATGCCGGACAGGTCCCACACCAGGCGCCGGAAGCCGTCCTCGTCCATGTCGGGCAGCCGGAAGGGGATCTGGAAGATCTTCTCGAGGTAGTGCGCGGGCGTCACGACGTGGTCCGGCAGCATCGTCGCGTAGTGCAGGCGGATGGCCTGGTGCAGCCACCTCGGGTCGACGGCGACCACCACGACGAAGACCGGCAGCGCCACCAGCAGGTGCACGGCCTCCAGCACCTTGATCACGACGGCGGGCGGGCACCGGTCGAGGTCGTCGACGTAGAGGACGACCCGTTCCAGGCCGCCTTCGGTCGCACGCTCCTTGTCGAGGATCGCGGCGAACGTCTCCAGGTCGCGGCGCAGCACCGAGACGATGCCGAGGTGACCGCGGTACTCCCCGCTCTCGTACCGGGACTTCGCGAACGCGGTCGCGTCGTGGCCGGTGGCCAGCTCCGCCACGGCCCGCTCCAGCCGGGCCGTCTCCTCGTCGAGCTCAGCGATCCGCTGGTCCAGGGCCGCGTCCGCGCTGTCCGCCGCGCGTCTGATCCGGGCCATGGCCTCGCGCACCCGGGTCACCACGGGGAGCGCGCCGACAAGAAGCGGCACCGCGGCCGCCAGCACCGGCCACACGGGGGAGCGCACCAGCACCGCCAGTGCGACCGCCAGCACGATCGCGACCGCACCCATGACGAGCGCGAACCTGCTGCGCCGCAACAACGCCCACACCCGCCGTGCCTCCACACCGGCACCGCCGAGCTCGGTGGCGAACCGCCGCACCTCGGTCGTGGTGGCCTCATCCACCCCGAGTTCCTGCGCTACCCAGGCGAAGTCCTCGCCCGTGAGGTCGAGGCGGACCGGCCGCCGCTCCTGCTGCGCGGCGACGAGCCGCCGTTCCAGCCGTACGGCGGACAGCTGGGTGAGCAGCGACTGCTCGGCCTGCCGCAGCTCGGCGAGGTCGTCCGCGCGGCGGCGCAGGACGTCCTCCGCACCGCCCGCGGCGAGGCCGTCGAAGATGTGGGTCGCCAGGCTGGCCCACAGGTTGGCCTCGGCGTAGTGCCACGCGTTGAACGTGATCTGGCGTATCGACGAGCAGTACGACGACACGTCCCGGCCGCGCTCGCCCGCCCTGCGCTCCTCGTCCGCGGCGGCGTCGGCCAGCTCGCGGACCCGCGCCCGCATCTGCCGCATGAAGAAGCTCTTGCCGCTGCCCCAGTTGCCGAACAACCCGATCGACAGCGGTGGCCGCACGAGCCGGGACGCGACCAGGTCCGCCAGCATCCGCACGTCGGTGTCGATGCCGAGCTGGTCGGTGCCCTCGTCGGTGTCCGCGTGGTACCCGGCCGCGTGCCGGACCGGGGCGGATTCGGTGCGGTCGAGCAGCGCGGTCAGGTCGCTGAGGTAGTCGACGTCGGCGTCGAACAACCTCTTGGCCGTGGCCACCTCGCGGTCACTGAGCTGGTTGCCGATGTGCACGACCGCGGGGCGCAGCTCGTCGAGCAGGCGCCGGAGCCCACCGAGCCGGGTGTCGGCGGCGCCGATGAGCACCACCACGTAGCGGCCGGGTGTCCGCAACCGGCGAACGGTCGTGGCCGCCGCGCTGACGCCGCCGGGTTCGTCCTCCAGCAGGTCCACCCAGACCGCCGCGCGGTCGGGCACCTCGTCTTCGTCGAAGCGTGGGACCTGCACCAGCGGCAGGTTCGGGTGGTTGCGGAGCAACGCCTCATACACCGACCGGCGTGCGCCCGCCCCCGTCTCGTGGGTGACCAGCACCAGCCCAGGCCGGACGAGTGCCCGGTCGAGAACGCCGTCCACGTCTCGCGGGAGGTAACGCTCCAGCTTCCCGCGACGCGGCGGGGCGGCCAGCAGCGTCATCGGATCCGTGTCGCGTACGGGGAGTGCCTCGGCCACGCGTCACAGCGTGCCCTATCGCGGCACCAACGTGTTCTGCCGCGCGGTGATCAGCCAGCGGCCGTCCTCCTTCACGAGCACGTACAGCGCGCACATGGTGTGGTCCAGGTCGATCGGCTCGCCGTCGGCCGTCACCGCGTACGCCTCCTTGTAGGCCAGCGCCACGTCCGGGCGCACGAACCGGACGTCCTTCACCTCGTACCTGGCGTACTGGTCGCGCAGCGGCCCCGCGAGCCCGGCCTCGCTCGCCGCCATCACCTCGTCGATGCCCACCAGCCGCACGCCCATGGCGCTGACCAGCGTCGCGTCCGGGGCCACGTGCTTGTTCATCAACGCGGCGTCGTTGGTGTTGAACCCACGCTCGACGTCCGCCACGACCTGCCTGATCTCCTCGATGTCGCTCACGTCCCCCAGCCTGTGACCTCCACCAAGGACGAGGTCAACCCCGCCGTGCAACCCGCGCCGGGGGATCGGCGTAGAAGGGTCAGACTGAGGTGGGAGGCGATGGGGTGCGAGGGCGAGACCAGGAGTTCGCCGAGTTCTTCTCGGCGCGCTTCGAGGGGGCTCGGCGGATCGCGTACGCGATGTGCGGTTCGTGGCCCGACGCTGAGGAGATCGCGCAGACCGCGTTCGTGAAGCTGTACGCGCGGTGGTCGAAGATCCGCATCGAGACCGTCGACGCGTACCTGCGCACGGTCGTGACCAGGGTCTTCCTGGACACGAGGCGCCGGGGGCGGGCGCGTGAGCAGGTCGTCGCCGAGCTGCCCGACGTGGTCGCGCCGCCAGAGGCCGGGCCTGCCGAACGGATGGCGTTGCGTGCCGCGCTGCTGTCCGTGCCGCCGGGGCAACGCGCGGTGCTGGTGCTGCGGTTCGTCGCCGACCTGTCGGTCGACCAGGTCGCGGAGACGCTCGGCTGCACCCCCGGCACGGTCAAGAGCCAGACGGCGCGCGGCCTCGCCGCCCTGCGCGCCGCGTTCCGGAAAGGCGAGGTCAGCGTGGAGGTGCGGGGTGCGTGACATGGTCGACGACGACGCGGCGGGCCGCGCGCTGCGGACGCTGAACGACGACCCGGCCCCGCCGGTCGCGACCTCGATCGACCAGGTGCTGCGCCGCGGTCGGCGGCGTGTGTTCGTGCAGCGCGCGGCCGCGGTCGCCGGGGTGGTGGCGGTGGTCGCGGGGATCGGCACGGCGACCGTCCTGCTGCGGTCGTCGGGGGAACCCGGCGGGGGCGGCGTGGAGGTGGCGGTGTCGACCACGGCGCCGCCGACGCCGACCGGACCGCTGCCCGGCTGGGAGACCATCCAGGTCGACAAGACGACCTGCCAGCGGAAACCGCTGCAGAGCGTCCCGGGGAGGCCGCCGTCGACGCTGCTGCCCCAGTCGGTCGTGCAACCCGCGTTCACCAGCGCGATCGAGTCCGTCGTCGGCGTGGGGACGACGGCGACCGAGGCGGTCTGGGAGGACTACTCGCCGAAGGCCCAGGGCCCCCGCGGCTACCTGGCGGTCGAGGTGCCCATGGACAACGGCAACGGCCAGCTCCAGCTGGAGGCGGAGGTCTACCCCGGCACGCCGGCGCAGATGGCCGACGCCTCCCTGTTCACCTACGGCGACTGCAAGCCGCCCGCCCGGCACGTGATGCCCGACGGGACGGTGCTCCAGTTGTTCCAGCCCAACCCCTACCACCCGGAACAGCCGATGCAGCACCTGCAGGTCTACCGCCCGGACGGCCGCATGTACGTGATCACCGCGGCGGGCTGGAGCGACGCGGACCTGGTACCACTCGGCGGCGGCGGGTACACGGTCGAAGGCGGTCGCGGCAAGCTCCCCGTCACCCAGCAGCAGCTGGCCGACATCGCCACCGGTCTGGTGGCGAAGCTCGGCTGACCAGCTCACGCGCGTCCTACGGGCGCTCGTGGCAGCATCGTGGTGTGATGCCACACCAGGTGCCCACCGTGAACATCCCGGACATCCCGGAGTCCCTCCCGGCGGGCGTGACGCTGCTCGACGTCCGCGAACCCGACGAGTGGGCCGCCGGTCACGCGCCGGACGCCGTCCACATCCCGATGGGTGACCTCGCGGCCCGCCTCGACGACCTGCCCGCCGACGACGAGGTGTACGTGGTGTGCCGCAGCGGCGGCCGGTCGGCCCGCGTGACCGCGTTCCTCAACGCGAACGGCTGGGACGCCAAGAACGTCGAGGGCGGCATGCAGCAGTGGCAGGCCGCGGGCCGTCCGATGGCAGCGGACAGCGGCGAACCGACGGTCATCTGAGAGCCGGCTGACGTGACACAGCCCCGCCAGCGCTGGGTAGCGACCGTGCCCCCGGGCGCCGGCCGCCGCCCACGCCCGCGCAGACGGCTGCCCTACATGGGCCCGCCCGCGTACGGCACGACCCCGCGGTGGGGCTTCCCGGCGCTCGCGTGGCGCTGGCCGACGACCATCCCGGGCACCGGCCCGGACCAGCCGGTGACCGTCGAACGCGTCCGCGCGGTCGCGGGGCACGCCTCGGCCATGATGTGGGCGCTCGCGTGCCTGGCGGTGATCACCGCGGGCGGCGAGGTCTGGCGGTACGTGCTGCTGCTGCGGAGCCGCACGGGTGCGCTGTCGTCGCGCCTGGTCGGCACGTCCGACGCGGTGGTGACCATCGGCGGCGTGCTCACGCTGGCGTTCTCGGTGCTGGCGGCGGTCGTGGTGCTGTGGTGGCTGTACCTGGCGCGCCGCGCGGCGGCGGACCTGGCAGGCCAGCTGGTCGGCCGCCCCGACTGGCAGGTGCTGGTGTACCTGCTGGTACCGGGCGTGAACCTGGCCATGGCGGGCGTCGTCCTGACCGAGCTGGAACACCAGGTGCTGCGCCGCCCGGCGACGGAACGCCCGCGCCCGACGAAGCACGTGGTCGTCTGGTGGGCGACCTGGGCCGGCGCGGGACTGTTGTTCGCGGTGACCGTGATCTGGCGGTTCCGGGACAGCGTCCAGGCACACGCGGACAGCGTCGTGCTGAGCGCACTGACCGACCTCGCGGCGGCGGCCGTCGCCGTGCTGACCGCGATGACGGTCCGCCGCCTGTCCACGCTGCTGGCCCCCATCGACCCGGCGAACGTCCGCTACCTGCGGGTCGTCCGCGTGGAAGGCGCGCCGGAGCCACCACTGCGGGCCACGCGCCTGCTCCCGTCCCGCCGCTGACTCACCACACCGTCGCCAGCCACGCCGCGACCACGGCGAGCGCGATCAAGGGCACGTTCAGGCCGGTCTCCTTGACCTCCTTGCGGGAGAGGTGCAGACCCGCCGCCATCACCTGCAGCACGGCGAAACCGATCGCCGCCACCACCGCCAGAACGGGCGCCACGCCGGTCAGTGGCGGCAGCACGAGCCCGAGCGTGCCGAGCACCTCGACGGCGCCGATGCCGCGGACCACCGGCATGGGGATCGTGTCGACCCAGCCCATCATCGGCGCCAGCTGCTCCCTGGTCCGCACGACCTTGATCCCGCCCGCGTACAGGTAGAACACCGCCAGCAACCCGGCGACGACCCAGTATGCGATCTCCATGCCCGCTCCAATGGTTACGACTTGTAAGTAGCCACATGATGGGTGACTATCGGAGGCGGTACAAAAGGAACACGGGTGTGCGTAACTGACAGGAGCGTGCGCATGTCGCGGTACGAACGCGTCTGCCTGATCCGCGGCGACGGGGGTCGCGCCATCCGCGGCGTCCTCGACCGGATCGCCAACAAGTGGACGCTGCTGGTGATCGCGACCCTCCACGACCAGCACATGCGCTTCACCGAGCTGCAGCAGCGCATCCCCGGCGTCTCACAGCGGATGCTGTCGCTGACGCTGCGCCACCTGGAACGCGACGGCCTCGTCTCGCGGACCGCCTACGCGGAGGTGCCGCCGCGCGTCGAGTACGCGCTCACCGACACAGGCCGCACCCTGATCGAACCCGCCGTGCGGCTGGCCGAGTGGGCGGTCGAGCACAACCCCGACATCGAGCGGAGCAGGCGCGAGTACGACGACCGCTAGGCCGTCACCGGCAGGTTCCGCAGCCCGCGGATCACGAACTCCGGCCGCCGTTCCGGTTCCGCGGCCAGGCGCAGCCCGGGCAGCTCGGTGGTCAGCGCCTCCAGCGCGGCCGCGATTTCGACCCGCGCCAACGGGGCACCCACGCAGTAATGGATGCCCGCCCCGAACCCCAGGTGCGCGTTCGGCGTACGCCCCACGTCGAGCCGGTCCGGCTCGTCGAACACCTCCGGGTCACGGGCCGCCGCGCCGAGCAGCGCCGCGATCTTGTCGCCGGGCGCCAGGGCGTGGCCCGCGATGGTGACCGGCGCGGTCGCCGTGCGCTCGAACAGCTGCAGCGGCGCGTCGAAGCGGATCAGCTCCTCGACCGCGGTCGGCAGCAGGCCGGGGTCCGCGACGAGGCGCTCCCACTCGTGCCGGTGCGTCAGCAGGGCGAGGACGCCGTTGCCGATGACGTTCACCGTCGCCTCGTGGCCGGCCATGAGCAGGAGCACGGCGGTGCCGACCAGCTCGTCGTCGGTGAGGCGGTCGGTGCCGTCGCGCTCCGCGACAAGACCGCTGATGAGGTCGTCGCCGGGGGCCTTCGCGCGGTCGGCGGCGAGGTCGCGGAGGTAGTCGACGAACTCCTGCGCCGCTCGTTCCGCGGCGTCGGCCTGCTCCTTCGGCAGGGCGTACTCGTACATCTTCACGATCGCGTTCGACCACGGCTGCAGCCGGTGCCGGTCCGTGCCGGGGACGCCGAGCAGCTCCGCGATCACCTCGACCGGCAGCGGCGCGGCCACGTGCGCCAGCAGGTCGGCGGACCCGTCGGCCTTGATCGCCGCGGCCAGCGACCCCACCAGCGTCGACGACAGCGACCGCACCCACGGCCGCAACCGCTCCGTGTGGCCGCGGGCGAAGGCGCCCGCGATCAGGCGCCGCAGCCGGGTGTGGCGGGGCGGTTCGTTCTCCAGCAGCGAGTTCTGGTGCAGCAGGTTGAACGCGACGAAGTCGGACGCCGGCTCCTTGTCCCGCCACAGCCGCCCGGCCGAGCGGCTGCGCAGCACCTCCGAGCACGCCGCGTGCGACACCGCGACCGCGAGCCCCATCTCCTCGTGCCGGTGCACCGGACCCTCGGCCCGCAACGCGGCGAAGGTCGGGTACGGGTCGGCGAGAAAGGCCGGGTCACGCGGGTCGAACACCATGGCCCCACGGTAGCTGTGCGATGATCCGCGCCGTGCAGCCCGCTGTCGTCGCGCACCGGGGTGCGTCCGCGCACCGGGCCGAGCACACCGTCGCCGCCTACGCGCTCGCCATCGAACAGGGCGCGGACGGACTCGAGTGCGATGTGCGCCTCTCCCGCGACGGTCACCTCGTGTGCGTCCACGACCGCCGCGTCGACCGCACGTCGTCCGGCCGCGGGGTCGTGTCCACGCTGACGCTGGCACGGCTGTCCGAACTGGACTACGGCAGCTGGCACCCCGGCATGCCCGACAACGCCGACGAGCTCGTGCTGGGCGCACCGGACGAGTCCGAGCGCGGCGTGCTCACGCTCGAGTCCCTGCTCGAGCTGGTGGAAGCGCACCCCGGCGTGCAGTTGTTCGTCGAGACCAAACACCCCGTGCGGTACGGCGGGCTGGTGGAGGCGAAGCTCATCGCCATGCTGCGCCGGTACGGCCTCGCCCGCCCGAAGTCCAAAGAGGACTCGCCGGTGGTGATGATGTCGTTCTCGGCGCGGGCGGTGCGGCGCGTGCGTGCCCACACCGACACGCTGCCGACCGTGCTGCTGCTGGAGAACCTGTCGGTCGCCCGCTGGGACGGCGCCCTCCCGCCGTACGCCGACTACACGGGTCCGGGCGTGCACCTGCTGCGGACCGACCCGGACTACGTCGAGCGGGCCAGGTCGTTCGGGCACGAGACGTACGTCTGGACCGTGGACGAACCCGCGGACGTGGCCCTGTGCGCGAAGCTCGGCGTCCGGTACCTCGCGACGAACTCCCCGGCGAACACCATGCGCCTGCTCAACCGGTAGCGTCTCGCTCCATGGCCAAGCGTTCCGCCGTGAAGAGCAAGAAGACCACCGACGGCATCAACCCGAGGCAGGCCTGCCCGTGCGGGTCCGGCAAGCGGTACAAGGCGTGCCACGGCCTCGCCGGCGGCCCGGTCGAGATGCCGGTCGGCCGCCCGTTCGAGGGCATCGTCAGCGAGTGCGAGCTGATCGCGCTGCGGGAGTTCGTGCCGTCGGCGACGTCCCCGCTCACGCTGTCGGTCGACACCGACCGCACGGTGACCCTCGCGACCGTGCTGCCCATGGCCGCGGCCGCCCTGGTCCGCGCGGACGGCAGCGCGTTCGTCGGCCTGCAGGTGCAGACCAGGTCCAGCGACGTCAGCCGCGACCTGGCCCGCGCGCTGCGCTGGGCGCTCGACGCGAAGCCCGGTGACGTGCTGCCGGTCGTGGGCCCGGAGACCGAAGAGGGCGAACGCGAGCGCCTGCAGGACCTGCTGGACCCGAAGACCGAGCTGGACCCGACCCTGCACAGCGACTTCTCGTGGTGGCTCCCCGAGGGCGAGGAGCCGGCGGGCGAGGTCGCGCTGTCCCTGGAACGCGCGAACCAGGCCATCATGCCGACGGAACGCATCGGCCCGGCCGCGTACTGGGTCGACGCCGGTGACCGCGCCCACCTGCGCTGGGTCCGCCCGGAGCCGGAGGAGCAGCTGCTGTACGCGCTGGCCCGCCTGCACGCCCGCGGCGAGCTGGGTCTCGGCGAGGGGTCGCGGTACGCGGGCTCGTTCCGCGCGCACGGCCTGCTGGTGCCGGTGTGGGACCTCGACCGCGAGCTGCACGCCCGCGAGTGGACCAAGCCGGCCGAGGAGCTGGGCACCCGCCTGGACGAGGCACTGGCGTCGCTGGAGAAGACTCCGCTGACCAGCGACGAACGCCGCGCCCGCGACGGCCTCATCGGCCGCCAGGTCACCATCCGCTGAGCCGGATGCCGGAGTCGCTGGGGAGCGTCTCGTTCCCGTCCGGTGATCTGCTGGTGATCGACTTCGGGTTGCTGCGCGCGTGGTGCGGCGAGCCGGCCGAGGGCACGGACTTCGAGATCACCGGCCCGGACGCGGCCGAGGTCGCCGGCCGGCTCGACCTCGCCATGGTCAAGGGCCGGTACGCGTTCGACTTCCCGGACGGCGACCCCCTGGCGAAGCGGGTCGACGGGTTCGGCCTCGACGCGTCCCTGGTGCGGATACCGAAGGTGCCGCACCACGCCCGGGTCCAGCGCCTGCTCGCCGACGCGCCCGGCGGTGTCGAGGTGCCGTTCCCGGCGGGCTGGGCCGTGGCCGTGCGCGGTGTGCCCGCCGACCGGGAACTGCCGGTGCACGGCGTGCGCATGGACCCGGACGGCCCGGACGCGGGCAGGTGGCGTTCGGTGTGGGTGGAGTGCGCGGAAGGCGAACCGGCGCGGTCCGTCGAGTGCGGGTACGTGCTCGTCGAGGAGGCGCGGCTCATGTTCGCCGACCCGGCCGCGCTGACCGGCTGGCGCAACGACGAACCGCACGACGGCCTGTTCGACCTCGTGTTCTGGGGCCGGGACGCCACCGCGGTCGCCGAACGGCTGTCGGCGCCCGCCCTGGACCAGGACACGTTCGGGTGGACCGACCTCACCAAGGCCGAGCTGGCCAGTCACTACTCGCGGCTCAGGGCCGAGGACGAGGCGAAGTTCCACACCGACGTCCGTCCGCACGACGACCACCACCGGCTGCTGAGCCGGATGCGCGGCGCACCGACCGAGTCGGGCGTGGTCGAGGTCGGCGGCGCGCTGATGACCGGCTGGTACACCAGCTGGGGCGACGGCGCGTACCCCGTCCACCGCGACCTCGCCGAGGACGGCACCCTGCTGCGCGTGCGGGTCGAGCTGGGCGCCGAGGAGATCGTCCGGCGGCAGCGCCGCTTCGAACGGCTGTGGTTCGGCGACCTGGCGCAGCTCGCGATCGTGTCGAACCGCGTCGCCCGCGACGGCGAGCCGGCGGGCTGGCTGTACCGGGAGGGCCCGGACAACGAGCGGGACAGCGGCTGGCGCGTGTTCGCGGGCGACGAACCGGAGGAGTACGTCGACGACGTCGGCAACTGCTCGCTCGTGCCGCTCCGCGAACTGATCAGCGCCGACCCGCGCGTGGAGGCCGTGCTCACCACACCGGCACCGGCCGCCTTCGAACGCAGGGACGACGAGTTCGTGCCCGTCGACAGGTGAGTTGTCCACAGCCCACCCGGTTGTCCACAACTAGCGGCTGAGCCCCTGGTTCTGTCGGTGGGTACCGGTAGACTGGCATGACGGGTGGCCCCCGGGATCGGGTGGGGGTTGGCATCGCGCGCGCGAGCGGTGTGCGCCGACCTCGGTGTGCCGGGCGCTGCGCGCCCGCTTCGGTGGGGGCCGCGCGTTTCGCTGGTCAGCGGCTATTTCGTCCAGCTGTCCGCCAGGGCGCACAGCTCCGCGAGCGCCGCCTCCACACGGGCCGTCTCGCCCGTCGTCAGGTGATCCGCCTGCAGGCCCGCGTACGCGTTGTTCAGCAGCGTCGCCTTCGTCAGCGCGTCCGCCGGCGACAACCCGCGCACCTCCAGCGCCTGGGCCACGAACGCCGCCCGCCCGCTGACGAACGCCGGCACGTGCGCCGCCAGCCGGCCCGCCGCCGCCAGGCCCTCGATCTCCTGGATCAACCGCGTCCTCGGCAGCTCCGCCGGTGACAGGTGCCGCCGCCACGCGTCCCGCACGATCGACCCGATGCCCACCGCCGGGTCCGACCACCCCGGCGTCGACCGCAGCGCCTCGTGCTGCTGCTCGTCCAGCCGCGCCAGCACCGCCGCCAGCAACGCGTCCTTGTCCGCGAAGTGGTGCGTCAGCACCCGCGTGGACCGCCCGAGCGCCGCGGCCAGCGTACGCAGCGAAAACGTCGCCAGCCCGCTCGACGACAGCTCCACGATGATCGCGTCGATCAGTTCGACGCGCCGTGCCGGGTCCGCGGTCCGAGCCATGCCCCCAACCCTATTAAGGTAACGACTGTTACCTTTATGAGGTGTACCTCGTCGCCCTCACCCTCGCCGCCTTCGCCGTCCAGACCGACGACTTCGTGATCATCGGGGTGCTGCCCGCCATCGCGGGCGACCTCGGCGTCGCCACCGGCGCGGCCGGTCAGCTCGTCACCGTGTTCACGCTCGTCTACGCCCTCGCCGCGCCCCTGTCCGCGGCACTCCTCGGCCGCGTCGACCGGCGCGCACTGCTCGTCGGCGCGCTACTCGTCTTCTGCGCGGCCAACTTCGTGGTCCCGGCCGTCGACGCGTACCCGCTGCTCATGGCCCTGCGCGTGGTCGCGGCCCTCGCCGCGGCGACCGTCCTGCCCGCGGTCCTCGCGCTCGCCACGCACCTCGCCCCCGAGGGTGCGACCGGCCGCCACCTCGCCACCGTCATGGCGGGCATGACCGGCGCGATCGTCCTCGGCGTGCCCGCCGGCACGTGGACCGGCGCCGCGTTCGGCTGGCGCGCCACGTTCGTGCTCGGTGGCGTGCTGGGCGCGCTCGCCCTGCTCGCGGTGCTGATCTGGCTGCCGCGCACCACGCTCGACCGGCCGCCGTCACCTCGCGGCCTGCTGACCGCGCCCGTGCTCAAGGTGCTCGCCGTGACCGTCGCCGCGGTCGCGGGCAACCTCGCCTTCCAGACCTACCTCGCCACGTTCCTCGCCGGGCTCGCCGACGTCACCCCGGCCGTCCTCGGCGTCCTGCTGGTGGTCGCCGGGGTGGCGGGCATCGCGGGCGCGCGGTTCGCGGGCACGCTGATCGACAGGTGGGGCCCGCAGCGCGCGTTCGCCGCCGCCGCAACGGCTTTCGCGGCCGTGATGGTGATCTTCGCGGTCTGCTGGGGCGCGCGCCCGGCGCCGCTGTGGTTGACCGTCGTGTTGCTCGTCGGGTGGTCCGCGGCCGCGTGGGCGGTGCCGCCCGCCATCCAGGCGCTGATGCTCGCGCGGGCCGGCCACGAACACGCGACCGCGGCGATGGCCGTCGTCAGCAGCACCGTCTACATCGGAGCGGCCGCGGGCGGCGCGGCGGGTGGGCTGCTGGTCGGCGTGTCCCCGGGCGCGGTGCCGGTGTTCGCCGCGGCGTGCGCGCTCGCCGCGATCGCCCTGCGTGCCTAGAGCAGGCCGCCCGCCGCGTTCGGGGCCAGCGGGTCCGCGCCACCGTCGCCGACGGCCTCACGCGCCAGGAAGTTCTCCACGTCGAACAGGTTGCCGTTGGCCCGGCGGACCACGTTGAGCAACGTCGTCATGCCGGCCACCTCCTCGACCTGCTCCTTGAGGAACCACTGCATGAACTGCTCGCCCTTGTAGTCGTCCTCGTCGCGGGCGGCCTTCGCGAGCGCGATGATGTCCTCGGTCACCTGCTTCTCCTGCTTGAGCGCCAGCGCGACGAGATCGGCGGCGTCGGAGAATTCGTTGCGAACCGCGTCCACACCCGGAATCTCGGGCTGGATGTCGTTGTCGAGCAGGTATTGCACGATCATCATCGCGTGGTTGCGCTCCTCCAGCGACTGCCGGTAGAAGTGCCTGGCCAGCTGGGGGAGGTCCTGGCCGTCGAACCACACCGCAAGAGCCACGTACTGCTGGGACGCGGTGAACTCGTTGCGGATCTGCTCTTGCAGCATGGTGTTGAACTTCGACATGATTTCGATAATACGCACCGGGATGGGCAATAGCAATTTGCTTGCAATTTAGGCAAGCCTATGGAAATGCAATTCAGGTAAGGCATTCCTAAACTGGATTGCACCCGGCCCGCCGACCGCCGACCATGGTGCGGTGACTTCCTTCCCCGCCGACGTGCCCACGCTCACCGATGGTGAGATCACGCTCCGTGCCCACGCGATGTCCGATGTGGACGACGTGGTCGTGCAGTGCACCGACCCGGCGTCCATCCGGTGGACGACCGTGCCCGTGCCGTACGGCCGCGCGGACGCGGCCGGGTTCGTCGGCGAGATCGTGCCCGCGGGCTGGGAGAGCGGGAAGGACCTGTGCTTCGCGATCGAGGCGCCGCACCCTGACGGCGTCCGCCGGTTCGCAGGCTCGATCTCGCTGCGGCCGATGGGGTCGAACGTCGCGGAGCTCGCGTTCGGCCTGCACCCGGCCGTGCGCGGGCACGGCGTGTGCGGCCGCGCCGTCAAGATGATCCTGGACTGGGGTTTCGAGCAGCGGGACATCGAGCTGGTCGTGTGGTACGCGCACGTGGGCAACTGGGCGTCGTGGCGCGTGGCGTGGGCGAACGGGTTCTCGTTCGACGGCAAGGTCGCGAAGTTCCTGAGCCAGCGCGGCGAACGCCACGACGCGTGGTGCGGCTCGCTGCGCAAGGACGACACCCGCGAGCCCAAGCACGCGTGGCACGTGCCGCCGACCCTCGAGTCCGACCGCCTGCGGCTGCGCCCGCACAACGACACGGACGGTGTCCGCTTCATCGAGATGATGGCCGACGAACGCAGCCGCCACTTCGGCGGCCGCTACGGCTGGGCGAACGAGAAGATGCCGCCCCCGGACAAGGTGCTGCTGCGCGCGATGGAGTTCGACGCGCGCGGCGAACGCTACGACTGGACCATCGCCGACCGCGAGACCGACGAGCTGATCGGGGAGATCCAGCTGTTCAACCTCGGCGGCCTGGACAAGACGGCCGCGGAGATCGGCTACTCGGTCCACCCGGACGCACGCGGCAAGGGCGTGCTGACGGAGGCGCTGGGCATGCTGGTCGACTGCGCCTTCACCCCGAAGGACAAGGGCGGCCTCGGCCTGCGCCGCCTGAGCCTGTCGACCGCGGGGAGCAACAAGGCGTCCCGCTACGCGGCGGAGAAGGCGGGCTTCCTCCACGTGGCGAGCATCCCGGACTCCTTCCCGACCGGCCCGTCCGGCTTCGAGGACGAGACCATCTACGCGCAGGTCAACCCCCGCTGGACGGAGTAGTCCACAGCCCACCCGGTTGTCCACAGCCAAGATCGACTTCCGTCCCCCTGTCGGTGGATACCGGTAGACTGGACAGCGGGGTGCCCCCGGGAGTGGTGGGGGCCGCCCGTACGTACTGGGGGGTGCGCGTTTTCGCAGGTCAGAGGCGATTCGTGGCCTGGGTGGGCCCAGTTCACGCGCTCAGCGCCGCCACCAGGTCGTTGACCACGCCGCGCCAGTGCGTCCGCTGCTGTTCGCGTTCCTCCGCGTCGGCCAGCCGTTCCTGGTGCACGCCCAGCCGTGCCCGCCCCGCGCCCGCGTGGGACACCGTCAACTGCAACGTCGTCTCGTGCCGCCAGCCCGGCGGCTGCCACGTGAGCCGCACCCGGTCCAGCTCGCGGTAGCTCCGCGTCTCGCCGCGCACCCCGGCCGCCGTCTCGTACCCGGCGCCCGGCTCCGACAGCACGGTCACGCCCTCACCCAGCCAGATCGCGATGCCCGCCGGCGACGTGATGAAGCTCCACACGTCCTCGACCGGCCGGTCGATCGTCTTCGACACCCCGATCTGCCAGCCCGCGTCGCGGGTCTTCCCGACCGGGCTCACGCGACCACCGCCGCGACCGCGCTGACCTCGACCAGCGCACCCGGCACCGCCAGCCCGGCGACCCGCGCGACCACGACGGCGGGCTTCGCGCCTGCCAGCTCGGCGGCCGCGACCGGATAGGCCGCACCGATGTCGGTGCCGTCGACCAGCAGGATCGTCATCATGACCAGATCCTGAACGCTCGCGCCCGCCGCGGCCAGCGCGACATGCAGGTTCTTCATCACCTGCCGGGTCTGCGCGACGACGTCGTCACCGACGAGCGAGCCGCTGCCGTCGACGCCGTTCTGCCCGCCGACGTGGATGGTCGTCGCCCCCGGCGGCACTACGGCCACGTGGCTGAACGCGGGCGACTGGACAAGTCCCTCGGGACTGAGAAGCGATGTCATGTGACCATCGTGCCCACATACCCGGACGGATACTGTCAGGGTTTTCCGCCATCATCGACGTCGTGCGCACCACGAACCGCCGCCTCGAGACGCTCTCGCTGCTCCAGGCGCACCCCGGCATCTCGGCGACCCAGCTCGCGGCCCGCCTCGGCGTGACCGAACGCACGGCCCGCCGCGACATCGCGGAACTGCGCGAGGTCGGCTACCGCATCGACGGCGAGGCGGGCCGGACCGGCGGCTACCGGCTGGCGTCCGGCACCGCGATGCCCCCACTGCTCCTCGACGCGGACGAGGTGGCCGCGGTGGCGCTGGGCCTGCGCACCGCGGTCACCGTCGACGGCCTGGAAACGGCGGCGATCACGGCGCTCGCGAAGCTGACACAGGTCGTGCCGTCCCGCTGGCGCACCCGGCTGAGCGCGCTCGCCCAGGTGGAGACGCTGCCACTGCACAGCACGAACCGCGACGTGCTGATCCCCGCCGCGCTCGCGTGCCGCGCGGGGGAGGCCATCCGCATCCGCGGGCGCGGGAACGCGGTCGACGTGCAGCCGCACCGGCTGGTCATGGTGCGGCGCCGCTGGTACCTGGTCGCCTGCCTGCGCGACACGACGCGGTGGCGGGTCCACGCGCTCGACCGGATCACGCACGTGCAGCCGCTGGGCACCCGCTTCCCCGTCCCCGAGCCCCCGGAAGACGCGGCGACGTTCGTGGCCGGCTCACTGGCGCACGGCTCGTGGCGCCACCAGGTCCGCGTCCGCGTCCACACGTCGGCGGACCTGGTCCGCGACCTGGTCGACCCGACGGTGGCCACGGTGGTCGACGACGAGGACGACTGCGAACTCCGCTTCGGCACCGACGACCTCGACTGGGCGGCCCGCTGGCTCACCTACCTGAACCTCGACATCGACGTCCTCGAACCGGCGGAACTGAACGACCACCTGCGCGGGCTGGGCCGCTGGCTGTCGGACCGCTACTGACGTTGTCCACAGCCCACCCGGTTGTCCACAGGCAAGATCGACATCCGTCCCCCTGTCGGTGGACACCGGTAGACTGGACAGCGGGGTGCCCCCGGGAGTGGTGGGGGCCGCCCGTACGTACTGGGGATGCGTGTTTTCGCAGGTCAGCGGCTTGTTACTACAGCTGTGCCCGCACGATCGGGCACGACATGCACCGCGGCCCACCCCGGCCGCTGCCCAGTTCCGAGCCGCGGATCCGCAGCACCTCGATCCCCGCCTCCTCGAGCCGCGCGTTCGTCTCCACGTTCCGCTCGTACGCGACCACCACCCCGGGCGCCACCGCGAGCGTGTTGTTCCCGTCGTCCCACTGCTCGCGCTCCGCCGTCACCGGGTCGAGCCCCGTGTCGATCACCCGCAGCCGGTCGATGCCCATCGCCGACGCGGCCGCCTCCAGGAACGGCACCGGTCCCGCGACCCGCACGCCCTTCGCCTCGTCGGGCTGCAGCGGGTACGCCACCAGCGTGTCCCGCACCGCCGGGTACATCACGACCGCGTCCCGGTCGACCATCGTGCACACCGTGTCCAGGTGCATCGTCGCCCGGTCCTGCGCGATCGGCACCGCCAGCACCGTGTGCGCGAGCCCGTCCGCGAACGCCGACCGCGCCAGCGACTCCGCGCCCGCGGGCGACGTCCGCTCACCGACGCCGATCGCGAGCACCCCGGGCGCCAGCAACAGCACGTCGCCGCCCTCGACCGGCGCCGAGTGCGCGCCGTACGCACGCCCCGCCGACCGGAACCGCGGGTGGTACGCGTAGATCAGGTCCAGCAGCGCCGTCTCCCGGTTCCGCGCCGGCAACGCGAGCGACGCGATCGCCACCCGGTTGCCGATCCACACCGACGAGTCCCTGGTGAAGAGCAGGTTCGGCAGCGGGTCGACGACGAAGTCGTGCGGGTGGTGCATCTTCCGCACCAGCGACGCGCCCTCCGCGGCGGGCAGCTCCTCGAACGTCATGCCCGCCATGAGCACGTCCGCCAGCGCCGACGCGGTCATCGACGACAGGTGCGAGCTGAGCGCGTCGGCCAGCTCGTGTCCCACCCGGCGCCGGTCCACCGCGGTGTCGGCCGCCGCGGCGTGGGCGCGTTCGTCGCTCAGCGCCTCCACCAGCGCGTCCACGAGCAGCAGCACTTCGACGTCGCGGGACTCGAGCGTCTCCGCGAACGCGTCGTGTTCCTCCTGTGCGCGGTCGACCCACGGGATGCTGTCGAACAGCAGCTGGTCGTTGTTGCGCGGAGTGAGGCGCTTCAGCTCGGCGCCAGGCCGGTGCAGCAGCACCGTGCGCAGCGGCCCGACCTCGCTTTCCACCCGGGGCTGCTCGTGAACTTCGAGATCAGGTGCGGTCACGACGGCGAGCGTAATAACTCGGTAAGTAGGTTGTCGCGGCCACCTCCGCCACGATGAGTCACATGCGACGACTGCTGATCTGGGTGGGTGTGCCCGTTGCGCTGATCGGGCTCGGTGTGGGCCTCGCCCTGTTCGAGCCGTGGCGCGCGTTCACGAGCAGCCACCTCGACGAGCCGGTCCCGGTGGCGGCGCCCGTGAGCACCGACACCACGTCGCCGCCCCGGCCGGAGGTCCTCGCCGAAGGCACCTTCGTCAGCCAGGAACACGACACCAGCGGCACCGCCCGCGTCCTGGCGCTGCCCGACGGCTCCCGCGTGCTGCGGCTGGCGGGCTTCTCGACCTCCGACGGCCCGGACGTGCACGTCTGGCTCTCCGACGCGACGGCGGGCGGCGACTGGCACTCCTACGACGACGGCCGGTACGTCCCGCTCGGCGAGATCAAGGCCACCGACGGCAACCACAACTACGCGATCCCCGCCGACGCCGACCTCGCGGGCCTGCGCAGCGCGGTCATCTGGTGCGACCGCTTCAACGTCGCGTTCGGCTCCGCCCCACTCGCACTCTAGTTCGAACACCCTGAGTCAGTGATCGATACGCGCGGTAATATGCGCTGGTGCCCTCCCACGTTCACGAAGCCCTGATCGAGCTGTTCCGTCAGCGTCCGGCGCTCGCCGCCGAGTTGCTGCACGGTCAACTCGGTGTGGCGATACCGCCGTACGCACACGCGACCGTGGGATCGAGTGACCTGACCGATCTGACGCCCACTGAGTACCGGGCGGACACGGTCATCGTGCTGACCAGCGGTGACGTGCAGGTCGGGGCGGTGGTCGTCGAGGTGCAGCTGCGGCGGGACCCGGCCAAACGCTGGTCCTGGCCGGTGTACCTGACGACGCTCCGCGCTCGCCTTCGGGTCCCGGTCGTACTGCTGGTGGTGTGCCCGGACGACGCGACGGCGACGTGGTGTTCCGCGCCCATCGACTTGGGGCACCCGGACTGGGCGTTGCGTCCAGTGGTCATCGCACCCGATCGCGTGCCAGTACTCACCGACCCCGAGGAGGCGGTGGGCAAACCGGAACTGGCGGTGCTCTCGGCCATGGCCCACGGCGCCGGAACCGATGGGGACAAGGTCCTGTCCGCGTTCATGGCCGGTCTGCGAGCGCTCTCTGATGACCAAGCAAACTTGTACACTGACCTCGTGCTCATGACGCTCCCGGCAGCGGCACGAGCTCGTCTGGAGGAACTGATGAGCACTGGAACCTGGGAGTACAAGAGCGACTTCGCCCGCCGCTACTACGGCCAAGGCCGCGAAGAAGGCCGCGCCGAGGGCGAGGCCAGGGCGGTCCTGGGGGTTCTCGAGGTGCGCGGCATCACCGTGCCGGACGGCGCACGCGAGCGGATCATGCAGTGCACCGACCTCGACCAGCTCGAGACCTGGGTGCGTCGCGCCGTGACCGTCGCGACCGTCGACGAGCTGTTCGCTTAGGCCAGCTCGGGCGGGAAGCCGCCGGTCGCGACCGGGCCCCAGCGGTCGATCGTGACGCGGATCAGGCACTTGCCCTGCTTGGCCATCGCCGCGCGGTACTCGTCCCAGTCGGGGTGCTCGCCGGAGATCACGCGGAAGTACTCGACGAGCGGCTCCAGCGCGTCCGGCAGGTCCAGCACCTCCGCGGTGCCGTCGACCTGCACGTACGCGTCGTTGAACTCGTCGGACAGGACCAGCACCGACACCTTCGGGTTGCGCCGCGCGTTGCGGGACTTCGCCCGCTGCGGGTAGCTCGAGATCACGATGCGGCCCTCGCCGTCCAGGCCGCACGTCACCGGCGACATCTGCGGGCTGCCGTCGGACCGCGTGGTCACCAGCACCGCGTGGTGGCGGGGGCGGATGAAGTCGTTCAGCGCTTCTCGTTCGACCGTCTCGGCCGTGGCGATCTGTGGCACGGACACCACCCTACGACTGCCGGTAGCGTTCGGCCGTGCTCCGCGACTGGCTGAAACCGTCGACCCCGGCCTTCCCCGAACCGGTCACCGACGCCCGCGAACGACGGGGGATCGTCGTCGAGCTGGTGATCGTCTTCGCGATCACGCTGGGGCTCTCCGGACTGCGGAGCCTGCTGTCGCTCCTCGACTCGCTGCTGCGCGAGGAGCGGCTCGCCGACCAGGCCGTGGCGCTGAACGTCTCGCAGGCCACCAACCAGGTACTGGACTTCCTGCGCCAGCTGTTGTCGGCGACGCAGCTGTTCGCGTGGGGCGTGCTCGGCCTCTACCTGCTGTGGCGGGCGGGCATCCAGCTGCGGCAGATCGGCCTCGCGCGGGGGCGTTTCCTGCGGGACCTCGGGGGCGGCGCAGGCCTCGCGGCGCTCATCGGCGTGCCCGGGCTCGGGTTCTACCTGGTCGCGCGTGCTGTCGGCGCCAACCTCACCGTGGTGCCGACCGCGCTGGACCACTGGTGGCAGTTCCTCACGCTCCCGCTGTCGGCGTTCGGCAACGCGTGGGCCGAGGAGGTCCTGGTCGTCGGCTACCTGATCACGCGGCTGCGCCAGCTCGGGCTGCGGGAGAACACGTCGCTGCTGGTCTCGGCCGTGCTGCGCGGGTCGTACCACCTCTACCAGGGCTTCGGCGGGTTCGTCGGCAACGTGATCATGGGGCTGGTGTTCGGCCGGGTGTGGCAGCGGACGAACCGGCTGTGGCCGCTGGTACTGGCGCACTTCCTGATCGACTTCGTCGCTTTCATGGGGTACGCGGTCCTGCGTGGCCGCGTGTCCTGGCTGCCGTGACGTTTCCCGGGTACGAATAGGGCATGGCCGGCCTCGACGAGTACCGCAAGAAGCGGGACGCCGCGAAGACCCCGGAGCCCGTCCCCGCCGAGGGGCCGCTGCCGACCGGCAACAACGACACGTTCGTCATCCAGGAGCACCACGCCACCCGGCTGCACTGGGACGTGCGGCTGGAACGCGACGGCGTGCTCGTGTCCTGGGCGGTGCCGCGCGGGCTGCCCGACGTGCCCGGTGACATCCGGTTGGCGGTGCACACCGAAGACCACCCGATGGAGTACGCGACGTTCTCCGGGGAGATTCCGAAGGGTGAGTACGGCGGCGGCCGGATGTTCATCTGGGACCGCGGCCGCTACGAGACGCTGAAGTGGTCCGACCGCGAGGTCGCGGTCGTCTTCGACGGGGAACGGGCCAAGGGCAGGTACACGTTCTTCCGCAGCGGCAAGGACGCCAAGGACTGGATGGTCCGCCGTTCCGAGCCGCCGCTGCAGGCCGGTTTCGAGCGGCTCCCGGAGCTGGTCGAGCCGATGCTGGCGTCGCCGGGCACGCTGCCCGAGGACGAGTCCGACTGGTCGTACGAGTTCAAGTGGGACGGTGTCCGCGCGCTCGCCCGCGTCGAGGGCGGCCGGCTGCGGCTGCATTCCCGCAAGGGCAACGACATCACGGTCACCTACCCGGAGCTGCGGATACTCGGCGAGGAGCTGGGTGCGACGCAGGTCTGGCTGGACGGCGAGATCGTGGCGTTGAAGGACGGCAGGCCCAGCTTCCCGGCGCTGCAGCAGCGCATGCACGTCCAGAACGACCGGCAGGCACGCAGCCTCGCGAACTCGGTCCCGGTGACGTACCTGATCTTCGACGTGCTGCACCTGGACGGGAAGTCGTGCGTTGACCTCCCGCTCGCGGAACGCCGCGCCCTGCTCGAAGGGCTCGAGCTGCGCGGACCGAACTGGAACCTGTCCCCGTCGTTCACCGGCGACGGCGCCGCGGTGGTGGAGACGGCACGGGACCAGCAGTTGGAGGGCGTGATCGCGAAACGGCTGTCCTCCCGGTACTACCCCGGCAGACGGACCGCCGACTGGGTGAAGATCACCGAGGTCCTGACCTTGGAGGTGCTGGTCGGCGGGTGGCGCCCGGGGGAGGGCAGGCGCGCGGGTTCGATCGGCTCGCTGATGCTGGGTGTGCCGACGGACGCGGGCCTGCGTTACGTGGGCCAGGTGGGCACCGGCTTCACCGACGAGGCGCTCGCCGCACTGCACGATCGGCTGAAACCGTTGGTGCGCAAGGAGAACCCCTTCTTCAACGAGGTGCCACGAGAACGGGCCAAAGGCGCCACGTGGGTGATACCCGAACTGGTCGGCGAGGTGGAGTTCCGCAACTGGACACCGGACGGCCGCCTGCGCGCGCCGTCGTGGCGGGGCCTGCGCTCGGACAAGGACGCGGCGGACCTGGAACCGGAAGCGATGCCCGGCGCGGCGGCCGACGACGAGCCACCGTGGACCGACGAGGAACCGGACGACGAGCCGCAGCCGCAGAACGTGCTGGTGGAGGTGGAGGGCAAGCGCCTGCGTCTGTCCAACTTGGACAAACCGCTGTACCCCGGCTTCAGCAAGGCGCAGGTGATCGACTACTACAGCCGGATCGCGCCGTTCTTGCTGCCACATCTGAAAGACCGCCCGGTGACGCTACGCAGGTGGCCGGACGGCGTGCTGGGCCAGCCGTTCTTCGAGAAGAACGCGGCCCGGCACGCGCCGGAGTGGTTGCGGAAGGTGCGGATCGAGACGCCGGGCAGCACCAAGGGCAACGAGACGCTGGACTTCGTGGTGCTGAACGACCTGCCGAGCCTGGTGTGGTCGGCGAACATGGCGGCGCTGGAACTGCACATCCCGCAGTGGAAAGTCGACAAAGCGGGGGAGCGGCTGACGCCGGACCTGCTGGTGTTCGACCTGGACCCGGGCCCGCCGGCGACGATCGTCGAGTGCTGCGAAGTGGCGCTGGAACTGCGGAAGGTGCTGGCGGAGCACGGCCTGAAGGCGTACGCGAAAACCAGTGGCAACAAGGGGATGCAGCTGTACGCCCCGATCACCACGTCGGCGGTGGAGAAGACGTCGGAGTACGCGAAAGCGGTGGCGGAGCACCTGGCGAGCGAACACCCGAAGCTGATCGTGGCGCGGATGGCGAAGGACCTGCGGCCACGCAAGGTGTTCATCGACTGGAGCCAGAACAACCGCTACAAGACGACGATCGCGCCGTACTCGTTGCGCGGCCGCGACACCCCGACGGCGTCGACCCCGATCACGTGGGACGAGGTGGCGAACTGCCGCCACCCGAACGACCTGACCTTCACGGCGAAGAACGTCCTGACCCGCGTGGAGGAGTTCGGGGACCTGCTGAAACCACTGCTGGCGAAGAAACGCCCGAAACTCCCGGAGCTGTAGATGATCGAGGCGGTGCGCGGCGACATCACCGAACAACAGGTGGACGCCATCGTGAACGCGGCGAACTCGTCGCTGCTGGGAGGCGGCGGCGTCGACGGCGCCATCCACCGCAAGGGCGGCAAGGACATCCTCGACGAGTGCCGGGCACTGCGGGCAAGCAAGTACGGTGGTGGCCTCCCGACAGGCCAGGCGGTGGCGACCACCGCGGGCCGGCTGCCGGCGAGGTGGGTGATCCACACGGTGGGTCCGGTGTGGTCGTCGTCGGAGGAGCGATCGGTGCTGCTGGCGGACTGCCACCGCAATTCGTTGCGGGTGGCGGCGGAGCTGGGCGCGTCCACAGTGGCCTTCCCGGCGATTTCGACCGGCGTGTACCGCTGGCCGGTCGAGTCGGCAGCGGAAATCGCCGTGGCGGCGGTGAAAGAGGTGCTGCGGAACAGTCCGGTGACGCTGGTCCGCTTCGTCCTCTTCGATGACCATGCATACAAGGCGTTCAGCGCACAGCTATAGCGTCCGCGAGTTGTCCACAGGTGCCGTGGTTGTCCACAGCCAAGATCGACATCAGTCCCCCTGTCGGTGGACACCGGTAGACTGGACAGCGGGGTGCCCCCGGGAGTGGTGGGGGCTGTCCGTACGTACTGGGTGGGGCGTTTTCGCTGGTCAGTGCCGTTGTGGCGGTTTGTGTTCCCCGGGTTTGGTGGTGTGCCTTGCGCGGGGTTTTCCCTCCGGGGGGTCCTCGCCGGACGGGCTGGTCTCCGGGATGGCGGGGGTCTTGCACGGGGTTGGGTTGGCAAGGACTGGTGTCCGTTGTCTGCCTGCCATCCCGTCGACCTCCCGGAGGGCTATCACACCGCGTCAAGGGGGCCCGGCGGCTTTGGGCATGTGGTTGGTTCGTGCTTCGGGCCCCCTTGACCCGGTGTGATCGGGCTTCGCCAGGTCGACGGGATGGCAGGCAGGCAGTCCCTGTGTGGTGGGGCTTGCGCCCTTTCGGCCTTGCTGTCGTCCGGTGTGGACGGTTGGGGTAGTTGTCCACAGGTGGTGGAGTTGTCCACAGGTGGCTGTCGTGGGCTGGTTTTGTCGGTGTCTGCTGGTAGACTGGCAAGGCGGGTGGCCCCCGGGATCGGGTGGGGTTTCGCATCCGGGCGGGCTGTGTGTGGGCGCCTGGGTCAGGTCGCTGGTTTTTCCAGGTGTACCAAGAACAGTGTGGGCGCGACCCGTTCCTCTCGGACCGTTTCGTAGCCCACCTTTCGGTACAGCGCCAAGTTGGCGGTGCTGCGATCGCCTGTGTGCAGCGCGAACCGCCGCACTGATGCCGGTGCGTGTTCCTCCACCGCCAGCAACAGCCGTCGGCCTATGCCTTTGCCTTGTTGGTCCGGGGCCACCACCAGGCGTTCCACGTGGCAGACCGGGCCATCGACCCTGCCCCGCACGGCGCCCACGATGCGGGGACCCACCCGGGCGACCAGGACGATCTCCGATTCGATGGCCGCCCGCACGCTCTCCAGCGGTTCCGACAGCGCCGAGAAGTGCGGATTGTCGTACAACTGCGCCTCGGACACGTACGCGGCGCGCTGCACCGTCATGATCTCGCCCGCGTCCGTTGTCGTTGCCCGGTCGATCTGGCTCATGGCACCGTCAGGATCACCGGGCCGTCCGCGGTGATCGCCACCGTGTGTTCGAAGTGTGCTGCCCGGCTGCCGTCCACCGTGCGCAGGGACCAGCCGTCGTCGTCGATCGTGTACTTGTCCTGGCCGCCTGCCATGAACATCGGCTCGATCGCCAGTACCAGGCCCTCGCGCAGGCGGAGCCCCCGGCCGGGTTTGCCCTCGTTCGGGACCGACGGGTCCTCGTGCATGCGCCTTCCCACGCCGTGGCCGCCGAAGTCCTCCGGGATGCCGTAGCCCGCCGCGCGACCGATCTCGCCCACCGCATGGGAGATGTCGCCCAGGCGGCCGCCGACCCGCGCCGCCGCTATGCCCGCGTGCAGCGCCTTCTCCGTCGTCTCCACCAGGGCCACGTCCGCGGGGTCCGCCTCGCCGACCACGAACGACACGGCCGCGTCGCCGTGGAAGCCGCCCAGGCTCGCGCCGAAGTCGATGCTCAGCAGGTCGCCGTCGCGCAGGCGGTAGGCCGACGGGATGCCGTGCACGATGACGTCGTTCACCGACGTGATCATCACGCGCGGGAAGGGGGTCGGGGCGAAGTGCGGGTGGTAGTGCTGGAACGACGACGTCGCGCCGAAGTCCGACAGCACGCCGGCCGCCACGTCGTCCAGCTCCAGCAGCGACACCCCCACCGCGGCCGCGTCCCGGCACGCCGCCAGCGCGGTCCCGACGACCCGGCCCGCCTCGCGCATGACCTCGAGCTCCGCCCGGGTCTTCAGTTCCACCATGCTTCCTCCCAATAACTATCCCGGTATTTCTATCACGGGATTAGTATTGGAGCCATGGTGCGCCCCCCGTTGAGTGAGCAGGACCGTGAACGTGGCCTCCGCCTCGGCGAGATCCTGCGGTCGGCCCGCGGTGACCGCTCGATGGTGGAGGTCGCCGCGCAGGCCGGGATCTCCGTCGAGACCCTGCGCAAGATCGAGACCGGGCGCATCCCCACGCCCGCGTTCTTCACCGTGGTCGCCATCGCGCGTGCCGTCGACGTCTCGCTCGACGCCCTCGACCTGCGGCTAGACCCCGTGCTGTAGCGCCAGGAACGGGCAGCCGACCATCCTGCGCAGCTCGTCGGACAGCTCGGCGAGCGTGCTGATCGGCCGCGAGAACGCGAGCCGGATGTCGTGGTCGCCGTCGATGTCCTCCACCCGCAGGCGCAGGCCGTAGCGGTCCAGGCCCAGCGGCCGCAGGTGCCCGCCCTGCAGCCGCTCCGGCAGGTGGCGGCGCAGCGTGTGCACGACCTCCGTGTGCGACAGCTCGAGGTGCCGCAGCCAGCCCGCCTCCTCGTGGCAGAACGGGTCCGGGTCGGTCGCCGCGAACGTCGACTGCGTGACCGGGTGCGTGCCGTCGGCGTCCGCGATCACCATCGACACCGGCGTCAGCCGCAGGAGGGTGGCGCCGTGGCCGAGGTCGAGAAGACGTGGGTCGGGGCGTTGTGCCGCGATCGTCAGCGCCACCCCGCGGGCGGCGGGCAGCGGCAGCGCCGACAGCCGGCCGGTGATCCACAGCAGCCCGCGCACCGGCTCCCGCAGGGGCACCGGCGCCATGTCGACGATCTCGATCATCGACGTGAGCACGCCGTCCGCGAGTGCCGTCGGCAGCTGGTGGTCGTCGGGCAGGAGCACCGACACGACGCCGTCGTCGTGCACGTGGTGGAGCAGCGGCGTCACCCGGTCCGTCACCGCGCCGGTCGGCGGCAGCGACTGCCCAGGTGGCAGCAACGTCGCCGGGCCACGCGCGGCGATCGTCCTGGCGCGCTCACCCGGGCTGGGCGTCGGCGGTCGATCGGTCAAGGAGCACCTCCCCGGAGTTAGGGTAACCTAAGTTCTTCCCGAAGAACAATCGGTAGGCTGGCGCCGTGACCGTGACCCAGGCCCTCGCCCTCGCCGGCGTCATCCTCCTCGCCGCCATGTCGCCCGGCCCCGACTTCGTCATCATGCTCCGCAGCGTGCTGTCCGGCGGCCGTCGCGCCGGCATGGCGTGCGGGGCGGGCATCGCGTCCGGCGTGCTGGTGTGGGCGGTCGTGACGTCCGTCGGCATCGCCGGGGTGCTCGCCGCGTCCGCGGTCGCGTTCACCGTGGTCAAGCTCGTCGGCGCGGCCTACCTCGTGCTGCTCGGCGTCCAGTCGCTGCTCGCCGCGCGCCGCGGTGGCTACGAGCAGACCAAGGAGCCGGCCGCCGAGCAGACCCGGCGCAGCGCGTTCGTCGCCTACCGCCAGGGCCTGCTCACCAACATCTTCAACCCGAAGGTCGCGGTCTTCTTCCTCGCGCTGTGGCCGCAGTTCCTGCCGCACGACGCGACGGTCGCCGACACCTCGATCCTCGCCGCCGTCGCGGCGGGGACCTCGCTCGTCTGGTTCACGGTCCTGTCGAACGTGGTCACCGCGCTGCGGCGGTTCCTCACCGCGTCGAAGGTCCGGCGGACGATCGACGCGGTGATGGGCACCCTGCTGGTCGGGATCGGTGTGCGGATCGCGATCAGCCAGTAGGCCTCAGCACAGGCACAGGCTGAAGTTCGCCCGGTAGGTCGCCGGGCTCGCGGGCGCGGTGATGTTGTGGGTCTGCGCCCCGCCGTCCGACCAGTTCGAGAAGCGGAACCGCAGGCCCAGCGTGAGGCTTTGCGGGCTCGGCGCGCTGACCGAGTTGCTCGACCCCACGATCACGGTCCGCGTGAACGGCGCGACCTGCTCGACCGAGCCGACCACCAGCCGGGCGCCGGTCGGGTTGGACTGGAACGTCAGCGTCACCGTGCGCGGGTTCAGCCGCACCGTCTGGGACGTCGTGTTGCCGTCCGAGTCGGTCGCCCGCAACGTCAGGTCCAGGAACGACGGGTACTCGTGGTCCGGTGCGACGAAGCTGCCGGACGCGACGCCGTTCCACGACTGGACGTTGTGCGCGTGGCAGTTCGTCGACGTCGTGCAGTGCTGCAACGTGAGCTGCCACGACAGCGCGGACGCCGGCAGGTTCCCGTCCTGCGCGTCGGCGGCCCGGCCCGCGAACGGGATGGTCTGGCCCACGCTCCACTGCGTCGCCGCGGTCGGGTTGTCGATCGTCACCACCGGCGCGTTCGACGGCGGGTTCCCGACCGTGATCACCACCGACTCCGTGTCGGTCAGGCCGCCGGGATCGGTGACCAGCAGCCCGGCCGTGACCGACGCCTGCGTCAGGTACGTGTAGGTCGGGTTCGCGGCCGTCGAGTCGTCGTAGCCGCCGTCACCGTCGAGGTCCCACGCGTAGGTCAGCGCGCCGCCCTCCGGGTCCGTCGACCCGGAACCGGTGAACTGCACGGTCAGCGGCGCGTTGCCGGACGTCGGGTTCGCCGTCACCACCGCCGTCGGCGGCTGGTTCGTGCCCGTCGGGTAGCTCACCCGGCGCAGCTGGCCGGCGCCCAGCGCCACGTAGTACAGGTCGCCGCCGGGGCCGGTCAGCACCTGCACCGGCGCGTTCACACCGGTCACGAACGGCACGATCGTCGCCGGGTTCGGCAGGCCGTTCGAGCCGCGCTGCATGGCCCAGATGCAGCCACGCGAGCTGTCGGCGAAGAACAGCGCGCCGTCGTAGGCGGCCGGGTAGTTGCTGGTCGTCTCGAACGCGATGCCCGCGATCGACGAGCCGCCGGTGGGGCAGCCGTCGCCGGTGACGACCGACGCGCTGTGGTTGTAGGCGTAGTACGGGGCGGTCTGGCCCACGCTGTACAGCGACTCGCACAGCGTCAGGTTCGCGCCGTCGTAGCCGGACTGGCGGCCCGCGCCCTCGTAGCACGGCCAGCCGAAGTTCTCGACCGCCGCGTCGGACACGTCCGTGATCCGGTTGATCTCCTCCCACGTGTTCCAGCCGACGTCACCGGCCCAGATCTCGCTGGTGCCGGGGCGGAACGCGAAGCGGAACTGGTTGCGCAGGCCGTACGCGACGATCTGGTGCGCGCCGGTGTCCGGGTTGACGCGGGTGACCGCGCCGTCGAGCGTCACCGGCTCACCGGCCGGGCGGCGCGGCGACTGCGACCGCAGCGCGCCACCGCGGGCGTCCGGCGGCGCCAGGTTCGTCCCCGCCGGGCTGGGCGGGTCGGCACACGGGTTCCCGCGCTGGCCCCAGTCGGCGAAGTTGAAGCTCGCGCCGTCACCGCCGCCGACGTACAGGTTGCCGTCCGGGCCGAACGCGACCGTGCCGATCGAGTGCGACGGGTACTGCTGGCACCAGTCGGTGAGCAGCACCTGCTCACCGCCGGTCGCGACGCCGTCCGTGCCGAGCGTCAGCCGCGACAGGCGGCCGGTGACGACACAGCCCTGGTCGGTGGCCCCCGGCGGGGTCGGGCACTGGTCACCCCAGCGGGGCGCGGCGCCACCCGGTTCCGCGTCGTAGGTGTACAGGACGTACAGGTACGGGCGGGCCGGGTAGGCCGGGTCGAGCGCGAGGCCGAGCAGGCCGCGGTCCCAGAAGTCCTGCGTCTGCGTGCGCAGGTCGGCGGTGATCGTCGCGGTGGTGTCGGCGAGCGAGTCGAACGTCTTGACCAGGCCGCTCTTCTCGCTGACGAACACGCGGCCGTCCGGCGCGAACACCGCGTTCGTCGGCGACGTCAGGCCGCTGATCACCGCGGTGTCGGTGAATCCGGCCGGTACCGCGGCCGCCGCGTTCGTGACCGGCGTGAGCGCGGTCAGCAATCCGGCGACGAGACCTGCCGCGGCGACCAGAGCTGTTTTCGGGCGCGCTGAAGTAAGGCGGGTACGCACGGGCTTCCCCCAATCCAGGCAGTTCGCTGCCAGGAGAGTCGGCCCGTGCGGCCGTCCCGTTTCACCCGATTCAGCTACCCGGTCCGCGCCCCGACCACGACCACGCGTAGGCGGGGTCTTCGCAGGTCATGGCCGCTTCGCCGAGGTCGAGCGGCCGGAACGTGTCCACCATGACGGCGGTTTCGTCGAAATAGTCCGCACCAATGGACGCCTCCGCGGCACCCGGTTGGGGGCCATGAGTGAATCCGGATGGGTGCAAGGACAGCGAACCGATGCCGATTCCGGAACCTTTTCGTGCCTCGTAATTCCCGCCGACGTAGAACATCAGCTCGTCGGAGTCGACGTTCGCGTGGTTGTAAGGCACCGGGATCGACAGCGGGTGGTAGTCGACCTTGCGCGGGCAGAACGAGCAGACCACGAAGTTCGGGCCCTCGAACGTCTGGTGCACCGGCGGCGGCTGGTGCACGCGGCCCGTGATCGGCTCGAAGTCGCGGATGTTGAACACCCAAGGGTAGAGGCAGCCGTCCCAGCCGACGACATCGAACGGGTGATTGGCGTAGGTGAACCGCGTGAGGCCTGCGCGGTGCCGGACCAGCACGGGCACGTCGGTGCCGTCGGCCAGCAGCGGCTCGGACGGGCCGCGCTGGTCGCGCTCGCAGTACGGCGCGTGCTCCAGGAACTGGCCCTTCGTCGACAGGTACCGCTTCGGCGGGCCGATGTGACCGGTCGCCTCGATGACGTACAGGCGCGCCTCGCCGTGGGGGAGCACGCGGTAGGTCGTGGACGTCGGCAGCACGACGTAGTCGCCGTCCGTGACCTCGAGGGCGCCGTAGACGGTCTCGATCGTGGCGGCGCCCGCCTGGACGTACAGCAGCTCGTCACCGGCCGCGTTGCGGTACAGCGGGCTCGGCGCGGAGGCGATGGCGAACGCGATCGTGAGGTCGTTGTTGCCGAACAGGGTCCGCCGACCGGTCACCGCGTCGGCTTCGTGCTGGCCTTCCGCCTTGAGGTCCTGGGTGCGGAAGTGCCGCGGCTTCAACGGGTGGTTGGGCGTCAGCTTGCCGCGGAAGTCCTCGACGACCTCGGCGTTCACGATCGCCGTCGGCAGGTGGCGGTGGTAGAGCAGAGCCGAGTCGGAAGAGAAGCCCTCCACGCCCATGAGCTCCTCGGCGTACAGGCTGCCGTCCGGTGAGCGGAACTGTGTGTGCCTCTTTCGGGGGATCTCCCCGACGCTGCGGTAGTAAGGCATTGGCCTCTCCGAAACGTCCGATAGTCGGACATCTTTGTTCAGTTGCCGATACGCTACTAGCGTGTCAGCCGTGTCAAGCGCCGCACCCCAGCCCGCATCGGATCAGCGGGACGTGCCATCCCTGCTCGCCCGTCTCATCGACGACGCCGCGTTGTTCCCGCCCGGCAACGCGACCGTGCCCGACGCGGTGCGGTTGCACCTCGAAGGCAGATCGAGCGACCACGCCGACCTCGTGGGGCTCTTCCTGTGCCCCGCCTCCCGGTTGCCCGAGCTCATCACCGAGTTGATCAAGGTGAAGCCGGGCAAGCCAGTGGAGTTGTCCCTCGTCATCGACACCGGACTCGGTGGCGTGCCGAAGGCCCTGTCGATCGTCGAGTCGCGAGCCGAGCTGCTCGCGCTGCGCATGGTCGAGATGCCCGCCCCGTCCGACGTCGACGAGGTGTGGCTCGAACGCGTCTCCGAGTTCGTGCCGGAGGACGTGATCCGGGTGATCGAGCCGCGCCGCGGCGGCGCGGGCTGGCTGGACGGCATCCAGCGCGTCATCGAGCACGGCAGCTGGCCGAAGCTGCGCTGCGGCGGGCTGTCCGCCGAGAACTTCCCGAGCGTGGACGAGGTCTTCGAGTTCCTCAAGGTCATCAACACCGGTGGCGCGTCGTTCAAGGCGACCGCAGGCCTGCACAACGCGGTCCGGCACACCGCGGAGGACACCGGGTTCACCCACCACGGCTTCCTCAACCTGCTGATGGCCACCGGCCGCCTGCTCGCGGGCGCCGACGCGGAGGACGTGCGGGCGGCGCTCGCGTCCACCGACGGCAAGGCGCTCGCCGAGGAAGCGCAGAACATGACCGAGCACGAGGCACTGTCCGTGCGCGGCGTGTTCGCCTCCTACGGGTCGTGCTCGCTCACCGACCCGGTCGCCGACCTCGAGGAACTGGGCCTGCTGTGACCGCGACGTGGGTGCGCGACCCGGCCTTCGCGCGTGACCAGCCGTTCGGCCCGCAGACCCTGCCGTACGGCGTGGTCGACGCGGGCGACGGCCCGCAGGTCGCGGTCCGGCTCGGTGACCACGCACTGCCGCTGCGCTCGGTCGCGCACGACCTCGGTGACCTCGCCGACCTGGTGGCCGGCCCGTCGCTGGACCCGCTGCTGGCGGCGACGCGGGCCGAGTGGAGCGCGCTGCGGGCCCGGCTCGTCACGCTCGTGACGCAGACGTCCGCGCCGCGCGGTGTGACGCTGGTGCCGCTGGCGGACGTGCGGATGGCGCTGCCGTTCACCGTCGGCGACTACGTGGACTTCTACTCGTCGCGCTACCACGCGGAGAATGTCGGCCGGATCATGCGGCCGGACAGCGAGCCGCTGCTGCCGAACTGGACGCACCTGCCGGTCGGCTACCACGGCAGGTCCGGCACGGTCGTCGTGTCCGGCACGGACGTCGAACGCCCGCACGGTCAGCGGCGCGGCTCGTCCGGTCCGCACTTCGGCCCCAGCGGCCGGCTCGACATCGAGGCGGAGGTCGGGTTCGTGTGCGGCGGCCCGGTCGCCCGCCGCGTGCCGACGTCGGCGGTGGCCGAGCACATCTTCGGCGTGGTGATGGTGAACGACTGGTCGGCACGCGACATCCAGGGCTGGGAGTACCAGCCGCTGGGACCGTTCCTCGGCAAGTCGTTCGCGACGTCGATCTCGGCGTGGGTCACCCCGCTCGACGCGCTGGCGGTGGCGCGGGTGCCGGTCCCCGACTTCGACCACCCCCGGCTGCCGTACCTGGTCGAGGACACGCCGTGGGGCCTCGACCTGCGGCTGAAGGTCGAGTGGAACGGCACGGTGGTGTCGCGGCCGCGGTTCTCGGACATGTCGTGGTCGTGCGCGCAACAGCTCGCGCACATGACGGTGAACGGCGCGACCGTCCGGCCGGGCGACCTGTTCGCGTCCGGCACGGTGTCCGGCCCGGAGAAGAACCAGCGCGGCTGCTTCCTCGAGCTGTCGTGGGGCGGCCAGGAGAAGATCACCCTCGCGGACGGCGACACCAGGACGTTCCTGGAGGACGGCGACGAGGTCGTGATCAGCGCGACCGCACCGGGCGAGGACGGCTCCACCGTCGGCATCGCCCCGGTGACCGGCAAGGTAGTCCCGGCGGTCTGACGTGGCCCGCCCGATCCGCCCGATCCAGCCAGCGGCCCGCCCGCCGGCCGGGACCGGGCGGGAGAGCTCGCTGACGCTCGAACGTGGCCTGGCCCTGTTGCAGGCGGTGGCGGACTCGGAGTCGGAAGCCCCGACGATCAGCGACCTGGCCACGGCCATCGGCGCGTCCCGGGCCGCGGTCTACCGCCTGCTGGTGCCGCTGCAGGAACGCGGGCTCGTGCGGCGCGACGGTTCGAAGGTGCGGCTGGGACTGGGCCTGCTGCGGCTGGCGGCGAGCGTGACCCCGCAGCTGCGGCTCGCCGCCCTGCCCGCGCTGCGGGAACTGGCGGAGTCGGTGGGCGCGACGGCACACCTGACGGTCGCGGACGGCGAGGAGGCCCAGGCGATCGCGGTGATAGAGCCGTCGTGGACGACGTACCACGTGGCTTACCGGGTGGGCACGCGGCACCCGTTGTCGCGGGGCGCCGCGGGGAAGGCGATCGGGCTGCGGTCCGAGGACCCGGGGTGGCTGGCCACGACGGGGGAGCTGCAGTCGGGGGCGTCCGGGATCGCGGCCCCGGTGCGCGGGGTGCCGGGGTTGCGGGCGAGCGTGGGCGTGGTCAGCTTCGAGCCGCTGGACAGCGACGTCGTGGGACCAAAGGTGCTGGCGGCCGCGTCCTCGGTGGCGGCCGCGCTCCGCTGAGTTGTCCACAGGTGGGGTGGTTGTCCACAGCCAAGATCGACTTCTGTCCCCCTGTCGGTGGGTACCTGTAGACTGGCATGGCGGGTGGCCCCCGGGAATGGGTGGGGGTTCACGTACGTACTGGGTGGGGCGTTTTCGCAGGTCAGCGCCTTGCGTCTGCGCTTTGTGGTTGGCCTTGCCTGGGTTTTTCCCTCCGGGGGGTCCTCGCCGGACGGGCTGGTCTCCGGGATGGCGGCGGGTCGGGCACGGGGCTGGGTTGGCAAGGACTGGTGTCCGGGGTGTGCCTGCCATCCCGTCGACCTCCCGGAGGGCTATCACACCGCGTCAAGGGGCCCGGGAGGCTTGGGCACGGGGTTGGTTTGGGCATCCGGGCCCCTTGACCCGGTGTGATCGGGCTTCGCCAGGTCGACGGGATGGCAGGCAGCAGGCCCTTGGTGTTGTGGGGGCTTGCGCCCGTTCGGGGGCTTGGGCAGCTGTTTGTGTGCGTCACCGCGTCCTGGTCATATCGGGCGGTGTTCGAGCGCTCGGCGTAGTGCGCGCTGTGCGCGTTCGACCTTTCGCGCCTCGTACGCGATGGGGAAGTACCGGAACCGTTCCGGCAGCAGTGGCACCACGCGGCCGATCACGGACCCCAGCAGCCGCAGGACGCGTTCGTCGCGGGGTGTCCACGGCAGGCCCAGTTTCTCGCGGGCCGCGGCGGGCAGGGTGCCGACCGTGACGAAGTGCTGCACGCGGCCCGGTATGTCCATCGCGAGGCGCCACAGTGGGCGTAGGGCGGCGGGCATGTCGACCGGCGGTGGGGTGTGGCGTGTCGACTCGAGGAAGTCGTACGCGGTCGGGTGGGCGACCAGGGTCTCGTCGACCATGTCGGCGAAGTACTTGAGGTACGCGTCGTAGGTCGGCGGGATCTCCTTCTCCGCCACGTGCAGGTTCCGCGCCAGCTGCACGATCTCCGCGTAGTACGCCTCCTCCTCGGCCCTGGTCAGCGGCCGTTTCGAGAAGTACCGGGCCGCGGTCGTGTACGCGTAGGGCGCGGTCAGGATGATCCACGCCCACGGGCCGGACGCGAGCGCCGTGTACGTCTTGCCGTCCACAGTGGACTTCAACGGGGCGTGCAGCGCGCGGAGGCGGTCGCCCTCGCGCAGTGCCTCCTCGCCGCCGTACACCCACGTCATCACCGACGCGATCGACCGCTGCGCGCGCCCGATCGCGTCCGTGCGGAACACCGAGTGCTCGCCGACGACGGCGCCGACCGCCGGGTGCATCACCTGCAACGCGAACGCCGCGCCCGTGGTCAGGGAGAACGTGACGAGCCCGGTCTCGTCCCACAGCCGCGTGTCCGGGCCGATCGGTTGCCGCATGAGCCCGCTCCCTTCTGGTGAAGGACGTCACCAGATAATGTAGGTTCGCATGAAGACCTACGGTGGCGCCAGCCCCGGCGAGCGAAAGGCCAAGCGCCGCGCCGCCTTGTGCGAGGCCGCGCTCGACCTGCTCGCCGAGGGCGGCTGGGAACGCGTCACCGTGCGCGGGGTCTGTGGCCGCGCCAAGCTCAACGACCGGTACTTCTACGAGAGCTTCCGCGACCCGGCCGCGCTGCTGCTCGCCGTCCGCGAACAGGTGACCGCCCACGCGTTCGCGGTCGTCGACCAGGCGATCGCGGACACCAAACCCGACCCCGACGTGCGGGTCCGCGCGGTGATCGTGGCCCTCGTCGACTTCTTCACCGAGGACCCGCGCCGCGGTCACGTACTCGTCCAGTCGCAGGCCACCGAGGAACTGCGCGCCGCGCGCCAGACGTCCATCCGCGCGATGGCACGCGTGGTCGCCGACCAGGGCGCCGCGATGCTCGGCACGCAGGCCCCGCCGGAACAGGACCGCGAACTGGCCGCGCTGACGCTCGTCCACGGCACGCTCGAACTGTTCGCCTCGTGGCTGCGCGGTGAACTGGACATCACCCGTGAGCACCTCGTCGACTTCCTCGTCGCCATGGTCCGCACGACCGAGGACCTGGCGGCGGCGCTGCGCCGCCAACGGGGCTGAACCCCTGCCGCACGGCTGCCTCCGTGCACACCGGCAGCCGCGCGTACGACGTCGTGGCGTGACGCCGGAGAACACCGACCGGCAGCGGCAGATCCGCGACCTCGCGCTGGACACGCGCCGAACGCGATGGTGGGTCCACCAACGAGGAACTCCAGTCCGGCAACGAGGAACTGGAGACGGTGAACGAGGAGATGCGGAGCCGCGCCAACGAGCTCGAGCGAGGCGCGCACGTTCCTCGAGGGCGTGTTGTCGAGCATCGCGGCCTGCGTCGTGGTGCTGGACGCGGACCTGCGGGTGCGCAGCTGGAACCGCGGCGCCGAGGAACTGTGGGGACTGCGCGCCGCGGAGGCCGACAGCGCGGACTTCTTCACGCTCGACTTCGGGCTGCCGGCAGGCGGCCTCCGCGAGCTGGTCCGCCGGTGCCACACTGAAGGGCGCCGGATGGGCCCGGTCGAGCTGGCGGCGGTCGACCGGCGCGGGCGCTCGTTCCCCTGTGCGGTCACCTGCACGCCGCTGAACAGCGACGGAGGCGGTGTGGTCCGGTTGATGGAGTCGCTCGATCAAGGCTGAAGCGGAGTACCCTGTGGCGGGTGCCTGAGCAGCACACCGGAGAGCCCGGTATCACCACGGCCGGTCAGCGCGCCGCCCGTGAGCGGACCCGCGCCCTACGTGCCCGCGAGATCGCGCGGCGGCACGAACTCCTTGCGGCGCAAGCGAATCCCGAGCTGCGAGCCCTGCACCTCGACATGGCCGAGATGCACCGCGCGATCGAGCGCAGGCACATGGCCGCCGCGCGGATGCACGCCTACCACGCCGCGCGCCTGTCGACCTGGAGCGGCCGGTCCGCGATGCCGCGCTTCATGTCCGCCGTTGCCACCGCACTCGGTGTCGAGCACGTCGGGGTCAGCCTCGTCTTCGGCAACCGGGAACAGGCCGTGAACGTGGGGTCCGACGAGGTCGCCGTCGCCGCGCAGGAGGCGGAGTTCACCCTCGGTGAGGGCCCGGTGCACGACGTCACCAAGGCCGGTGCCGCGGTGACGGTCGACGAGGCGGCGTTGACGTCGCGGTGGCCGCGCTTCGCGTCCGCCGTGACCGGGCTCGGCGTGCGGGCCGTCGCGGCGGCACCGCTGCGGACGAGCACCAACTGCCTCGGCGTGCTGACCGTGTTCGACCCGCCCGCCGAGCCGGAACGCGCGGCGGCGGCGCTGGCCACGGTCGCCGACGCGCTGGTCTACTCGTCCCTCCTCGTGCCGGAGAGCGGCGATCCACTCGACCTCCCGCTGCTCGACGGCGGCGAGGACCACGCCGTCGTGCACCAGGCCAGCGGCATGGTCGCCGAACAACTCGGCTGCCGCGCCGACGACGCGCTGATCGTCCTGCGGGCGCGGGCGTTCACGACGGACGAACCACTCGCCGCGATCGCGGCCGAGGTCGTGCACAGCGGGCTGAGATTGGACAGATGAACGAGAGCAGTCGGGGGTTAGTGGACCTCACCGAGATCCTCGTCGGCGGGCTGGACGGGCCCGCCCAGCGGCAACGACTGACCGTGATGTGCGCCGAACTGCTCGACGTGCGGGCCACCGCGCTGCTGGCGCTCGACCTGGACGGCGTGCCCGCGATGGAGGCCGCGTCCGAGGAGACGGCCGAGCTGCTCACCCGGTTCGAGCTGGTCTACGAGCAGGGCCCCGGCATCGACGTGCTCCGGACCGGTGCGCGGGTGGAGTGCACCGACCTGACCGCGGCCAAGCTGCGGTGGCCCCGGTTCGCCCCGGTCGCGCTGGACGCGGGCGTCGCCGCCGCGGTCGGGCTGCCGTGCGTGCTGTGCGACGACGTGGTCGGCGCGCTGACCCTGTACATGGACACCCCCGGCGCCATGTCCACCGACGGCGACGAGCTCAGCAGGGGCCTGGCGAACACGATGTCGTTGGGGGTGACCGCGCACCGCAGCCGGGAGCTGGCGGCACGTGCCGCGCAGCTGCAGGGCGCGCTCGACAGCAGGGTCGTGATCGAGCAGGCCAAGGGCATGCTCGCCGAACGGGAGTCCATCACCGTCGACGAGGCGTTCACGCTGCTGCGCAACCACTCGCGCAGCACCGGCACGAAGCTGCGCGAGGTGGCGCAGGACGTGGTCAAGGGCGTGCTGAGGCTGCCCCGCAAGGAGTGACGGGGTCGCCGGCCGGCGACGTGGACGTGCTCGGTTCGTCCTCGGGGTGGCGTGGTGAGTTACCCCGGTCGCCGGCCGGCACCTCCCGCCCCCAGGCGCAGCTGGCCCGCGGCCAGCAGCCGGATGTCCCGGATGGCCTGGTCGAGCCCGGTGATGGCCTGTTCGAGACGGGCCCGCGCGTGCCCGTCGGTGTCACTGAGCGCGACATTCATGTCGAGAGCGGCACGCGCGAGTCGTTCGCTGATCAACCCGGCCTGGACGACGAGCACGTCGCCCGCCTCGTGATCGTCCCAGCCCATGCGGTCCCTCGACGGGGTCTGGTGAAGCGCGCCGGGTCCTGGGCGGCAATTTCAAGACGTTCGCACTGTAACTCCGCCGCGGACACGCTGTGTATCCGCCAAACGGTCGACACAGGTCAGAGGACCGCCTGCCACAACGCGACGACCGCGAACACGGCGAAGACGACCGCCGCGCCGCGCTGGATGACGTGCGCGGGCACCTTCGCCCGCAGCTTCCTGCCCACCAGCAGCGCAAGGATCGTGACACTCATCAACGCCAGGAACGTGCCAAGCCCGACAGCCACCGGCGTTGCGTACCGCGCGGCGACGCCGATGGCCGTGACCTGCGACGCGTCCCCCCACTCGGTGAGGAACAGCGTGCCGAACGAGATCATCGCCGCCCGCACGAACGTCGTCGCGTCCCGGTTCACCGGCCCGGCGGCGTCGGTCTCGTCGGTATGGCCCTCGCGGCTCTCCCGCCACAGCAGGAACGCCCCGACCCCGAACAACACCGCGATCGCCGCCGCCACCACCCGGTCCGGCAGCAGCGTGATCGCACTACCCAGAGCAACCGCGATGACCGCCTGCAGCGCGAACGCCAGCCCGGCCCCCACGAGAACGGGCCTGCTGCGGAAGCGGCTGGACAGCACGAGCGTCAGCGCCGTGGTCTTGTCCGGCAGCTCGAGCAGGAAAACGGCGCCGTACGCCGAGACGAAAGCGAGGAGCCAGTGGCCCATGTGGACGGAATTCCCTCCGCGTCGGGCCCGGACGGAGGCAGCATGACTCCGGCCGGGCATGCTTCTACCCGGCCGGAGGTCTCGTTCGCCCGCACGAAGCGGGTGAGGCACCGGACCCGAAACGGGTCAGTATGTCGATGCGCTCGCCGGGCAGGCACAAGGCCCGCCGCGGGAACTACTCCCCTCTGGCACCCCCAGTGTACCGAACCCCGAGACCCCCCGAACCCACCCGGTGACGAACACGACTCCCGTATGCTCGATCACCGAGTGTGGCGAGGAGGGGCGATGGGTCAGGGGGACCAGGACCGCATCCAGGCACTTCTGGGCGGAATCCAAACCGGCGAGACCACCGGCACGGTCACGGGCGGCCAGTTCAGCTACGACGAAGCCACTTTGCGCCAGATCATCAAGAACTGGCGAGAACTCGCCCAGAGCTACAACGACTCGCTGAGAAACGCTCGTCCGATGGCGCTGATCTCGTCGCCCGCGGACGACTTCGCCAGCACGACCTTCACCGGCAAGGCCAACGAATCCGGCAAGGCTTATCTGTCGTACCTTCAGCACAATCGGGACTACTGTTTGGAGCAGGCTCAGTTGTTTCAGGACGCGCTGAATGACTATCTCGGCACTGAGGAGCAGGTGGTCATCGATCTCAACGATGCCGCCGACAGCGGTCCTCAGCCAGGGCTGTAAAGGCATGAAGACCAGCCGCCTCGCCACGCTGGTCGTCCTGTCGGCAGTCGTTCTCGCCGGTTGCACGACGACGCGCCAGGGCGATCCGAACCCCGCCACCACGGTTGTCGAGAGCACCACCGATTCGGTGCCGTCCGCCGGCGACGAAGAGCTGCCGTTCGCCGGGGCTCCCGAGGTGGATGATCCACTCGAGACGGACCGCTTCCAGCAGGACCCCTGCCAAGCGCTCACCGCTGACCAGACGCGGCGGCTCAACCTGCCGCCCAGCGGCGAACCGGTCGACAGGCCCCTCGGCGAGGCCTGCCAGTGGCGGAACCCGGACACGCGTGCCGACACCGAGGTCCACTTCCTGGACGGGAACACGCAGGGGCTCAGCGCGGAATACCAGGCCAACGACAACGGCGAGTTCGCCTACTTCACCGAGCTGCCGCCGATCGAGGGCTACCCCGCGGTCGCCAACGATGTCGTCGACGACCGGGACGCCGGGCGGTGCACCGTGGTCGTGGGTGTGTCCGACGAGGTCACCTTCGAGGTGCCGGTCCAGCTGTCCGACGCGAACGTGGGCAAGAGGGATCCCTGTGATGCGGCCGTGCAGGTGGCCGGGATGGCGCTGGAGACGATGAAGGCCGGGACCTAGGTCCCGGCCGGACAGGACCGGGAGACCTGCCGCGACAAGCCCCTCACCAGGCACTGTGGCAGGCGTGGAAGTACTCGATCTCGCCCGGTGGCAGTTCGGCATCACGACCGTCTACCACTTCCTGATGGTGCCGCTGACGATCGGGCTCTCGCTGCTCGTCGCCGGCATGCAGACGGCGTGGGTGCGCACCGGCAACCCGCGCTACCTGGCCATGACGAAGTTCTGGGGCAAGCTCCTGATGATCAACTTCGCCATGGGGGTGGTGACCGGGATCGTCCAGGAGTTCCAGTTCGGGATGGCGTGGAGCGAGTACTCGCGCTTCGTCGGGGACGTGTTCGGCGCGCCGCTCGCCATGGAGGGGCTCGTCGCGTTCTTCGTCGAGTCGACGTTCCTCGGGCTGTGGATGTTCGGCTGGGACCGGCTGCCCAAGCGCGTCCACCTCGCATGCGTGTGGGCGTTCTCGCTGGCCACGGTCGCCTCGGCGTACTTCATCCTCGCCGCCAACTCGTGGATGCAGCACCCGGTCGGCATCGAGATGGTCGACGGGCGGCCCCGGCTCACGTCGATCTGGGCGGTGCTCACCAACTCGACCGTGCTCGCCGCGTTCCCGCACGCGATCTTCGGCGCCTTCGCGGTCGCGGCGACCTTCCTCGTCGGCATCGGCGCGTGGCGGTTGTGGCGCTCCCGCAAGGACGAGGGCACGTGGCGGGCGTCGGTGCGGCTCGGCGCGTGGGTCGGTGTCGTCGCGTTCGCCGGTCTCGCGATCAGCGGTGACCTGCAGTCGAAGCTGATGTTCGAGCAGCAGCCGATGAAGATGGCGTCGGCGGAAGCCCTGTGCCACACCGAACAACCCGCCGGGTTCTCGGTCTTCGCGATCGGCGACGTGTCCGAACCGGACTGCGAGAACGTCAAGTCGATCACCGTGCCCGCGCTGCTGTCCTTCTTGGCGCACGGCGATTTCGACGCCAAGGTGACCGGTGTCGAGGACCTCATCACGCAGTACCAGGAGAAGTACGGCACGCACTACCCGGTCGACCCCCGGCTCGGCGAGCTGTCCGGCCAGCCGATCGACTACGTGCCGAACCTGCCGGTGACGTACTGGAGCTTCCGGCTCATGATCGGCCTCGGCGCCATCGGGACCGCGGCGGGCCTGGCCGTGCTGTGGTTCACGAGAAAGGGCCGGGTGCCGACGACCCGCTGGTTCCCGCGCCTGGCGCTCGCGAGCATCGCGCTCCCGTTCGTCGCCAACAGCTTCGGGTGGATCTTCACGGAGATGGGCCGCCAGCCGTTCGTCGTGGCGCCCAACCCGTCCGGTGTGGACGGTGTGTGGATGTTCACCGCGCGGGCGGTGTCCGGGCTGACCGTCGGCGAGGTGCTGGCGTCGCTGATCGCGCTGACGCTCACCTACGGCGTGCTCGCCGTGGTGGAGGTCGTGCTGATGCGCCGCTACGTGCGGGCGGGGATCGAGGAACCCGAGCCCGGGAAGAAGTCCGACGACAACCTGACCTTCGCGTACTGAGGAGCGTGCGGTGGAGACCTTCTGGTTCGTCGCGATCGCCGTGCTGTGGTTCGGCTACCTGTTCCTGGAGGGGTTCGACTTCGGCGTCGGCATGCTGCTGCGCCTGCTCGGCCGCACCGAACGGGACCGGCGCGCGATGCTCACGACGATCGGCCCCGTCTGGGACGGCAACGAGGTCTGGCTGATCGTCGCCGCGGGCGCCACGTTCGCCGCGTTCCCCGGCTGGTACGCGGGCCTCTTCAGCGCCGGCTACCTGCCGATGCTGCTGTTGCTGCTGGCGCTCATCGGCCGCGGCGTCGCGCTCGAGTGGCGCGGCAAGGTCGACACCGACCGTTGGCGTGCCGTGTGGGACGCGGTGATCACCGGCGGCTCGCTGCTCGCCACGCTCGGTGTCGGACTCGTGCTGTCGTGGAACGTGCTCGGCCTGCCGCTCGACGAGAACGGCAACCGCGTCGGCTCGCCGTTCGCCGCGCTGCGGTGGGACACGGCACTCGGCGCGCTCGCGCTGACCGGGTTCGCGCTGGTGCACGGCGCGGTGTTCGTCGCGCTCAAGACCGACGGCCCGCTGCGGCACCGCGCCCGCAGGCTGGCGCTCGGGTTGCTGCCCGTCGCGGTGACACCGCTGATGGCGCTCGCCGTCATGGTGCAGCTGCGGGCAGGCGCGGAGTGGACGTGGCTCGCCGTGTTCGCGGTGCTGGTCGCGGCGGTGTGCGCGTGGCTGTTCCTGGACGCGGGCCGTGAGGGACGGGCGTTCGCCGCGCTGGGTGTGGCGCTGGGTGCGGGGGTACTGGCGTTGTTCGGTGCGCTGTACCCGAACGTGTTGCCGTCCACTGTGGATCCCGCGTACTCGCTGAGCATCGCCGACGCCGCGTCCAGCCCGTACACGCTGACGGTGATGACGTGGGTCGCCGGGTTCGGCGCGCCCGCCGTGCTGGTCTACCAGGGCTGGACGTACTGGGTGTTCCGCAAGCGGGTGACGGCATGACGCCGCTGACCAGGCTTTCCCGTGCGGCACGGCGTGCGCTCGTCGGCTGCGCGGTGCTCGCCGGGCTGAGCGGCGTCGCGCTGGTGGTGCAGGCGTGGGCGCTGGCGTCGGTGATCACCGGTGGTGGCGGGCTCGCCGTGCTGGCGGGCGCGGTCGTGGCCAGGGCGCTGCTCGTGTGGGTGACGCAGGTGGTCGCGGCCCGTGCGGCGGCGGGCGCGAAGGAGGAGCTGCGGGCCCGGCTGCTCGATCGGGCGCTCGCACTGGGTCCGGAGTGGACGGTGCCACGCGGGTCGGCGCTGACCGTGCTCGCGACCCGGGGACTCGACGCGCTCGACGACTACTTCACCGTGTACCTGCCCGCGCTGGTGAACGCGGCGGTCCTGCCGCTGGGCGTCGGCGCGGTGCTGCTGGCAGCGGACTGGGTGTCGGCGCTGGTCGTGGGTCTGACGCTGCCGCTCGTGCCGTTGTTCGCGGCGCTGGTCGGGCTGCGCACGAAGGACCGCGTCGCCGAGGCGTCGGCGACGGAACAACGCGTGGCGCACCACCTGCGTGAGCTGGTGCGGGCACGGCCGGTGCTGACCGCGTTCCGCCGCGTCGACGCGCAGGCGGCGACGATCCGGCGGCTGTCGGAGTCGCAGCGCCGCTCGACGATGGCGACGTTGCGGGTGGCGTTCGCGTCCGCGCTGGTGCTGGAACTGGTGGCGACGCTGTCGGTCGCGCTGGTGGCCGTGCTGATCGGGCTGCGGTTGATCAGCGGCGACCTGTCGCTCGCGGTGGGGCTGTTCGTGCTGGTCCTGGCGCCGGAGTGCTACCTGCCGCTGCGGCAGGCGGGCGCGGCGCACCACGCGAGCGAGGCGGGCATGCAGGCCGTGCGGGAGATCGCGGAGCTGCCGGAGCCGCGGGAGTTCGGCACCGCCGCGCCGGTCGGTGCGTTGACGGTGACCGACCTGCGGGTGCGCAGGCGCGACGGCTTCGCCCCGGACGGGGTGACGTTCACGGCGCGGCCGGGGGAGGTCGTGCACCTGGACACGCCGAGCGCGTCGGGCAAGTCGACGACGTTCGCGGCCATCCTCGGCTTCGTGGCACCGACGTCCGGCTCGATCCGCGTCGGCGGACGGGAATTGTCCGAAGTGGACATCGAGGCGTGGCGCCGCCGTGTGGCGTGGGTGCCGCAGACACCGCGGTTCGCGGGCGGAACCGTGCGTGATGAGGTCGGTGACCTGGCGGAACAGCTGAACCTGACGCACGTCCTCGACCGCCGGATCGCGGAACTGTCCACAGGGGAACGGCAGCGGGTGGCGGTCGCGCGAGCACTGCGGCGCGGCGCGGACGTGCTCCTGCTCGACGAACCGACCGCGCACCAGGACCCGGCCAACGCGGCGCGGATCCACTCGGCGATCGCGGCGTCGGGCGCGGCCGTGGTGATCGCGAGCCACCGCGCGGCCTCCGGTGCGGCGGAACCCGCCCCGGTCCGCGCCGCGAACTCGGTGACCCGGGAGGTGACCCGGCGGGTCCCGCTGCGCACGCTGGTCACGCCGAGGCTGCTGGCGGGCGCGGCACTGGGCGCGGCAGCGTTGCTGGCAGGAGTGGCGTTGACGGCGACGTCGGCGTGGCTGATCGCGAAGGCCGCGACACAGCCGCCGATCCTGCTGCTGGGCGTGGCCGTCGTGGGGGTGCGCGCGTTCGGCCTCGCGCGGGCGGGCCTGCGGTACGCGGAACGCCTGGTCACCCACGACGCGGCGTTCCGGATGGCGGCGGAGCGCAGGGTGCGGCTGTGGCGGACGGCGGACTACCGGCGGCTCACCACGGACGTGGACACCGTCCGGGACCTGACCCCCCGGGTGCTGCTGCCACCGATGGTGGCGGCGGTCGTGTGCGTGGCGGCCGTGGCCGTGCAGTCGGCGATCCTGCCGGCGGCGGGCCTCGCGCTGGCCATCGCGGTCGCGGCGGCCGGCCTGGGTGCACCGGCCCTCGCGCTCGCGGTCGACCGGCACGCGACCCGCGCGCTGGCGGAGGGCCGCCGCCGGGTCGCGGACCGGGTGCTGGGGTTGCTGGAGGCGGCCCCGGACCTGATCGCGTTCGGCAAGCACGTCGAGCACCGGGCGGAGGTGGCGAGGGAGGACGCGGCACTGGCCCGCGAGGCCCGGCGCCAGGCACTGAGCGCAGGCGCGGCGACGGCGCTGATCACCCTGTGCCTGGGCCTGGCGAGCGTGGTGTCGCTGGGACTGGCGAGCGGGGTGGACCCGCTGCTGGTGCCGGTACTGGCCCTGGTCCCGCTGGCCCTTGCGGAGACCCTCACCCCACTGCCGACGGCCGTCCAGCACGTGGCCCCACTGCGCGCCTCACTGGCCGAGCACAGCCCTGGGCCCGCCGAACCCCAGCCCGACGACACCCCGCGACAGAACGACGCGACAACCGCCGCCCGTCAACACCCCCACCGGACAAACCCGAACGAGAGTCCCACTCGCCCGGCCGGGAGCCCCCCGATTTCCACGCTACCGAAGATCGCGACCAACGAAAAAGCCCCGACGAGAACGAACCCGAACGAAAGTCCCATTGCCACGCCCGGGGACCCCCTGATTTCCACACTACCGACAAGCACGAGCGCCGGAAAAGCGCCGACAACGACGAGCCCGAACGAGAGTCCCATTGCCGCGTCCGGGGGTCCCCTGATTTCCACGCTACCGGAGAGCCCGAGCGTCGGGGAAGCATCGGCGGAGGCGAGTGCGAATGAGAGTCCCATTGGCGCGTCCGGGGATCCCCTGGATTCCACGCTACCGGCGAGCGCGGGTGGCGGGGAAGCGTCGACAGCGACGAGCCCGAATGAGAGTCCCATTGGCGCGCCTGGGGGTCCCCTGATTTCCACGCTACCGGCGAGTGCGGGCGTTGGGGAAGTGTCGGCGGAGGCGAGTGCGAATGAGAGTCCCATTGGCGCGTGCGGGGGTCCCCTGATTTCCACGCTACCGGGGAGTGTGGGTGGCGGGGAAGGATCGGTGACAGCGAGTGCGAGCGAGAGTCCCATTGGCGCGTGCGGGGGTCCCCTGATTTCCACGCTACCGGCTAGCGCGGGTGGCGGGAAAGCGTCGACGACGACGAGTCCGAATGAGAGTCCCATTCACGCATCCGGGGGACCCCCCGGGTTCCAGCCTAGCGCCGAGGACCGACAAAACCGGGTCGTTGCCTTGCGGGGTGTGGATGTCCGGTGGCCGGGTGCCGCCGCGCCCACCCTCCGCGGCGTGGACCTCGACCTCCAGCCCGGCGCGCACCTCGCCGTCGTCGGGCCGTCGGGGGTCGGCAAGTCGACACTGGTCGCCTTCATGGCCGGCCTGCTGCCCGCCGAGCGCGGCACCGCGAACCTGCCGACCACCGCCTGGGTGCCGCAGGAGCCGCACCTCGTCGCGACCACGCTCCGCGAGAACCTGAAGATCGCCGATCCGCACGCGACCGACGACCGTCTCCGCGAGGCGCTTCGTCAGGCTGAGCTGCCCGGCTGGGTGGACCGCCTCGACGACGACCCCACCACCGCCTCCGGGGGTGAGGCGCAGCGGATCGCGCTCGCGCGGGCGCTCCTCGCCGACGCGGAGCTGCTCCTGCTCGACGAGCCGACCGCTCACCTCGACGCGCCGACCGCCGCCCGGGTGCTCGCCAACCTCAAGGGCCGCACCGTCGTGCACGTCACCCACCGGCCCGAGGAGGCGGCCGCCGCCGACGCCGTGTTGGAACTAGCCTGACGTGCGTATGGAACCCGCACTGGCCGCGCAGGCGCTCGGCGCCTCCACGGAGATCGCGACGGCGGCACTGTCCGGCGAGGACCCGGACGCGGTGCTGCGCCTCGTCGTGCGTCACGCCGCCGAGCTGGCCGAGGCCGACCTCGGCCTGGTCATGACCCGCGGCGCGGACGGCGCGCTCACCGTCGAGGCCGCGCACGGCAGCCCCGGCCCCACCTTCACCGACCCCGTCGGGCTCGTCCTCTCGCCGCGCAGCTCCGCCGCCCGCACGGCACGCAGCGGTGTGGCGACCGTGGTCGACGACGTGGCCGCCGACCCGCGCACCGCCCCGTTCGTGCCCCGCGAGCTGCGGCACTTCGGGCCGTTCGCGGCCGCGCCGTTCGGCACCGAGCAGCGGCGGCTCGGCGCGCTCACCGTCTACCGCAACCGCGGCGCGCGGCCGTTCGCCGAGAGCGCCGTCGAGATGCTCACCGCGTTCGCCGCGCAGGCCGGGCTCGTGCTCGTGCTCGCCGAAGGCGCCAACGCCCGCGCCCGCCTCACCCTCTACCAGGAGCGCGAACGCATCGCCCGCGACCTGCACGACGTGCTCGTCCAGCGCCTCTACGCCGCCGGCATGCAGCTCGACCTGCTCGCCCGCCGCCCCGCGGGCAAGCTCGTCCGCAAGGACGCGCAGCGGCTCGCCGACGCCATCGACCAGCTCGACGCGTCCATCGCGGACGTTCGTGCCGTGGTCCGCGCGCTGCGCAACCCCGACCCCGAGGAACGCGCGACCGACCTCGCCGAGTCGGCACGCACCGAGGTCGCGATCGCCGGTGAGCTGCTCGGGTTCCAGCCCGTCCTGGAGATCGACGGCGACCTCGCCGACGTGCCCGCCGCGCTCGCCGACCACGCCAGGGCCGCGCTGCGCGAGACGCTGTCCAATGTGGTCCGCCACTCCGGCGCGCACCACGTGCGTGTCCACATCGGACGCGACGACGTGCTGCGGCTCGTCGTCGCCGACGACGGGTGCGGCATCCCCGAGGGCGTCACCCACCGCGGCCTCAAGCACCTCGAGGAACGCGCCCGGCAGGCGGGCGGCCGCTCCGACATCCGCTCCTCGCCCAAGGGCACGACCGTGACCTGGACCGTGCCGCTGGGGTAGGGCTACCCCCACCCCGCATCCGCCGGGCCGCACCAGTGATCCCGGCCCGCGCGACCGCCAGGCTTCTCTTGTGCGACAAGAGAAGGAGAACACCATGGACGTGGTGCGACTCACCGAAGTGCGGAAGACCTACGGCGGCCGCCGCAACGCGGTGACCGCCCTCGACGGCGTCACCATCGGCTTCCCCAAGGCCACGTTCACGGCCGTCATGGGCCCGTCCGGGTCCGGCAAGAGCACCTTCCTGCACTGCGCCGCCGGGCTCGACCGCCCGACCAGCGGCTCCGTGCTGCTCGAGGACGAGGAGCTGTCGAAGCTCTCCGAGGTCGAGCTGACCAAGCTGCGCCGCGACCGCGTCGGGTTCGTCTTCCAGGCCTTCAACCTGCTGCCCGCGTTCTCCGTGCAGGACAACGTGACGCTGCCGCTGCGCCTCGCGGGCAAGCGGATCAAGGGCGAGGCCGTCGACCGGGTGCTCCAGCAGGTCGGCCTCGGTGAGCGCCGCAAGCACCTGCCCGGCGAGCTGTCCGGCGGCCAGCAGCAGCGCGTCGCGATCGCCCGCGCACTGATCACCCGCCCGGCCGTCATGTTCGCCGACGAGCCGACCGGCGCCCTCGACACCCGCACCGCACGCGAGGTGCTGAACCTGCTGCGCGCGTCCGTCGACCAGGCCGGTCAGACGGTCGTCATGGTGACCCACGACCCGGTCGCCGCGGCCTACGCCGACCGGGTCGTGTTCCTCGCCGACGGCAGGCTCGTCGGCGAACTGCACCGCCCGACCGCCGAGGCCGTCGCCGAGCGCATGACCCACCTCGGCGCGTGGGGCGAGCAGCCCGCGGGGGTGCGGTGATGCTGCGGATCGCGTTGCGGACGCTGCGGTTCCGCAAGGGCGCGTTCGTCGCGACGTTCCTCGCGATGACGTTCGGCGCCGTGCTGGTCCTCGCCTGCGCCGGGCTGATGGAGACGGGCATCCGGGGCGACATCCCGGCGCAGCGGCTGGCGGCCGCGCCGTTCGTGGTGACCGGCAGCCAGACGTGGGCGCTGCCGAAGGAGAACCCCGCCGACCCGGAGGAGGACAGCGACGCCGCGTACCTGCCGGAACGCGTGCGGCTGTCCGACGACCTGGTCGACGAGGTGTCGCGGGTGCCGGGGGTGGCGACCGCGGTGGGGGAGACGTCGGTGCCGGTGCTGGCCGGCGGGCAGCGGACCGACGGGTACGGATGGGCGTCAGCGGCGCTGACACCGGTGTCGCTCGTGTCGGGGGAGGCGCCCGCGACGGGTGAGGTCGTGCTCGGCCAGGGGGCGGGCGCGGCGGTCGGCGAGCGGGTCGAACTGGTCGTGCGGGGGAGCGCGGAGACGTTCACGGTGTCGGGCCTGGTGCCCGGGCAGGCCGTGTACTTCGCCGACGACCAGGTCACCCGGCTCGCCGGTCACCCCGGCACCGTCGACCTGATCGGCGTGCTCACCGCGCCCGGCGCCGACATGGCCGCGGTCGCCGACGGCATCGGCACGCTGCTCCCCGGCCGGAACGCGACGCTGCTGTCCGGGGAGGACCGCGGGTTCGCCGAGTTCGCGGGCTCCGAGAAGGCCAGCGAGAACCTGATCGTGCTGTCCGCGGTGTTCGGCGGGCTCGCTACCATGGTCATGCTGTTCGTGGTGTCCACGACGCTGGGCCTGTCCATCCAGCAGCGGCAGCGCGAGCTCGCGCTCCTGCGGGCGGTCGGCACCACGCCGGGCCAGCTGCGGCGCATGGTGATCGGCGAGGCGCTGTTCATGGCGGTGTTCGCGGCCGGGCTCGGCCTGCTGCTCGGCGGCGTGTTCGGCGAATGGCTGTTCGAGCGGCTCGCGGACAACGGGATCGTGCCCACGGCCATGACTCACTCGTCCGGGTGGATCCCGATGGTCGTCGCGTCCGGCGCGGTGCTGATCGGGTCGTTCTTCGGCGCGCTCATCGCCGGCCGCAAGGCGGCGAAGACCCGTCCGACCGAGGCGCTCGCGGACGCCGCGATCCAGCGGAAGTGGCTGTCGTGGGTGCGGGTCGTGCTGGCGGTGCTCGCGTTCGGCGGCGGGATCGCGCTGTTCATCGTGACCGTCGCGGTCATGACCGGACCCATCGCGGCCAGCACCGCGGGCCCGTCGGTGATGCTGTGGGCCATCGCGCTCGCGCTGGTGTCGCCGGGTGTCACGAAGGTGTTGCTGGCGGTCCTGCGCTGGCCGGTGCGTGCCTTCGCGGGCACCGCGGGTTACCTGGCGACGCTGTCGACGAAGACCCGCTCGGTGCGGGTCGCGGCCGTCGTCACGCCGATCATGCTGGCCACCGGCATCGCCACCGCCAACATCTACCTGCAGACCACGACCGTCGCGGTCGCCAACGAGGCGTTCGCCGACAACCTGCGGGCCGACCTCGTGGTGACGTCGCCGACCGGCATCCCGTCCGGCGTGCTCGACGAGGTCAGCGCCGTGCCGGGCGTGACGGCCGCGTCGGAGTTCGCCACCAGCACGGTGTTCGTGGCGAAGCCGTACGACTCGTCGCTGTCCGAGGACGGCTGGTCCGTCCAGGGCGTCACCGGCGGGACGGCCGCCGAGACCACCGCGGTCCGGCCCAGCGCGGGCACGCTCGCCGACCTGACCGGCGACACGGTCGTGCTGCCGGAAGCGCACGCCGCCGACCTGGGCAAGGGCGTCGGCGACACGATCACCGTGCTCATGGGTGACCGTGCCGAGGTGCCGGTGGAGATCGTCGCGCTGTATCCGGCGCGGGAGGGCTTCGAGACGCTGCTCATGCCCGCGTCGCTGGTGGCCGCGCACACCACCGACGGTCTGCCGAAGCAGATCATGATCCGCACCGACGACCCGGCCGCGGTGACGGCCGCGCTCGAGCCGGTGCTGGGCGACCACCCCGGCCTGTCGCTGGTGGACCGCGACGCGCTCCTGTCCGGCCACGCGAAGGACCAGGAACTCGGCGCGTGGATCAACTACCTGATGGCGGGCATGATCATCGCCTACACCGCGATCTCCGTGGTGAACAGCCTGGTCATGTCCACCGGCGCCCGCCGCCGCGAGTTCGGGCTGCAGCGGCTCACCGGCTCCACCCGCGGCCAGGTGCTGCGCATGATGACGGTCGAGGCAGGCATGTCGACGGTCATCGGCGTCGCGCTCGGCACCCTGATCGCGGGCATGACCCTCATGCCGTTCACCCTGGTCACGGACGGCTCGATCCTGCCGACCGGCCCGATCGGGGTCTACCTGGGCGTCGTCGGCGCGGCCGCGCTGCTCACCTTCGGCGCCACGCTCCTGTCCACCTGGGCAGGGCTGCGGACCCGGCCGGCGGAGGCGGCTGTCGCACCCGCCTGACGCGGCCGAAGCACTGCGGGCGGTCCCACCGGGGCCGCCCGCAGTCGCGTTACCGTGCGACGTGGACTTCCTCGACGCGACCCGGCGTGCCTACGACGCCACCGCCGACGACTACGCCGAGTGGATCCGCGACGAACTGGCCGCCAAGCCGTTCGACCGGGCCGTGCTCGCGGTGTTCGCCGAACTGGTGCGCGGCCCCGTCGCCGACGTCGGCTGCGGCACCGGCCGCATCACCGCCCACCTGGCCGGCCTCGGCGTCGACGTGTCCGGAGTGGACCTGTCACCCGGCATGCTCGCCGCCGCCCGCCGCAGCCACCCGCACCTCACGTTCACCGAAGCCGCCATGACCGCGCTGCCGATCGACGACCACACCCTCGGCGGCGTGGTGGCCTGGTACTCGACCATCCACGTCCCCGACACCCACCTCCCCGCCGCGCTGGCCGAGTTCCACCGCGTCCTGCGCCCGGGCGGCCTGCTGCAGCTGGCGTTCCAGTCCGGCACCGGCGCCGAGCACCGCACGAACGCGGGCGGCCACGAGGTCTCGCTGACCTTCCACCACCGCACCCCCGAGGCGATGGCGGACCTGTTGCGCGACAGCGGCTTCACCGTCCGGGCACGGCTCCTCCGCGCCCCCGACACGGTCGGGCCGTACCCGGAGAAAACCCCGCAGGCCTACGTTCTAGCCTTCGCGCATGGCTGAGAGACCCACCGACGTGTGGCGTGCGGACGTGGCGGAGAACCCGGACGACGCCGAGCTGTACCCCGAGACCATGATCCTCCGCACCGACGAGGTGCTCACCGAGTTCGAGGTCGAGGTCGCCGAGTTCGACGACCCGTCCGACGAGGAGGTGCTCGCCGCCGTCGAGAACGTGGTGCTCGCGCTGAACGCCGTCAACGAGGAGTTCGACGAGACGGCGTACGAGACCGACGAACGCGAGCTGCTCTGCGCCTACATCGACGCCACGCTCGTCGAGGCGGGCATCGACGTGGCCGCGCTCGCGGGCCGCCAGGGCATCGACCGGAACGAGATCACGGACAAGTGGCGCGACTGGTGATCAACGCTGCGGGCGGCGGGCGAACCACGCCACCGCCTGCGTGCGCCGCTCCATGCCGAGCTTCGCGAGCACGGACGTCACGTAGTTCTTGACCGTCTTCTCGGCCAGGAACAGCCGCTCCGCGATCTCCCGGTTCGACAGGCCCTCACCCATCAGCTCCAGCACCGCGCGCTCCCGCTCGGTCAGCGCCGCGAGGTCGTCGGTCGCCGCCTCGCGGCGCACGCGGTCCAGCACACGGGCCGTCGTCACCGGGTCGAGCAGCGACCGGCCCGCCGCCACCTCGCGCACCGCGTCCACCAGGTCCTGCCCGCGCACCTGCTTCAGCAGGTACCCGGACGCGCCGGCCATGATCGCCTCCATCAGGGCCCGCTCGTCGTCGAACGCGGTCAGCACCAGGCAGCGCGGCGGCGGGTCGAGCTGCCGCAGCTCACGGCACAGCGCCACACCGTCCCCGTCCGGCAGCCGCACGTCGACCACCACCACGTCCGGCAGCGTCGCGCCGACACGCACCAGCGCCTCCTCGACGCCACCGGCCTCGGCCACCACCTCGATGCCGGGTTCGCCGTCGAGCAGGTCGCGCAGCCCACGGCGCACCACCTCGTGGTCGTCGACGAGCGCCACCCTCACGGCCATGCCGCCAGACTATTGCGTCGCCGCCCCCAGCAGTGCCCTGAGCTTCCCGATCGCCCACCGGTTGCCGTTCAGGCGGACCTCGTCGTCGCCCGCGCGCCGCCACACCCACCGCAGCACCGCGCCCGGGTCCCCGACGACCGCGGCCTCCGCGTCCGACTCGCCGCGCTCGACGGTGACCGTCTCCGGCCCGAGCTGCACCTGCCAGCCCGCGCCCTCGGTCGCGATCTGCACGGTCCGCCCGTCGCAGTCGGCGAGGTACTCGGCGATCTCGTCCGGGTCCTCCTCCGACGCGTACGCCAGGAAGCACGCCACCAGCTCGTCGATGCCGTCCACCGCGAGGTCGGCCGGGATCGGGTCGTGCTCGGCGCCTGCCGCCAGCTCCGCGTCCAGCCGGTGGATCACGGTCTCGTGCGCCATGCGACGTAACCAGAACCCGACGGTCTGGTCGTGCGCGTACCAGGTCAGGGCCTTGTCGGTGACGTCACGCGCGGTGAGCTCCGCCACGAGCCCCCGGTAGGCGTCGTCGAGCGCGGGCAGCACGTCCGGTAACTCCGGCGGCCACGGCGCGGGCCAGGCGCCCCGCCGCATGGTCTCCGTCTTGTGCAGGTACACCTCGGCCACGTGCCGCGCGAGGTCGGCGCCGGTCCAGCCGGGGCAGGACGGCACCGGCGCGTCCAGGGCACCCTCGACCACCGCACGCAGGCGCGTGAAGTCGGCCGCCAGGCACTCCAGGAATCTGTCCTTGTCCACGGCTGACACCCAACCACGGACCACCGACAATCAGAGCTTGCGGAGCCTGACGCGGCTGATCCGGTGGTCGGCGTTCTTCCGCAGCACCAGCGACGCCCTCGGCCGCGTCGGCAGGATGTTCCGCACCAGGTTCGGCTCGTTGATCGTCTTCCACAGGCGGGCGGCCTCGCCGCGGGCCTCGTCGTCGCTCAGCCCGGCGTAGTGGTGGAAGTGCGAGTCCGGGTCGGCGAACGCCGTGTCCCGCAGCGTGAGGAACCGCTCCACGTACCAGCGGGCGATGTCCTCGGTGTGCGCGTCCACGTAGATCGAGAAGTCGAACAGGTCCGCGACCGTGAGCCCCTGGCCCGGCAGCAGCACGTTCAGGCCCTCGATGATCAGGATGTCCGGTTTGCGGACCACCTGCGTCTCCCCGGGCACGATGTCGTACGCGAGGTGCGAGTACACGGGCGCGTGCACCTCGGGCGACCCCGACTTCACGTCCGACACGAACCGCAGCAGGCTGCGCCGGTCGTAGCTCTCCGGGAAGCCCTTGCGGCTCATCATGCCGCGCCGGATCAGGTCCGCCTTCGGCCACAGGAACCCGTCGGTCGTGACCAGGTCCACGTGCGGGTGGTCCGGCCAGCGCGCCAGCAACGTGCGCAGCAGGCGGGACGTCGTCGACTTGCCGACCGCCACGCTGCCCGCGATCCCGATCACGAACGGCACCCGCTGCGCCCGCTCGCCCAGGAACGACGTGGTGTCGGCGTAGAGCCGCTGGTGCGCGGCCACCCGCAGGCTGATCAGGCGGGACAGCGGCAGGTAGACGTCGACGACCTCGTCCAGGTCGACGGGGTCGCCGAGGCCGCGGAGGCGCACCAGCTCGTCGAGGGTCAGGGTCAGCGGGGTGGCACGCCTCAGCTCACGCCACTGCTCGCGCCGCAGCTCCACGTAGGGGCTGAGGTCGCGGGTCTTCACCGCCACGTCAACAAACGTTAGGTGTTCCTGGCACTGTGGGCACTGTGACGCACTACACGCTGCGGCCGCTCACCCCGGCCGACCGGGCTGTCGTGGCGCCGATCCTGGTCCGCGAATGGGGTGCCACCGAGGTCGTGGCCCTGTCGCTGGGCGGGCTCGTCGACGCGGCCGCGCTGCCCGGCTGGCTGGCCGAGCGAGACGGTGAGGTGGTGGGCCTGCTCACGTACCTGGTCCACGACGGGGTCGCCGAGCTGGTCACCATCAACGCGTTCACGGGCGGCGGCGTCGGCGCGGCACTGCTCGCCGAGCTCGTCGAGCACTGCCGAGGGGCGGGCGTGCGGACCATCCGCCTGACCACCACCAACGACAACACCGGGGCGCTGCGCTTCTACCAGCGCGCCGGCTTCCGGCTGACCGCCCTGCACGTCGGCGCCGTCGCGGAGGCGCGGAGGCGCAAACCGGAAATCCCCGAGATCGGCAACGACGGCATTCCCATCCGCGACGAAATCGAACTGACCATGGAATTGCAATAACTGCATGAGTCGACCGGAGAAAAGGGAGCCGCGAGGGCTCCCCTTTCTCAGCAGTTGACCAATTCCGGACTCTGGTTCAGCAGTTGCGCGCGCGGGCTCGTGAACTCCGCGTACGCGGCGTGCGCGGCCGGGTCGAACAGCGCCAGCCGGTGGCAGTTCTGGAACGCGAGGCGCACGTTGAAGTGCCGCTCCACCGCGGCGCGCATCGCGTCGCTGCCGACCAGGCGCAGGAGCTGACCACGGGACTGCTCGTCCGGCGGCTCCTTCTGGTTGTCGGCGAAGGGACCGCCGCCGGCCGAGAGCCGCTCCGCCACGTCGGTGACGACCGACCACGCGTAGGGCAGCGAATCACGGATGCAGGCGATGAAATCGTCGTCGGACACCGGGCCCTGCTGGGCTTTCTCCAACAGGTCGGCGGGCACCGTTAACGACATTCGACCTCCTAGGTGGGAAATTGCGGTCGCCACCCACTTAACCCGCAGTGCCCGATTTTGGCGAGCCACCCAAAGTGTGAACTTGCGGCACGTATTTCGTCACCGTCAGGCACGGTGTCCGGTAGGACGGAGCAGCGGCCGGTGCAACTCCACGGCGGCCCCGCCGTGCCTCTCGTGCGCCGCCCGCGACACGTCCGCCCAGTCCAGCCCGCCGTTCCCCACCGCGAGGGCGGGCAGCGCGACGAGTCAAGTCCCCGGCTCACGGATCACCCACACGAGGCCGGGCCGAAGAGGATCGCGGTTCGTCACCGATCCGGTCCGCGCGGGGCGAGCACCTCGTCCCACGCGGCCATCACCTGGCGGGCGCACACCTCGGGCGGCACGCCGCCGATCCCGGTGCCCAGGCCCGGCATGGCGATGGTCGACACCACCGACCGCACCGGCCGGTCGTCGTCCAGCCTGCCGTCGCGCCACATCCGGAACACCGCGCGCGCCGCGAGGTACGGGTGCACGGTGTCCTGCGGCAGGCGCTCGCCCGGCTCCCGCATCGTCGGCGCGCTGATCAGCCACGCGGGCGCGGCCACGTCGGTCGGCACGATCACCGCCTGGCCCACCGGCAGCTCCCCGCCGTGGTAGGCGAGCACGGCGCTGCGCACGTGCTGTTCGATCGCCGGGAACGCGTGCGTGTACACCGAGTCGATACCGCCGCGCATCCACCCGTACGAGTTAGCCGGGCTCACCACCGCGTCCGCGGGCACGTCGAGCGTCGAGCCGCGGTGCGTGTACACCTCGCGCCGACCGTCCGCCGCCGCCTCCCACGCCGCTGCCAGGGCGTCGTCGACGGCGCACAGGACGAGGCGAAGCGGTTCCCCTGTCCCGGTCCCCGCTTGCGAAGCCTTTTCAGCGGCGGTCACGGGTTTCAGCATGGCACTTCGGAGGCACCGGGCGTAACCGCCAACCGCGAACTCAGTCCCCCTGGCAGGTTAAGTCTCCGTGCACCCGATCGGGCATGCCAGCAACGCAGAGCAGCGGGGCTAGGGTGGGTTTCGTGCCGAGCATCGCGTACTTCGGACCGCAGGGGACCTTCTCCGAGCAGGCCGCGCTGGCGGCGAACCGCCCGGACCACACGCTCGTGCCGGAGGCGACCGTGCCGGAGGCGCTCGCCGCGGTCCGGCACGGCCACGCCGACCTCGCGTGCGTGCCGGTGGAGAACTCCGTCGAGGGCGCGGTGTCCGCCACCATGGACGCGCTCGCCGTCGACGAGCCGCTGGTGGCGATCGCCGAGGTCGTGCTTCCCGTCAAGTTCTCCCTGCTCGCCCGGCCCGGCACGGACCTCGGCGACATCCGGTCCGTCGCCAGCCACCCGCACGCCCTCGCGCAGGTCCAGGGCTGGCTCGCGAAGCACCTCAGCCACGCCACGCAGCTCGCGTCCACCTCCACGGCGGCCGCGGCGGTCGGCGTGCTGGACGGCCAGTGCGACGCCGCCATCACCGCGCCCGTCGCCGCCGACCACTACGACCTCGACATGCTCGAGACGGGCATCGCGGACGTCGACGACGCGGTCACCCGCTTCCTCGTGCTGCAGCGCCCCGGCGTGCTGCCCGCCCCGACCGGCTCGGACCGCACGTCGATCGTCGCCGTCGCCGCCTACCAGCGCACCGGCGTGCTCGCCGAGATGCTCACCGAGCTGGCGCTGCGCGGCATCAACCTCAGCCGCATCGAGTCCCGCCCCATGAAGGGCCGCCTCGGCGAGTACCGCTTCTACCTGGACTTCGACGGGCACGTCGCGGAGCAGCGGGTCGCCGACGCGCTCGCCGCGCTGCACCGCCGCTGCCACGAGGTCCGCTTCCTCGGCTCCTACCCGAAGGCCGACGGCACGCCGACGCTGGCGGGCGCGGACAACACCGACGCCGACTACGCGGCCGCCGCGAGCTGGGTCACCGGGGTGCGCGAGGGCCGCACCGGCTAGACGTCCCCGCAGAGCCCCTCGTCGCCCATAAACCGGGCGAAATTGTCGGTGCTCCGGTCTACAGTGCGCCCCGTCACACGACGAATGGGGGAGGCGCATGCCGACCGACGCCGCCGTCCGGGCGGAAGCGCTGGTGAAGACCTTCGGGTCCACCCGCGCGCTCGACGGTATCGACCTGGAGATACCGACCGGCACCGTGCTGGGCCTGCTCGGCCCGAACGGCGCGGGCAAGACAACGGCCGTACGGATCCTCACCACCCTGTTGCGCCCCGACTCCGGCCGTGCCTGGGTGGCGGGGCACGACGTGCTGGCCGAACCGAACAAGGTGCGCAAGTCGATCGGGCTGTCCGGCCAGTACGCGGCCGTCGACGAGAACCTGACCGGCTTCGAGAACCTGTACATGGTCGGCCGGCTCTACGGCATGAACAAGGCGGACGCCCGCGCCCGCGCCGACGAGCTGATCAGCCGGTTCCGGCTGACCGACGCGGCGGCCCGGCCCGCGAAGACGTACTCGGGCGGCATGCGAAGGCGCCTCGACCTCGCGGGGGCGCTCGTGGCCGCCCCGCAGGTCGTGCTGCTCGACGAGCCGACCACGGGCCTCGACCCGCGCGGGCGGCTGGACACGTGGGAGGTCATCGGCGAGCTGGTGTCCGACGGCACGACCGTGCTCCTGACCACGCAGTACCTGGAGGAAGCCGACCAGCTGGCCGACACGATCCTCGTGATCGACCACGGCAAGGTCATCGCGAGCGGCACCGCCGACCAGCTCAAGGCGGAGGTCGGCGGCGAACGGCTGGACGTCGTGGTCGCCGACGACGCCGAGGTGGCGGTCGCCAAGCGGGTGCTGACCGAGGTCGGCTCGGCCGAACCGGTCGTCGACGAGCACGGCAGGCGCGTGCAGGTGCTGGTCGACGCGGGACCGAAGTCGCTGGTGGAGGCCCTGCGGCGGCTGGACGTCGAGGGCGTGACCGTGCTCGACGTCGCCCTGCACCGGCCGACGCTCGACGACGTGTTCCTGTCGCTCACCGGCCACGCGACGGAGGAGCCATGACTGTCCTGACGCAAGGCCTGCGCGACGGCGGCATCGTCGCGTGGCGCAACCTGCTGAACGTCCGCCGCAACACCGAGTGGCTGATGGCCGCGGTCGTGCAGCCGATCATGTTCGTGCTGCTGTTCGCGTACGTGTTCGGGGGCGCGCTCGGCGGCGCGCAGTACCGCGAGTTCCTGATCGCGGGCATCTTCGTGCAGACCATCTCGTTCAACTCGGCGTTCACCGTGATCGGCCTGTGCAACGACCTGCAGAAGGGCATCATCGACCGGTTCCGGTCGTTACCCATGTCCCGGCTCGCGGTGCTGCTGGGCAGGACGACGTCCGATCTGGTGGTGTCGTCGCTGGCGCTGCTGATCATGTCGCTGTGCGGGCTGCTGGTGGGCTGGCGGATCCGCGGCAGCTTCCTCGACGCGGTGCTGGCGTACCTGGTGCTGCTGCTGTTCGGGTTCGCGATGTCGTGGATCGGCGCGCTGATCGGGTTGTCGGCGCCGAGTGTCGAGGTGGCGCAGAGCGCGGGCCTGATGTGGCTGTTCCCGCTGTCGTTCATCTCGTCGGCGTTCGTCGGCGCGGGCACGATGCCGGGGCCGTTGCGGGTGATCGCGGAGTGGAACCCGTTCACGGCGGTGATCCAGTCGGTGCGCGACCTGTTCGGCAACCAGGCGCCGCCGAACATGGTGCCGCCGCCGGGCTGGCCCGCAGACAACGCGGTGCTCTACGCGCTGCTGTCGTCGGTCGTGATCCTGGCCGTGTTCATCCCGCTGTCGGTCGCGAAGTACCGGAGGGTGGCGAGCAAGTAGGCACGCGCGGCAACTGGAAGCCGAAGTGTTTCTCGTACGCCGCGAGGAGTTCGTCCTCGGCGAGCGTGGTCTCCGTCCGTACACCGTGGACGGTCTCGATGAGACGGTCGCCGCGGATGGTGACGCGCCCCGACTCGGTGGCACGTGAGCACCGGGGCCCGGAGCGGAAGTGTGAGCCGGGCGAGTTCGCGTGCCACCACGCGAGGCGGGCGAAGTCGGTGATCCGGCGCGGCCGCAGTTCGGCGCGGTACTGGGGGACGCCGTCCTGGCGCACGTCGACGTCGCCGCCGGGTGCGTCGAGGACGAGGAACGAACCGGCGGGGTCCTCCTGCGCCTCCGGCCAGTCGAGGCGCAGCGGGTAGACCGCGTGCGCGCCGAACCCGACGTCGACGAGGTACCGCTCGTCCAGCTCGACGAGCAGCGCGAGGTGGTCGAAGGCGGGCGTGAGCGTGCCGTCATCGCCGAACACGGACGCGCCGAGCAGGCGCACGTCGTACCCGAGCGCGGTCAGCAGCGCGGCGAACGCCCCGTTGAGCTCGTAGCAGAACCCGCCCCGCCGCCCGCGGACGATCTTGTCGACGAGCGCGTCCTCGTCGAGGCTGACCGGCTCGCCGAGCACGATCGACAGGTTCTCGAACGGCACGGCCTCGACGTGCCGCCGGTGCAGTTCCCTCAGTGCGGCGGCGTCCGGCGCGGCGGGCCGCCGTGCGCCGATCCTGGCGAGGTAGCGGTCAGCGGTGTCGACGTCCATGAGTACACAGTGACCGCTCCACCTAGGTCGAGGTCAAGCAGAAAACTTTCCTCCAACTGACCAGTTTCACCGAAATACTTGACGGATCCCTGATGCTCGGCGCTAATGGATATTGTCGGACCGAGGGATGGATTCGTAACAACCGGGAAACGGTGAGAGGTGCTCCGGATGACCTGATGACCCGTCGGCGCTGCCGGGTCGACCTGCCGTAGCGCCATGCCGTTGTCCCTGGGGTTGGACGGCATGCTGGCAGGAGGTGCAGGGCATCATGAACACGTTTCTGATCGCGCTGGGGTGCGTACTCGTTCTGGTTTTCGTCACGAGGTTCGTGGCGGGGAAGCGGCGCACCCGCGAGCTGGACCGGGATTTCTCCCTGGAACTGGCATGCGGCCGCTCCCGGGCCCTGCTGACCGCCGCGACCGCGGCCAGGGGCGTGCTGTGGGAGGTCGAGTTCACCGACAACGGCCTGCGCACGAAGCACATCCACGCCCGCAACGTCATCCACGTATCGATCTCCGAGCTGCCGGACCGCACCGGCCGCAGCGTCGCCAAGGTGTGGACCCGCTACGCCCTGACCGACGCGGCGATCATCCAACGACCGCGCTCGTACACCGACACCCGCCGCAAGCGCGACAAGATCATTCGAGCGCTGACCACGCATGCGAGTTCACGTACTCGCGACGCGCGTATCCGGTGACCGGACTCCCGGTTCCGTTTCGGCGGGGGGCGGGTTGTCCACAGGTGGGGTGATTGTCCACAGGCAAGATCGACTTCCGTCCCCCTGTCGGTGGTCACCGGTAGACTGGACAGCGGGGTGCCCCCGGGAGTGGTGGGGGCTGTCCGTACGTACTGGGCGGGGGCGTTTTCGCAGGTCAGTGCCGTTGTGGCGGTCTGTGTTCCCGGGTTTGGTGGTTGGCCTTGCGCGGGGTTCCCTCCGGGGGGTCCTCGCCGGACGGGCTGGTCTCCGGGATGGCAGCGGGTCTTGCACGGGGTTGGTTTGGCAAGGACTGGTTTCCGGGGTCTGCCTGCCATCCCGTCGACCTTCCGGAGGGCTATCACACCGCGTCAAGGGGTCCGGGTGGCTTGGGTATGGGGTTGGGTCGTGCTTCCGGACCCCTTGACCCGGTGTGATCGGGCTTCGCCAGGTCGACGGGATGGCAGGCAGCAGCCCCCTTGGTGAGCTGCGCTCGGCTTGGGCGGGCGAAGCCCGCTTCGCGGGCCGGGCGCGGAGCGCCCGGTCTCTGGCGTGTTGAACGCGCCTTTCAGGATGCCGTCAACCGAGGGGTCCGCCGCGCCGCTTGTGTACGCGAAGGCGGGGGACTTTCACGCTGTGTGACGACTTGTTGTTTGTTGTTACCCACCGAGGGGTAGTTCTGGTGGGAAGCAACCCAGGGGGCGGCCGAGCGTCTTTCCTTGTAGAAGTCAGAAGAGCGTCCAGTGGTGTCGGGGCCAGGTGGAGGCGATGACCATGCTGCGAACCAGGATCAGCGCAGGCGTAATCATCAGCGGTGCGGTACTGCTGCTGGCGGCCTGCAACAGCGGTGGTGGGTCGGCCGGTTCGGGGGAACCGAACGTGCCGACGATCACCGACAGTTCGACCTCCCAGCCGGCGGAGTCCTCGCCGACCACCGAATCCAGTCCTACGAGCACCGCGCAGGCCGGGCAGCCGCCCACGTCCACCGGGCAGGGTGGGGTCACCAACAGCGCGGAATGCAAAGTGGCGGACCTCAAGCTGAGCCTTCGCGACGGGGACGCGGCCGCCGGCACCGTCTACCGCAGCCTCGTGTTCACCAACAAGGGCAGCCGCACCTGCACGATCCAGGGGTTCCCCGGTGTCTCGTACGTCGCGGGGGACGATGGGCATCAGGTCGGACCCGCCGCCTACCGGGTCGGCAAGAAGGGGCCCGCCATCACGTTGAAGCCGGGGGCCAGCGCCTCCGCTGACGTCGGGTTCGTGCAGGTCCGCAACTTCGACCCCGCCGTGTGCAAGCCGACCGACGTGCGCGGGCTGCGGGTCTACCCGCCGCACGAGTACGACTCCATGTTCGTGCCCAGTCCGGGCACCGGCTGCGCGGGCAACCCGCCCGGCAACCAGTTGACCGTCGCCACGGTCAAGGCGGGTGTGGGCGGCGCCTAGCCCTCGTCGGCCATCAGGCCGGTGCGCCACGCCCACGCGGCCACCTCGACGCGGTTGCGGGCCCCGATCTTGGCCTGCACCGCGGCGAGGTGCGTTTTGACCGTCGACAGGGACAGGTACAGCTCCGTCCCGATCTCCGTGTTCGTGAGGCCGCGGGCCGCGGCCTTCACCACGTCCAGTTCCCGTTCGGTCAGCGGCTCCGTCGTCGTTTCCCTGGGGGCCGTCGCGTTCGCCGTCGAGAAGTGCTTCAACAGGCGCACGGTGATCTGCGGGGACACCAGTGCGTCGCCGCGGTCGGCTGCTCGGACCGCTTCCAGCAGCAGCGCCGGGCCCGCGTCCTTCAACAGGAAACCGTTGGCGCCGTTGGACAACGCGGTGTGCACGTACTCGTCCAGGTCGAACGTCGTGACCACCACGACCTTCAGCGGGTCCGCGACGCCCGGGCCCGCCAGCGCCTTCGTCACCTCGAGGCCGTCCATGCCCGGCATGCGGATGTCCAGCAGGCACACGTCCGGCCGCAGCTCCCGTGCGCGCCGCACCGCCGACACCCCGTCGGCGACGTCGGCCACGACCTCGATGTCGTCCTGGGTTTCCAGGATCATGCGGAAACCCGCGCGCACCATCTCCTGATCGTCCGCGATCAGTACCCGGATCACATTCCCTCTTTCCGCAGCGGCAGCCACGCCTCGACGCTCCAGCCGACGTAACCGCTCGGCCCCGCGTCGAACCGGCCCCCGAGCAGCTCCACCCGCTCACGCATGCCGACCAGACCGTAGCCGCCCGACCCGCCCGCGGGGTTCACCGGGCGCTTCGTGCCGTCGTCCGTCACCCGGATGTGGAGGGTGTCGCTGGGGGTCTGTGCCACCAGCACGTGCACGGCGCTCGCGTCCGGGGCGTGCTTGCCGACGTTCGTCAGCGACTCCTGCACCAGCCGCAGCACCGACCGGCCGACCTCGTGCGGCAGCTCGTCCGGCAGGTTCAGTTCCAGCTCCACCGGCGGGCCGGCGAAGTTCTCGGCGAGACCGGCCAGGTCGCCCGCGAGGTCCGTCGTCGCCTGCTCGGCCATGTCGGTGTTGCCCGCGGTCCACGCGGCCGTGCCGTCGCGGAGGCTGCCGACCAGCGTGCGCATCGCCGTCAGCGCCTCGGTGCCGCTGCGTTCGATCTTCTCCAGCGCGGGCACCGCGACCGCCGGGTTCTTCTCGGCGACCATCAGCGCGGCCTGCGCCTGCACGACGATGCCGGTGACGTGGTGCGCGACCACGTCGTGCAGCTCGCGTGCCAGCGCCATCCGCTCACCCTGCTGCGCCGACGTCACCGCGGCCTGCACCGTCTGGTTCCGCTCCCGGTCCCGCGCGCGGAAGTACATGCCCGCCGCGATCGACACGAGCAGCAGGAACAGCAGGATGAACGAGAAGTTGGTGTCCGTGATGGTGCGCGGGTTCCACATGGCCATCGCCAGTGCGTTCGCCGTCGCCAGGCCCGCGGTCGCCCCCGCCGCCTGCTTCGGCTGCGCGAACCGGACCACGTACGCGACCAGCGCCATGCTCGCGGCCAGGCTCGTGAACGACACCACCGTGCCGACGCCGCGCCCGTACATCACCGAGATCAGACCGCTCGACAGCACGATGCCCGCCGCGAGCCACGTGTTCCGCAGCGGGTACTTCGGCCCGAAGAACGCGCACACGCCCGCGCCGACCGCGCCGGCCAACGGGATCAGGCCGTAGAAGCCGTTCTGGGACAGCTCAAGCAACGCGAGCACGCTGAGCGCCGCGCCGAGCGGCCACTGCTTGCGGATCAGCTCGCCCATCTCGGTCACGACCCGCTGCCGGGCGGTCCGCCGCAGGTACAGGCCGGTGCCGACGGCGGCGACCAGCAGCAGGAACCCGAGGAACAGCGACTGCAGCACGTCGGTGGGTGACACGAAGTCGATGAGCCCGGACGAATAGCCGCCGCAGAAGTAGTCCGCGCAGTACGGCTCCCGCAGGACGATCGACGCCAGGCACGACACCACCAGCGCCGTCGTGCACGCGAACGCGACCACCGGCGCCGTCCGCCACACCACCAGCACGACCAGCACGACCCCGGCGATCAGCTCGGTCAGCATGATGTTGGACAGCGCGACCGACGGCGGGTTCACGCCGAAGCCCCGCATCATCAGCGACGAGATGGTCAGCGTGAGCGCCCCGACGATCGACGCGCTCGCAGGCCGGGTCACCCCGAACCACGCGCACGCGGCGAAGATCGCCGCGCCGGGCAGCGCCAACAGCGACCGGACGCCGGCCGAGTAGCCGGTGGCGATCATGATGAAGTCGAGCAGCAGGGCGACGCCCAGCAATGTGGCCAGCCAGCGATGCGGCACCGGTTGCGGTGTCATGCGGTCAACGTAAGGCAGCGGCACGGTTCCCGCCTCGGCCGGACGGCGGGCGGAGGTCGGCCGATCGGCCAGTGGGCGGCGCCGAGGCGGTGACCGGTCGGCCGGTGGGCCGCGACTGTTCGACCGATCCGCGGGCAGGGTCTCCGGGGAGAAGCTGTGACCAGCAGGTTCACCGGAGGAGGAAGACATGCTGCAGGCGGTTCTGGTCTGGGTCGGGGCGGTACTGGCGGTCACGCTGCTGCTCGTGATGGCGCTCGGCCCGGTCATCGTGGAGGTCGACTCGTGGTGGTACGAGCGGCGGCACAACCGGAAGGCGCGCAAGGCGGCCGCGCGCAAGGCCGAGGCACACGCGGCGCAGCGGGTCCCCCAGCCGGTGGCCTAACCCACGTCCAGGACAGTGCGGACGAGCCCGGGGAAACGCTGGTCCAGCTCGTCCAGGCGCAGCGTGTTCATGCGCTGCCTGCCGTCGTCGTACTGGCGGAGGATGCCCGCGTTCCGCAGGGTCCGGAAGTGGTGGCTGAGCGTCGAGGCGGCGACCGGCAGGCCGAACGTGCCGCAGGGGCGGTCGCCCTCGGTCATGAGCAGGCGGACGATCTGCCGCCGCGTCGGGTCGGCCAGCGCCTTCAGCACCTCGTCGACCTCGACGGACTCGACGTCCGGGTGCGGAACCGGCGCCCACCGCCCGATCGGCATTCCTGAACGACCTCTCAGTTCTCTTCGACACTTAACGAAGACACTACCCGCGCTCCGAGTACGTCGAGAACCTCGGCCGAAGGTGGGATCGGGCCGCGCGGAGTTCCACCCGTCGGGCGGCGCGGACGTGGCCGTCGACAACACGCGGTTCGCGAACGGCATGCGTGGCGTGCTCATCACCATCCCGGCGCCCGTGACACCGCTTCGGTGGTGCGGGCAGCCCCCTGCAGCCGCCCGCACCACCGAAGTCATCTACCGGGTGACCGTCTTGCGCAGACGGTTGAGCGCCCGGTGCTGTGCGACGCGGACCGCGTCGGGGGTCGTGCCGACGGCGTCCGCGGTCTCCTGCGCGGACATGCCCATCACGACCCGCATCACGATGATCTCCCGCTGGCGCGGCAAGAGCGTGCGGAGCAGGTCTCCCGTCTGCTCGACAAGCTCGCGGCGCAGCGCGATCTGTTCCGGGCTCTCGTCGACGAGCACGGTGTCCGGGGTCTCCGCGGTCGGCAGCGACCGGTCCCGCGCGGCGGCGCGGTGCACGTCGGCGACCTTGTGCGCGGCGACCCCGAACACGAACGAGAGGAACGGGCGGCCGAGGTGCCGGTAGGTCGGCAGGGCGCGGAAGACCGCGATGCACACCTCCTGCGCCACGTCGTCCGCGGAGCTGATCGGGCGTACCCGGCCCAGCTTGGTGCGGCAGTACCGCACCATGATGGGTCGCAGGTAGGCGAGCAACTCGGCCATCGCCGCGGTGTCCCCCGCGGACGCGGCGGCGGCCACGTCGTCCAGGTTCCCCCTGGTTACCGGGCGTGACCACGCCGGGGCGGTCACCGGCGGCGCGGTCACGCCCGCCAGCTCGGCCTCGAGCTGGGAGAGATCAACGTCTGGCTCTGCCGTGCACAACATCGCGTGCCTCCTGTGCCCCCCGGCTGTTGTGTTCACTCAAGAGAGCACGAACGGGCGGCACAAATACGTCGGCAGCGAAATGAAATCCCCGGAGAACCAAAGCGTTGCCCCATTGGGCAGCGTGCCCGTACGGGACGTGTGCCTGCGGTTACCGCCTGCTGACGAGCACGTCCACGCGCACGAGGTGGTGGTCCGAGGCGTCGTTGAGACGGGACAGCTCGTCGGTCGGCCAGTAGACCGCCGAGCGCACCGGCCACAGCCCCCGCGACGGCAGCACGTAGTCGGCGCGGAGGTTCCCGGGCGCGTTGTCGTTGAAGTCCGCGGTGTCGTAGTACGGGTCCGACCGGTGGGTCAGGTTCGCCCCGCCCTGGGTCTGCGCGGCGAGCACCGCACCCGCACTGCCGGGGAGCGGGTCGATCACTCTCCGTGCGTTCAGCAGCTGCTGGATCGCGCCCGGCACGCTGTCCCCGTCGAGCGGGTCGGAGTTCTGGTCGCCCGCGACCACGAACTTCTGGCTCGGGTTCAGCCCGCCCCGGCGACCCTGGTCGTCGTAGATGTAGCGGCCCTTGCCGGGCGTCACATAGTCCGCCCAGAAGCGGATCTCGTCGTGGTTGCGGGTGCCGTTGCGGTCCTCGGGGCCGTCGAACGTGGGCGGCGTCGGGTGGGCGACCAGGAAGTGCACGGTCTCGCGGCCGACCCTCACCGGCACGTCCCAGTGCGACTTCGACGACAGGCGCAGCACGTCGAGGACCTCGGGGGAGTACCAGTCCTTCGGCGCCGGGGTCGCCGGGTCGTCCGGCAGCATCGCGTTCGGCATGTCCTGCCACAGGAAGTGCTGGAAGGTCCGCACGTTCGCCTTGTCGATCGGGTACTTCGACAGCACCAGCATCCCGTACTGGCCCTCGAACAGGCCGAAGCCGTGGGCGTCGTTGCCGGTGTTCGTGCTGCCGTTGCGGTCCAGGTCGAAGCCGGTCAGCACCCCGGTGTTGGACGGCGCGATGAACGCGTACGGGTAGTCGATGGGCCGGGCGCCGTTCTGGCCGCGCTCCAGGTAGTTGTCGCGGAACAGGTCGACGGCGGCCGGCGCGTAGTCGAACTCGTTGATCAGCAGGACGTCCGGCCGGTTGCGCTGGACGACCTCGGCGACCTCGCGGGCCTGCGCGTTGTCCGGCGTCGACAGGTCGGTGACCAGCTGACCGGCCGCGCCGCGGTTGAGCGAGGCGTTGAACGTGGCGAAACGGACGGTCTCGGCGCCCGTCGCCTGGGCACTGGGGGCGGCGAGCACGCCTGCGGCGAGTGCCACCACGGGTAAGAGCAGAAGACGCATGGGCCACCCTGACACGCCCACGTGAACGTGGTCACGGGGATACGGTGAACGGGTGGCGGATTCTCCGGAGGCGGTGGTCAGGACACCCAAGAGCGAGGCGACACGCACCCTGATCGTCGAGACGGCGTTGCGGTTGTTCCAGGAGAACGGCTACGACAAGACGACCATGCGCGCCATCGCCAAGGAGGCGGGGGTGTCGGTCGGCAACGCGTACTACTACTTCTCGTCGAAGGAACAGCTGGTCCAGGGCTTCTACGACCGGATCACCGCCCTGCACGAAGAGGCCTGCGCCGACGTCCTGACCAGCGAGAAGGACTTCGCCAAACGTTTGCGGGCCGTCTTGATGGCGTGGCTTTCGGTTGCCGCGCCCTACCACGAGTTCGGCAGGCAGTTCTTCGTCAACGCGGCCGACCCGTCGAGCCCGCTGAGCCCGTTCTCCACCGAGTCGAGCCCGGCGCGGGACGCCCAGATCGCGTTGTTCCGGCGCGTGCTGGAGGGTTCGACGGCGAAGGTCGACCCGGAACTGCGGCCCGAACTGCCGGAACTGCTCTGGCTGTACGAGATGGGCGTCGTGCTGTTCTGGGTGCACGACCGCTCGCCGGACCGCCGCCGCACCCGGATGCTCGTCGACCGCACGGTGCCGCTGCTCGACCGCGTCATCGGGCTGTCCCGGCTGCGGCTGTTGCGGCCGGTGACCAGGGAGATCGTGCAACTCGTCGGTGAGCTGACGCGCCCGGACGCTTGACAGGGGTCGCCGCGCGGTCCAGCCTGACTGTTACGGGAAGTAACACGTACTTGTCGGGAGGATCGCGATGGCGCGAGTGCTGCAACCCAAGGACCGGGACGTCACAGCGGAGCGGCTGCTCGACTCGTCCATGCGCAACTCCTACGACCCCGACGTGGACGTCGACTGGGACGCGCCACTGGTCGACGGTCTCGGGTTCATGCCGGAGGAACGGGTGTCGCTGTACGGCACCCACCTGTGGGACCGCCTCACGCCGGAGCAGCGGCTGGAACTGTCGAAACACGAGATCGGCAGCATCACCAGCGTCGGGCTGTGGACCGAGATCGTGCTGATGCAGCTGCTCGCGCGGTACGCGGCCGACCTCGACCCGCGCAGCCCGCACACCCACTACGCGCTCACCGAGATCGGCGACGAGACCCGGCACGCGATCATGTTCGGCAAGGGCATCGCCCGGCTCGGCCTGCCCGCGTACGGCCCGCCGCGCGTGGTGCGGGTGCCCGCGAAGGTGTTCGGCGCGGTCATCGGCGGACCCGCCATGTTCGCGTCCGTGCTGGTCGTCGAGGAGACGACCGACCGGCTGCAGCGGTCCATGCTCGACGACGACCGGATCCAGCCGATGATCCGCATGATCAACCGGATCCACGTGGTCGAGGAGGCCCGGCACGTCCGGTACGCGCGGGAGGAGCTCGTGCGCGGCCTGACGAAGCTCTCGCGCCCGGCGCTCGAGGTGCACCGCCTGGTCACGGCGGTCGTCGCGGCCACCGTGATGGACATCCTGGTGCACCCGCGCGCGTACGCGGCGGTCGGTCTCGACCCGCGCGAGGCGCGGCAGGTGGCGCTGGCCAACCCGCACCACCACGAGTCCCGGCGGTGGATGGCGGAGAAGATCGTGGCGTTCCTGGACGAGGTCGGCATGATCGGCGGGCCGTCCAAGGCCATCTGGAAACGCGCGCACCTGATCTGAAAATTCGCTGGTTCCGGCGCCTACCCTGGAATTCATGGCAGCAACGACGATTCCAGGGAAGCACGTCGACATTCGCATGTGGACCCGGCCGGAGACGGTCGAGGAACAGGCGATGCGACAGCTCCAGAACATCGCCGCGCTGCCGTGGACCTTCAAGCACGTCGCCGTCATGCCGGACGTGCACTACGGGAAGGGCGCCACGGTCGGCTCGGTGATCGCGATGCGCGATGCCGTGTCCCCGGCCGCGGTGGGCGTGGACATCGGCTGCGGCATGACCGCGATCCACACGTCCCTGCGGGCGGCCGACCTGCCGGACGACCTGCGGCGCCTGCGTTCCGAGCTGGAGCGTGCCGTGCCGGTGGGCTTCGGCCAGCACCGCGCGACCGCGTTCGACGAGCGGGACGCGTCCGACTGGTCCGCTTTCTGGCGTGCCTTCGACGACCTCACGCCGGAGGTGAAGGCGAACTCGGCGAAGGCGCTGCACCAGATGGGCACGCTCGGTGGCGGCAACCACTTCATCGAGATCTGCCTCGACACCCGCGGCGACGTGTGGGTGATGCTGCACTCGGGCAGCCGCGGCATCGGGAACCTGCTGGCGCAGCACCACATCGAGGTCGCGCGGGGCCTCGCGCACAACGCGTCGCTGCCGGACCCGGACCTGGCGGTGTTCCTCGCGAACACCCCGGAGATGAAGGCGTACCGGCACGACCTGTTCTGGGCGCAGGACTACGCGCGCCGCAACCGTGCGGTCATGCTCAGGTTGATCTGCGACGTGCTGCGCACGCAGTTCCCGCAGGTCCGCTTCGACGAGCCGATCTCCGCGCACCACAACTACGTCGCCGAGGAGACCCACTTCGGCGAGGAGGTGCTGGTGACGCGGAAGGGCGCGATCCGCGCCGGCCGCGGTGACATGGGCATCATCCCGGGTTCGATGGGCACGGGTTCGTACATCGTCCGCGGCCTCGGCAACCCGGACTCGTTCGAGTCGGCGTCGCACGGTGCGGGCCGGAAGATGTCCAGGAACAAGGCGCGGAAGCAGTTCACGGCCGAGGACCTGGCGGCGCAGACGGCGGGCGTCGAGTGCCGCAAGGACACCGGCGTCGTGGACGAGATCCCGGCCGCGTACAAGGACATCGACGAGGTGCTCCGCAACCAGGAAGACCTCGTCGAGATCGTCGCGAAGCTGAAGCAGGTCGTCTGCGTGAAGGGCTGAGCCTCAGCCGGGGCGCAGTGCGAGCGGAGCGGGCGGTGGCAGCGGGGTGCCGCCGCCCGCCCGGAACGCCTGCAGCAGGTAGGCGACCAGTCGACGGGACGCGGCCATGGCAGCCGCGGGGGAGTCGCCCGTGACACCCGCGTTGGCGTGGAGGACGAGGGCGAGATCGGTGCGGTCGAAGTCGGCACGCAGGTCGCCGGAGGCCTTGGCCCGCCGCACCACCTCGGCGAACCGCTCCTCGGCGCGGTCCCGCAGGTGCTCGAAGTCCACCGCGCCGGGGAAGGCGGTCAGGAACGCGGCGCTGAACCCACGGTCGGTCACCTGCATCGCGCACACCCGCTCGATCGCGGAACAGAACCCGCGCCACGGGTCGGGGTCGGCGAGCGCGTCGTCGACCACGGACAGGCAGTGCGTGAGCTGGTCGCTGAAGACCGCGGTGATCAGCGCCGCCCGAGTCGGGAACCGCCGGTAGAGGGTCGCCACCCCGACACCGGCCCGCCGAGCGATCGCGGCCATGGGCACGTCGAGCCCCCGCGCGGCGAACGCCGCACGCGCCGCGTCGAGGATCCGATCACGGTTCACCCGAGCGTCGGCCCGCAACCGAGACGATCCACCGGACATGTTTCTCACATTAGCCACAAGTGGAGTCCCCCGTCCGGTTGCGCCGTTGACGCGGACATGAACGAGATGCGTGCTGCCCTGTACGACAGGTACGGACCCCCGGACGTGCTCTACGAGGGCAGGCTCCCGAAACCCGCCCCCGCCCCGGGCGAGGTGCTGGTCCAAGTCCGTGCGTCAAACGTGAACGGCGGCGAACTGCACGGCCGCGCAGGCAAGATCCGCCTGGCAACCGGTGTGCTGGGCCGCGGCTTCCCGAAACGCGTCGGCATCGACTTCGCAGGCGAGATCGCCGAAACCGGCGAAGGGGTCGCGGAGTACGGCCCCGGCGACCGGGTGTGGGGCGCGCTGCCGAGGAGGTTCGGCAGCACAGCCGAGTTCGTGGCGGTACCCACAAGCCACATCGCACCGGCGCCGAAGAACCTCGACCTGGTGCAGGCCGCCGCCCTGCCCGCGGTAGGCGCGACCGCGATCATCGCACTACGCGACAAGGCAAAACTCCAACGCGGCGAACGCCTCCTGGTACGCGGCGGTGCGGGTGGTGTCGGCAGTGTCGCCGTGCAGCTGGGCCATGCCTACGGCGCACACGTCACCGCACTGGCGAGCGCACGACACCGCGACGCGGTCCTCGCCCTGGGCGCGGACGAGGTGCTCGACTACCGCACCGCGCGCCCCGAAACGCTGGGCCGTTTCGACGTAGTGCTGGACACGGTAGGCACGGAGTTCCCGGTCTACCGCAACCTGTTGACCCGCTCGGGCCGCATGGTCGCGATCGCCTTCGACCTCGACCACGTCGTCGCTTCCCTGTCCTACCTGTTCGCAGCGTCGGTCTTCGCCCGCCGCAAAATCCACTTCTTCAGCGGCAACCCACGCACCGACCTGTTCACGGACCTGACCCGCCTCACCGAGTCCGGCGCCATCCGCCCGGTCGTGCACACGGTGTTCCCGCTCGCCAAGATCGCGGAAGCCCACCACACCCTCGAAGCGGGCGGAGTACTGGGCAAGATCGTCATCGAGGTACAACCACACTGATCTGGCCCCTGGACATCCACCCAGCCACGCAGACGCCAACCGCCGACGGCACCCGCACGCACCGGTTGCCCTGTGGGCTGGGTGCACCCGCCGATGCTTCGCATCGACCAAGAGACGGACGAAGTGGTCGCGTGGCTTCACCAGGTCCCTGCCCGGGGCGGGGGCGGCGCCCGCCGGCGTCGGGGTTGTGCGGACGCTGGTGGCGGTGCGGTCGAACCTGTCCAGACGATGCTGGCGGACTGCCACACCGAGGGGCTGAACGTCAGGTCCTGTCCGACCTGAGCGGTCAACTCCTGGCCGCGGCCGAACCAGTTTCGGGGGCGCACCCACGACCGGGCCACCATCGGCGCGATCGGGTCGACCAGCGTCTCGCTCGCACCCACCGCAGTGACCTGGGCTATCAGGCACCACGGTGGTCCGGCCGCGCCTGAAGGTGGCCCGGTCACGCCGAGCATGACCCGGCCACCCAGGTCCGGAACCGCAGCATCGTCAGCCTGCGGGTCGCGGTCGAGCGCGCTGTCGCTCACTGGAAGGACTGGAAAATCCTCGCCACCGGCTACCGCGGACGACCCGCCGAACTCCTCAACCTCATCCGCATCATCACCACCCTCGAGCACTACCGCCTCGGCTGGTGACGCGGTTCTTGAGCGAGGCCAGCCCATGCACCGCAAACGCCAGGAGTGGCTGTGGAGGACCGAACGACGATCCGTGTAACTCCCGATCATGGAAGTGCGCCTGATGACCGACATGATGTCCGGTGTGGGGAACGCATCGGGCACGCCACCGCACCGCCCTTGGTCGACGTCCACACCACGACTGCATCGCGGTGTCCTCCACGCCCTCAATCGACAGCGCCGAAAGGCCCGAGAACACCACAACGACCAGCGTCGCCATCTCAGCGGCACAGGATCGTGACAGTCCGCCGACCCGCTCCGGCGGAGGGCCACAACGGCACCACTTTTCGGTGGTGGTGTTGTCCAAGGAGGATGTGGTGGCGGAGGAGGGTGATCGCTGCGGTGGCGGCGTCGCTGTCCTGGTCGAGGCCTCTGACGGAAAGTAGGTCCGCTTTGCGTGTGGCGGTGGTCCATTCCGCCAACAGGTTGGGTTGTCCTTGTGAGGAGCGAGCAAGGCGGCGAAAGAACGCACGGGGTCTGCCAGCGCCGTCATCGCGGGGCGGCCGCGGTCAGGGCTTGGAGTTGTTGGCGTTGCCGTTCGGTGAGGTTCTCCGGCCGGGGCAGTAGTAGGCGAGTGGATCTCGGCTAGTAGCGCGGTAGCCCCCACGCCCGGTTTCTGTTCACGGCAGGCGGAGGTGGCCCCGATGTGGGCCGACTCTGCAGGTGCGGTACTTGGGAACCCGCTGAACGTGTTGCGGTGTGGCCGCGCGGGCGTATCGCTTGACGGTGTTCATTGCCAGGCCGAGGCGGCGTGAGCAGTCCAGCAGCCCGACTCCAGCGTCGAGCAGAGCATGGATCTGCTGCCACCGCTGAGGGGTGATTTCGGCGAGCTTTCCCTCGCGCAGTCGCGCGACCGTGGCCAGCATGCACTGTGGGCGGGCCACTTCCTTACCACGGCGTCACACAGACCGTGCCGGAGATGCCATCGGCCGGCGACCTGGACCGCCTTCGGCAGTCCGTCACGCACCGACTGCGCGTACGCGGCCGAGCCGTCCCTTCACATAACTTCGGCTCGTGGATGCGCCCGCAGCCACCCGGCCAGCACCTTCGGCACCGCGCCCAGACAACACGTCTATCCGGGCGCCGGTGTCGGTATCAATCAACACAGTCGCGTAGTCATGACCTCTCAGCAGGGCGAGATCGTCGATTCCCAGCACCCGCGGCACCTCACGACCCGGCAAGGGGTTTCCCAGCAGGACCGCGCAGCGGTGTCCCGCCCGACCGCGATCCCCATCGCCGGCAGCAACCGGGCCTAAGCCCTGCCCGCCAGCTCGCGCACGACACTGTGAACCTGCTCGCGCAGCCGGACGGTCCCGCCGCTGCTACCGCTCAACAAGCTCGGTACTTGCTCTCGGAAGGTCTGGTGCGCGTACTCGTTCGACAGCGCAACGCATCCGATGTACCGCAACCTCACCAGCACCCACCGTCCATCGACCGGCACATCCGCAGGCACCCGCTTGTGGAAGGCATGAACCCGGTCTGTCGGCGTCCCACAGACAGGACACGCCACCTGAGTGCCCCTGGTCGATGCCCGCACCACGATCACATCGCCGGCATCCTCGACGTCCCCGACCGACAGCGCCGATAGCCCCGAGAACACCACGCCGACCAGCGTCGCCATCTCAGCCACGAACGATCATGCCGCCCGCTGGCCGCTCCGGCAGAGGGCCACGACGACGGCACCATCGAAAGCGCGCTAGAGCCGCTTGTTTGGCAGAGCCGGCGGTCGCGGCGCGCGAATGGGTGTTTGTGTCCTGCGGGCTGGTGTGCGGGTGCGGCCTGGGAGCCGCACCCGCACTGCCGGGTCTTGCTGGTCTTCTTGCTGTCAGCGTTTCCGGACCGCTGGGGCTTGCTGGACTCCTTGCTGTCAGCGTTTTCAGATTGCTGGCTTGCCTGGTCTCCTTGTTGTCAGCGTTTCCAGAACGGGCGGCGGGTGCGGGGGGCGCCGCTGGTGGTCAGGGATCGCAGGGTGGCGATCGTCTTGTGCCAGCGGTGGTCTACTTCGGACGGGTCAGCTGTTGGTGTGGCCAGTTCTGTTGACAGGGTGCCCAGTGTGGTGCGTGCATCCAGGGGTTCGTTGTTCTGCTGCCACACCGCCAGCTGGACGCGGATGCGCTCGGACAGCGCGGTCAGCAGGCCCGCTCGTAACCACACGTCCTGGCCTTCGTGCTGGAGGAGTCGCGTCAGCTCGTCCTGCACGAACGTTGTCAGTGTGACGACGTTGCCCGGGGCGGGAGGCGGTGTTGCCGCGCGCTTGCCGCGCTTGCGTGGCAGGCCGATCCCCGGCAGACCCGGGCGGGGTGGGACGCCTGCTGCCGGCGGCGGTGGTGGGAAGCTGCCTGGTGCCGGCGGGGGAGGACCGCCGTAGCCGCCCTGCAGGTCGTGGCCGCTGTCGAAGGCCGACGCGCCACGTGTTGCTTCGGCTGCGCTGAAGCGTGCGACCGCGCCGAACGTCGGCATGCTCGCCGGTGCCGCCGCGGCCGCCGGCGCTGTGCTCGCCCATGGGCTTTCCCAACCGCTCGGGTGATCCACCGGCTGTGTCACCTGGCGGGTGGTGCCGCCCTCGTTCACCACGCGCTGGTCCACCGCCACGAACGCCGTGAACCGGGACAGCACGCCGAACTTCAACGAGGTCTCGACGATGCGTTCTTCCAACGACGTCTGCCCGGTGACGTACTTGTCCTCCAGGTCGCGGATGATCGCCCGGGCCCACAGGTTCGCTAACGCCGGGTTGTCGCTGCGCGTCGCCGTGAGTCTCGTTTTCAGGCTTGGCTGGCCGGTGACCGTCACCGCACCCTGCGGCGAGCCCGTGTAGCGGCCCATCACGACCACCGGTGCGCCCGGGAAGACGTCCGGGAGCGGAGTGGGCGCGAGCGTCGTCCTGTCCAGCGTCAGGCCGTCACCCGTGACCTGGAGCTCCGTCACCAGCGGCGTGCCGATCCTGCGGTGGATGTTGTGCATGGCCTCGTCGAGGCGGTCCTCCGACTCCACCAGCTCGCAGCGGCCCCGCGTGCCCGCCAGGCGCTGCAGGAAGCCCTCGTTCACCGAGCGGTCGATGCCCACGGTGTGCACGCGCACGCCCGCCAGCTTCGGCGACAGCTCGTACAGGATCTGGTCCTCGTTGCCGATCTGACCGTCCGTGACCAGCACCAGGACGCGTTCCCGTTCGGTCTCCTCGCGCAGCAGGTCGGCGGCGCGGCGCAGCGGCGACAGCATCTCCGTCCCGCCGCGGGCATCCAGCGTCGCGAGGAACTCCACCGCGCGGAAGCGGTTGCGGTCGCTCGCCTCGACCAGGCTGTCCGGCAGGCCGGGTGGCGTGTCGATCTGGTAGTCGAAGCCCATCACGGCGAACCGGTCGTCGCCGCCCAGCGTGTCGATGATCCTCCCCGCCGCACGGCGGGCGGCGACCATCTTCCAGCCGCCCATCGAGCCCGAGCGGTCCAGCACCAGCACGACGTCGCGGCCGCGCTTCGCCGGTGCACCGGTCGGGGGCAGGACGGTCAGCGCGAACGTGCCCGCCTGCTCGTCCTCGTCCGGGAGGACGGTGAGCGCGGTGCTGATCGCCGACTCGTCGCCGATCTTCAAGCGCAGCAGGAAGTCGCGGTCGGCGCGTTCGCCCGGGTTGAGGCTGATCCGCATGCCGCTGTCGGTGTCGTCGGTCCTGGTCGCGTGCAGGCTGGAGCGCACGGCGGCCAGCGGGAGACCCGCCGTGTCGACGTCCACCGACAGTGATAGGTCGACCGGGTTCGGGAAGCCGGGTAGCAGCACCGGCGGCGAGATGCGGGACGCGTCCGGCACCTGATCGGTGTCGAGGGCGGTGCCGTCGCCCACCTGCTCGCCGTCGACCGGCCGGCCCGGGATGTACTTCGGCGCCACGACCAGCGGGAACCGGTACGTCGCCTCCCCGTCCTCGTAGGCCAGCGCCCCCGCCAGCGTCAGGTGCACGGTCACCCGCTCGCCCGGCATGACGTTGCCGACGCGCATGGTGAACACGCCCGGTCGCTCCTCCTCGGCGATGGACGCGCGCTTGCCCTCCTGGATGGCCTGGTCGTAGGTGGCGCGTGCCTCGCCGCGTTCCTTCAGCACACCCTCGACCACCCGGCCGTCGGCCTCCATGCGCATCGCCGTGACGGCGGCGCGCGGCGGCAGCGGGAAGACGTAGGTGGCCTCGAGCGGCTCGTCGTACGCGTTGTGGAAGCCCTGGGTCAGCTCCGTGTGCGACGCGAGACCGGTGATCCTGGCGCGGACGTCGATCGACTCCAGCGGCAGGTTGCCGTGCTTGGTGCGCAGGCAGCCGAGCCCGTCGTCGTCGGTCGGCCGGGCGGTCACCTCCGCCTGGTCGATCAACTCGATGTCGGTGCTCATCGACGTTCCTTTCGTGGGGTCAGGCCGAGGCGTTCGATCGCGTCGAGCAGCGGCGCGGCGGCCGCGGTCAGCTCCGCGACGTCGGCTTCGCCGAGGTTTCTGGTGGCGCCGTCGAGCAGCACGGTGACACTGTCACCGACGCGGAAGGCGGGCACTACGTTCATGACAGTGTTCGAGGTGACAGTGTCGGGCTCGCCGGCCTCGACCCGCCGCAGCAGGCGTCCCATTTCCACCGCCACCTCCCGCGGCGGGTACACGATGTCCATCGTCACGTGGGGTTTGACCTTGGCCAGCTCGGCGAGCTCGGCGTCCGAGACGCCGAGCAGCTTCTCCTGGATCTCGGCCAGTGCCAGGCCTTGTGCCTGCAGTTTCTTGATGGCGGCCAGCTGCATCGCGTGCCGCTCCCCGTACAGCGCGACCCGCCCGCGTGTCGCCAGCGGACGGTCGACGAGCCCGATGGTCGTGTACCACCGGATGGTGCGCCCGTTCGGCAGCTCCCGGACCCGCCCGCTCTGCTGCCCGTCGTAGTCCTCGGCCAGCAGGTCGGCGACACGTTCCGAAAGCTGCTCGAGGGTGTACAGCTCGTCGCTCATGCCGCAATGTTGACAGTGTTCGATGACAGTGTCAAGCTGTCAGTGTCACAAACTTCCGTCAACCCCAGCCGAGCTCGTGCAGACGGGCGTCGTCGATACCGAAATGGTGGGCAATCTCGTGAACGACCGTGATCGCGACTTCCTCGACCACGTCCTGCTCGTCCCGGCAGATGTCGAGGATCGCGTCGCGATAGATGGTGATCGTGTCCGGCAGCACGCCGCCGTACTGCGACGTGCGTTCCGTCAGCGCGACACCGTGGTAGAGCCCGAGCAGCGTCGGGTTCTCGGGATTGCGGTCCTCGACGAGGATCACCACGTTGTCCATGGCCCGTGCGAGCTCGTCCGGGATCAGGTCGAGCGCGTCGCCGACCAGCTCCTCGAACCGCAGGCGGGTCATGGCGAACGCCATGTCAGCCGCCCGACTTCGGGGTGCTCGACGCCGGGGTGTTCGGTGTCGAGGAGTTCAGGGGCTGGGCCTTCACGCTCCCGCGCACCGGGCGGAGTGTCTGGTTCGGCTCGAGCGCGCCGACCTTGCAGTCGACCTTCCGCGAGCCCGCGGCCCAGCTCTCGGCCTTCAGCGTGTCCGAGTACAGCGAGAGCCCAAGGGCCGCCAGGTCCTTGTCGCCCGTGTACTTCGCCGCCACCGGCGGGCAGAGGTCCACGGTCTTCTGGAGCTGCTGCGCCTCGGACGGGTACGCGCCCGGGAACGTCTTCGACAGGTCGATGCTGCCGACGACCTCGTAGGAGTGCTCGGTCGAGCAGTCGACCGGGTCGCCGACCTCCTTCTTGTTCACCAGGGCGAAGCACGTTCCCGGGTCGTGCACGTTCGACTGGTCCTGGTTCTTGGCGCTCCCCGTGGTGGGCAGCAGGCGCTTGCCGGACGGCGTCACGCGCTGCAGGCCGCAGCGCAGCTTGCGGTCACCGTTGCGCCACTGGTCGGCGTTGGGCTTCAGCGCGCCCACCGTGTACTTGCCGTACGGGTCGAGCTTGCCGCCGAGGTACTTGGTACCCACCGCGGTGCACTTCTCCGTCACGACCTGCTGCCAGCCCTCGTCGTTCGGTGGTGGCGCGCTCGCGGGGTAGTCCTTGCCGATGTCGACGTTCTCGGTCACCTCGAAGGTGTGTGGCTTCGAGCACGGGACCCGGCGCATGTTCTGCGGGGCGTCGTTCGGCCAGTCCAGGCAGGTGCCACTGGGCGAGTCGAACGCGGCGGCCGCCTCTTCCGCGACCGTGTCCGCCGAGCTCTTCACCGACACCGGCCACGAGAACAGCATGCTCATGCTGAGCACGGCCAGCGCCCCGACGAAGGCGCCCGCCATCACCAACCGTGTTTTGAGCGTGCTCCTCCGGGAGCTCGACAACCCGACGCGTGCAGACATCGCGTCCATGATGCCAGCGTCACGCACCGTGGTAGGGGTCGAATCGACTTGCGGGTGGAAACAGGTCGGCGGATACGCTCCGGGCCGTGATCGACCTGAGGACGTTGCGTGAGGATCCGGAGGCGGTGCGCGCGTCCCAGCGCGCCCGAGGCGAGGACGAGGCGGTGGTCGATGCGTTGCTGTCCGCGGACGAACGGCGCCGGAGCGCGGTAGCCGCCGCCGACACGCTGCGTGCCGAGCAGAAGCAGCTGGGCAAGCAGGTCGGCCGTGCGCGCGGTGAGGAACGTGACGCACTTCTCGCCAAGGGCAAGCAGCTGGCGGCGGACGTGCGTGCGGCGGAGGCGGCGCAGGCCACGGCTGAGGAGGAGCTCGCCAAGCTGCACATGGCGGTGCCGAACGTGGTGCACCCGGCCGCCCCGGCCGGCGGCGAGGACGACTACGTGGTGGTCAGGGAGGTCGGCACGCCACCCGAGTTCGACTTCGAGCCCGCCGACCACCTCGACCTCGGGGTGCGGCTGGGCGCGCTGGACGTCGAGCGCGGCGCGAAGGTGTCCGGTTCGCGGTTCTACTTCCTGACCGGTGTCGGCGCGCAGCTGCAGCTGGCGCTGCTGAACCTGGCCGCGGCCCAGGCGACCGCGAACGGGTTCACGCTGATGATCCCGCCCGTGCTCGTGCGCCCGGAGATCATGGCCGGTACGGGCTTCCTCGGCGCGCACGCGAGCGAGGTGTACCGCCTGGCGGACGACGACCTGTACCTGGTGGGGACGTCGGAGGTGCCGCTGGCGGGCTACCACTCCGACGAGATCCTCGACCTGTCGAACGGCCCGAAGCGGTACGCGGGCTGGTCGTCGTGCTTCCGCCGAGAAGCGGGCACGTACGGCAAGGACACGCGCGGCATCATCCGCGTGCACCAGTTCGACAAGGTCGAGATGTTCGTCTACTGCCGCCCGGAGGAGGCGGAGGCCGAACACGCGCGGTTGCTGGCGTGGGAGGAGGAGATGCTCGCGAAGATCGAGGTCCCGTACCGCGTGATCGACGTGGCGGGCGGTGACCTCGGCACGAGCGCGGCGAGGAAGTTCGACTGCGAGGCGTGGGTGCCGACGCAAGGCCGTTACCGCGAGCTGACCTCCACGTCGAACTGCACGACGTTCCAGGCCCGCAGGCTGGCGATCCGCTACCGCGACGAGAACGGCCGCCCGCAGGTGGCGGCCACGCTGAACGGCACGCTCGCCACCACGCGATGGATCGTGGCGATGCTGGAGAACCACCAGCAGGCCGACGGCTCGGTGCGTGTCCCGGAGGCGCTGCGCCCCTTCCTGGGGCGCGACGTGCTCACCCCTGCGTGACGGGCCACCTGGATGGGTGGTGCCCGCCGGGGACGGTCCGATGACGGTCGCTACCCGAGCCGAGGAGCGCCAGGACGGGGCTGACCTGGGCGGATGGGACCGGCGAGCTGGAGAGGCCACGACGCTGGTTGCGGAATCGCGTCGCTGGGTGGGGACGCCTTGAGGTTGGGTGGCCGGCTCCGCGGTTGTGGTGCGGGAGTGCCAGGTGGCTGACGTGGGCGGATGGGACCGGCGAGCTGGGTGAGGAGGCTCGAGGAGAGGCCGCGACGCTGGTTGCGGAATCGCGTCGCCAGGTGGGGACGCCTTGAGGTTGGGTGGCTGCCTCTGCGGTGCGGTGCGGGAGCGCCGGGCTGTCGTTCGGTGGGACCGGGGCAGCCGGATCGGTGAGCCTCGTTGTCGGAGGTGGGGTCGGGTGCCGGGCAGTTGGCGGAGCCGGCGGCCCGGAGCGGTGGCACCCTCCCGCTGGGGGTATCGGGTGGCCTCGGGGTGCTGGGGGGACGTAGCCTGCGGGCGTGCACCGGTTGTTTCTTGTTACTCCGCCGCCCCGCTTCTGAGCGGGTGTGTGCTGGAAGGCTGTGACGCTGTGAGCTGATGCCGCGGCGTCTATTTGGTGCTGCCCGGCTTACATCCGCGTATGCGAGGTTTCCTTTGACTTCGATCGCGGGAGCGGTTTTTCTTGTTCACATTTGTGGGTCGTCCTGTGCGTATTTCCGGGGCGTTGGTTCTTGTTGCCGGGGTTCTGTGGGGTACTGGTGGACTTGCCGGTGCCTTGCTGCAGAAGGCGGGTGAGGTCGGGCCCGTTTCTGTTGCCGCCTACCGCCTGCTTGTCGGTGGGGGTGTGGCGACCGTGGTCGTCGCCTGCATGGGGCAGTTGCGTTATCTGCGGGGGCGGGCTGTTGTGTGGCGGCTTGCCGTTTCCGGCATTTTGCTGGCCGAGTTTCAGGCTGCTTATCAGGTCGCTGTCGCGCAGATTTCTGTCAGCTTGTCCACTTTGATCACTATCGGGTGTGTTCCGCTGTTCGTCGCCCTGGGGACCGCGTTGCGTGAGCGGCGGTGGCCTTCTCCTCGGACCGGGATCGCCATTCTCGCCTCCGTGGTCGGGCTGGGGTTGTTGTCCGGGGGGACCGGTGACCTGGACGGGTGGCGGACGTTTTATGGGGTGGTCGCTTCCCTCCTGGCAGGCGCTGGGTTTGCTTTGCTGACGCTGGTCACCGCTCGGGCTGTGGTGGGGCAGCACGTGGTGACCTGCGTTGGGTTGTTGCTCGGCGGGGTGTTGTTGACGCCGTTCGCCCTTGTTGCCGGTATGGGGTTGTCCTTTGCGGGTGACGTCGTCGGGCTTGTTCTCTTTCTCGGGGTCGTGCCCACCGCTCTCGCGTATGGCGCCTACTTCGTCGGCCTGCGGCACACGCATCCCACCGCCGCCGCGCTTGCCACCATGCTCGAGCCGCTCACCGCCACCGTGCTCGCCGTCGGCCTGCACGGGGAGCAGCTTCACCTTGCCGGGGTTGCCGGGGCCCTGTTGATCGGGCTGGCGCTGGTGGTGGGGAGTCGCGGTTAGCGGAGGCCGATGGCCTTCGCGATCATGGGTTTCAGGCTGCGGCTGAACTCCAGGTTCATGTGGTCGCTGTCGAAGTACACGGCCACGTTGCCCACCACCGCGTAGCAGCGGGTCTTGTCGCAGAAGTAGTTGCTCAGATCGATCAGCTCGACGTTGCGGACGCGGGTCTTCCTCGCCACCTCGGTCAGCGGGTCCCTGGGGTGCGCCACCTTCCTCTCGACGGCGCACGCCAGCGGCTCGTCGGGGTTCAGGACCACGCAGTCGCGGTTCCGGACCTTGCCGTTCAGCGGCGGGTCCGCGAGCACGAAGACCCGCGCCCCCACGTCTGTCCACTTCCGCCAGTACGGCTCCAGGCCCTCGCGGTACTGCTCCGTCTGGGACCGGTCGCTGCCGTCGTTCGCGAACTCCTCGCGGGCGAAGAACGACGTGAAGACCATCTTCGGACGATCGTCCCGCACGACGTCCGCGATCTTCGCGGTCCAGTTCATGCAGGCCTTCTTGCTGCCCTCCGAGGCCACGGTCCGGTAGCCCTCGAACTCGATCCGCGCGAACGGGCAGCCGCCCAGCAGGGAGAGTTTCAGGACCCAGCCGTTCTCCTTCGCCAGGTCGAACAGCGGACCCTGCCACTGCTGGGCGTGCGAGTCACCGACCAGCCAGACCCTGGGGGCCTTGGCCCTGCCCCGGCTGAAATCGCAGACCGACGTGGTTCGCTTGTCGCCGACCATGTACTTGTCCGTGGACCGGCACTCCGGCGGCTTGTTGTAGTACTGGTTCGCCGGGCCCATGTCGACGACCGCCGCCGGGCCGAAGCGGTCCTCGCACTTCACGCCACCCGCCAGCGCCGGGGCGCCGTGGCACGGGGTCTCCTCCACCACCTCCGCCTTGCGCTGGGCCGCCGTCACCTCGCGGTCGTAGGCGCCGTTGAGCAGGTGGGCGGCCACCGCCACCACCGCCACGCCGGCGACCATGGCCGCGAACGTCAGCTTCGTGCTGCGGGCCAGCGGGCCGAACGCCAGGCCGCGGTCCTCCACCAGCACCTTCGACAGGTACGACAGGACCAGCGACACCGCCAGCACCGCCAGCAGCCACGGCGTGGTCATCTCGCCCGCGTCCAGCACGTCGCCCAGGACGAACGGGGCCAGCAGGATCAGCGGCCAGTGCCACAGGTACAGCGAGTAGCTGATGTTGCCGACCAGTTGGACCGGCCACGAACCCGTCACCGGGGAGTGCCACTGCCTGCCGGGACGCAGCCCCGACATGATCACCAGCGCGGTGCCCGCCACGGGCAGCAGCGCGTGGTAGCCGGGGAACGGGGTGTGGTGGTCGTACAGCACCGCCGACGCCACGATCATGGCGAAACCCGCGAACGACGTGAGCCCCGCCGCCACCTTCGGCAGCACGAGCCGGTGCGCCAGCAACGCGACCAGCGCGCCCGCCGCGAACTCCCAGGCCCGGCCCGGCGTCACGAAGTACGCCTCGTTCGGGGACGCGTCCGTGTAGTACACGCTGAACGCCAGCGCCGCGGCGCCGACCACGGCGATACCGACGACCTGCGCACGCCGGCGCCGGACCAGGAACAGCACCAGCAGCAACACCGGCCAGACCAGGTAGAACTGCTCCTCCACCGACAGCGACCAGTAGTGCTGCACCAGGCTCGCCTGCGCGTTGGCCGCCGAGTAGTCGACGGACTTCGCCGCCAGCAGCCAGTTCTCCCAGTACATGGCGCTCGCGGCGGCCTCGTGCGCGGTCGCCTCCCAGCGCGGGTACGGCAGCAGGAAGTACGCCGCCGCCACCGACAACCCCAGCACCAGCAGCGCGGCGGGCAGCAGGCGGCGGATGCGGCGGGCGTAGAAGCGGCCGAGCCGCACCCGGCCCGTGCCGCTGATCTCCTTGTCCAGGTGGGAGCTGATCAGGAACCCGGAGATCACGAAGAAGACGTCGACACCGACGTAACCGCCGGTCAGCCAGTCGGCCGACAGGTGGTTGAGCACCACCGCGAGCACGGCGACGGCCCGGAGCGCCTGGATGTCCGGGCGGAACCCCGGCCGTGCGGACGCGGGACCGCGCGCGGGCGCGCCGTCCGCCCGACGGTGTTCTGTGACGGTGCCCATACCCCTCAGACCTGGTCGGCGACGTGTTTCGCGATCTCGAGCGCGCAGGTCGCACCAGGGGACGGGGCGTTCAGCACGTGCACCTGGTGCGCGGCGGACTCGATGACGAAGTCCTGCACCAGTGTGCCGTCCGGCAGCAACGCCTGTGCACGGACACCGGCACCCGCCCGCACCAGGTCCTCCCTGCCGACCGCGGGCACCAGCCGGGCGAGGCTCGTCGCGAACCGGCGGCGGGAGAGCGAGCGGGCGACCTCCGCGACCGCCGTGCGCGGGTACCGGCGGGCCAGCTTCCAGATGCCGGGGAACCGCGCCACCTCGGCGAGGTCGGCCACGGACACGTCCCGCCAGCGGTACCCCTCCCTGCGCAGCGCGAGCACCGCGTTGGGCCCGGCGTGGACGCTGCCGTCCAGCATCCGGGTCAGGTGCACGCCCAGGAACGGCAGCGTCGGGTCGGGCACCGGGTAGATCAGGCCGCGGACCAGGTGCGCCGCCTCCGGCCGCAGCGTGAAGTACTCGCCGCGGAACGGCACGATCCGCACGTCGGGGTTCAGCCCCGCCAGCCTCGCGACCCGGTCGGCGTGCAGGCCCGCGCAGTTCACCAGCGCGTCCGCGCGCAGCACCTCGGTGCCGGTCGCGATCTCCACCCCGCCGGCCCGGCCCGGCCGGATGCCCAGTGCGGGGGTGGAAAGCCGCAGGTCAGCGCCCGCATCCGTGAGCAGCCGGACCAAGGCGGCGCACACGGCGGGGAAGTCGATGATGCCCGTGCTCGCCACGCGGAGCGCGGCGAGGCACGCCACCTCGGGTTCCAGTTCATGCGCCTCGGCGGGCTCGATGAGCTTCGCAGGCACGCCGTTCGCCTCGGCGCGCGCCGCCAGCGCGTGCAGGCCGGGCAGCTCCTCCTCGCGGGTGGCGACCACGAGCTTGCCGCACACCTCGACGGGCACGCCCTGCTCGCGGGCGAACGCGACGATGGACCGGTTCCCGGCCACCGACATCCGCGCCTTGAACGAGCCGGGTGCGTAGTAGAGGCCGGCGTGGACGACGTTCGAGTTGTGCCCGGTCTGGTGGCCCGCCCAGTGGTCCTCCTTCTCGAGGACGGTCACCCGGTCGCCACGCGAGGTCAGCTCCCGCGCGGTCGCCAGGCCGAGGATGCCGCCGCCGACCACCACCACATGTCGCACGGGGGTGAAGCGTAGGTGATGCGGAGGGTGCGGGGCGTGTTCTCTACCGTGGTCGTGTGCTCGACGTGCGCAAGCGGTTCGGTCCCGCCATCGACATGGGTGGCGGCCTCCTGCTGGTCGGCGCCGCCGGGTACGTGTTCGTGGCGCTGGCCGGGCACACGCTGCCCCCGGCGGACGCGGCCGCGCTCGCCAGCCTCTACCTCATGGTCAACATCGTCGGGTCGGGCGTGTTCACCGCGCTCGAGCAGGAGACGAGCCGCTCGGTGAGCGCCGAGGCCGCGGCGGGCCGGGGGCCGGGCACGGTCGCACGGCACGCGTGGCTGCTGGCCTGCGGGTTGCTGGTGGCGCTGCTCGTGGTGCTCGGCGCGGTGTCGCCGGTGCTGACCGACAAGGCGTTCGGCGGCCGGTGGGGGCTGTTCGCCGCGGTGGTGGTGAGCGGGTTCGCGGCGGCCGCGGTGTACGTGGTGCGGGGACTGCTCGGCGGGCTGCAGCGGTTCACCGGCTACTCGGCGACGCTGGCGGGGGAGGGCCTGGCGCGGATCGTCCCGTGCGTGCTGATCGCGTGGCTGGCGACGCCGGACGCCACCACGTTCGCGCTGGTCTTCGCGGCCGGGCAGGTGCTCGGCGCGGTCGTCGGCCTGCTCTGGCTGCGGCCGAAGCCGGTGCTGCCCGCCGAGGTGACCCCGGCCCCGCCCGTCACCGTCGGCGGGATGGCGCGGTCGGTGGCGCTGCTGGTCGGCGGCACGCTGCTGATGCTGGTCGTGATGAACATCGGGCCGGTCGTCGTCACGTCCCGGATGACCGGGCACGCGGCCGCCGCGGCCGCGTTCGCGTCGGCGTTCGTGCTGGCACGCATCCCGTTGTTCCTGTTCGCGCCCGTGCAGGCGATGCTGCTGCCGTCGCTGACGCGGGCGGCGGCCGCCGCGGACTTCGCGACCGTGCGCGCCAGGCTGCGGCTCATCGTCCTCGCGGTGCTCGCGATCGGCCTGCCCGCCGTCCTGGCCTCGTTCACGATCGGGCCGTGGGCCGTGCAGGTGCTGTTCGGCGCGGAGGTCCGGCTGTCCGGCGTGGTCGTCGGGCTGCTCGGCGTGAGCACCGTCGGCATGATGACCGCGCTGGTCCTGCAGCCGGGGCTGATCGCACTCGGCGCGCACAAGTCGGTCACCGCCGCGTGGCTCGCCGGGACCGTGGTGCTGGCCGGCCTGCTCGCCCTGCCCGGGGACCCGATCCGGGCCGGGGTGATCGCACAGCTGGTGAGTGCGGCCGTCGTCGTGGCCGTGATGGTCCGCGCGGTTTCCACCTCGTTGCGGCGCGGAAAAGCCGATCCTGCCCCCGCCGGTGCCACCGTCGTGACCGGCTAACGTAGTCGCCCGTGTCCACGGACAGACCTGGCCTGCCCATCATCATCGTTCCCGCGTGGAACGAGCAGCAGACGGTGGGCGACACGGTCCGGGAGATCCGTGCCGCCACCCCTGACCTGCCCGTTCTGGTGGTGAGCGACGGCTCGACGGACCGCACCGCCGACGTCGCCCGCCAGGCCGGGGCGCTCGTGCTGGAGCTGCCGTTCAACCTCGGCGTGGGTGGCGCGATGCGCGCCGGTTTCCGCTACGCGGTCCGCCACGGGCACTCCGCGGCCGTGCAGGTCGACGCCGACGGCCAGCACGACCCGGCCGAGGTGCCGCTGCTGCTGGAGAAGCTGGCCGAGGCGGACGTGGTGATCGGCGCCCGCTTCTCCACACCCGACGACGAGTACCGGGTGCGCGGGCCGCGCAAGTGGGCCATGGTCGTGCTGTCGAAGGTGCTGTCGCGGCTCGCGAAGACCCGGCTCACCGACGTCACGTCCGGGTTCAAGGCGTCCGGTGGCCGCGCGCTGGCGGTGTTCGCCGAGCACTACCCCGTGGAGTACCTGGGGGACACGGTCGAGTCTTTGGTGATCGCGTTGCGGGCGGGCTGCCGGGTCACGCAGGTGCCCGCGCGGATGCGCCCCCGGCGCGGCGGCAACCCGAGCCACCGCCCGGTCAAGTCCATGATCTATCTCTTCCGCGCCGGGTTCGCCCTGCTGCTCGCGCTGATCCGCAGGTGGGAGACGGCCGACGCGCCGGAACCCGCGCGGCAAGGAGGTGTCCCGTGAGCACGTACCTGGTCGCGCTGGTCGGCAGCCTGCTGGTGCTGGCAGGCATCGTGGAGCTGCTGCGCAGGCGTCAGCTCGGCGAGAAGTACGCCGTGCTGTGGCTCGTCGTCGGTGTGTTCCTGCTGGTGTTCACCGCCGTCCCCGGGCTCGCGATCTGGCTCGCGCGGGCGCTCGGCGTCGCGGTGCCCACCAACCTCCTGTTCTTCGTGGGCATCCTGTTCCTGGTGGGCGTGGTGCTGCACCTGTCCTGGGAGGTGTCCCGGTTGGAGAACGAGACCCGCAAACTCGCCGAGGACCAGGCGATCCTGCGCCTGGAGGTCGAGCAGCTGCGGGAGGAACGCGAGCAGACGTGAGCACCGTCGACATCATGATGCCCTTCTACGGCGACGCCGCGATGATGCGCGCGTCGGTGGAGAGCGTGCTCGCGCAGGACGACCCGCGCTGGCGGCTGACCGTCGTGGACGACAACCCGGACGACGACCCGGCCGTGACGGCGTGGTTCGCCGGGCTGTCCGACGACCGGGTGCGGTACCTGCGCAACCCGCGGAACCTCGGCCTGACCGGCAACTTCAACCGCTGCCTCGAGCTGGTCGAGCACGAGCTGGCCGTGCTGATCGGCTGCGACGACCTCATGCTGCCGAACTACGTCGGTGTCGTGCGTGGCGTGCACCTCGACCACCCGGACGCGGGCATCATCCAGCCGGGGGTGCGGGTGATCGACAGCGCGGGCAACGAGACGAAGACGCTGGTCGACGAGGCCAAGCGCATCCTCTACAAGCCGAGGTTCGACCGCCGCCTGACGCTCGCGGGCGAGGAGCTGGCGGTCAGCCTGCTGCGTGGCGACTGGCTGTACTTCCCGGCGATCTGCTGGCGCTCCTCGGCGCTCAAGGAGCTGCGGTTCCGGCCCGACCTGCGGGTCATCCAGGACCTGGCGCTGCTGATGGAGCTGGTGGTGCGTGGCGAACGGCTCGTCGCGGACCGGACCGTGTGCTTCGAATACCGCAGGCACGACGCGAGCGAGTCGTCCTCGACCGCGTTCGACGGGTCGCGGTTCACCGAGGCGGGCGAGTTCTTCGTGGACGTGGCCGGGCAGATGGCCGCGCACGGCTGGCACCGCGCCGCGCGGGTGGCGCGGCTGCACCTGTCGTCGCGGATCTTCGCGCTGACCAACCTGCCGCAGGCGCTGCGGGCGCGGAACGGGGTCCGGCCGCTGGTGCGGCACGCCTTCGGCCGCTGACTCAGCCGTTCCTGCCGCCCTCGCCGCACGCGGTGACGCGGTACAGCTTGTTGGTGCCGTCGCTGTCGACCAGCTCGAAGCCGGGCGCCGAGCCGGGGTCGGCGAGGCCGCGGTAGTAGTTCCAGTACCCGTCGTACGTGCGGAACTTGGCCGCGCCGACCAGCAGGTAGTCCGCGTGCAGGTGCCGCACCGCCTCGCACACCACGGGCTCGGTGGTGACCTCGTTCAGGTGCCCGGCGATGATCCGCTGCTCCCTGCTGTGCTCGCTGCGGAAGTGCGGGAAGAGCACCTCGCGGTCGGCCAGCGCCCACAGCATCGCGCTGCCGTTGAACGGGTTGCCCGCGACCACCGCGTCCTCGGGGATCTCGTTCTTGACGCGCAGGTAGAAGCGCTCCATGTCCGCGGTCACGAGCTTGCTGACGTCCGACACGGCGTAGCCCGCGGCGACCCGCTTCTGCCGGTCGGCGGGGTAGAGGCCGGTGGTCACGACCAGCAGCAGCACGGTCAGCCCGATCGCCGCGTAGGTGCTGGGCACCCTGCTGAGACGGGTCGGCGACTCGCTGACCTTGGCCGCCAGCAACAGGATGCCGCCGACCGCGAGCGGGACCGCGGTGATCGGCACCATGGCGGCGAGGCGGTGCGAGTCGTTGTACCAGAAACCGGTGAACATCCTGGTGTCCGGCCGGTTGATGGACGCGGCGAGCACGTAGAGGAACGTGGTGGCCGCGTGGCCGGCGACGACCAGCCACAGCACCCGGTACCGCCGCGCGGCGACGATCCCCGCGATGACGACCGCGGACAGGACCCACAGCGCGTCGCGCTTGTTGGTGGCGTTCAACGCCACGTCGCCGACCGCGTTGGCGGGGGTCTCGAACGGCGGCCAGTAGGTCTGGCGCACGTCGGCGAACGCGGGGGTGGTGGCCGCCCAGTACCAGGCGACCGCGAACACCAGCACGAACGCGGCGAACTCGGCGACACCGCGCCAGGTGCGGCCGTCCCTGTGCAGCCGCAGGCCGCGCGCGCCGATGGCGGCCGCGATCGGGATGAGCGACAGGACGCCGACGGAGAACAGCACGTTGGGGTGCGTCAGCCCGGTCGCGACGAGCACCACCGGCAGCGTGAGCCACGCGCGACCGCGGCCGATGGCGTCGTCCTTCGTCCAGCCGGTGATGGTGAAGACGAGCGCGAGCACCGCAGGCGCCAGCGCCATGCCGAGGAGGTTCGGCCACAGGACGCCGAACCCGAGCAGGTCCCACGGGAACGCGGCGAAGCCCATGCTCAGCACGCCCGTGATGGCGAGTGCCGCGGTGTTGCGCCCGAAGAGCTGGCGGACGAACAGCAGGCACGACAGCGGCCACAGCACGAGCGCGGCCACGACGCTGACGAGGTTGGCGGCCACGGGGATGGTCGTGCCGGTCGTCATGACGAGCAGCGAGCCGAGGTCGTGCCACGCGCCCGGGTAGAACACGCCGGGCACGTCCGGGTTGCCGAACGTGGCGAGCGTCAACGACGACGCCTTGTGGGAGTCGAGGATGTAGGCGAGCGCGTTGTAGTGGAACAGCGCGTCATAGGTCTGTGACAGCGTGTCCGGGGTGCGGATCGCACGGACGACCGTGACCGCGCCGAGCGCGAGCGCGGGCACCAGCCCCGCGAAACCGGCGACCGTGACGGGCCGGGGGTCCGCGTCGACGGCGAAGATCCGCCGCCCGCGCAACGGGATCGCGATCGCGGCCACCACGGCGATCGCCACCGCGCACACGACGAGCACAATGCCGAGCGACCAGTCGACGCCGATCATCTCGGCCAGGATGGCGGTGCCGGCGATCAACGCGATGCTGGTGACGGGTGCGATCGCCCACGCGGCGATGCCGCGCAGCCCCGTCAGGTAGCTGATCGCCGCACCGGGCAACAGCAACCACGCGACCGTGACCAGGGCATGTGGCACGGCTTCGAACCAGTTCATCGCGGTGCGACCTCGATTTCCTCGCTGGGGATCCAGCCCTCGGGCGCCGCCGATTCTAGGAAGGCGCCACCCCGTCGCCCCCAGGACGTGCGACGGACCTCAACGGTTCGCAGGAAACTTTCCCGCACTTTTGCATACGGATCACGTTTGGGTGAAACGCCGTAACGCGTTGCGGCGATAGGGGGCACGAATGGATGAAATCGGCCTCCTGGTCGATGCACGTATGGGGGGCGTCCATGGCGAAGTCGCTGCGCCGTGTCACCTTGCTGTCTGTCCTCGCGACGGTCGCGGCCACGCTCGCTGTGCTTCCCGCGACCCCCGCCGCGGCGGCCACCCTGCCGAAGGACTTCGTGCTCCGCGACATCGCGACCGGCCTCGCGGGCATCTCCGCGGGCGGCCTCGGCGACGGGCTCACCGACTTCGCGTACCTGCCGGACGAGAGCATCATGGTCGCGGGCAAGTACGGCAAGGTCATGCACGTGCCCCGCTCGGGCGCACCGCGCCAGATCGCGATGCTCCCGACCAACGGCACCGGCGACCTCGGCCTCGCGGGCCTCGCCATCGCACCCGACTACGCGACGAGCAGGACCGTCTACACGGCACGCGCCGTCCACAAGACCGGCACCGGCACCGGTGCGAACGGCGTGCTGCGGGTCAGCCGCTGGACCGCCACCACCGACCAGGCGGGCGCGCCGACCGCGCTGACCGGCGAGCAGATCGTGGTCGAGACCTTCGCCGACGCCACGATCCACGGCATCTCCGGCCTGGTCGCGGCGGCCGACGGCACCCTGTGGGTGACCATCGGCGACAGCGCCAAGATCGGTTCACCGCTCGGCCTGCGCGCGCAGAACCTCGACGACCCGCACGGCAAGGTCCTGCACGTCAACCCGGACGGCACCGGCGTGCCGGCCAACCCGTACTACAACCCCGCCAACCCGGGCGGTGTCCGCAGCCAGATCTACGCGAGCGGGTTCCGCAGCCCGTTCCGGATCTCCCTCGACCCGGTCTCCGGGCAGCCGGTGGTCGGCGACGTCGGCAACGGCACCTACGAGGAGATCGACTTCATCAAGTCGGGCAACAACTACGGCTGGCCGTGCTGGGAGGGCGGGGTCCGGACCGGGCTGAGCTCCTACCCCGAGTGCGCGGGCGTCACCACGGCCATGCCCATGCACGCCTACCGGCACAGCACCTCGCCGTACGGCATCAACGCGAGCGTCACCGGCGGCGTCGTCTACACCGGACAGTCCTATCCGGAGCAGTACCGGGGTGCGTACTTCTTCGGCGACTACTCCGACCGTCTGCTGTGGTCGCTGAAGTTCGACGAGAAGGGTGTCGTCACGAGGGCCGCCGAGACCGGCGGGCTCGGCGTCGAGATCGGCGCGCCGGTCAAGTTCGCGACCGTGCCCACCGGCGGCGACATCGTCTACGCCGACATCCACTCCGGGAAGCTGCGCAGGCTCGTGTACTCGCCGGGCAACGTGGCACCGGAACCGGAGATCACCGCGACCGTCGACGCGGACACCCGCACGGTCGCCTTCGACGCGTCCAGGTCCGCCGACCCCAACGGCGACCCGCTCACCTACACGTGGGCGTTCGGCGACGGGCAGACCGGCACCGGCGAACGCGTCAGCCACACGTACGCGGCCGGGGAGAGCTTCGAGGTGACGCTCACCGCCAGCGACGGCAGCAAGACCGGCGCCGCCACCAGGACCGTGTACCCGGGCAACCACGCCCCGGTGCTCACGGTGCGGGCGCCGGACCCGGCGCGGACGTTCGCCGTCGGCGACGTCGTCCAGGCGCAGGGCTCGGCGACCGACCCCGAGGACGGGGCGCTGACCCTCACGTGGGCGATCCAGATCGTGCACTGCTCCTCGCCCGCCGAGTGCCACCAGCACCCGGGCGCCCGCCAGGAAGGGCCGGACTTCAGCCTGGAGTTCGAGGGACATCCCGGCGACAGCAGGCTCGAGGTCACCGCCGTCGCCACCGACGCGAAGGGCGCGTCGACCGAGCAGACGTTCACCGTGCACCCGAAGCAGCGGCGCGTGACGCTGCGCAGCACCGCGGCCGCCGACTTCACCATCGACGAGGAGCACACCAGCTCCGGCCTGTTCACCGTCGGCACCCCGTTGACGATCATCGCGCCCGAGGTCGCGCAGGACGGCTTCGCCACCTTCAGCCAGTGGGCCGAGGGCCGGACCGAGCGGGTGCGCGAGGTGACGCTGCCCGACGCGGACCAGGTGTACGAGGTCATCTACTTCTCGCCGATCGACCGCCGGTACAACACCGACGCGGCGATCAGGACGATCCTCGGCACCCCGACCGGCCCGGAGCAGGGTGACGCGGGCGTGCGCTGGCGGACCTACACGAAGGGCCGCATGTACTGGTCGCCGGCCACCGGCGCCCACGCCGTCAACGGCGCGATCCTGACCAAGTACCTGGCCGCGGGCGGGCACCTGGTGATGGGCTTGCCGACCACGGACGAGACCGCGGGCAAGGACGGCGGCCGGTACAACCTGTTCAGCGGGAACCGGGGCATCTACTGGCACCCGCAAGCGGGCACGCACGCCGTCGTCGGCGCGATCCACACGCGGTACCGGGCACTCGGCGCGGAGGCGTCGCTCGGCTACCCGACCACGGACGAGGCCGACACCGCGAGCAAGACGGGCCGCTACAACCACTTCCAGCGCGGCACGATCCTGTGGTCGGCCGCGACGGGCGCGTTCGCCGTGAAGGGCGCGATCCGGTCCAGGTACGCCGCGCTGGGCTACGAGAAGTCCTACCTCGGCTACCCGAAGAGCAACGAGTACGCCGTGACCGGCGGACGTCGCAACGACTTCCAGCACGGCTACATCTTCTGGAACTCCACAACCGGCCAGGTAACCGACCGCCGGTACTGACCAACACTGGGATGAAGGGGAATTCGTTGGGGCGTAAGAGAAACACACTGCTGATCGGGGTGGCCGCGGTCACCCTGCTCGGCACGCAGGGCACGGCTTCGGCCGAGCCTGCCGCACCGGTCGAGCAGGCACCGGTCGCGGCGAGCACCGACAGCGTGGACGTCATGACCATCGCGGAGGCTCGCAAGAGCGTGGGGCTGGGCTCCGCGACGACGGCCGCGCCGCGGGCGAGGACGGCAGCGGCCGCACCGGAAGCGGCCGCCGTCGGTTCCGGTGGCTCGGCGTTCACGTCGATGACGCCGACCCGGGTGCTGGACACCCGCTACGGCACGGGCGTGCCCGCGGGCGCGGTGCCGGGCGGCGGGGTCATCACGGTCGACCTGTCGTCGCGGGTGCCCGAGAACGCCACCGCCGTGGTGCTGAACGTGACCGGTGTGCAGCCGTCGGTGTCCACTGTGATCAACGTCTGGCCGTCCGGCGAGCCGCGGCCGATCGCGTCGACGCTCAACCTGCGCGCCAAGGAGATCCGCGCCAACGCGGCCACCGTCGCGCTCGGCCCGGACCGCAAGATCCAGCTGCGCAACAACTCCGGCAACGTCCACCTCGTGGCCGACCTCGCCGGGTACTACGCACCCGCGACCGGCGCGCGGTTCACGTCGATGGCGCCGACCCGCGTGCTCGACACCCGCGTGTCGGGCGGTGCGCTCGGTCCGGGGCAGACGCGGACCATCAACCTGTCCTCGCGCGTGCCGGAGACGGCCACCGCCGTCACGTTCAACCTGACCGGCGCGAGCGCGACGCTCAGCACCGTCGTCACCGCCTACCCGACGGGCCAGTCGCGGCCGCTCGCGTCGAGCCTGAACCTGGTGCCGGGGCAGATCACGCCGAACCTGGTGACGGTCGCGCTGGGCACCAACCGCAGCATCACGCTGCACAACAACTCGGGCAACACGCACCTGGTGGTCGACCTCGCGGGCTACTACGCCACGGACCGGGGCAACCCCTTCTACCAGATGTACCCGTACCGGGTGTACGACACGAGGTACGGCGAGCCGCTGTACCAGGGCGAGACCGCGGTCTTCGAGTTCACGACCGAGGTGCCCCCGTCGGCGACCTCGCTCGTGTTCAACCTGACCGGCACCGCACCGTCGGCCTCGACGTTCGTCACGGCGTGGCCGGGCGGCGCGAGCAGGCCCAACGCGTCGAACATCAACCTCGCGAAGGCGCAGACCGCGGCCAACATGGCGGTCGTGGCGCTCGGCCCCGGCCGTGAGATCTGGATGCGCAACAACACCGGCGTCGTCGACGTGATCGTCGACGTGGCGGGCTACTTCGCGCCGCCGCCCGCCGCGTGCGGCAGTGCGTGCGTCCGCTCGTGGGGCACCAACTCCAACGGCCAGCTCGGCGTCGGCACCACCGGCGGCTACTCGGGCGAGCCCGGCAGGGTCGACGGCGGCAGCGGGTACACCGCGGTCTCCGGCAGCATCGACAACGGCTACGGCCTGCGGGGCGACGGGACCGTGTGGGCCTGGGGTTCCAACGGGCTGCAGCAGCTCGGCAACAACACCCCGTGGGGGCTGTCGACCGTGCCGGTGCGCGTCGGTTCGCTGACGAACATCCGGCAGATCTCGTCCGGCGGCTTCAGCGCCTACGCGCTCGACAACAACAACAAGCTGTGGGCGTGGGGCCACAACGGCAACGGCGAGCTGGGCGACGGCAGCGTGAACCAGCGCAACGCGCCGGTCGCGGTGAACATCCCGAGCGACGTCCAGCAGGTCGCGGCCGGCTACCTCACCACGTTCGCGCTGCGCGCGAACGGCACGGTGTGGGCGTGGGGCGCCAACGGCGGCTCGCTGGGCAACGGCGCCTACGGCACCGGCTGCGACACCATGCCGGTGGGCCCGGGGTGCCGTGCGGTGACGCCGATCCAGGTGCCCGGCCTGACCGGCGTCGTCTCGATCGCCGCCACCTACAACGCGGTGTTCGCCGTGAAGTCGGACGGCACCGTGTGGACGTGGGGCTTCAACGCCGAGGGTGAGCTGGGCATCGGCACCGCCGGTGGCCCGGCCTGCTACGACAACCCGCTCGCCACGAACTGCATGAAGCTGTCGCCGGTCCAGATCCCGGGGCTCACCGGGGTCAGCAAGATCGTGACCGGTGGCACGACGGCGACGTACGCGCTGATGGCGGACGGCACCGTGCAGTCGTGGGGCTACAACGCCGCGGGGCAGCTCGGCAACGGCACGACCGGTGTCAACTGCGTGGACGCGACGGTGCCCGACTGCGTGCGCAGCACGCCGGGCCCGGTCACCGGGCTGACCGACGTGGTCGACCTCGCCGCGGGTGACGCGTTCGCCATGGCGCGCCGCTCGGACGGTTCCGTGTGGACGTGGGGCCTCAACAGCCGCGGCCAGCTCGGCGGCCAGTGGTCCCCGGCCGACGTGCCGACGCAGGTGCCCGGGTTGACCGGCGCGACGGCGATCGGCGCGGGTCTCGCCACGGCCTACGCGGTGAGCTGACCCGGTAGGACAACGAAAAGGCGCGCCCGGCGACGGGCGCGCCTTTTCACATCTCGGCGGTCCTGCGCAGCGCGTACAGGACGTTGTTGCGGCGCGGCGGGATCCGCGCCTCGCACACGACGGAGAACTCCGGCAGGCCGTCGGCGATCATCGCCTGGAGCTCGTCGCGGGCCGGGAAGCGGACGGTCTTGTCGCCGGAGACGTAGCGGTCCGCGGTGTAGGCCATGAGGTGGGCGATGCCCTTGCCGCGTTCCCAGTCCTTCACGGCCACCATGCCGCCCGGCGCGGTGAGCTTCGCCGCGTCGGTGAGGATCGGGACGCGCAGCTCCTCCGGTACGTGGTGCACCACGTCGACGATGGTCACCAGGTCGAACGGCGCCGGGTGCTCCGCGATGAAGTCGCTCGACGTGATCGACCGGAACGTGGCGCGGGCCGGGTCGCCGCGGTAGAGGCGGCCGGGGTTCGGGGCCACGTCGATGCCGACGTACGTGGCGTCCGGGAACGCCCGCACCAGCCGCTGGCCGAACGTGCCGTCACCGCTGCCGATCTCCAGGGTCCGCTTGGCGGTGGTGAGGCTCGCCAGCGTCGTCGCGAGCGAGTCCAGGTCGATGAACCGGTTGCGGTACGCGTCGGCCGCCGGGATCTCGAAACGGCCGAGCCTGTGCCGGACTGCTGAACCGAAACCCATGCGGCGAGGGTAGTGCCAGCGTTCAGCAGGCGGTGATGCGGTACAGCCGCGCCCGCAGCCCCTCGTGGTCGACCTCGTCGACGCCCGGGTTGGTGAACAGCGAGTCGAGGCCGTCGAACCGGACGTGCCGGTCGTGCACCTGCCTGCCGTCGAAGTCCAGGACCCAGTACGCGTGCAGGTCGCGGACGATGTCGCACACCTTCGGGTCGTCCTCGACGTCGTCGAGGTTGTCCATCACGTACTTGATGTCCGGCGGGATGGTGCCGCCGACGTGCGGCGTCAGCATCCGCCTGCCGGAGAACGCGTACGCGAGCGCGGTGCCGGTCCACGGGTTGCCGATGATCGAGTCGCCCGGCGGGATCTCGTCGTCGAGCCGTTCCATGAGCTTCAGCTCGTCGGTGGAGACCACGATCGAGTCCCCGTGCAGCGAGTACGTCGACTGGCCGCGCACGACCTCGTAGTTCACCGAGCTGTACTGGCCCGCGACCGCCATCGCGGCGGCCACCACGAACGCCGTCACCGCGGCGACCGGGCCGGCGCCCGGGGTGTTGCGCAGCTTGTCGAACGACGGCCTGCGGGCGGCCAGCCGGTCCAGCACGACCGTGTACAGCCAGGTCGCGGCGACCGTCGCCACGACCACGATGATCACCGGCAGCTGGCCGGCCAGGCGGAACGGGTCGTTGTACCAGACCCCGGTGATGAAGTCGCGGAACCGGCCGACGGGCGCGGCCGCGACCACCACGTACAGGCCTGCGGCGATCACGTACATGCCGACCAGCCACAGCGCCACCTGCCTGCGCATGATCAGCCCGATCGCGACCAGCGTCAGCAGGAACACGACCCACGTCGGCCCCTGGAAGGAGAACCCGGCGGCGATCACCTTGCCGACCGCCTGCGGGATCGTCTCGATCGGCGGCCACCAGCCGTTCGCGCTGGGCCGCGCCCGCTTCCAGATCACGACGCCCACGACCACGTACGCGAGCATCAGCACCACGCCGAGCCAGTACCGCACCTCGGCGGCCCGGCCGATGGCCTTCACGCGGCGGCGGTAGCGCACCAGCGTGACGACGAGGATGGGGAGCGCGAGCAGCAGCAGCACCAGCAGGGTGCTCGGGTGGGCGAGCGCGATGCTCGGCACGACCGCCACGAGCAGTGCCATCGACATCCACCGCGGCGTGCCGCCGCGGACGCCGACGCCGGTCGACATGGCGACCAGCGCGAGGCCCGCGGGCAGCAGCGCGATCGACATGAAGAACGGGTACAGCACGCCGAAGTCGGTCATCAGGTACGGGAACGCCCCGAACGTCGCCGACAGCGCGCCGGCGAACAGCACCGGCACCGGCCGCATGCCGGTGAGGCGGGTGGTGAAGAAGATGGCGCCGATCGGCCACACCAGCGCGCCGACCACCAGCGTCACCGCGTTGATCGCCTCCGGCAGCGACACCCCGGTCACCTGCACGACGAGGCTCACCAGGTCGTGCCACGCCGCCGGGTACGTGGCGGGCCGCGCGCCGTTGCTGTACATCCCGCCGAGCGTCAGCGACGACCCGGAACCGGTCTCGAGGATGAAGCGGATCGCGTTGAGGTGGAAGACGTTGTCGTAGGTCTGCGAGAAGTTCTCCGGGCCGCCGATCATCCTGGTCAGGCCGCGGATCAGGAGCACGGCCGGGATCAGCAGCGCGCCGAGGTGCACCAGCAGGTGCCACCGCGACCGCAGCGGCTTCGTGGCGTGCGGCCTGCGGCGGCCGCGCGTGAGCAGGCGGTACACCAGCCCGGCGAGCGCGAGCACCACCGCCGTGCCGAGCACCGGGTACACGCTCCACCGCAGACCGGCCATCTTCGCGAGCACCGCGACGACCGCCATCAGGCTGATCGACAACGGCGCGGCGACGCCGACCGCCACCAGACCGCTCACCCGCCAGCAGCGGACGACCACGTAGCCGGGCAGGAAGACCATGGCGGCGGTGACGATGACGGCTGGGGCCAGCTGCCACCAACTCATGTGTGTGTGCTCCTTCGCACGGCGTGCTGACGGGCTCGAACACGAGGGGCCCCGGTGCGCGTACGCAGGGCGAACCAGCTCGGAGCACGGGCAGATTACCAACCTGTTTCACGCGTCGGACGCGGGCGTCGGGGCTGGTGACGGTCCTCGTTAGACTGCCTCGCTGTGCGAGTGCTGAGCGTCGTCGGAGCCCGTCCTCAGTTCGTCAAGCTGGCGCCGGTCGCGCGTGCCATGCGAGGACGGGCGGACCACCTGATCGCCCACACGGGCCAGCACTACGACCACGACATGAGCGGGGCGTTCTTCACCGACCTCGGCATCCCCGAGCCCGAGTACAACCTCGGCATCGGGTCCGGCGGGCACGGTGAGCAGACCGGCGCGATGCTCGCCGGGCTGGAGAAGATCATCCAGGACACCGCGCCCGACTGGGTGCTGGTGTACGGCGACACGAACTCGACGCTGGCCGCCGCGCTCGCCGCGGTGAAGCTGCACGTGCCGGTCGCGCACCTGGAGGCGGGCCTGCGGTCGTTCAACCGGCGGATGCCGGAGGAGCACAACCGGGTGCTCACCGACCACGCCGCCGACCTGCTGCTCGCGCCCACCCAGGTGGCGATGGACCACCTCGCCACCGAGGGGCTCGCGGCACGCAGCGTGCTGGTCGGGGACGTGATGACCGACGTGCTGTTCGAGACCAGGGACAAGGTCGCGGGCACCCCGGTGAAGCTGTCCGTGCCGGTCGAGCCGGGCGACTACTACGTGGCCACCATCCACCGCCCCGACAACACCGACGATCCCGAGCGGCTGCGGGCCATCGTCGAGGGCATCTCCAAGGTCGGCAAGCCGGTGGTGCTGCTCGCGCACCCGCGCCTGCGCCACCTCGCCGAGAAGCACGGGATCACGCTCGACCCGGGCTCGATCACGCTGTCGACGCCGGTCGGCTACCCGGAGCTGGTGAACGCCGTGCAGCACAGCGCGGGCGTGATCACCGACTCCGGCGGGCTGCAGAAGGAGGCGTTCCTGCTGCGTGTGCCGTGCACCACCATCCGGCCGGAGACCGAGTGGGTGGAGACCGTCGACCTCGGCTGGAACGTGCTGGTGAACACCGACTTTGCGGCACTGCCGGGGATCGTGGAACGCCCGCGACCCGCCGCGACCGACGCGGCCCCGTACGGCACGGGCCACGCCGCGCAGGCGACGGTGGACGCGCTCCTCAGCGCCTGAGGCGCTCCGCCCCGGGGTTCAGCCTTCTGGCGGCGACATCACGACGTTTGCCCGCCTCCGGCGGCCTGGCCAACGCGATGCCCACTGTCGTGAGCACGGTCAGGTCGAGGTGCCAGTCGCGGGCGGACCGGCGCGCCGCCATGTCGCGAAGGCGTTGTCGAGGTGTGCGCGAGCCTGGTCCGCGGTCATACCGGTGACCGCGACGAGGTGGTCGAACGCCTGCCGTTCCTCGCCTTTGACCTGCGCGTACCCGACATGTGTCGTGCGGTGACAGTCGGAACACACAACGATCAGGCGCCGCAGCACCTGTGTGGTCGTGGCGTCGTCGAAGAACCGTCGTTCGTGAGCTTCCAGCCACCGCTTGATTTCGCGATCTTCAGGGCGACCCGGAGCCGAATGCGCGGTCTTCACCTGGCAACAGGTTCGGCACGTCCTTCTCGCTGTACGGCACGTCCAGCCAGATGCGTCTGCTGGTCATCTGTGCCCTCCCGATCGGTGAGCCGCCTCGGGCCCAGGATGCCGGGCAACACCCACGGCAACCGAGCGTGCACGCTGCAGACCACCCGATCGGCCCAGCTCGGACCACGTGCGCACCGTTGTTCAGGCGTAAAGCACGAACCGCCTGGTCACGTAAGGTGCCAGGCGGTTCGGGACGGGTTCGACGGCGGTGACTGTCAGCGGCGCGCGTGCTCCGTGATCCAGGCCGCGGCCAGGCGGCCCGTCGTCGCCAGGGACGCGTTCTCGCGGACCCACTCGACGAGGTGTGCGCTGTCCGGGCGTTCCCCGTCGAGCATGGCGATCATCTTCGCCGCCACGTCCGCCGGGGTGTAGGCCGCGACCGAGCCGAGCTTGTTCTCCTCGATCAGCTCCGCGCTCGCGCCGACACCGGCGAACAGCACCGGCGTGCCGCACGCGGCCGCCGCGTAGATCTTCGTCGGCTTGGCGAAGTCGTAGCCCTTGCCCGGCACGATGCTGACCAGCGCACCCGACGCGCCGGAGAGCCAGCGGGCCGCGTCCGCCGGTGGCACGACGCCGCCGAACGCCACGGCGTCCGGCGCGATCTTCGCCGCCAGCTCGCGCAGTGCGGGCTCCGCCGAGCCCTGGCCGAAGAACCGCAGCCGTGCCGTCGGGTGCTTCTCCCGCACCAGCGGCATGGCCTGCACGAACACCTCGCAGCCCTGCCACTCCGACATCGTGCCGGTGTAGACGAAGTACGGCTCCTCGCCGGTCGCACCGGCGACCGGCTGGAACTGCGCGGTGTCCACGCCGTTCGCGATCACCTCGACGTTGCGGGCGCCCAGCGCACGGGCCCGTTCCGCGACGCCGTCGGACACCGCGATGACCCCGCGCGCCCGGCGCAGCGCGAACTGCTCGAACGCACGCATCACCTTCGTGACGAAACCGGGCGCGTCGATGGCCGCCACCGCGTCGGACCAGATGTCCGCCGCGTAGTAGAACAGCGGCTTGCGGCGCACCAGGCACGCCAGCGCCGCGAGGGCCCCGGTGGTGGGCGGCGGCTCGGAGACCACCACGTCCGCCGACCGGAACAGCAGCCGGGGCACCATCGGGAAGTCGAAGCTCGCGTACTGCACGTAGCCGCGGACGTTGCCGCCCGCGTCGCGCAGCACCGGCCAGCGCAGGACCCGGTAGTCCGGGAAGTCCTGCGTGGCCGTGCCCTTCGGCGGCTTCGTCGTGAGCACCGTGATCTGGTGGCCCGCCGCGGCCAGGCCGTCGGCCAGGGCCTTCAACCGGAACGCGGCCGCGGCCACCTCCGGCGCGAACAACCGGGTCACGATGACGACCTTCATGCCGGGACCACCGCCGAGCTGGCGAGCAGCTGCTCCGCCGTGCGCAGCGTGTTCTGCCCCTCCTGCAGCGTGACGATGTCCAGGTCGCGGCCGAGGATCGCGTCGCGGAACTTCTCGTGCTCCACGCGCAGCGGCTCGCGCTTCTGGATCGCGAAGCGGGTCACGTCACCCTCGGACACGCCGCGGAAGTTCGCGACGGAGTCCCACTCGGTGGTGACCACGCCGTTGGCGTAGAAGGTGAGGTCGGCGGTCAGGGTGTCCGCGACGAACGCGCCCTTCTCGCCGGTCACGACCGTCAGGCGCTCCTTCATCGGCGACAGCCAGTTCACCAGGTGGTTGGTGACCGTGCCGTTCGCGAGGCGGCCGGTGGCGGCCACCAGGTCCTCGTGCGGGCGGCCCGACCGCAGCGCGACCTGCGCCGACACGGTCAGGTACTCGGACTGCGCGAGCCACGCGGTCAGGTCGATGTCGTGGGTCGCGAGGTCCTTGACCACGCCGACGTCGGCGATGCGGGCCGGGAACGGGCCCTGCCGGCGGGTGGCGATCTGGTAGATGTCGCCGAGGTCGCCGTTCGCCATCCGCGCGCGCAGCGACTGCAGTGCCGGGTTGTACCGCTCGATGTGCCCGACCGCGCCGACCACACCGCCGTCCGCGAACGCCTTCACGAGGCGCTCACCGGCCTCGACGCTGTGCGCGATCGGCTTCTCGATGAGCGTGTGCACGCCCGCCTCGGCCAGCGCGAGGCCGACCTCCTCGTGCATGCCGGTCGGCACCGCGACCACGGCCGCGTCGATGCCGGCCTTGATCAGCTCGTGCACGTCACGCAGCACGGGCAGCCCGCCCGCCACGCCGTGCGGGTCGCCGGTGGCGTCCGCGACCGCGACCAGCTCCAGCCCGTCGACCTCGCGGACGACGCGAGCGTGGTGGCGGCCCATCATGCCGAGGCCGATGAGGCCAACGCGAAGATCGGTCATCTCAGGCACCTGCCTTGGCGAGGGTGTTCACCGCGTGCACGATCCGGTCCCGGTCCTCGTCGTCCAGCGACGGGTGCACCGGCAGCGAGACGACGGTCTTGGCCGCCTGCTCGGTGTTCGGCAGCTCCTCGGTGCGCCGGAAGGACTCGAGGCGGTGGTTCGGGATCGGGTAGTAGACGCCGGACCCGATCTGGTGCTCTTCCTTCAGCGCCGCGACGAAACCGTCGCGGTCGTCGGCCACCGTGATCGTGTACTGGTGGTAGACGTGCGTGGCGCCGTCCGCGACCGCGGGCACGCCGACGCCGGAGAGGTGCTGGTCGAAGTACCGGGCGTTGGCCTGCCGCTGCTCGGTCCAGCCGCCGACCTTCTTCAGCTGCACCCGGCCGATGGCGGCGTGCAGGTTGGTCATGCGGGCGTTGAAGCCGACGATCTCGTTCTCGTACTGCTTGAGCATGCCCTGGTTGCGCAGCAGGCGCAGGGTGCGCTCGCGGTCGGCGTCGCCGGTGGAGATCATGCCGCCCTCACCGGACGTCATGTTCTTCGTCGGGTAGAGGCTGAACATCGCGAACGCGCCGAAGGTGCCGACCTTCTCGCCGTCGATGCTCGCACCGTGCGCCTGCGCGGCGTCCTCGTAGAGCGCGAGGCCGTGCTCGTCGGCGATCGCCCGCAGCGCGGACATGTTCGCGGGGTGGCCGTACAGGTGCACCGGCATGATGCCCTTGGTGCGCTCGGTGACCTTGCTCGCGACGCTCGCCGGGTCGAGGCAGTAGTGCTCGAGCTCGATGTCGGCGAACACCGGCGTCGCGCCGGTCAGCGCGACCGAGTTGGCGGTGGCGGCGAAGGTGAACGACGGCACGATGACCTCGTCACCCGGGCCGACGCCCGCGGCCAGCAGCCCGAGGTGCAGACCCGCCGTGCCCGAGTTGACCGCGACCACGGGGCGGCCGTCGAGCAGCTCGGCGCTGAACTCCTTCTCGAACTCGGCGACCTCGGCACCCTGTGCCAGCATGCCGGAGCGGAGCACGGCGTCGACCGCCGCCCGCTCCTCGTCGCCGATGATCGGCTTGGCGGCCGGTATGAACTCCTTGCTCACAACTCTCCCGTGGTTAGGTCCGGGGATACGTCGGAGCCACTGTATTTGGCGACGGATTCGATCTGTCGCCAGGGTGTTGGGTCTGGTATAGGCGGTTCCACCGAGGTCATGGCGGCGAACGCCGTGCTCAGGGCGCGCTGGTGGGCCGCGCCAGGGAGACAGGACACCACGTGACGAGTCGTGGCTCTCCGTTCTGAGTGACGCCTGTCTCCCCACGCGGACCGCCCCTGCCTGGTCAGACGGCCAGGCAGAGGTTCTGCACCGACGGCGGGTATTTCTGCCGCTCCACGCCGTTCACCTGGACAGTTCGCAGGGTGCCATCTGCGTCGTGCCGCCAAACAGCCTTCTGTATTTGAACATGGATCTCCCTGGGGGCGTTTTCAGAAAAATGTGTGGCTCCGGATCAATGCGCGGCCCACGAACGTGGTTGACACAAAACGGGCGCGTCGATGACCAGGCGAGAAATCAGAATCGGGTGTTTCCCCGGCGGTGGCTCAGACGTACGGCGAGATGCCGAGGCCAACACCGTTGGCGAAACCGGATGAGTCCACCGGGGCTGCTCTGGGTGACGGTGCTGCCGAAGCACACCGACCACGAATGGGCGCCGACCCCGGACGCCGGGCAGATCCACAGGCCGAGGTCGACGTTGGACGACGTGACCAGGTCCATACCCGCTTCCACGCTGTACGTGCCGGCGTTGTTGTTCCGCACGACCACCGCTCCCTGCACGCTCCCGCCGCTCGCCGACCGGACCGCGCAGACCTGTGCCACCACGTTGGTCCCGATGGTCTGGCTGGCGGCGCAATGCCACGTGCTGGAACTCGAGGTGATCGGATTGGTGTTGCCGTAGGGTCTCCACACACCGCTCGCGGCGGATGCGACCCCTGCTGACAAAAGAAGAGCGGCCACGACGGTCACGGCCAGGGTGAAAACGCGCTTCACGAGGACCTCCATGATTATGTGCAGGCCGATATGCGCTCCACTTGTGGTGGAACGGGTCGGCGAATCGAGCGCTTACAGTTCTCCCCAGAACGCCAAAAGCGTGCTTTTGAATGCTAACCGACTGGTGTTCTTGCCGGAAATCGACCGAACGGGGCAACCGTCGGTTCGAATCGATCTTCGCTCGGCGGGAAAGCCGAGGTCCGGTGCGTGACCGCTCAGGCCGATGGGATCGCGGAGAGGTGTGCCGGTTAGGCTGCCGAGCCATGTCCGAAGGTACGGGGCGGCCGAGCATCCTCTGTGTCTCCTTCTCCGACATCAACCGGGACGCCCGGGTGCTGCGGCAGATCGAGGTGCTCGCCGAGTTCGGCGACGTGACGACCGTCGCGTACGGGACGAAGCCGCCCGGGGCCGCCGACCACCTCGCCGTGGACGAGAGCCTGCCGTCGTTGCCGCAGACGCCGTCCGGTGTGGCGCTGCTCGCGTTGCGCCGCTACGACAAGGTCGAGTTGAGCGCGCCCGCCATGCGCGAGGTGATCCGCCTGGTCGGCGACCGGAAGTTCGACCTCGTGGTCGCCAACGAGGGCCGCTCCATGGGGGTCGCGCACCACGTGGCGAAGGGCGCGCCGGTGCTCGCGGACATGCACGAGTGGGCACCGGAAGAGCGGGCGCACGTGCTGGTCTGGCGCCTGCTGGTGAAGCCGTTCATGTTCCACCAGTGCGCCAAGTACCTGCCGAAGATGTCGGGCCGCCTCGTGGTCAACGACTCCATCGGCAAGCTCTACCACGACCGGTTCGGCGTCGAGCTGCGCACGGTGCGCAACACCGGCCCCTACCGCGACGTGCAGCCGAGCGAGGTGCGGGACGGCCGCATCCGGCTCGTCCACAGCGGTGGCGCCGTGCCGGGGCGCAACATCGAGGCGCTGATCCAGGCCGTGCACGAGCTGCCGGAGAAGTTCACGCTCGACCTCTACCTGGTGCCCGCCCGCGACGACGGCAAGTACCTCGGCACGCTGCGTGAGCTGATCGGCGACGACCCGAGGATCACGCTGCACCCGCCGGTGCGCCCCCACGAGCTCGTGGACACGCTCAACGCCTACGACATCGGGATCTTCAGCCTGCCGCCGCTCACCCCGAACCACCGGCTCATGCTGCCCAACAAGATCTTCGACTACGTGCAGGCGCGGCTGGCGGTGGTGTTCAACTCGTCCCCGGAGACCGACCGGCTGATCAACGAGCACGAGCTGGGCGCCGTCGCGCCCGGCTTCGACGCCGCCGCCATGCGGGACACGCTCGCCGCGATCACCGAGGACGACGTGCGCGTGTTCAAGCAGAACGCCGACCGTGCCGCCAAGGTGCTCAACTCCGCCGAGGACACGGCCGTGATCCGCGAGGCAGTGCGGAAGCTGCTGCCGTGAGCGACGTGCCGCAACCGTCCGTCCTGCACGTCAACGACGCCGCGTTCACCGCGCAGAACATGATCGTCGAGGCGACCAGGCGCGGGTACGTCTGGCACTACCTGCCGAAGGCGGCGCCCGCGCAGGAGTGGCGCGGCATCACCGGCAAGGCCAGGCGCGCCGCCATCGGCGGCGCCTGGGTGGCCCGGCTGCGCGTGCAGGCACGCCGCCACGACATCGTCCACGTCCACTCCGCGTCCACGCTGGCGCACTCCCGGCTCGGCGCGCCCCGGTACGTCGTGCACTGCCACGGCACCGATGTGCGCGTCGCGCAGTACGACCCCGCCCGGCAGCGCAGCATCCGCGACGGGCTGCGGGACGCGGAGGCGGTGTTCTACGCCACGCCCGACCTCGCCGAGCACGTCCTGCCGCACCGCGCGGACGCCGTCTACCTGCCGGTGCCCGTCGACGTGGACGCGGCCCAGCCGTGGCGGCCAGCCGACGGCCGGCCGCGCGTGGTGTTCGCGTCCCGGTGGTCGCCGGACAAGGACGGCGCGCACACCGACGCCGGCCAGCTCGTGGTGGCGCGTGCGCTGGTCGAGGCGCTCGGCGACCGCGCGGACGTGCTGGGCATCGACTGGGGTCCCCAGGCCGCCGAGGCCGCGGCGGCGGGCGTGCGGCTGTTGCCGCGCGGCGACCACGCCGACTACATGAAGCTGCTGTCCGAGGCGCACGTGGTGATCGGGCAGTCGACCGGCATGCTCGGCGCCAGCGAGCTCGAAGCCCTGGCCACGGGCGCGCCGCTGGTCATCGCCGTGCCGATGCCGCTGTACGACGACGTGCGGCCGCCGGTGCGCGGCGGCAGCGTCGCGGACGCGGTGGCGGCGGTCGCGGCCCTGCTCGACGGGTCCGAGCCGCACGACGCGGACGGCACCCGCAAGTGGACACGGGACCAGCACGGCATCGAGCAGGCCGTGGACACCGTCGCCGCGGTGCACCGCGACGTCGTGGCGGCCCGCAGGTGACCGTGACCGAGAAGCAGCGGGGACCGCTGGGCCGGATGCTGCGCCCGGTGCGGCTTGACCGGCCGATCACCACCACCCTCGCGCGCGGCGGCGTCTACAGCACGGCCGGGCTGATCGCCCAGGGCATCCTGCGGTTCGCCACCTCCTTCCTGGTCGGCCACATCGCGGGCAAGACCGTGCTCGGCGAGGTCGCGTCCGCCATCGCCATGTCGCTGACGCTGGCGCTGCTGTGGCCGACCACGACCGGCAGCGCGGCGTCGATGTTCCTCGCGCGTGCCCGCGGCGCGGACAAACCGGACGAGCTGCGGTCCACCGCCGCGCACCTGCGGATGCGCACCATGCAGACCGGGCTGCTCCTCGGCGGGGTGGCCATCCCGCTGTGGGTGCTGGTCGACGGCGGTTCGTGGCAGGGCGCGCTGAGCGTGGCCGCGCTGACCATCGCGTACTCCGGCTACAGCTTCACCCGCGGCGTGCAGTTCGGCGCCGGGCAGGTGCTGCGCGCGACCATGTGGGACGTCACGAGCGTGGTGCTCGGCCTCGGCTGCCTCGTCGTCCTGCTGCTGGCGGGGGTGCGGGACACCGCGCTGGTGATCCCGCTCGTGCTCACCTACGGCCTGTACACGCTGGCAGGCTGGCCGTACGGGGCCGGCGGCCGCGCCGACCGGGCGCGGCGGCGGGAACTGGACGGGTTCGTCGTGCTCGGCGCGATCGGCTCGCTCGCCAGCACCGGCTTCCTGCAGCTGTCGCAGGTCACCGCGAAGCTCGCCGCGGGCGACACGGACGCCGGTCAGTACGCGTCGGCGATCGCGCTCGCCACCCCGGCGTCGCTGTTGGCGGCGTCGCTGACGTTGGTGCTGCTGCCGTCGCTGTCGGAGGCGTTCGGCCGCGGCGACCACGACGCGTTCCGCGCGCAGACCGACCGCGCCACGCGGGGCCTCGCCGTGACGATGGTGGCGATCTTCTGCTCGATCATGGTGTGCAGCAGGTTGATCGTCACCGTGGTGTGGGGCCCGGCGTTCGCGGGTGCGGAGAAGCTGCTGCCGGTGCTGGTGGTCGCGGTGCTCGCGACGAACCTGTGCGTCGCGTCGGTGAGCGCGCTGAACACCCGCTCACGCCGGGGCATGATGATCAACATGATCTCGAGCGTCGTCGGCATGGTCGTCGGGGTGGCCGCGTGGCTCGTGCTCGCACCGCGCTTCGGCACGTACGGCGTCGCGATCGGCTACCTGTGCGGCACGATCACCATCGCCGCGGTGCCGATCGCCAGGGTGTGGCGCATGGACGGCCACCGGTGGAGCGTCGTGTTCGGGAAGGTGGCGCTGGGCGTCGCCGTCGCGACCGCGATGGTCGTCGCCCAGCACCTCGCCGACCTGCCGCTGCTCCTCGACCCGGTGTTCGTGGTCGGCTTCCTCGCGTTCTGGTGGCTCGTCAACCGAGCCGAGGTCGCGAGGCTACCGATCCCGGGGCTGCGCCGACGCTGAACCACGCCAGGTGGCGGGTCGCGGCTCCGCAGCGGCGGCCCGATCCGGGCGTTTCGGCCGGGAACTGGATCGCCCTTTCTCAAGCACTGAGGCGTGCGCCGCGGTCGCCAGGCTGCCGGATCCCGGGGCTGAGCCGACGGTGACACGGCTCGTCGATGGCACGAACCTTGTTGGCGCATCGGGCTGCGCTCGGCAGCGGCAAACGCCTCCGTTCCCGCGGTCCGCGACTCCACGACAGCGGCGGCCCGGTCCCGGTGTTTCCGGCCAGGAACCGGATCGCCCTTTCACACACTGCGGCGTGCTCGCGGCTGCGCCGCGGTCGCGAGGTTGCCGATTCGAGGTTGCGTCGATGCTGAGCCACGGCTCGTTGACGCCACGAACCTTCTCGCGTCGCGACGGGGTGCGTCAGGCTCTGCTCGGCAACAGCGGACCCACGGTCGCGCGTTAGCAAAGAGGGCGCACCGCGGCGGCGGGCCGTGTCGAGGGCGGCGTTCGCGGGAGTGGTTGTGGCGGTCCGCGGCTCCACGAACAGCGGCGGACCGGTCCGGGCGGCGCGCGTCGGGCTGCTCGGCAACAGCGAACCCCTCGGTTCCCGCGGTCGCGAAACAACGGCGGCCCAGTCCGGGCGTTCCCGGCCAAGAGCTGGACCGCCTCCTCACGCGGATCGCGTGGGTGCGCCGACGTCGAGCGTCAGGCGGCCTTCTTCTTGTAGAGGAAGAACGACGACATCATCGTGACGTCCGACGGCGGTTCGACGCGGCGGTCGAGTTCCCACTCCGGGCGGTTCCGCTCGATCCACTTGGTGAAGTCGCGGTGCCGTTCGTGGGAGACCTGCTCGTCGTCGACCGTGGTGTTGCTGCAGATCACCACGTACCGGTCGGCGCTCTCGAAGAGCCGGGTCATGTAGTTCTCGAACAGCTCTTCCTCGACCAGGTGGAAGATGACCTCCATGGACAGCGCGAGGTCGCCGCGCAGCCAGCCCGCCGGGTCCGCCAGGGCGGACGGGTCGTAGGCGATGAAGCTCTTCGTCGGGTCGTCGCGGAAGCGCTTCATGCACAGGCGCACCGCGGTGGCCGACGGGTCGAGGCCCAGGTAGCGGGGGTACTTCGCGAGCCCCAGCTGGTTGCCGTCGCCGCAGCCGAGGTCGACCACCGACGTGACGCCGAGTTCGGCGACCCAGTCGTTGACGATCTCGGCCTTCCACTCGGCCTCGCGGCCGTAGGACCCGGCGCCGGAGGTGCCGCCCTTGGCGTATCGCTCTTCCCAGTAGGTGGTGGTCCCCTTGAAGGTGCGCTTGCGCACCTGGAGCACCAGCGGGTTCTTGCTCAACGTGGTCAGGACGGATCGAAGGCTGCTCACGCCAGGAGACGATAGTGGAGCGCCGTGTCGATCATCACTCGGCGTCGGGCGTCAGCGCTCCGTCACGTTCCGTGTAAGTGGCGCCGGTCAGCGGGCACACCCAGTGGTCACCCTCCTGGCGCAGCGGCGCACCGGCCTTGCCGACCCAGCCGATGCGGCGGGCCGGCACGCCGGCGACGAGCGCGAACGCAGGCACGTCCTTGGTGACCACGGCACCCGCGGCGACCGTGGACCACGCGCCGATCGTCACCGGCGCGACGCACACCGAGCGCGCGCCGATCGCGGCGCCCTGCTCGACCGTCACCCCGACGGCCTCCCAGTCCGACGCGCTCTTCAGGCTGCCGTCCGGGTTCACCGCGCGCGGGTAGGTGTCGTTGGTGAACACGACCGCCGGCCCGACGAACACGCCGTCCGCGAGCTTCGCCGGCTCGTACACCAGCGCGTGGTTCTGGACCTTGCAGTTGTCGCCCATCACCACGCCGGTGCCGATGTACGCGCCCCGGCCGACGATGCAGTTCGCGCCGAGGGTGGCGTCCTCGCGCACCTGCGCCAGGTGCCAGACCTTCGTGCCGTCGCCGAGCTTCGCGCTGTCCGCGACGTCGGCGCTGTCCGCGACGAATGACATGGTTCAGGCCTTCCCGATGACGCGGTAGGTGACGCCCGGCCAGGCGTCCGCGGAGCTGACGCGGCGGCCGTCGACGAACGTGGTGATGCCGGGCAGGTCGGCGGGCGACAGCGTCCGGTACTCGGCGTGGTCGGCCTGCACGACGGCGGCGTCGACCTTCTCACCGAGGTGGTAGGCGTCGAAGCCGAGCTTGGCCAGCTCCTCGTCGGTGTACATCGGGTCGTGGACCAGCACGGTCGCGCCCCGGTCCGTCAACGCCCGCACGGTGGCGAACACGCCGGAGAACGCGGTCTCCTTCACCCCACCGCGGTACGCGGCGCCCAGCACGGCCACGCGCTGCCCGGACAGGTCGCCGTGCGCGCCCTCCAGCAGGCCGACGGTGTAGTCCGGCATGCCCGCGTTGGCCTCGCGGGCCGCGCGCACGACCGTCGCCTCCGGGTCGTTCCACAGGTACAGCCGCGGGTACACCGGGATGCAGTGCCCGCCGACGGCGATGCCCGGCCGGTGGATGTGGCTGTACGGCTGGGAGTTCGACGCCTCGATCACCTGGTAGATGTCGATGCCCGCGGTGGCGGCGAACCGGGCGAACTGGTTCGCGAGGCCGATGTTCACGTCGCGGTAGGTGGTCTCGGCGAGCTTCGCCATCTCGCTGGCCTCGGCGGAACCCAGGTCCCACACGCCGTTGCCGCGTTCGAGGTCGGGCCGCTCGTCGAAGTCGAGCACGGCCTCGTAGAACTCGCGGGCCTTGGCGGCGCCCGCCTCGGACAGGCCGCCGATCAGCTTCGGGTACTTGCGCAGGTCGGCGAACACGCGGCCGGTCAGCACCCGCTCGGGGGAGAACACCAGGTGGAAGTCGGTGCCCTCGGTCAGGCCCGAGCCCTCCTCCAGCATCGGCTTCCACCGGGTGCGGGTGGTGCCGACGGGCAGCGTGGTCTCGTAGGAGACGAGCGTGCCCTTGGTGAGGTGGCGGGCCAGCTCCTTGGTGGCCGCGTCCATCCAGCCGAAGTCCGGCCGGGCCTCGTCGTCCACGAACAGCGGCACGACCAGCACGACGGCGTCGGCGCCGGGTACCGCGTCGGCGTAGTCGGTGGTGGCGCGCAGCGCGCCGGAGGGGACCAGCGCCGAGAGCCTGTCCTGCAGCTCCGCCTCACCCGGGAACGGCTCGACGCCCTTGTTCACCAGGTCCACCACGTCGGCGTTCACGTCGACGCCGACCACTTCGTGGCCCTTCGACGCGAACTGCACGGCGAGCGGCAGGCCGATCTTCCCGAGCGCGATGACAGCAATCTTCACCGAGACAGTCCCTTTTCCTGGATTCGCGGAGCTCGCGGAGCGAACATCCGGCACAGTCGCGAATGCGGTTGCAGCCTAACGTCACCCTGTGCTGCCCCTGCCCGGCCCGCCGGTAGTCTGGTCGGCGCGATCTGGCGGGCATCAGGAGGCGACGTGGCGGACCAGCGTGACGTGTGGCTGGTGGTACCCGTGTACAACGAGGGCCCCGTCGTCGCCGAGGTCATCAACGACGCGCTGCGGGTGTTCCCGAACATCGTGTGCGTCGACGACGGCAGCAGGGACAACTCCGCCGAGCAGATCCGCCGCACCGGCGCCCACCTCGTGCGGCACCCGGTGAACCTCGGCCAGGGCGCGGCGATCCAGACCGGCGTCGAGTACGCGAGGTCACAGCCCGGCGCGCAGTACTTCGCCACGTTCGACTCCGACGGCCAGCACCTCGTGTCCGACGTGGAGCGGATGGTGCAGCGCCTGCGCGACGAGCCGCTGGACATCCTGGTCGGCACCCGGTTCCACGGGAACACCGAGCACATCCCGTTCCTCAAGCGACTGGTGCTGAAGACGGTGGTCGCGCTGTCGCCGCGGCTGCGCAAGCTGAACCTGTCCGACGCGCACAACGGCCTTCGCGTGTTCAACAAGAAGGTCGCCGACGACATGAACATCACGCTCAACGGCATGGGCCACGCGTCGCAGATCGTGGAGATGATCGTGCGCGAGCGCTGGCGGGTCGCCGAGGAGCGGGTGACCATCCAGTACACCGAGTACTCGATGGCCAAAGGCCAGTCCCTGATCAACGGCGTGAACATCATGTTCGACACCGTGCTGCGCACGAACGCCAGGAGGTGAACGCGCGATGATCCAGTTCCTGCTCATCCTGGCCGTGCTCATCCTGTTGGTGACGTTCCTGCGGCACCACGGCACCACCCTCGCCGGCGCGGGCGTGAAGATCGGTTTCGCGCTGTTCATGGTGTTCGGCGTGCTCGCGGTGCTGCTGCCCGCCGAGGTCAGCCGCCTGGCGCAGGTCATCGGCGTCGGCCGTGGTACCGACCTCGTGCTGTACGGGCTGGTGGTCGCCTTCGCGTTCGCCACCATCAACACGTACCTGCGGTTCAAGGAGCTGGAGCTGCGCTACGCCCGGCTCGCCCGCGCGATCGCCATCCGCAGCGCCGAGCCGCCGTCGGCCCACCCCACCGAGTCCGGGGACGCCGACCAGCAGGCTTCCTGACCCCTCAGAGCTGCTTGCGGAAGTAGTCGACCGTCCTGCGGATGCCCTCTTCCAGGGTGACCTCCGGGCGCCAGCCGAGGTCGGCGGTCGCGGCGGTGGCGTCCAGGGCCGATGCGCGCAGGTCGCCGAGGCGGGCCGGGGCGAACACCGGTTCGTCGCCTGCGTTGGCGGCCTTCGCGACCAGCGTGTGCAGCTCGCGGTCGGAGGTCTGCACGCCGGTGCCGATGTTGTAGCGCTTGCCGCCGCCGACCTCGCCCGCCGCGGCCACGAACGCGGCCACCACGTCACCGACGTACACGTAGTCGCGGGTGTTGCCGCCGTCGCCGAACAGCGTGGTCGGGCGGCCGGTGAGCAGGGCGTTCGCGAAGATGGCGACCACGCCCGCCTCGCCGTGCGGGTTCTGGCGCGGGCCGTACACGTTCGCGGGCGCCAGGTGGGTGCAGTCGAGGCCGTACAGCTCGCGGTAGGTGTTCAGGTACACCTCGGCGGCGATCTTGCTCGCCGCGTACGGGGCCTTCGGGTGCAGCGGCGCGGTCTCGGCGACCGGCAGGTCCTCCGGCGTGCCGTAGATGGAGCCGCCGGAGGACGCCAGCACGACCTTCCGCACACCCGCCTTGCGGGACGCCTCCGCGACCGCGATCGTGCCGAGCACGTTGCGGTTCGCGTCGTCGAGCGGGTCGGCCACGCTGCTGCGGACGTCGATCTGCGCGGCCAGGTGGAACACGACCTCGGGGGCCGCCTCGGCGACCACGCCGGCCAGCGCGGGGTCGGTGATGCTCAGCTCACGCAGGTGGAGGCGGCCGGACTCCTGCGCCTCGGCGAGGTTCGCGCGGGTGCCGCGGGACAGGTCGTCGACGACCGTGACCTCGTGCCCGTCCCGTACGAGCCGATCCACCAGGGTCGAGCCGATGAAGCCGGCGCCGCCGGTGACGAGTGCGCGCACGGCGTCTCCCCTTCAGAAGATCTTGGACGTCACATCATATCCGGCGGGCGAGCGCCACCGTCGTGACCTCAAGGTGATCGAATCGTGGTGGCAGGTACGCTGGCTCACCGACAGTCGCCGTGCCCCTCGTGGAGGTCTGGACTCGAATGCCCGGTAGCAGCTCGACAACCGGCGAAGCCGCCGCGACCGTCCAGCCCGAGGGCCACACGGCGGCGGAACCCAGGTCAGCGGTGCGGGAACCGAGCGGTCGCCTCGTCGCGCAGCGCGGGCTGTTCCGCGGGCCCGACCCGGTGTGCCCGGACGACCTGTACCTCCAGATCGAGCACGGCAGCGCGGTGCGCGAGCGGCAGCGGCTGCTCGTGCACGCGGGCTCCTCGGTCACCACCGACACCTACTTCGGCCGCTTCCCGGCGAGCTACTGGCAGCGCTGGACCGTGGTCGGCCAGGTCGACGTCGAGCTGACGCTGACCGGCTCCGGCCGCGTGTCGCTGGTCGCGTCCGACCCCGCGGGGGAGACCCGCGTGGTCGCCGCCCGCGACCTGTCCGGGCTGCGGAGCGAGTCGCTGACGCTGACCGCCGCGCTCGACAAGTTCGTCGACGGCGGGTTCCTGTGGGTCGAGATCACCACCGGTGACGAGGAACTGGCGGTGGAGCGGCTGCGGTGGACCGTCGCCGCGCCGGAGAAGCTCCGCAACACCGCCGTGGTGATCTGCACGTTCAACCGCGCGGACGACTGCACGCGCACGCTCCAGTCGCTCGGCCGCGACCCGGAGAGCCTCGCCGTCCTCGACGCCATCTACGTCGTCGACCAGGGCACCGACACCGTCTCCTCCCGGGACGCGTTCCCGGAGATCCAGCGGACGCTCGGCAACCGGCTCCGCTACATCCAGCAGCCCAACCTCGGCGGCGCGGGCGGTTTCGGCCGCGGCATGTACGAGGTCACCGAGCAGGGCGCCGACGGCGCGAACGTGCTGCTCATGGACGACGACGTGCTGTGCGAGCCGGAGATCGCGATCCGGCTGACCGCGTTCGCCAACCGCACCACCGAGCCGACGCTGGTCGGCGGCCAGATGCTGCGGCTGCTGCACCCGACCGTGCTGCTCGCGGGCGCCGAGTACGCCGACTTCGCCCGGCTGGTGCCCGGCCAGGTCGTGAAGGGCGCGCTGGACGACGTCGACCTGCTCGCCGAGGAGGTCGACGAGGACGGCGTGCCGACCGGCATGATCAACCGCGGCGACCGCAGGGTCGACGCCGACTACAACGCCTGGTGGTCGTGCCTGATCCCGGCCGAGGTGATCGCCGAGATCGGCCTGCCGCTGCCGCTGTTCTTCCAGTGGGACGACGTCGAGTACGGGTACCGGGCCAGGGCCCGCGGCTACGCCACCGTGACCCTGCCGGGCGCCGGCCTGTGGCACGCGGACTTCGACTGGAAGGACGCGGACAAGTGGAACGAGTACTTCGCCGTCCGCAACGCGCTGATCGTCTCCACGCTGCACTCCGAGACCGACCCCAAGCAGTCCGCCCGGGTGCTGATCTCGCGGATCACCCGCAACCTGCTGTCCATGGAGTACGGCCTCGCCGCCACCCTGATCAAGGCCATGGAGGACTTCCTCGAAGGCCCGGCGTTCCTGCACGACGGCGGCCAGGCCGCGGCGAAGGAGATCCGCCGGATCCGCGCCGAGTACCCGGACACGGTCATGCACCCGGCGGGTGAGGTGCCGGGCCTGAAGTCCGGTTCCGTGCCGATGGTGCAGGCCGGCCCGAAGCCCAGCATGACCCGCCTGGTGATGCTGAAGCGCCTGATCTACCTGGCCATGGGCCGCACCGTGCACCAGCTCGGCGCCGTGAACCGCAAGGACGCCACCTGGTGGCACCTCTCCCAGTTCGACACGGCCATCGTCACCGACGGCTCCCAGGAGGGCGTGCGCCTGCGCAAGCGCGACCGGGAGATGACCATCAAGCTCGCCAAGGACGCCGCTCGTGTCGCCCGGCGGCTGGTGTCCGAGCTGCCGCGCCTGCGTGCGGAGTACCGGGCCGCGGTGCCGGAGCTGGTCAGCCGGGACAACTGGCGTCGCCTGTACGACCTGTGAGTGAGGAGCTAACCGTGGCCGAGCAGGCGACCCCCGAGACCGACCGGGTGCTGCAGCGGGTGATCCTGCCCCGCGACCGCGACCCGCTCGACGTGCGACCGCTGTACCTCGACGAGCCGGAGAACGTGCACAGCCACGTCTCGTCCCGGCGCGAGGTGGTCATCCCGCCGTCGGCCAGGGTCTCGTTCGCCTCGTACTTCAACGCGTTCCCGGCGAGCTACTGGAAGCGCTGGACGACGGTCACCGACGTGACCCTGCGGGTGCGGATGAAGGGCGCCGGCCGGATCGAGCTGTACCGCTCGAAGCCGAACGGCGACATCGTCCACCTGACCGGCGCGCCCGTGCACGCCGAGCAGGACTGGGAGACCTTCGAGTTCCGCACCACGCTCAAGCCGTTCGAGGACGGCGGCTGGCTGTGGTTCGACGTGTTCACCGAGAACGTCGAGCTGACCGTGTCCGAGGCGGTGTGGCTGTCCGACGAGCCGATCCCGGTGAAGCGGCTCGCGGTCGGCACCACCACGTTCAACCGCCTCGACGACTGCGTCGTCTCGCTGCTCGCGCTGGCCGAGGACCCGGCGGTGCTCGACGTGATCGCCAAGGTCTACGTCGCCGACCAGGGCCCGAAGAAGATCCGCGAGCACGAGCGGTACGAGGAGGTGAAGGCCGCGCTCGGCGAGCGCCTCTCGATCATCGAGCAGGGCAACCTCGGCGGCTCCGGCGGCTTCACCCGCGCGCTGTTCGAGTCGATCGAGCACACCAAGCCGGGCACGGTCGACCAGATCCTGCTGATGGACGACGACATCGCGCTGGAGCCGGACTCGATCCTGCGCTCCAACATGTTCGCCCGCGCGGCGGCCAAGCCGGTGATCGTCGGCAGCCAGATGCTGAACCTGCAGGCCAAGTCCCGCCTGCACACCATGGGCGAGGTCGTCGACCTGGCCACGTGCGTGTGGCGGGCGGCGCCGGGCGCCATCACCGACCACGACTTCGGCGCAGGCTCGCTGCGCGAGACCCGGGCGCTGCACAAGCGCATCGACGCCACCTACAACGGCTGGTGGATGTGCCTGTTCCCGCGCGAGGTGGTCGAGAAGGTCGGCCTGCCGCTGCCGCTGTTCATCAAGTGCGACGACGCGGAGTACTCGCTGCGCGCGCTGGCGCACGACATGCCGACCGTGACCCTGCCGGGCTCCGCGGTGTGGCACGAGCCGTGGACCGACAAGAACGACACCAAGGACTGGACCGTCTACTTCCACCTGCGCAACCGGCTCATCATGGCCGCGCTGCACAGCCCGTACGACATGCGCAAGACGCTGCTCAAGCAGGGCGCGCGGTCCGCGGTCCGGCGGCTGCTGTCGATGGAGTACTCGACCGCGGCGCTGGAACTGAAGGCCCTCGAGGACTTCATGGCGGGCCCCGACCGCCTGTTCGACAAGCTCGGCACCGCGCTGCCCGAGGTCCAGGCCGTGCGCAAGCAGTACACGGACGCGCAGTTCCTGCCGTCCGCGCGGGAGTTCCCGCCGCCGAGCTTCGACATGGTGAAGGCGGAGCAGATGCTGCACCCGCCGGTCCACCCGGCGAAGATCGCGCTGCGGGCGGGCAAGGCGCTGGTCCACAACCTGCGCTCGCCGAACCCGGAGGCCGCGGACCGGCCGCAGGTCAACCTGCCCGCGAACAACGCGCTGTGGTTCCTGCTGGGCAACCTCGACAGCGCGACCGTGTCCAACGCCGACGGCAGCGGAGTGGCGTTCCGCCGCCGCGACCCGAAGGTGTTCCGCGAGCTGGCGGTGCGGACCACGCAGACCTACCGGCGGTTGATCGCCGAGTGGCCCGCGCTGGTCGAGCAGTACAAGGCGGCCCTGCCGGAGCTGACGTCGACCGTGTCCTGGCGGAAGGCCTTCCAGGACTAGCCCGCAACCCGGGCCCGCCCCCGGACGTCTTCCCAGACGTGGAAACGCTGGACCACGGCGTTTTTCGAGTTCTGGGGGATGGTCATGAAGGCAAGGCTTGTTTCGGCCTGCGCTGCTTCGGGGCTCGCGTTGCTGGCGGTCGGCGCCGGCAACGCGGACGCCGAGCCGACCGCGCAGCCGCACGCGGTGGTCGCGACCGCTCAGCGGGAGCCGGTGGACGCGCCGGACGGTTCGCAGGACCCACCCCGCGACGACAGCTCCGACGGGCTGCTCGCCCCGGCCATCACCCTGGTCGCGGCGGGCACCGCCTGCGTGCTGGCGCTGCGCCGGTTCCGGCGCTACTGACCCGGACACGAGAGAGGCCGCCGGGGCGAGCCCCGGCGGCCTCTCAATCGCAACTAGGCGAGATCAGACGGCGCGCACGCCGGTGGCCTGCGGGCCCTTCTGGCCCTGGCCGATCTCGAACTCCACGCGCTGGTTCTCGTCCAGGCTGCGGAAGCCGTTGCCCTGGATCTCCGAGTAGTGCACGAAGACGTCAGCGCTGCCGTCGTCCGGCGCGATGAAGCCGAAGCCCTTCTCGGAGTTGAACCACTTCACAGTTCCCTGTGCCACTACATATCTCCTGATACTGCTATGCAAGCCGCCGCGGTTGCGACAACCCTTGGCCGGTTCAGACGGCGACTCAACCCTCAGGAGCCAACTCGCGCGCCCGCAATCGTTCGCGAGCGTTGATCGAACACGAACTCATCACGACCATGGACTAGTGAACCACAGGAAGTGGATAGAACGCACTAGAAGGGTTGCGGCTCTTCACTCCCTGGGAGACGCTCGTAGGGTGAGCGAGCTCGCTAGTGACCAGCCCCAATCAATTGCACTGAACCTGGACGACGCAGGCGTCTCCGTGGACCTCCCCAAGCCCTCTCACCAGGAGGATCAGGTCTACGGCGTCCCCTACCGCCCCGTCGAGTTCCGCGACGACGACCTGCCCGCGGCCCTCGAACGTTCCGCGGCGTGGCTCAGGCGCACACAGGAATGGCTGGGTGAACCGGTAGACGTCATCGCCATCCACCTCGACTACGACGACAGTGGCGATTCCCCGTACTACGACGTGAAGCTCCTCTGCAACGAGGAAGACCTGGCAGGCGCGCCCATCGCGCTGCGTAACGCCAAGCAGTCCAAGTAACCCGTTTTCCCTGGTCAGCCACGCGGAGTCGCGTGGCTGACCAGGCTCGCGCCACGGGCCCACACGTCCGGCCAGCCGCCCTGCCACGACACCACGGCGATCGCCGAGGTCTTCAGCTCCAGCGGCTCCCCGGTCAGCACGCCGACCAGCTCGGACAACCCCGGGTTGTGGCCGACCAGCGCGACGGTGCCCAGGTCGTCGGACACCTCGTCCAGCACCGACATCAGGTCCTGGTGACCGGCCGCGTACACCCGTTCGTCGTGCCGCACCTCGGCGGCGGTCAGCCCGGAACGGCTGAGGGTCTCGCGTGCCCGCACCGCCGTCGAGCAGAGCACGAGGTCGACCGCGCCGACGTGCTCGGCCACCCACTGCCCGATCAGCGGCGCCTCCCGCCGCCCGCGCGGGTTCAACGGCCGCTGGTCGTCGGGCACGTCGTGGCTCCAGTCCGACTTGGCGTGCCGGATGACGACCAGGGTCCTGTTCATGGGTTCATTAGAACCACCGCTCCAGGACCTGCGCCACGCCGTCCTCGGAGTTGGGGGCCGTGACCTCGTCGGCGACCGCCAGCAGGTCGGCGTGCGCGTTGGCCATCGCCACGCCGTGCCCGGCCCAGCCCAGCATCGGCACGTCGTTGGGCATGTCGCCGAACGCGACCACCCGTTCCCGGTCGACGCCCAGCGTCTCGCAGACCCACTCGAGGCCGGACGCCTTCGTCACGCCACCCTCGGAGATCTCGAGCAGCCCGCTGTTCGACGAGTAGGTGACCTCGAGCGCCATGTCGGCGACCACGGTCTCGACGACCTGCGCCATCTGGTCGCTGGTCATCCCCGGGTGCCGCACGAGCAGCTTCGTCGCGGGCTTCCCGATCACCTCGGCACGCGGCGCGAGGTCCGGTGAGTCGGTCTCGCCGTCCGGGTTGCCCCACGGGTTGCGGAACCCGGGCTCGATCGCGAACGGCTCCGGCTGGTCCCGGCCGAGCACGGTCCGCTCCGCCGCCACCCTGATGTCCGGCAGCGCCGCCTCCACCGCGCGGACCACGTCCCGCAACCGCAGCGGCGACAGGTCCCGCACGTGCAGCACCTCGTCGGCGCCGATGTCGTAGACGGACGCGCCGTTCGCGCACACCGCGTACCCGGACAGCCCCGCGGCCGCCGCCACCCTCGGGATCCAGCGCGGTGGCCGCCCGCTGACCAGCACGAACGGGGTGCCGGACGCGAGGACGCGGGAGATCACCCGCGCGGTGCGGTCGGTGACGCGCTCGGCCGGGTCGAGGAGGGTGCCGTCCACGTCGGAGGCAACGAGATCGGGTCGGTGCACAAACCCCATCTTCCCTGGCCCGAATGGACTACGGTGCGTTTCGTGAGCTACCCACCACAGGGTTATGGACCGCAGGGGTACCAGCCGTACGGGCCGCCCCCGCCTGGTTACGGTCCGTACGGGTACGGGCCGCCCAGCCCCGCGCTGGGGTACGTCACCGCGGTCGCGTTCATCGTGCTCGGGCTGCTCGAGCTCCCGCTGGCCATCAACGGGTGGGACGGCACCAGCGACAACGGCACGCTGATGGCCGCGCTGGTCGGGGTCGCGTTCACCGACGACCTCACCGGCAACGTCGACTTCGCGATCTCCGCGACGATGTCCGTCGCCTGCACCGCGGTGCTGTTCGGGCTGGTGATGTTCACCCGGCTGGAGTGGGTGCGCTGGGTGCTCGCCGTGATCGGCGGCCTGGTGACCGTGTACTACCTGTACGCGATCATCTGGATCCTCTCCAACGACGCGGGCGAGTACGTCGGCATGGCGCTGGTCTGCTGGGTCCTGTGGCTCGCGGCGACCGTGGTCGCGGTGCTCCCGGCGACCGGCCGCGCCATGCGCAAGCGCCCCGGCCCGCCGCGGATGGGTTATCCGCAGGCGTACTGACGGGGTCCTCGGTTACGGTGCTCGGCGTGCGCGTCGGCATCGTGATCCTGCCCGAACACCGCTGGTCGTCCGCCGAGCGGCGGTGGCGTGACGCCGAGGCCTACGGCTTCGACCACGCCTGGACCTACGACCACATCGGCTGGCGGTCGCTGGTCGACGGCCCGTGGTTCGACGCCGTGCCGACGCTGACCGCCGCGGCCATGGTGACCAGCCGGATCCGCCTCGGCACGCTGGTCGCGTCACCGAACTTCCGGCACCCGGTGCCGTTCGCCCGCAGCCTGCTCGCACTGGACGACATCTCCGGCGGCAGGCTCGTGGTCGGCCTCGGCGCGGGCACCATCGCCGGCTACGACAACGTCGTGCTGGGCGGCGACACGGTCGAAGGCCTGCCGCCGAGGCAGCGCGTCGACCGGTACGGCGAGTTCGTCGAACAGCTCGACTCGCTGCTCACCGCCGAGCGCACGTCGATCAGCGGCGAGTACTTCACGTCGGCCGACGCCCGGTCCGCCCCGGGGTGCGTGCAGCGGCCCCGCGCCCCGTTCGTGCTGGCAGGCAACGGGCCGCGCTCGATGCGGATCGCCACCCGGTTCGGCCAGGGCTGGGTCACCACGGGCAAGGGCGGCGACGACATCGAGGCGTGGTGGCGGGGCGTGGCCGAGCTGGCGGCGCGGTTCGCCGGCCTGCCGGACAGTGCCGGCAGGGACCGCTACCTGAGCCTGGACGCGGCGCCGGTGTACTCGCTGTCCAGCGTGGAGTACTTCCGCGAGGCCGCGGGCCGGGCGGCGGAACTCGGCTTCACCGACGTCATCACGCACTGGCCACGCGAGGACGGCGTCTACGCGGGCCGTGTGAGCACACTCGAGGCGGTCGTCTCCTCCGTTTTGCCCGAACTGCACGCGCGGGCTGGCTAACCTCTGACCTCCACAGGAGGTGAGAGCATGAACCGTTGGCTGGTGGCGATCGCCGCGGTGGCCGTGACGGCCGGGGCCGTGGTGACGTTCGTCCTCACCGGGGACGACGAGCGGCCCGGCCCCGCCGCGCCGACCACCACGGCAAAGCCGGAGCCGACACTGCGACCGCTGGCCTTCGCGCCGGAGGCGAGCTGGTCGATACGGCGGGGCTCGTCGCTGGTCGACGTGCGGGACGGCGTCGCCCTCGCCGAGGACAGCGAACACCTCACGCTGCTGGACGCGGCGACCGGCGCCACGCGCTGGCAGCTCACCGCCTTCGCGGACATGCCCGCCGACGGCGACATCATGTGGCAGCCCTCACGGGACGCGCCGTCCGCGCTGGTGCCGCACGACGGCGGGCTCGCCGTGCTCACCCAGTACTACTGGACCGACTGCCCGACCGACATCTGCGCCGACGACCACGGCCCGTCCGACGAGTCAGGGCTCGTGCTCCTGTCGGTCACCGACGGGAGCGTCCTGTGGCAGGCGCCCCTGCGACCGTCGGTGAACCGTCCCGGGACACCGCGCCCACCGCGGTACGAACTGAACGCGGTCGACGACCGGGTCGCGGTCGCCGCCTTTGACGGCGGCGGGACGGTGGCCGTCTCGGTCGAGACGGGCGAACAGCTCTGGAGCCGTCCTGGCGTGTGGGGTGTCGCGATCGCGGGTGACACGGTGCTGGCCCAGGCCGACGGCAAGCCCGGCATCGCCCCCGGCCGGGGTGCGCTGACGCCGGGCTCGGTCACCGCCCTCGACCTGTCCACCGGGGTGCCGCGCTGGGACCTCGTCGACGAGTACGCCGCGTCCGAGGTCGTGGCGACCGGCGGGGACGCCGTGCTGGTGCGTGTCCGGTCCGGCAAGGAAGCGGCAGGCAAGGTCCTCGCGCTCGGCGACGGGCACGAACTGGCCGAAACGGACGCGGCCGGCATGATCGCCTGCGCGACCGACGGCACCCTGCTCGCGTGCCCGGCCGACGACGGGGTGGTGGTCCACGACCTCGGGACAGGCGCCGTGACCAGGACCGGCGTGGTCGCGCTCGCCGTCGACCGGATCCAGGACGGCCGCCTCTTCCTGATCGGGAGCGGCAACCGCGCGTGGACCATCGACCAGGTGGGCAACGTCATCGACGCGGAGCTGCCCGGCCGGGTGGTCGCCATGACCACCGGCCACATCTGCTTCGTGGCGCTCGACCCGAAGCCGGGGGAGGGGGCCTGTCACGTCCTCGGCTGAAGATCTTTTCGAAAGTGACCCAGCGCACGGGAACGTATGAGGGGGCCACGGCGTCTCTATTACCGAGGCGAATGCCGGAGCTAGGGGAAACGCCAGGGGAAGAAGGCCCTCGTACCAGGGGAGGTACGGGGGTCTTCGACATTTCCGGGGTACCCGGCGGCCATGGACACCGTGCACGCACTGCTCGACAAGGCCGGCACCACCTACGCGGAAGAGGCCGGCATCTCCCTCGCCGACAAGCCGTCCCCGCTGTACCGCCTGCTCGTGCTGAGCACGCTGCTCTCCACCCGCATCAAGGCGGACATCGCCGTCGCCGCGGCGCGGGAGCTGAAGTCCTACGGCACGCCGCGCAGGATGCTCGACGCCTCCTGGCAGGACCGGGTCGACGCGCTCGGCCGCGCCCACTACGTCCGCTACGACGAGTCCACGGCGACCGCGCTGGGGGACGGCGCGCGGCTGCTGCTCGACGAGTACGGCGGCGATCTGCGGAAGATCCGCGGCGACGACCTCGCGAAGCACCTGCGGCGGTTCCCGAGGATGGGGCCGGTCGGCGTCGACATCTTCTGCCGCGAGGCGCAGGCCGTGTGGCCCGAGCTGCGGCCCTACCTCGACAAGAAGACCCTGGACGGGGCCAGGAAGATCGGCTTGCCCGCCGAGCCGGAGAAGCTCGCCGGGCTGGTCGGTGCGCACGACGTGCCACGGCTCGCCGCCGCGCTGGTCCGGGTCAGCCTCGACAAGAAGCTCGCCGACGCCCTCAGGGGTGACCGATAGTCGGCATGTCGTACCACGCAGGTAGCCTGAGTCGCCGTGAGCGCCCCAGCAGACAACTCTGACAACTACTCCGGCTACGACCTCGTCATCGTCGGCTCCGGGTTCTTCGGGCTGACGGTCGCCGAGCGGGTCGCGACGCAGCTGAACAAGCGGGTCCTCGTGCTGGAGCGCAGGTCGCACATCGGCGGCAACGCGTACTCCGAGCCGGACCCCGAGACGGGCATCGAGGTGCACAAGTACGGCGCGCACCTCTTCCACACCTCGAACAAGCGCGTGTGGGACTACGTGAACCAGTTCACCGAGTTCACGAACTACCAGCACCGCGTGTTCGCGCGCGTCAAGGACCAGGTCTACTCGTTCCCGATGAACCTGGGTCTCATCAACCAGTTCTTCGGCAAGTCCCACACGCCGGACGAGGCGCGCGAGCTCATCGCCAAGCAGGCGTCGGAGTACCGGACCGAGGACGCGCAGAACCTCGAGGAGAAGGCCATCTCGCTGGTCGGCCGCCCCCTCTACGAGGCGTTCATCAAGGGGTACACCGCCAAGCAGTGGGAGAACGACCCCAAGGACCTCGGCGCGAACATCATCACCCGCCTGCCGGTCCGCTACACGTTCGACAACCGGTACTTCAACGACACCTACGAGGGGCTGCCGGTCAACGGCTACACCGCGTGGCTGGAGAAGATGGCCGAGCACGAGAACATCGAGGTCCGGTTGAACGTCGACTACTTCGACGTGCGCGACCGGATCCCGGCCGGCACCCCCACGGTCTACACCGGCCCGCTCGACCGGTACTTCGACTACTCGGCGGGCAAGTTCACCTGGCGCACGGTCGACTTCGAGTCCGAGGTCGTGCCGACCGGTGACTTCCAGGGCACCTCGGTCGTCAACTACAACGACGAAGAGGTCCCCTTCACCCGGATCATCGAGTTCCGGCACTTCCACCCGGAGCGCAAGCACTACCCGGCCGACAAGACGGTCGTGTTCCGGGAGTTCTCGCGCTTCGCCAAGGACGACGACGAGCCGTACTACCCGATCAACACCCCGGAGAACCGCGAGAAGCTCGAGCAGTACCGCGAGCTGGCCAAGAAGGAGGCCAAGGAGCGGAACGTGATCTTCGGCGGTCGTCTCGGCACGTACAAGTACCTCGACATGCACATGGCCATCGGGTCGGCGCTGTCGGTGTTCGACAACAAGGTGGCGCCGCACCTCACCGAGGGCGCGCCGCTCGACGGTTCCCTGGACGGCTGATGACCACCACCGCTCCGGCTCGGCTGCGCTCTGTCGAACCCGGCACCCCGCCTCCCGAGCCGGAGCGCACGGCCGAGGTCAGGGCCCTGGCCGCGGTCCAGCGCACGATCGGCAGGAGGCCGGTCGTGCGTGCCGCGCGCGGCCTGTCGCTGTTCGGCGAGCACGCCGCGGGCTGGTTCGCGCTGGGCCTGGTCGGCGCGGCGGTCGACCGTGACCGCCGCAAGGACTGGCTCGTGAGTGCCGCCGGTGTGGTGGCCGCGCACGCCGCGTCGATCGCGGTGAAGCGGGTCGTGCGCAGGCAGCGGCCGATCGACGAGTCGGTCGAGGTGCTGGTCACGACGCCGTCGTCGCTGTCGTTCCCGTCGTCGCACGCGACGTCCACGACCGCGGCCGCGGTGGTCTACTCGGGCCTGACCGGGCGGAACCTGGTGCCCGCGCTGGTGCCGCCGATGCTGGTGTCGCGGCTGGTGCTGGGCGTGCACTACCCGAGTGACGTGCTGGCAGGCGCCACGCTGGGCGCGGTCGTCGGCGGCGTGGTCCGCCGCGCGTTGCGGAAGCGCGCCAGATGAGTAGCACGGCGGAGGACGCGCAGGTGCGCTCCGCCGACGCCCCGCGCGGCGGGCTCGTGCGCGGCGTGATCCGCACGGCCCGGCCACGCCAGTGGGTGAAGAACGTCCTGGTGCTGGCGGCGCCGTTCGCCGCGTACGCCGCGAACCCGGTGTTCCGGATGGACGTCGTCATCGACGCCGGCATCGCGTTCGCCGCGTTCTGCCTGGCCGCGTCGGCCGTCTACCTGGTGAACGACGCGATCGACGTCGAGGCCGACCGCGCACACCCGACCAAGCGCAACCGCCCCATCGCGGCGGGCATCGTGCCGGTGCGGGTGGCGTACGGGCTCGCGGTGTTCCTGTTCCTGGCGTCGTTCGCGGTGTCGCTGGTGTCGAGCTGGCGGCTGCTGGTGGTCGTCGGCGTGTACGCGGCCGTGCAGATCGGCTACTGCCTGGGGCTCAAGCACCAGCCGGTGATCGACCTGTGCATCGTCGCGTCGGGCTTCCTGCTCCGCGCCATCGCGGGCGGCGCCGCGGCCGGCCTGCCGCTGTCGCAGTGGTTCCTGCTGGTCACGGCGTTCGGCTCGCTGTTCATGGTGGCCGGCAAGCGGTACGCGGAGATCGTGCTGTACGAGCGCACGGGGGCGAAGATCCGCGCGTCCCTGTCCAAGTACTCGGCGAGCTACCTGCGGTTCGTGTGGGCCACGTCCGCGGCCATCATGATCATGACGTACGCGCTGTGGGCGTTCGAGATCCGCCAGCGCACCGGCACCAACTCGGTGTGGGCGGTCATCTCGATCGTCCCGATGGTGGTCGCGGTGCTCCGCTACGCGGTCGACGTCGACGGCGGCAACGCGGGCGAGCCCGAGGAGATCGCGCTGCGGGACCGGGTGCTGCAGGTGCTCGGCGTCTCGTGGGTCGTGTGCGTCGCCCTGTCCGCGTTCCTGTAGTCCCGCCGCGGGACGGCGGCCAACGGCGCTGCTCCGACCGCAAGACGCTGGTCCGCCGCCGGGGCCTGCGGTGGGAGCCGCACCTGACGGGTGGCTCGACCTGGGCAGCCTCCGGCCCCCGGAATCCAGCGTAACGAGGAGCACCGACAACGCCGGGTCCCGACCGCGCGGTTGTCCACAGCCCACCTGGTTGTCCACACGCGCCACGTGCACGGCCGGAACTGTCGGTGCCGTCCCGTAGGCTGGATTCCGGGGGCCGGAGGCCGCCGGAGCTCTCGGCGACGGGTGTCAGCGCGGGCGGAACACCACGGTGCGCAGCATCACGAAGTTGATGACCGTCGCCAGGCCCTGGGCCACGACCCACGCCGCCGTGATGCGCCAGCCGCCCGCGGGCAGGACCTGCAGCATCAGCGCGTTCACGCCCACGTTCACGAAGAACGTCACCGTGTACAGCAGCGCGAACCCGCCCGCCTGGCCGATGCCGCCACGTCCCGCGGCGAACGTGAACCGGCGGTTGAGGAAGAACGCCGTCGTCGTGCCCGCGATGAAGCTCAGCGCCTTCGCCGCGTGGACCCACAGGCCCAGCGCCAGCAGGCCCTGGTACACGCCGTAGTCGACGAGCGCGCAGAAACCGCCGATCAGCACGAACCGCACCAGCTGGCGCACCAGGCGCGGTTGGGTGTCGACGGCGGTCACGGAGCCAGTGTAGGAGCCCCCGGGCACCCGGATACCCTCGGTGCGGTGAAGCCACAAAAGCTCACCGGCTGGGGCCGGACCGCCCCCACGAGCGCGCGGGTCGTCCGCACCGCCGACCTCACCACCATCGCGGACGCCGTGAAGAACGCCGGGCCGCGTGGGGTGATCGCCCGCGGGCTCGGGCGCAGCTACGGCGACCCGGCGCAGAACGCGGGCGGGACGGTCGTCGACATGACCGCGCTCGACCGCATCCACCGCGTGGACGCCGACGCGGGGACGGTGGAGGTCGACGCCGGGGTCTCGCTCGACACGCTGATGCGGGCGCTGCTGCCGTTCGGGCTGTGGCTGCCCGTCCTCCCCGGCACCCGGCAGGTCACCGTCGGCGGGGCGATCGGCAGCGACATCCACGGCAAGGCGCACCACGTCGAGGGCAGCTTCGGCGACCACGTGCGGTCGCTCGACCTCCTCACCGCCGACGGCGAGATCGCCACCCTCACCCCCGACGACGACCTGTTCTGGGCCACCGTCGGCGGCATGGGCCTCACCGGCATCGTGCTGAAGGCGACCCTGCACCTCAACCACGTCGAGACCGCCTACTTCGTCGTCGACACCGAGCAGATCGGCAGCCTCGACGAGCTGATGGCGCGCCAGAGCGTCGACGACGAGAAGTACGTCGAGTCCGTCTCCTGGTTCGACGCCGTCACCACCGGGCCGCACCTCGGCCGCGGCATCCTCACCCGCGCCAACCACGCCACGGTCGACGACCTGCCGAAGAAGCTCCGGAAGCACCCGCTGAAGTTCGACGCGCCGCAGCTCCTGACGGTCCCGGACGTGTTCCCGCCCGGCATGCTCAACAAGCTGACCGGCCGGATCTTCAGCGAGCTGTGGTACCGCAAGTCGCCGACGAAGCTCGGCGCGGTCCAGAACATCACGCAGTTCCTGCACCCGCTGGACCTGGTCGGCGAGTGGAACCGCGGCTACGGGCCGCACGGCTTCCTGCAGTACCAGTACGTGGTCCCGTTCGGCGCCGAGGACGTCATCCGGCACACCGTGCGCCGCATGACCGAGACCGGCCAGGTGTCCGCGCTGAACGTGCTCAAGCGCTTCGGCGATGGCAACCGCGCGCCGCTGTCCTTCCCGATGGCCGGCTGGACGTTGTGCGTCGACCTGCCGGTCGGCGGCGGCGTGCACGAGCTGTGCGAAGAGCTGGACGAGCTGGTGCTCGCCGCGGGCGGGCGGCACTACCTGGCGAAGGAGTCCCGCGCGACGCCCGAGGTGATCGCGCGTGGTTACCCGCGGCTCGACGAGTGGCGCAAGATCCGCGCCACCGTCGACCCGCACGGAAAGTTCGCTTCGGACATGTCGAGAAGGTTGGAACTCTCGTGATCGACGCAGTCGGAAACCCCCAGTCGCTGCTGCTGCTCGGCGGCACCTCGGAGATCGGCCTCGCGGTCGCGAAGAAGTACGCGCGGCGCCGCCCGCTGCGGGTCGTGCTCGCCGCGCGGCCGTCCGAGCGGCTCGACAAGGCCGCCGACGACCTGCGTGCCGCGGGCGCCACGGTGTCCACCGTGGAGTTCGACGCCCTCGACACCGGCTCGCACGCCGCCGTGCTCGACAAGGCGTTCGGCGACGGCGACATCGACGTCACGGTCGTCGCGTTCGGCCTGCTCGGCGACGCGGAGCAGGCGTGGCAGGACCACGCGCGCGCGGTCGAGCTCGCGCAGGTCAACTACACCGCGCCGGTGTCGGTCGGGGTGCTGCTCGCGGAGCGCCTGCGCAGGCAGGGGCACGGCCGGATCGTCGCGCTGTCGTCGGTTGCGGGTGAGCGGGTGCGCCGGTCGAACTTCGTGTACGGCTCGACGAAGGCCGGCATGGACGGCTTCTACCTTGGCCTGGGCGAGGCGCTGCGCGGCGACGGCATCACCGTCACCGTGGTCCGGCCCGGGTTCGTGCGCACGAAGATGACCGAGGGCATGAAGCCGGCGCCGCTGTCGGCGACCGCCGACCAGGTGGCCGACGTGGTCGTGAGCGCGGTGACCAAGCGCAAGGAGCTGGTGTGGGCGCCCGCACCCCTGCGCGTGCTGTTCTCGATCCTGCGGCACGTCCCGCGGCCGATCTTCCGCCGTCTGCCGATCTGACGGTCAGTGGCCGTCCGCGAGCCTGCTGAGGTGCTCCAGTGCGGAGAGCAGGCTGCCGCGGCGCAGGCGCGGGCCCAGCTCCACGGACAGCCCGCCACCGTCGGCGGTGATCCGCCTGCGCCGCCACCTCGGCACGTCGCGCACGGGGAACGCGCAGGTCAGCCGCAGTGTCGCCCGTCGCCGGGTCTTCCTGTGGACACCTTCGTGCCCGCTGGACAGCTCGAACCGGCGCACCTGCGACGCGACGAACGGGCGGCCTCGCCACACGCCCGTCACGGTGATCTCGGGATGCCACGCCCCGGCCTGGGGCTTCCCGAACACGCCGGTCCGGTAACCCTCGCCGATCCGGCCCCTGCGCAGCAACGCCCACGCCTGCCTGCGCCTGCGCCGCTCCTGCTCGTCGAACGCGGCCCGGCCGCCGTCCCCGCCTGGCAGGTCGACCTGCCAGCCGTGCCGCCGCGCCAGGCCGCCCACCAGCAGGTACCGGAACGCGAGCCCGGACAGCCACCGGACCACGAGGGTGCCCACGACCACGACGAACAGGACCAGCAGGCCCCAGGCCCGCCAGTCCCACGTCGCGATCAGCGTCACTGGATGGTGAGGTCCTCGGAGGTCTCCTCCACCGACTGGTCACCGCCGGTGTTGCCGTATTCGCCCGCCTTGTAGCCGTTGTTGGCGTTGCGGGCGATCTTGCCGCGGTCGGTGTACTGGCCCTTGAGGCTGTCGAGGCCCTTCTCGCCGAGCCGCTGCGGGAACGTCTTCACCGCGTCGAAGTCGTCGAGGAGCTTGCCGCCGCGCTCGCGGGCGCCGAGCTTGGCCTGCATGCGCGCGGTCTGGCCGAACGCCCTGCTCGCGGTGCCCGCCTGCTTGAAGAAGTCCTTGGTCTTGGCCATCAGCGTCTTCAGCTTGTCGAGCAGCTGCTTGAGCATGTTGAGGATCTTCTGCAGCTTGCTGACCTGCTTGGTCGCCTTCACCGTGGTCTGGGTGCCCTTGGCGAACGTGCCGGTCCACGCGGCCGCGACCGAGCCGCCGAACGTCGGGGCCGCCGCGGCGAGCGCGGGGATCCAGATGAGGACCAGCCACTCGACGAACTCGGTGAGCAGCGCCTTGATGAACTCCTCGATGACCGTCATGACCATGCTGGAGATCTGCAGCAGCTGCGCGATGTCGCCCGCCTGGCCCGCGGTGCCGCCGATGCCCGTGGCGAACCGCTCCATGCGCTTCTGGGCGGCGTCCTTCGCGGCCCCGCCCCACTCCTTGAGCGACTCGCCGACGTCGGCGACGAACTTCTCGCCGTAGTCCGCGAGGCCCTTGGCGATGGCGTTGAAGTTCGACGCCGCGTTCAGCAGCGCCGGGCCGTCGCCGCTGACCATGTGGATCAGGTCCTGCAGCGGCTGGACGACCGTGATGAGGAAGTTCAGGCCCTGCCCGATCAGCCAGCCGAGCGGGTCGGTGGCGATGCCGGTGGCGGCGTCCTTGCAGGACTGGATGAACGTGGCGGCGCCGACGGTCGTGCCACGCCAGTCGCCGTCGCTCATGGCGAGGCCGGCGCTGACCGCGCCACCCACCACGGGCAGCCCGCGCGCGACCTTCTCGCCGTAGCCCATCTCCGCGCTGATCGTGATGCCGGAGAGCTGGCCGGTGGTCTTCTCGCCACCCATGTCAGTTGCCTCCCAGCGCCGCGGCGCCCTCGTTGAAGATCGCCGCCACGGCCTCCTCGACCGCCCGGTAGTCGGCCGCGGTGTCGGTCATCTTGTCCGCGCCGCCCTGCAGGCCGTCGGACATGTCGCCGAGCAGGTTGTTCAGGTCGCCGAGCATGCCCGTGTAGCTGGCCTTCACGAAGAGCCCGACGATGCCCCACGACTCGTCGCCGACGTCGGACTGCGACACCAGCCCTCGCACCTCGGACACGAGTGCCTTGTCGCCGGAGAGCTTGCTCGCGTACTTGTCGATGCCGTCGAGGTTGACGTTGAAGCCGTCCGCCATCTCAGTCCTCTTCGTCGTCGGACAGGTTGCGGAGGTAGGAGTCGCCCGACGAGTGATCGGTTCCACTCTGGACGGAGAAGGTGTCGCGCAGGACCGGTGGCTCGTCGTCGTCCTCGTCGTCCTCGTCGCCGTCGGCGCGCGGGCGCACCTTCTCCCGCAGCTCCTCGACCGGCACGCCCATGACCTCGGCCTGCGTCTCCAGCACCTGGTCCAGCACGGGCGCCTCGTCGCCCGCGTACTCCTGCACGATGCCCGCCTGCTGCCTGGCGGCGTCGGCGAGCGCGTCCTGGAGCGTCGACATGATCGTCGCGCCGAGCCGCTGGGCGCCGAGCCGCAGCGCGTCCTCGGTCAGCCTGATGTCCAGCACCGAGCCGCCCGGCCCGGCGACCACGGTGACCGACCGGTCCGGCGACGACGCGCTGACCTCGAGGGACGCCAGCTCGGACCGCATACCGGCCAGCTGCTCGAAACGGTCGTCCACGTTCTTGATGCTGGCCTGGAACGCCTCGAACTCGGCCACGAGCTGATCGAACTCAGCCGTCATGCACGCCTCCCCGGCAGATCTCGCGTGCACAACATGATGGCCCAGCGCACGTGGCCCGGCAGCCGATCGTCCACTTCGGTCAGGAATGTTCGTGATCGCGAACGCATGGACACACTGTACACAAGTATGTACACTTCTGCCATGTCCAGCGAAGCGTTAGCACGGGTCGGTATTCGGGAGCTGCGGGACAACCTCAAGGACGTGCTGGAGAAGGTGGAGCTCGGCGCCACGGTCGAGGTCACCAAGAACGGGAGGACGATCGCCATGATCGTGCCCAAGCCGGGCGGCGACGGCGTGGAACGGCTCATCGCCGAGGGCAAGCTGCTGCCCCCGCGCAGCGGCAGCGGCAGCGTCCGGCTGCCCCGCCGTGTGCTGCCGCCGCCGGGCAGCCCGGCGAGCGGCGAGGTGCTCGACGACATGCGCACGGAGCGGCGGTGATCTATCTCGACACGTCCGCGCTGGTAAAGCTGGTCATCGAGGAGGCGGAGTCCAGCGCGCTGGAACACTGGCTGCTGCTCCAGGAGGTGCCGCTCGCGACGAGTGTGATCGGCCGTGTCGAACTGCTGCGCGTGTGCCGCCGCCTGGTGCCGGAGAGCGTGGCGCCGGCCCAGCTGCTGCTCGCCGACCTGCCCGTCATCCCGGTGGACGGCTGGCTCGTGGACGTCGCCGAGGCCGTCGGCCCGTCGGCGCTGCGCACGCTCGACGCGCTGCACCTGGCGGCCGCGTTCTCGGTCGGTGACCTGCTGACGTCGTTCGTCACGTACGACAAGAGCCTGCGGGACGCCGCCCTGCTGGCCGGCATGCCGGTGGTGACACCGGGCGTGGCCTGACCGCCGATGAGTTCCACCCGCCGGGCTGGTCTACCCGCCATGGACCTGTACAGCGTGATGTGCGTGCGCGACCGCGGGAAGGCCGTGGCCTGGTACGAGGTGTTCTTCGGCCGCGCCGCCGACGAGGTCATCGGCGAGGAGTACCTCTGGCAGGTCGGCGAGAACGCGTGGCTCGTCGTCGACGACCGGGAGATGCGCGCCGCACGGGTGGGCGGCTCGATGGTCACGTTCGGCGTGACCGACATGGACGAGATCCTGGCCCGCCTGGCGGCGCACGGCATCACGCACGCTCCGGTGGAGACGTACGGCAACGGCGTCCGCCACGTCGACGTACTGGACCCCGATGGGAACAGCCTCTCGCTCGCGCAGGCCCCGGCGCAGCGGTGAGTGCGCGCAGCCCGGATCCCTCCTGTGAGCCGGGCGGGAACGGCGAGCAACACCGCCCGATGCCCGAAGCGGGCCGCCGAGCACCGCCGCTCCGCGTGACCGGCCGTCGTCAGCGACGCCACGCGGATGCGGCCGTCCGGCGGGCTCGGCCCCACCGACATCGAGCCCGCCGCGTCGAGCACGCGCAGCAGGCGGCTGACGTACCCGGAGTCCAGGTCCAGCCGCCTGCGCAGCGCACATCGACAAGCGGGCGGTCGCGGGCCAGGTGACGCTAGTTCGCGAAGCCGTGCTTCCTGGCCTGGTCGCTGCCGTAGACCTTGGTCATGGGCGGCAGCACGTCCAGGTGCGCGGTCACCACGTGCGTGAAGTTCACGGCCACCGTCGAGCCGTTCGCCAGTTTCGGGCGCCCGACCGCGGCGCTGCCGAGCAGGTCGGGCAGCTTCTCCTCCAGTTCGCGGGCGCCGTCCTCCGACAGTTCGAACACGATCGGCTCGCCGCCGCCCGTGACGTGTAGTACCAGTGCGCGTTTCGAGTCAGACATGCTTCAAGACCAGCAGGACGGCCACGCACCGGCAACCGGAGTTCACCGACAGCAAATCCGCTAGAAGCGGAAGAAGCGCTCCTTGCGGCCCTGGCGCACCAGTTTCAGCCACTGCAGGAACGCCTTCGGGTCGCGCTTGGTCCCGATGAAGTACAGGCCGAACCGGACGATCTCCAGCATGCCGATCTTCCGCAGCCCCGGCTGCGACAGCAGGTAACCGCGGTTGCGGTACGTGTAGTACCGCTTCACGTCGCTCGCCGGGTCCTGCGCGTGCAGCCGGCCGCCGAGCATCGGCTTGAACTCGTCCGAGCCGTCCGGGTGCAGGTACGCGACCCGCAGGCACGTGCCGAACGGCAGCCCCGACCGCACGAGCCTGCGGTGGATCTCGACCTCGTCGCCGCGGAAGAACAGCCGGTAGTCGGGGACGCCGATGACGTCCAGCGTGGACGCGCGGAACAGGGCGCCGTTGAACAGCGACGCGATGCCCGGCAGGAAGTCCGTGCCCAGCTCACCGGTGTTGCGCTTCCACGTCAGGCCGCGGCGCATGGGGAAGGCGAGCCGGTCCGGGGTCTCGATGTTCGTCACCACCGGCGAGATCTCCGCCAGGTTCCGCTTCCCGGCCTCGCCGAGCAGGACCTCGAGGACGTTCTCGTCGGCGGGCCTGCCGTCGTCGTCCGCGCACCAGACCCACTCGGCGCCCATGGCCAGCGCGTGCAGCATGCCCAGCGCGAACCCGCCGGCGCCGCCGAGGTTGCGGTGCGACTCGAGGTAGGTCGACGGCACGGGGCAGCTCTCGACGATGTCCCGCACCGGCTCGTCCGGGCCGTTGTCGACGACGACGAGGTGGTCAGGCGGTCTGGTCTGCGCGCCGATCATCTTCAGCGAGTCGGCGAGCAGGTCCCGGCGGTGGCGGGTGACGACCACCGCCACCACCGCGTTCGCGGGCAACCGCCGGGCTTCCATCAGACCTCGCTGGGGTTCGTCGTCAGTGCGGGCTCGATACCGAGCCGCGCGCGCGTTTCCGCGCTCATGCTCTCGAACGGGTCCCTGCCCTTGTACGCGGTGATGACCTCGCGCAGCGAGCCGTGCTGCTTCATGTGACCCTCGTCCATCCAGATGGCCGTGTTACACAGCTCGAACAATAGGTCGTCCTGGTGCGAAGCGAACACCAACAGGCCGGAACGCTTGACGAGATCCACCAGCCGGGTGCGTGCCTTCGCGAGGAACGCCGCGTCGACCGCGCCGATGCCCTCGTCCAGCAGCAGGATCTCCGGGTCGATCGACGTGACCACGCCGAGCGCCAGCCGGACCCGCATGCCGGTCGAGTACGTCCGCAGCGGCATCTGCAGGTAGTCGCCGAGCTCGGTGAACTCCGCGATGTCGTCGACCCGCTTCTCCATCTGCTTGCGGGTCATGCCGAGGAACAGCCCGCGGATCATGATGTTCTCGAGGCCGGAGATCTCCGGGTCCATGCCGACGCCGAGGTCGAACACCGGCGCGATCTTCCCGACGATCCGCGACGAGCCCCGCGTCGGCTCGTAGATGCCGGCCAGGAGGCGCAGCAGCGTCGACTTGCCGGCGCCGTTGTGGCCGACGAGCGCGACGCGGTCACCTTCCTTCAGCGACAGGGTGATGTCGTGCAGTGCCTCGATGATCGGCACCTTCTGCTCGGTGCCGATCTTGCCGCCCACCTTGCCGAGGACGAGCTTCTTCAGGGAACGGGACTTCGCGTCGAAGATCGGGAAGTCGACGGAGGCGTTCCAGACGTTGATGCTGACCATGTCGTTTCTCGCCTCACTCAGACCCAGTAGGAGACCCGTGCGCGGTAGTTGCGCATGGCCACGAAGGCCAGCGCCCACCCCACAACGGTAAACCCGGCGACCACGACCCAGTTGTGCCAGCTCTGCACGTTGCCGATGAGCGGCGCGCGCAGGATCTGCACGTAGTGGTACAGCGGGTTCAGCTCGGCGATGAGCGCCCGGCCACCGCCACCGTCGCCGAACTTGTCGGTGAGGATGTCGGTGGTCCACACGATCGGCGTCATGAAGAACAGCAGCTGGATCAGGCTGTTGATGACCGGCGGGATGTCGCGGTAGCGGGTGGAGATGATGCCGAAGAGGATCACGACCCAGCCGCCGTTGACGGCGATCAGGAAGAACGCGGGGATGGCCAGCAGCGCCGACCAGCCGATACCGGGCTGCTCGGTGCTCGAGCCGGGCGTGATCTCGTAGGTGCCGGAGAGGTCCGACCAGAAGATCGCCAGGACCACGAAGTACACGGCCAGGTTGTGCGCGAACATCAGCGTGAGCCGCCACACCGTGCGCAGCGCGTACACCGTCAGCGGCGCGGGCAGGTGCTTGATCAGGCCCTCGTTGCGGATGAACGTGTCGGTGCCCTCGAGCAGGCAGCCGTTGATGAAGTTCCAGACGATGAACCCGACGGTGATGTACGGGAGGAACGTCTGGATGTGCGCGCCGAACAACTGTGAGTAGAGAAGGCCGAGGCCGATCGCGGTGATGGCCATCGACAACGTGATCCACAGCGGGCCGATGACCGACCTGCGGTAGCGCTGCTTGATGTCCTGCCACCCGAGGTGCCCCCACAGCTCGCGCTGCTTGAAGCCCTCGACGATGTCCTCCCACGCACGCGACCAGCTACGGGTCGACGGGGGTGGCGGGGGCGCCTGCTCCTGCTCGGCAGTGCTCGTTACTGACACGGCTGTCGAGCGTACCGGCGGCCACCGTGCGTGCCGCAGGGGCCGCGTCCCGCACAGGTTCGTTGTCACACCGAGACCCTGCGCACAGATCAAGATCGTTCGCCTGCTGGTAACTTCTGCGCTCATGGTCGACGTCGCCCCTGCGCGGAGCGTCATGCGCGCTCTCATTGACGTCTACGCCGAGCACCCAGAACCCCGGACCGTCGCTGTCGTCGGCAACATGCCGCTGCCGCCGGACGAGGAGCGGGCCAAGGCCATCGACGCCAGTGACCTGGTCTTCCGGGTCAACGGGTTCGTCACGGACGAGCCCGGCGCGCCCCCCACCGTGGGCAGCCGCACGCACGTCGTGGTGTTCAACCGCGCGCTGCGTGCCACGAAGTACGTGTTCGAGAACTACCGCAAGCGGCTCTACCTCATGGTGGAGCCCGGCAGGCTGCACTGGGAACCGGACAACCTGCCCGGCTGGTGGCCCGCGGACCTCGGGCTCGTGCCGGTCAACAACGCCGAGGTCACGCTGCCCCTGTCGGACGCGCTCGGCCTCCCGACCCGCACCCAGGGCACGTGGGCGACGACGGGGACGATGGCGGCCTGGATAGCACGCACCTGCTATCCGGAGGCTGATCTCCTGCTCACCGGGTACTCGTTCATCGATGACCCGAACCAGACGCACTGGATGCACGCGGCCGGTGACTCCTGCATCGTCGGGCCCGAGCACCAGATCGCCGCCGAGGGGCGGCTGCTCGACTCGTGGACAAAGACCGGCCGCACCAGGCTGCTTCGCTGAGGGAAACACATTGCCGATCAACAGCTCCCGGGGACTCCGCAACCTCTTCGGGGCCCGCCGGATCATCTCCGACCGCATCAAGCGGCTGATCAACTACCGCATCGACGACCACCTGCGGGACCTCTACGCGACCGTCGACCGGCTCGCGAGAGACCACTCCGACGTCGTCGAGGACATGCGCAGACGGCTCAGCGACCTCGAGCGCCGCTACAACGAGATGGACAAGGTCCAGTACTGGACCAAGAACGAGCTGGAGCGCGTGATCCCGCAGGTCGCCGCGCAGGAGTCGCAGCTGGAGGCGCTGCGCGAGAAGATCGCGGCCGTGCCGGTCGGCGACCAGCCGCAGATCGACGAGTCCCGCACCCTGATCGACGAGATCCGCCGCGAGCACAGCCAGATCAAGGTGCGCCTCACCGCGGTCGCGCAGTACGAGGACCGGCTCAGGAAGCTCGAAGATCGCGCCGAGTAGCCGTCCGACCTCCGGCATCACGTTCCGTTGCCAGTGTTCACAGTTTAACGTTCAAGTGGGAATTGTTGACTGGTTGTCTTCATCAGTCAACTCTGTTGCGCGTTACTCCATTCGTGGACCCTGAGTCGTGGGCAGAGGCGCGGAGGTCGGGGTCATGGTGGAAGTCCAGTGGTGGTTATCGGCTTACGACAACCGGGTGCACGCGTTCGGCAACGAGGAAGCCGGACGCGACTTCGGTGAGGCGCTCTGCGAGCACTGCGTGCCGAACAACAAGATCTCCTGCACCGACGACGGCGAACGGTGCCTGGCGTGCTTGCTGATCTTCGGCGACCTGCTCGCGGACACGTACGGAGAGGCGGCCTGGCGGGCCTCCTGACCGGCACCAGTACGTTGGGGCCATGCGTGAAGTCAGGATCGGCAAGCACACGGTCGGGCCGGGCCACCGGCCGTTCGTCATCGCCGAGATGTCCGGGAACCACAACGGCGACCTGGACCGCGCGATGGCGATCGTCGACGAGGTGGCGCGGTCCGGCGCGCAGGCGCTGAAGCTGCAGACCTACCGCGCCGACACGATCACGATCGACGTCGACGGGCCTGCCTTCCGCGTCTCCGACGACCACTCGCTGTGGGGCGGCGAGAACCTCTACTCCCTGTACGAGAAGGCGCACACGCCGTGGGAGTGGCACGCCCCGATCTTCGAACGCGCGGCCGCCCTGGGGTTGACCGTCTTCTCCAGCCCGTTCGACCCGACCGCGATCGAGCTGCTCGAGTCCCTCGACGCCCCCGCCTACAAGATCGCGTCCGCCGAGATCGTCGACCTGCCGCTGATCGAGCTGGCCGCGCGCACGGGCAAGCCGCTGATCATCTCCACCGGCACGGCGAACGTCGCCGAGATCCACGCCGCCGTCGACACCGCCCGGCGGGCGGGCAACGACCAGCTGATCGTGCTCGGCTGCACGGCGTCGTACCCGGCTGACCCGGCCGACAGCAACCTGCGGGGCATCCCGCTCATCCGCGACACCTTCGACGTGGTGCCCGGCCTGTCCGACCACACGATGGGCATCGGGGTGCCGGTGGCCGCGGTCGCGCTGGGCGCGTGCGCGATCGAGAAGCACGTCACGCTCAAGCGCACCGACGGCGGCGTCGACAGCGAGTTCTCCCTGGAACCGGTCGAGCTGGCAGCCCTGGTCACGGAGACGGAACGGGCCTGGCAGGCCCTGGGCACCCCGCGCATCGGCCCGAAGGCCAGCGAGCGCGAAACCGCCCGCGTCCGCCGCTCACTGTGGGTGGTCGAAGACGTGGCGGAGGGCGACGAGGTCACCCCGGCCAACGTCCGCTCGATCCGCCCGTCCGGCGGCCTGCCCCCGGCCCACCTCCCCACAGTCCTGGGCCGCCACTTCCGCCGGGCGGCCCCGAAGGGCACCCCGCTCACCTGGGACCTGGTCTAACCTCGCGAGTCGCGTCCTCATACATCGCGAGTCGCGTTCCCCGGCACACTGAGTTGTACGTTTCGTGCACCTCGGCGACTGCACGAAACGTACAACTCGTCGTGTCTGAGAGCGCGACTCGCTGTGTTTGAGAGCGCGACTCGCGGGTCAGTTATCCACAGGTTTGAAAGTCGCAAGCGCTTGCCAACACACACGTTGTCCACAGGGCGTGTTGTTGTCCACAGAGTTATCCACAGGGGAGTTGGGCGAGGCGTTCGCGGGCGTAGTGCGGTTCGACCAGCCATCCGTTCGCCGCTTCCCACGCGTTGACCGCGGCGTGGGCGGCCGGGGGCAGGTCGATGCCCGGGATGTCCGCCAGGTCCAGCCACGGGTGGTCGACGCGGGCCTCGTCCCAGTCGAGGAACCCGATCCGGTCGCCGTCGACGCGGATGTTCGCCGCGCACGGGTCGCCGTGGACCACCGTCGACGGGCCGTCCAGGGCCCGCCACGCCGACCGGCACGCCTCGACGGCCTCCGGGGGCATCGCCGTCAGGTCGACGTCGCCGCCGCGGTCGGTCGTGAGCAGCTCACGCGTGCCCGGGAAGTCGGGGCGGGGCGGCCACCCGGCCATCAGCTCGTGCAGCCGGCGCAGCTCGGCCACCACCAGGGCCCAGTCCGTCGGTTCACGGCCCGGGAGCCAGCGCTGCACGACCACGCCGTCCACGTGCGCGCGGCCGTCCGCGCGGACCACCTCGGGTACGACGAAGCCGTGCGCCGCCAGGTGGTCCAGCAGCGCCAGCTCCCACTCCAGCGACGGGATGGACCGCTTCGACCGGCGGGCCACCAGGTCGCCCTCGAGGCGGAACACCTCGTTGCGGTGCCCGCCCAGCCGTTCGAGCACCGCGGGCGAACCCCACGGCGTGAGGTCCATCTAGAAGAACTCCCGCACGAGATCGATCACGCGGTCCACGTCGCCGTCCGACAGGTCCGGGAACAGCGGCAGCGACAGCTCCTCGGCGTAGAACCGCTCCGCGTTCGGGCACATGCCGCGTTGGTAGCCGAGGTCGGCGAACACCGGGTGCCAGTACACCGGGATGTAGTTCACCTGCACGCCGATCCCGTGCTCGCGCAGGTGGTCGAACAGCGCGCGCCTGCGCCCGTCCAGCACCCGCAACGGGTACAGGTGCCACATCGGGTCCGCGCCCGGCAGTGTCACCGGCGTGCGCACACCATCCACATCGGACAACCCGGCGGTGTAGCGGGCGTGGATCTCCGCGCGCCGCTCCTTGAACCACACCAAGCGCTTCAGCTGGCTGGAACCCAAGGCGCACAACACGTCCGGCAGCCGGTAGTTCAGGCCGAACTCGTGCACCTCCTGGTGCCAGCCGCCCTCGTCGGGGAACCGCATGCGTGCCTTGTCCCGCACCAGGCCGTGGTTGCGGAACTGCGCCGCGCGCCGCGCGAGGTCCGGGTTCGGCGTCGCGACCGCGCCGCCCTCGGCCGTCGTCAGGTTCTTGGTGGGGAAGAAGGAGAACGTCGTCAGGTCCGCCAGCGAGCCGACCGGCCGCCGCTGCCACGTGCCGCCGACCGAGTGCGCCGCGTCCTCGAGCAGCAGCGCGCCGCCGTCGTGCGCGACCTTGCACAGGTCGTCGACCGGCGCCGGGTGCCCCGCGTAGTCCACGGCGGACACCACGCGCGTCTTCGACGTCATCGCGGCCGCGGCCGCCTCCGGCAGCAGGTTCCCGGTCTCCGGTGACACGTCCGCGAACACGACCTTCGCGCCCTGCAGGACCGCGGTGGCCGCGGTCGCCACGAACGTCATCGGCGCGCACACGACCTCGTCGCCCGGCCCGATGCCCGCCGCCGCGTACGCCACGTGCAGCGCCGCGGTCCCGGAGGTCACCGACACCGTCGGCACCCCGCCGACCAGCGCGGACAGGTCCTCCTCGAACCGGCGCACGGCCGGCCCGGTGGTCAGCCAGTCGCCGCGCAGCACCGAGGCCACCGCCTCGATGTCCTCCTCGACGATCGACTGGCGCCCGTAGGGCAGCACGTCACCCATACTGGTCCACCAACGTCCGCAGGTCGTCGTCGGACAGCCACAGGTCGTTGGTGTCCGACCGGTACGCGAAGCCCTCCGGCACCGGCTTGCCGTCGGCGGGCGGCTCGTAGCCCCAGCCCGCGATGTGCGGCATCACGATGTACCGGTCGTCGAGCAGCAGCGTCCGGCGCGAGTCGTCGGGCGCGATCATCTCCTCGTGCAGCTTCTCGCCAGGACGGATGCCGACCTCGGTCATCGGGCTGTCCGGCGCGATCACCCGCGCCAGGTCCACCAGCCGCATGCTGGGGATGCGCGGCACGTACAGCTCGCCGCCGTGCATCTGGTCGAACGAGTTCACCACGAACTCGACCGCCTGCGGCAGCGTGATCCAGAAGCGGGTCATCCGCAGGTCGGTGATCGGCAGCGCCTCACCGCGCTCGGCCAGCGACTTGAAGAACGGGATGACCGAGCCGCGCGACCCCATCACGTTGCCGTACCGGACCACGGAGAACCGGGTCGGGTGGCCCGCCGCGTAGTGGTTGGCGGAGATGAACAGCCGGTCCGCGCACAGCTTCGTCGCGCCGTACAGGTTGATCGGGCTGGACGCCTTGTCCGTCGACAGCGCGACGACCTTCTTGATGCCGCAGTCGATGGCCGCCTCGATCACGTTCTGCGACCCGGTGATGTTGGTCTGCACGAACTCGAACGGGTTGTACTCGGCCGTGTCGACCTGCTTGAGCGCGGCGGCGTGCACCACGTAGTCCACGTCGTGCATGGCGCGCTCGATGCGGCGGCGGTCCCGCACGTCACCGATGAACCAGCGCAGCCGCGGGTCGTCGCCGAACATCTGGCGCGCCTCGTACTGCTTCAGCTCGTCGCGGGACAGGATCACCAGGCGCCGCGGGTCCAGGTGCTTCAGCGCGTAGTCGATGAACGCCTTGCCGAAGGACCCCGTCCCGCCCGTGAGCAGGATGCCCGCCCCTTCGAGCAGCGCCATGGTCTTACCTCCGCGGTCTGGATCGTTTCCAGTGCGCCATCATGGCACCCGTGCGAGTCAACGCGGTCATCCAGGCACGGTTGTCCTCCACCCGGCTGCCCGGCAAGGTGCTGCGGCCCCTGGGTGGCAGAACAGTCCTGAGCTGGGTGATCCGTGCCGCGCAGGAGACGCGCAACCTCGACGCCGTGATCCTGGCGACGTCCGACGACCCCTCGGACGACCCGGTCGCCGAGGAGGCCGCCCGCTGCGGTGCCGCGGTGGTGCGCGGCCCGCTGGACGACGTGCTGGCCAGGTACCTGAAGGCCGTCCGCGAGCACCCGTGCGACGCCGTGGTGCGGCTCACCGCCGACTGCCCGCTGCACGACCCGGCCCTGATCGCGCAGGTCGTCGGCATGTGGCTGGCCGACCCGGCGCTGGACCACGTGTCCAACGTGGTCGTCCGCCGCTACCCGCGCGGCTTCGACGCCGAGCTGGTGCGCGTGCCCGTGCTGGAGGAGCAGGACCGGGTGGCGACCGGCGCGCACCGCGAGCACGTCACGTCGAACATCCACACGCAGCCGACCGTCTACCGCACCGGTGGCGTGGTGCCCGGTGTGGACAACTCCGACCTGCGCGTGACGCTCGACACCGAGGAGGACGCGAAGCTCCTCGACGGGGTCGTCGCCGCGCTGGGCGACGGGGTGCCGCGCTGGGCGGACGTGGTCGCGCTGCTGCGGTCCCGGCCGGACCTGGTGGCGCTGAACGCGGACGTCGAGCAGAAGGCACTGCCCACGGCATGACCTCGCTGTTGTTGCGTGCCGACGCGGCGCCGTCGACGGGTGTCGGGCACCTGTCCCGCTGCGTTGCGCTGGCGACCGCGGCCCGTGCCCGCGGGTGGGACGTGACGCTGTGCGGGACGTTCACGGCCGGGCAGTGGCTGATCGGCTCCTTGCCCGTGGTGCCGTCGGTCGTGCCCGCGGACGCGGTGGTCGTCGACCACTACGGCATCGGGGCGTTCGAGTTCGACGGGCTCGTGGTGTCCATGGAGGACGCCGGCTTCGGGCGGCGGCGGGCCGACATCGTGGTGGACGCGAACCTGTTCGAGGTGCCGCGCCCGGACGACGGAACCCCGGTGGTGCTGCGCGGGCCCGAGTACGCGCCGCTGCGTGCGGAGATCCGCGCGGCCCGGCGTGCGCGGCAGGCCGGCTCGTTCTCGGTGCCGCCGAAGGTGGTCGTGGTGATGGGTGGTGGCGCGGCCCCGTCGTCGGTCGCGGCGGCGCTGACCGCGCTGCGGGACACGGGGGTGCCCGCCGAGGTGGTGGCGATCTCGGCGGCGCCGGTGCCCGGTTTCGACGTGACGCCGCCGACCCCGTCGTTGCCGTCGTTGTTCGCGTCGGCGGACCTGGTGGTGAGCGCGGCCGGCGTGACGTTGCTGGAGCTGTGCTGCATCGGGGTGCCGACGGCCTTGGTGCAGATCGCCGACAACCAGGCGCCCGGGTACGCGGCCGCGATCGAGCGCGGCCTGGCGGCCGGTCTCGGCACGGACCCGCGCGCGCACGTGCCTGTGCTGCGTGACCTGCTGACGGACGCGTCGCTGCGTACCGCGCTGGCGGACAGGGCGAGGACGACCGTCGACGGCAGGGGAGCGGACCGCATCCTGGACGCGATGGGCTTCGACCCGACGGTCCGCCCGGCCACGGCCGCCGACGCCGCGCTGTTGCTGGCGTGGCGCAACGACCCTGAGACGCGGCGCTGGTCGCACCGCGCGGACCCGGTTTCCCCGGCCGAGCACGAGGCGTGGCTGGCCAGGGCCCTGGCGTCGCCCGACCGCCGCCTGTTCGTGGCGGAACACGGCGGCCGCCCGATCGGCACGGTCCGCTTCGACCGGGACGGCGAGGCGTGGCAGGTCAGCACCACAGTGGACCCGTCGGCGCGCGGCCGCGGCCTCGCGACCCCGATGCTGCTGGCGGCGGAACGGGCACTGGGACCGGCCGTGATCCGCGCGAACGTGCACCACTCGAACACCGCGTCACTGGCCATGCTCCGCCGCGCCGGGTACGTCGTGACGGCGGACGGCGAGTGGCAGTGGCTGACCAAATCTCCCCCTTCGGAGTGAGCCGCCTCGGCCCACGGCGTGATCCGCGGCGCCGGTCTCCGGGGCGAGGCTTGGCGACATGCCGCAACTGTCCGAAGTGGAACACCGCCTGCACGAGGTGCTGACCGGGTTTCCGGATGCCACGCACCTGATCGACGCGGGCGGCAAGCGAATGCGCCCGCTGCTGACGCTGCTGGGCGCGGAGTTCGGCCCGCACCAGGAGAAGGTGGTCGACGCGGCGGTGCTCGTGGAGCTGATCCACGTCGGCACGCTGCACCACGACGACGTGATGGACAACGCACCGGTCCGCCACGGCGTCCCGACAGCGAACGCGTTGTGGGGCAACAACCGTGCCGTGCTGCTGGGCGACTTCATGCTGGCACGCGCGGCGGAACTGGGTGCGTCGCTGGGCATGCCCGCGCTGCGCCTGCAGACGACGACGCTCGCCCGGTTGGTGCGCGGTCAGCTCATGGAGACCGTCCGCCCGGAGACGGCCGACCCGATGGCGTTCTGCCTGGAGGTGATGGCCGACAAGTCGGCGTCCCTCATCGCGATGGCCGTCGAGATGGGAGCGCGGGTCGCGTGCGCGTCCGAGGAGGTGTGCGCGGCGCTGCACGCGTACGGCGAGCACCTGGGGATCGCGTTCCAGCTGGTGGATGACGTACTGGACATCGTAGGTGGGTCGTCGGGCAAGACGCCGGGGACCGACCTGCGCGCGGGGGTGGTGACCGTGCCCGTGCTCCACGCACTGGCAGCCGGGGACGCGGCCGCTGAGCGGTTGCGGGTGCTGCTGGTCGCGGGCGCGGTCACCGACCCGGACCTGCACGCGGAGGCGTTGCGGTTGTTGCGGGACGGGCCTGGGCCTTCGCTGACGCTCGCGGACGCTCGTCGGCATGCTGAGTCGGCGCGGGCGGCGTTGTCGTCGCTGGAGCCGATTCCGGCTCGGGCGACTTTGGACCGGCTGTGCGATGGGGTGCTGGACCGGGTCGTGTGAATGCTTCGGTCCTTGATGGTTTTGGTTGTCCCCGTCCTGGGTTTCGCCCGGGGGTCTTCGCTGTCCTGGGTGGTGTCCTCGCCGGACGGGCGTCCTCGCCGGAGGGCGTCCTGCCGGACGGGCCTCCTCGCCGGAGGGGCTGGTCTCCGGGATGGCAGGGGGGTCTTGCACGGGGTTGGTTTGGCAGGGACTGGTTTCCGGGGTCTGCCTGCCATCCCGTCGACCTCCCGGAGGGCTATCACACCGCGTCAAGGGGGCCCGGCGGCCTTGGGTGCGGGTTGCGTCGTGCTTCGGGCCCCCTTGACCCGGTGTGATCGGGCTTCGCCAGGTCGACGGGATGGCAGGCAGGCAGTCCTTGGGTGTGAGCTGCGCTCGGCTTGGGCGGGCGAAGCCCCGCGTCGTGGACCGGGCGCTTCGCGCCCGGCAGCCCCGCGTGGCGGTGCCGCGAAGGCGCGTTCGCGGCGTGGTGCTGGCCCGCTTCGCGGGCCCTTCGCGTCTGGCTTCCGGCGGTGTCCTGAAAGGCGCCTTCAGGAAATCCGATCCCGACTCAGCAGCGACCCCGCCGCTCGGCTCCGGCCCGCACTTCCGGCCGCGAAAACCCCTCTGACCTGCGAAAACTTCCCGCCCAGGACATCACCTCGAGCCCCACCCGATCCCGGGGGCCACCCGCCTTGCCAGTCTACCGGTGTGCACCGACAATTCCAGGGCGTTGCGTGGAACTGTGGACAACTGGGTCACCTGTGGACAACTCGTGTGCCGGGTGTGGCGCGCCAGTGGGTGTGACGTGGTCCTCGACCAGCCCGTACGGTGGGCGCCGCTGTCGGTGGGGCGTGCGACCATGCCGCCATGCCAGCACGTTTCAAGGACCTCTGCCTCGACGCGGGTGATCACCACGCGCTCGCCGACTGGTGGTGCGCGGCCATGGGCTACGTGCGCAAGGACGAGCACGAACCACCCGAGGGTGGCTGGGTCCGCCCGCACGACTGGCCGGTGCCGATCGTCGACCCCGCCGGTGACGGGCCGTTGTTCTGGATCGTGCCGGTGCCGGAGGGGAAGACCACCAAGAACCGGATGCACCTGGACGTGTTCGGGGACACCGAGGAGCTGGTTGCCATGGGGGCGACGGTGCTGCGCCGGCGGGACGACGAGATCGAGTGGGACGTGCTCGCCGACCCCGAGGGCAACGAGTTCTGCGTGTTCAAGCCACGTTGACCGCGCTCGAGATCGCCGTCGTCGTCGCGGCCGGGTTGTTCGCCGGGGGGATCAACTCCGTGGTGGGGTCCGGCACGCTCGTCACCTTCCCCGTCCTGCTGGGGCTCGGGTATCCGCCGGTCGTGGCGAACGTGTCCAACGGCCTCGGGCTCGTGCCCGGGTCGATCGGGGGTGCGGTCGGGTACCGGCGTGAGCTGAAGGGGCAGACCAGCAGGCTCCTTCGGTTCGGGGCGGTGACCGGTCTCGGTGCGATCGTCGGTGCGCTGTTGCTGCTGACGCTGCCGCCGGGGGCGTTCGAGGCCGTCGTGCCGGTGCTGATCGTCGTCGCGCTCGTGCTCGTTGTCCTTCAGCCGTTGATCGCGCGCAAGCTTGCCGAGCGGTCGCCGGACCGGCACCCGCACGGCGGCGTCCCGCTGCTCGTCGGGATCTTCGCGGTCGGGATCTACGGCGGCTACTTCGGCGCCGCGCAGGGGGTGATCCTGCTCGCGCTCATGGGGATCCTCCTCGACGACTCGTTGCAGCGGCTCAACGGCGTCAAGAACGTCACCACCGCGATCGCGAACCTCGTGTCCGGTGTGGTCTTCGTGTTCGTGGCCGAAGTGGACTGGGCCGTGGTCGGGCTGCTCGCGGGTGGCTCGATCGTCGGTGGGCTGATCGGGGCACGGATCGGGCGCCGTCTTAGGCCGATCTGGTTACGCGCGGCCATCGTGGTGGTCGGCACGGTGGCGATCGTGCAGCTGCTCATCCGGTGATTACTCCATTCGGATGGGTTTCGTTGACTGGTGTTCACCTCGACGTGATTGGGTATCGGAATGTCTCCAGCCACCCGCACAGAGCCTGTCGAGCTGACTGACGGTCGTGCGCTGCGCATGACCTTCGCGGAACCGCACCGTGTCGTCAGAGGCGGTGTCGTGGTCCTGCACGAGGAACGCGGGATGACCGAGGCCATGCGTGCCCTGATCACGGGGCTCGCGGCGGAGGGCTGGCTGACGGTCGCGCCGCACATCTACCACGGCGACTCGACCGAGGTGGACGACCGCACGGCCCGGGACCGGATCAGCGAGCTGTCCGGCGAGTCCGTGCTCGCCGACACCGACATCGCGTTCGGGTGGCTCGCGCAGCACGGCATCGACGCCGACCGGATCGGGGTCGTCGGGTTCGAGCTGGGCGGTGCGGTGTCGCTGGTGGTGGCCGCGAGCCGGGCGATCGGCGCGGCCGTGTCGGTCGGCGGTGGCGGGATCCTCAACCCGCTCTCCCCGGGACTGCCCGCGCTGGTGGACGCCGCGCCGACGCTGCGCTGCCCGTGGCTCGGCCTGTACGGGGACAAGGTCGCCGACGAGGTCGCGTTGCTGCGGGACGCGGCCCGGCGCTCGGAGACGGCCAACGACGTCGTGCTCTACCCGGCCGCCGACCACCGGTTCGACATCTACCCGGACACCGCCGTCGAGGCGTGGCAGCGGGTCCTCAACTGGTTCGACGCCCACCTGCGCTGATAATTGCGCGTGCCCGCGACCTCGTTGTCCCACCTGGAGTTCGACCTCCTGTGGGAGCACCTCGGCTTCACCGAGCAGCCCTACCCGCTGGCCGTGCCCTCGTTCGGCGAGACCGCCGACGAGCGCGCCGCCCTGCGTGACCAGGTGCGACATTCCTTGCGCGACAAGGGACTGCACGACGGCGCCGAGGTGGCACCCGCCCTGGAGCAACAGCTGGCGGTGCTGGGCAGGCACACGTTCAGCGTCGACGGGCGGCTGTCGGTCGGCGAGCCGCTGCGGGTGCTCGCCGCGTCCGACGGCGCCCGCGGGGTGCTCGCCGCCCAGTCCGACCACGAGGTCAAGCTCGCCTGGGTGCGTGAGGCGCGGCTCGTGCCCGCGGTGATCGCGCTCCTGCCGGACCGCGCGCCGGGACCCGGCGGCACGGCGCGGCTGCCGAAGGAGGTGTTCGACGCGGCCGTCGACGAGTTCGCCGCCGGCGGTTACGTCGGCCTCGAGCGCGCGCTCACGAACGGCGGCGTCACCGGCCGCGACCTGCGGACCGTGGTGACCCTGCTGGAGTCGCCGCGCGCGGGCGGCGGGCAGCTCGCCGTCAACAGCGTCGACGCGGTCGGCCGTCGCGCGCGGACACCGGTGCTGAACTGGTTCGACACCGAACCCGGCCGGTACCTCGTGCACAGCGAGGTGACCGGGGACCGGGTCGAGTGGCTGACGATCGCGCCAGCGGACACGGCCAGGATCGAGCAGCGGCTGTCGGCGATGGCGGCCTCGCTGAACCACCCGTGAGCGGCGCGCCGACCGGTTACTGTGACACCCGGATCCGATTCGTCAGTAGGGGTGCCGCATGACCGAACCGAGGCCCTTCCCGAACGCGGCCGCCGGTGCGCTGGTGCCGGTCGCCGACAAGGTGGACAAGGCGAAGGAACAGGCGCTCGCCGGTTCGCTGACCATCGACCTCGACGCCGCGAAGGCGATCCTCGCGCAGCTCGCGCGGCTGCGGGCGCGGGCAGACGGGCTGGTCAGGGACTGCGTCGAACTCGACACCCCGCTGCGGTTCGGCGACAACTGGGTCGGGCAGATCATGTCGGAGCGGCTGCGCACGGTCGCGGTCGACAGCGAAGGCGGCGTCACGCCGGTGCTCAAGGAGTTCCACCGGTTGCTCGACGCCCTGACGGTCACGGTCCAGCTCGCCGCGGGCCTGTACGAGGCGACCGAGGAGCGGGCGACCGGCGACCTGCGTCGCATCGTCGGCCAGTTCGGCGTGACGATCGAGGAGTGAGCATGGACCAGGACATCACGATCGGTGGCTGCTACCCGCCGTTCTGGCCGCGCCCGCCGCTGCCCCCGGTCGAGGAGCCGGAGCCGGACTCGCTCGACGAGCGGGTCGAGTGGATGACGTGGTCGCACCCGGAGCTCTACCGGATGGTGCACCAGGGCATCGACACCAGCGGGGCGATGGCGGTGTCCGCGACCTGGGCGCGGATGGGCCAGGAGCTGTCCGAGATCGGCGACGAGCTGCTGCGGCTGCTGTTCGCGACCGCCGACGCGTGGGAGGGCGAGGCGGCGGAGCTGGCCAAGGAGAGCGTGGCGGGTCTCGCCGAGTGGTCCGGGGAGACCGGCACGCGTGCGACCGAGGTCTCCGGCTGCGTCACCATCCAGGTCGACAACGTCACCACCGCGCGCAACGACATGCCGCCACCGCCGTACCCGATCGCGTACCCGGCCGACCTCCCCTCGCAGGTGACCGCGTTCACCACGAGTGACTTCGAGCTGGCCAAGCCGCTCGTGGCCGACCCGATGATCTACACGACGCGGGAACGCGAGCTGCACGAGCAGGCCGCGCGGACCATGGAGCGGTTCCAGGCGAACTCGCGGGACGTGTACGCCACCGTGCCGCAGTTCGCGCCGCCCTCGCTGCGGCGCGTCCCGTTCGCAGGCCCGGAGGAGGCGCCCCAGCCACCACCGCCGCCGCGCCCGCCGCAGCCCCCGGTGCCGGTGCCCACCCCGGTGCCCCGCGGCCCGGTCGGCGGCGGCCCGGCGCCCGGCGGTCCCGGCGGCACCAGCGGCCCCGGACCGTCGACGGGCCGTGCCCCGACCGCGCCCCTCGCGCCCGGTGGTGGCACGGGAACGTCCGAACCCGCCGCCCGGCCCGCCGCGGCGTCGGCAACCCCCGGCAGGCCCGGTGGGCAGGCCGCGCCGGGCATGGCCGGCATGCCGATGGGTGGCGGCGGCGGTGGCCGCGGCCCCGAGGACGGCGAGCGCAAGAGCAAGTACGTCGAGGAGGACCCCGACATCTGGGGCGCCCACGACGAGCGGGTCATGCCGCCGGTGATCGGGGAGGTCAACCGCCGTGCGTGACCCGGCGTCCGGGTGGATCCAGCTGAACGTGGTCGAGCTGTACCTGCTGTGGACGGCGATGGACCTCGGTCCGACGCCCGAGGTGCTGGACGTGCTGCACGTCGGCCGCACGCAGGCGCGGCGCGCGGAGCTGGCCGAGGAGGCGTCCCGCGCGCTCGCCGGCCGCGAGCTCGGCACCGTCGGCGCGCCGGCCAGGGACCTGGCGGCGATGCTGCGGTCGCTGGGCAACCCGTCCGCGTCGCTGGACATGCGGGTGTACGGGACGGGCGCGCCGCTGTTCGCGTTCGCCGCGACCGGCCCGTCCGGCGCCGCGATCGCCGCCCGGGTCGGCGACGAGGTCCGGGTGGGCGCGGTCCGCGCGACGGCACTCGCGTCGTCGCTGCTCGGCTCACTGTCCTACCTGCCCGCCGGCGCGAACCGCCCGGCGAACGTGAGCGTCGCCGACTACGAGGCCGCGTGCGAGGAGGGCGCGGTCGATGGCGTCTCCGGGTTCACCCGCGCACTGCACGCGGCGGGTGTCCGCGGGGACGAGGTCACCACGTTCACGCAGGCCCTGACGACCCGCACGGGCGGCGGTCAGCTCGGCGCCACGGGCCGGGGCCGCGCGTTCAGCCTGGTCAACTGGCTGGACACGCCGGAAGGCCGGTACGCGCTGCGCCGCAACGGCGCCTGGATCACCCTCACCCCGGCCGACACGGCCCGGCTGACCGCGATGGCCGAGGAGATGCTCGCCGACGTGCGGTGATCAGCGGTTGGCGAGCCCGTCGATCCGCAGCGTCGTGGACTCGTCCCGATGCGTGCCGTCGCTGCCGACGTGCTTCTCGCCGATCTCCACGCCGTTCTTGAGCACGTGGTAGAGCGCCATGCCGTGGCCGCGGCCGAGGTCGTGGTCGTTCTTGAGCCACTCGAGGACCACGCCCGCCTTCGTGGTCGCGTCGTAGCCGCGCTGCCTGGCCTGGGCCAGCAGCTCGGCGGGGGTCTTGCCGGTCTTCTTCTCGATGTTGTCGAGGTAGGCCTGGAAGGACATGTCGTCTCCTGTCGTCGTCAACGATAGCTTACGACAACTTTTCCTGTCCGGACAAGTTTAGTTTTCGGTTGTGCCCTTGGTGCGATTCGAACGCACACTGGACGGGTCCTGAACCCGTTGCCTCTGCCGGTTGGGCTACAAGGGCGTGCGGTTCCGGGGATTCGAACCCCGACTGGACTGGCCCTCAGCCAGCTGCCTCTGCCGTTGGGCTAGAACCGCGTGGCGCGTACGGGGGTCGAACCCGTGTTTCCGGCTTGAGAGGCCGGCGTCCTGCCACTGGACGAACGCGCCGTCGGGTGCCCGCGAGTCGAACGCGGTGTCTCCTGATCCCAGGTCAGGCGGGTTGCCGTCGCCCTCGCACCCGTTTCACGCCCACGCCCGCACCGCCGCGAAGTGCGCCGATCCCAGCCCCTGCGCGGGGTCGACGTGGCACAGCAGCGTGGGCGTGCCTGCCCGCAGGCGCGTGAACTCCGCCGCGCCCGCGTGCTTGTCGTGCTCGTCGTCGAACCACGCCAGTGGTCTGCCCGCCGCGAACTCGGCGACGCCGCGCCACTTCCACCCGTGGTCGTAGTCCGGGAACTCGACCACCGGCAGCCGCGGCAGCCCGATCGCCGGGCCGATGCGGTCGTTGGCCTCGTGCTGCCACGTGGTCGCCCACGCCGGCTCGAGCCCCGTCTCCTCCGCGAGCGCCAGCAGCCGCGCGCCGTGACCCGGGTTGAGCCACACCCGCAGCCCGCGGAACCGCCGCGCCTCCCGGCCCGTGTGCCAGCCGCCGGACCGGGTCCTGCGGTAGGTCACGTAGCCCTCGGGCCTGCGGGTCTTCTTCGCCGCGTACGGGTTGAGCGGGCCGTCGACGTCGAGCAGCAGCAGACCGCGCACCACCTCCCTCCTTTCCGTCCGGAGCACCCCTGGCAGGATTTGAACCCGCGACCACGCCGTTCGTAGCGGCGCGCTCTGTCCGGGCTGAGCTACCGGGGTTCGAAATATCGCGCCGAATTCCGCAAAAGGGCACGGCAAACAAAAGAGCCGCCCGTTCCGGATTTCCGGAGGGCGGCTCCCGCGTGGGCCTACAGGTAGGTCACGGCAGGGAGCCGAGAGGAAGAAGTCGCAGCTCAAGCGGCCGCTCGAGGAGCAGCGGGCAGCTGCGGAGGATCCGCTGCGGTCGCCGCTCTACCCGAGTCATGACTACTCCTCTAATCGGTGGTGACACCATGGTCGCCGATGTGCGCGACCCCGTCAACGATTTATTCTGAATTGCCGATCGGCCCTGGCGAATGCGCTGATTGACGCAGTCGTTACAGTGGCGAAGAGCGCCACCGACCGACGGGACGGATGATCATGCCGCGGCTAGCTTTCGAGGAGCCGAAGGGCGGTCCGGCGAGGACGGAGTCCGCCAGGCACCGCCGCGAGACCAGGCGTGACAACGTCGTCGTGGTGCTGAAGGCGGCGACCTTCGCGTTGATCATCGCCCTCGTCGGGGCCGGCATCCTGCTCGCCACCGCGGGTGACGAGGAGCCGAGGGCCGAGGCGCCGCCGGTCCCCGAGATCACGACGAGTGACGTGCCGGCGGCGACCACGACCACTCCGCCGATGGCGGAGATCCTGGTCCCCGAGGTCCGCAGCCAGACCACCGAGATGAGCGTCCCGCCCACGACGACCACCACCAAGCCGTCCCGGCCGGGCAACCGGCCACCGGCCCGGGACGACCGGTTCGCCGTGATCGGCCGCGCGTGCGACACGCCTGGGGCATACTCGTTCACGGAGCGCTACGAGCCCGTGAGATGTGTCGAACGTCGCGGCGGCAAGGCGGTCTGGCGCCCTCTCTTCGGATAGGTTCAGACCAATCCGGTCCGTAACCGGACGGCCGCGAAAAGCCACCAATTCCTGGGCTCGTCACCCGTTCGGACTAATTGATTTGGGCGATCCGCACATTTGACAGCGCATACGTTGCCTGTTTTCCGTTACCGCTTCGCAGTGGGAAGAAAGTAACCGAAAACGTTATTTGACTCGCTGACCCGCGGTGTTTACCGTTCCCCGCGGGGTCCGGGGGTGCGTGTTGCGGCGCCCGATCAAGAACAGTGGGAACGCCGGAAGGAAAGCGGACCGCGGTGAAGATGACGTCCATCCGGCGCAGGCGTGGCCGGGCCCTGTCGATCCGGACGCGCGTGCTCACGCTCGCACTGGTGCCGTGCATCGTATTCCTGCTCGCCGGTGTCGCCGGCGCGGGGTATCTGATCTATGACGCGGCGCAGACGCGCAATTACTTCCAGTTAGCGAGTGAAGCGCAACGCCAGTCGTTGCCATTGATCGTTTCATTGCAGGAAGAACGCCGGCTCACGTTGCGCCGTCTCGCGAGTTTCGGCACCTTCCAGTCCGATCTGATCAAACAACGCGGCCGCACCGACGCGCTCGCGGGCGCGGCCACCTCGAGCCTCGCCGAGTTGTCCGCGTTCGCACCGGAGTCGGTCACGCGCGCGGTCAAGCGGTTCACCGAGCTGATGGGCGAGCTGCCCGCGATGCGCGCCCGCGTCGACGGCGGCCAGGTGTCGGTCTCCGAGTCGTTCTCCCTCTACAACGAGATCATCGACCAGTTCATCGACGGCACGAAGGGCCTCGCGCAGTTCGCGCCCGACGCCGAGATCTCGTACCTGCAGCTGGTCGTCGCGCCACTGCTCACCAGCGCCGACCTCATGCAGCGCTCGGACGCACTGGCGGCGGCGAACCTGGTCGGTGGCGGCCTCACCGACTCCGACTTCGCCGTCTACCAGGGGCAGGTCAGCTCCTACCACCTGCAGCTCGAGTCGACCATCCCGCTGTCCGAGCCGGACGTGCAGGCCCAGTACCGCAAGCTCACCGGCTCCCCGTCGTGGCTGCGGCTGATGTCGGTCGAGGAGGTGCTGCTCCGCGGCGACATCAACCTCCCGATCAGCGAGGACCTGTGGCGCTCCGCCGCGAGCGACGTCGGCGAGGCGCTGATGACGATGCTGCAGACGCAGAGCCGCCACACCAACGACCTCGCGCTGTCGAAGGTCAACACCACGCTCGCCCAGTCGATCATCGCGGGTGTGCTGGTGCTCGCGCTCGTGATCGCGGTGTTCCTGTTCGCGCTGCGGCTGTCGCGCAGGCTCATCGAGCGGCTCGTCCGCCTGCGGTCGGAGACCCTCGACCTCGCGGAGAAGGGCCTGCCCGAGCTGGTCGAGAAGGTGCGGACCGGCACCGACGTGAGCATCGACGACGAGGTCAAGCTCCGCGACTACGGCTCCGACGAGATCGGTGAGGTCGCCGACGCGTTCAACAAGGCGCAGCAGACGGCGGTCGCCGCGGCCGTGCAGGAGGCGAAGACCCGCGAGGGCACCAACAAGGTGTTCCTCAACATCGCCCACCGCAGCCAGGTCATCGTGCACCGCCAGCTGAAGACGCTGGACGAGGCCGAGCGCAAGCAGGAGGACCCCGAGCAGCTGGAGCTGCTGTTCCAGCTCGACCACCTGACCACCCGCCAGCGCCGCAACGCCGAGAACCTGATCATCCTCGGCGGCGGGCAGCCGGGCCGCCGCTGGCGCAACCCGGTCAGCCTCGCCGAGATCGTGCGCGGCGCCGCCGCCGAGACCGAGGACTTCGCCCGGGTCAAGACGGCGAAGCTGCCCGCGCTGACCGTGATCGGCCCGGTCGTCGGCGACCTCGTGCACCTGCTCGCCGAGCTGATCGACAACGCCACCACGTTCTCCCCGCCGGGCGCGCGGGTGGACGTGCGGGGCAACGTCGTCGGCCGCGGCGTGGTCCTCGAGATCGAAGACCAGGGACTCGGTATCGAACCGGCCCGCGCGGACGATCTCAACGACATGCTGGCCAACCCGCCGGACTTCGGCATCATGGCGCTCTCGAGCGAGCCGCGCCTCGGGTTGTTCGTGGTCGCCCGCCTCGCCGCGCGGCACGGCATCTCGGTCGCGCTGCGGGAGTCGGCGTACGGCGGCACGCGGGCCATCGTGCTGGTGCGCAACGAGCTGCTCGGTCCGGACTCGTCGGGCCCGCGTGACGAGAAGCCCGCCGAGGTGGCGAAGCCCGCGCCGCCCGCCGAGCAGAAGACCGTCACGAACCTGCGCCCGCTCGACCTGCCCGCGTCGAACGGCGAGACGGCGGCGCCCGGCGCCACGGTCCGCCTGACCATCCCGGGTGCGGTCAGCCTGCCCGACCTGCCGCCGCTGCCGGTGGTGGAGCCGAGGCCGGGGGAGGACCTGTTCCGCCCGCAGAAGCCGGTGGACGCCGAGCACGAGCCGAGCCAGCCGCTGCGCCAGCCGAAGCACGCCGAGCCGGAGACCAGCGAGCCGCTGCGGGACGGCCTGACCAACGGGGCGGACAGCGCGCCGAACGGCGGGCCGGTGGCGGGCCGCCCGCCGCTGCCGAAGCGGAACGGCCACGCCGAGCACGAGTCGAGCCAGCCGGTCCGGCGTGAGCCTCGTCATGCCGAGCGTGACGGCGCCGAGCCGGAGCGGCCGCGGCCCGTCGAGCTGCGCAAGGTCGCGCCGGAGATCAACCGCCCCGCGCCGACCGACGGCGACACCCGCGCGCAGGCACAGCCCCAGGCGCAGGGCATGGCACCGGGCAGGCCGCCCCTGCCGCAGCGCCGCCGTCAGCAGAACCTGGTGCCGCAGCTGCGTGAGGACACGCCGCCCGCCTGGCCGCAGCAGTCCGTCGGCGAGGCGGAGCACAATCGGGAGGAGACCCCGGAGCAGGCACGCAGCCGGCTGGCGGCGTTCCAGGCGGGTACGCGGCGCGGTCGGGACGAGCCGGTGCCCGGGGAGACCGTGAACGGGAACGACAGTGTGGGGAGCGCACGCAATGGCCAACACCGCGGTGAATGAGCTCGACTGGTTGCTCGACGAGCTGGTCAAGCGAGTGGCGGGCGTCGACCGTGCCGTCGTGCTCTCGGCGGACGGCCTGCTCATCGGCCGGTCGAGCAACCTGTCGACCGGCGACGCGGAGCACCTGTCCGCGGTCGCGTCGGCGTTCCAGAGCCTGGCCCGCGGCACCGGCCGCCACTTCGGCGGTGGCCAGGTGCGGCAGACGCTGGTCGAGATGGACCACGCCTTCCTCTTCGTGACGGCGGCGGGTCACGGCGCGTGCCTGGCACTGCTCGCGTCGGAGAACGCGGACGTGGGCATGATCGCCTACGAGATGAACATGATGGTCAAGCGCGTCGGCGCGGTGCTCACCGCCAAGCCGCGGGAGTTCATGGAGCGTCCGGTGCCATGACAGCGGCCGACGAGGAGTGGTTCGACGAGGCGGCCGGCCCACTGGTCCGGCCCTATGCGATGACCGGTGGGCGTACCCGGTCGGACACCCTCGGTCTCGACCTGATCACGCTCGTCGTCGCCATGCACACCGCCACCGATGCCGACGTGGAGCCCGAGTACGCGGGCATCCTGTCCGCCTGCCAGTACCCGACCTCGGTGGTCGAGGTGGCGGCGAAGGTGGACCTGCCGCTGCAGGTCGTGAAGGTGTTGTTGAGCGACCTCATCACCCAGCGCCTCATCATGTTCCGCTCGCCCGTCGCCCCCGGTGCCGAGCCCCCAAGCCAACACGTTCTCCAGGCGGTCCTCGATGGCATACGCAAACTCTGACCGGTCGGCGAGAGCCACCAAGATCGTGATCGCAGGCGGCTTCGGCGTCGGCAAGACGACGATGGTCGGCTCGGTCAGCGAGATCGCACCGCTGCGCACCGAGGAACTCATCACCGAGGCCTCGGAGGGTGTGGACGACCTGTCAGGCGTCGAGCAGAAGCGCACCACGACGGTCGCCCTGGACTTCGGCCGCATCACCATCAGCCCCGAGCTGATCCTGTACCTGTTCGGCACCCCGGGCCAGGACCGCTTCTGGTTCATGTGGGACGAACTGGCCCGCGGCGCCATCGGTGCGGTCGTGCTGGCGGACACCCGCCGCCTGGACTCCTGCTTCGCCGCGGTCGACTTCTTCGAACGACGCGGGCTGCCGTTCGTGGTGGGCGTCAACTGCTTCGACAACGCGTACCGCTACGGCACGGAAGAGGTCCGCCAAGCCCTCGACCTGGACGACCACGTCCCCGTCCTCCTGTGCGACGCCCGCGAACGCGAGTCCACCAAGCAGGTCCTGATCGCCCTCCTGCAACACGCGATGGCGGAAGCCCGCCTGGCAGGCACAGCCAGCTGACAAGCGGACCCCGGCACGCCGGGCGCGCAGCGCCCCGAACCCCGCGAAGCGGGCGAAGCCCCATCACCCCGTGAGGGGCGCCTGCCATCCCGTCGACCTGGCGAAGCCCGATCACACCGGGTCAAGGGGTCCGGATGCCCAAACCAACCCGTGCCCAAGCCTCCCGGGCGGTTATGGCTTCAGCGACAAGCCGGCCGCGCCGGGGTGGGGGATCGAGCGGATATCCGACGCGTGGTGCGAGCTGATGGCCCGGCTCGGCTACCGGCGGTTCGGCGCCGAGGGCAGCGACTGGGGCACCAGCATCGCCACGAGTCGCCGGCATCCATCTCATGCCGCCGCTCGCACCGCCCGATCCGGCCACGTTGGACGACCTCACCGGTGCCGAGCGGGCGGCGCTCGCGACACTGCGGGAGGCGGACGAACGGGGCTCCGGATACTCGGCGCGGCAGTCGACCCGGCCGCAGACGGTCGGCTACGGGCTGGTCGACTCGCCGGCTGCCCTCTGCGCCTGGATCGTCGAGAAGTTCTGGTCGTGGACCGACTCCGGTGGCGACCTGCATCGGGTTATTACCCGGGATGAGCTGCTCGACAACCTGATGCTCTACTGGCTGCCCGGCACCGGTGCCTCATCCGCCCGGCGGTACTGGGAAAGCCTCCGGCAGGTCAACGAATGGATCTCCGGGTCGGCCGGCGCGCCGGTGACCGTACCCACCGGCTGTTCGGTCTTCCCCAAGGAGCTGCAGCGCCCGTCTCGGCGGTGGGCGGAGCGCCGGTTCCCGAACATCCGGTACTGGAACGAGCCCGGCAAGGGCGGCCACTTCGCGGCGTTCGACCAGCCGACGTTGTTCGTCGACGAGGTCCGGTCATTCTTCCGGCTGGTCCGCTGATGGTCACCCGTTCTCGGTAAGCGGCTGGCTGAAGATCAACAAGTGCCCATCGGGTGTCCGTACGTTGAAGTCGCGCATCCCGTAGGGCCGGTCAGCCACTGGCTCGACGATGTCGGCGCCGCGGGCGCGCAGCTCGTCGTGGCAGGAATCTACGTCGTCGACGACAACCGTCACCCTGGTCGGGCCGACGCTGCTTTCGGCGTACAGGTGGAACTCGGCGGTGTCGCGGATCACGGCCGCGTAGCTAGGTGGGGTCTCCCAGGTGAATATGGTGTCGAATCCGAGCGCGTCCGTGAAGTACGACCGCGCTGCCTCCACATCTCGGCACGGCAGCACGGGAATCGCCACCCGCATGACCATTCCGTAACCTTACCTGACTTTGGCTCAAGATCGCTGATCTTGGGTGAACGGCGAAATCTGCGCACCAAGCGGCCGGTTCCAGGCTGTCTCTCGTGGCGTATGTGCGCACGGTGAAGACGGCGTCGGGGGCCAGGGCGGTGCAGATCGTGCACTCCTCGCGTCGCGGGTCGCGGGACATCGAGCACATCGGCTCGGCGCATGACGACGCGGCGTTGGAGGCGCTCAAGGCGGTGGCGAGGCAGCGTCTGGCTGTGGCCCGGACTTCGCGGCGTTGCGGGCCGGCAGTGGTGCTGGTGGTGGGCCGCTTGCGATCACGTCGTCGCGGATGGGGTACCTGTGGGACGCGCTCGGCCACGCCTACCAGCTGTTGGGGTTCGAGGAGGCCGCTGGTGGTGACGAGGTGTTCCGTTCACTGCTGCTGGCACGGATCGTCGAGCCGACCAGCAAGCTGGACAGTCTGCGGGTGGTCGAGGAGGCAGGTTTCGACCCGCCGGCGTACGCGACCCTCAAGCGGCGTCTGCCCGCGTTCGCGAAAGAGTCCTGGCAGCAGAAGTTGGGTTCTCCAAAGAACGCCGCCTGGAGCCGCAGATCACGATCGGGCTGCTCACCGACGCAAGCGGGTTTCCGTTGATGGTTAACGCGTTCGAGGGCTCTACTACCAGTACCGGGCGGTCCGGGCTCGGCGCACCCTGCACGGCATCGACGAACAGGTCGCCAAGGCCGAGCAGGCCGTCGCCGGCAAGACCGCGGTCAAACGCAACCGGTTCATCCAGCTCACCGGCGCCACCAAGAGTGTCAACCGGCCCCTGGAAGCCAAGGCACGCGCCAACCTCCCGGACGTCACCGCCGAGTTCGTGATCGACGCCTACCACCGACTGTTCCACATCGAGAAGTCGTTCCGAATGTCTGAGCACGACCGACGTGGCGCGGCCGATCTACCACCACAAGCGCGAGTCGATCGACGCGCACCTGACGGTCGTGTTCGCCGCCCTGGCCGTCAGCAGGTGGATCGAGCAGACCACCGGCTGGTCGATCAAGAAGTTCGTGCGCACCACCCGCCGCTACCGCACCATCAACATCCAGGCCGGCGAGCACACCCTCACCGCCGTCGACCCGCTACCCGACGCCTCCGCGATGCCCTCACCCGCATCCACGACCGCGGTACGCACTAATTTGAGCCAAGTCAGGTGATAGCCCGTGGGAGGTCGACGGGATGGCAGGCACCGCCGCGGACACCAGTCCTTGCCATCCCAGCCCCGTGCAAGACCTGCTGCCATCCCGGAGACCAGCCCGTCCGGCGAGGACCCCCCGGAGGGAAAACCCACCACAAGGTCAACCACAAACCCGGGACAGAAACCGGTGACCTGGGAAAACCGAAAGAGAACCGCGGCCCCAGTACGTACGGGCAGCCCCCACCACTCCCGGGGGCACCCCGCTGTCCAGTCTACCGGTGTCCACCGACAGGGGGACGGATGTCGATCTTGGCTGTGGACAACCACCCCACCTGTGGACAGATGAGTGCCGCGAGTCCGCACACGACCCGCGGCACTCACCGCGACCAGCTCAGTTGCCGAAACGGTCCTTGGCGTTCTGCATGGCGTCCGAGGCCTTGTCGCGAAGCTCGTCGACGCGGTCGGACGAGCCCTCGTTCTGCTGGTCGTCCTGCTGGCGGCCGAACTTCTCCTTGGCCTGCCCCATGAAGTCCTGGGCCTTGTCCTTCGCCTCGTCGAACGTGCTCATGCCGTGCTCCTTCCCTGGGTGGATCGATCTCCGCGCAGGGGCTGCCCGGCCTTCTAGCTGGGAAAACCTCGGCTCACCGGATCGTGTGCGGCCGCCGCGGCATGACACGCGCCGTAGCCTTCCGCGCGGGTGACGACCCGCCCGCGGGCGATGCGGACGGCCACTTCCGTGGCATCGCTCACCGCGGGCACACCCAGGGCGGCGGCCAGCGCACCGGTGCCGTCGCACACCACGCGCAGCCGCGGCCACGCGTACTCCGGGAACGCCTGCCGCAGGCACCCCGTCAGCTCCGCCACCGCCAGCCGCGCCAGCGGGATCAGCTCGCGCGGTGCACCGGACACGAGCACCGCCGTGACCGTGGCGTCGGCCGGGGCGGCCCGCACCGCGTGCTCCACCGCCGCCGCGCGGTTCAGGCCGAGTACCGCGACGACACCGTCCTCCGCCAGCGACACCTCCGCACCCCGCACGGAGTCCCACGCCGCGGGCGGTGACCACGGCTCGTCCACCACCCGCGCCTGCGTGGTGAACGGCAGCTCCAGCCACTCGTCGTCCACGTCGAGGTACGCGAGCTGTGCGCACGCCGCCACCACGTTGAACGGCTCCACGAACCCGGGCGCCGCGCCGGCCAGCTGGCTCGCGCCCTGCAGCATGGTCAGCACGGTCTCCGCGACGCGCACCAGCCGCCCGTCCGGCCGCAGCCGCTCCAGCGCCAGCCCGAGCAGCACCGCGTCGAGCGCCATCAGCTGCGCGTACGGCCGCCGGGTCGCCTCGTCGGCGACGACCTCCGACAGCGCGTCCTTGCCCAGCGGCGCCGCCTCCCCGGTCGGCGGCAGCCGCGCGAGCCACGCCCGTGCCAGCGCGGCCAGTGCGTCACCCGTCGTGCGGCCGGGCTGGACGACCGTCGTCGGCGCCTGTTCGGCCAGGTCCGCGAGCACCGCGAAGTACAGCGCGCGCTTGCCGGGGAAGTTCGAGTACACGGCGCCCCGGGTCAGCTCCGCCCGTTCCGCGATGAGGTCGATCTTCGCGTCCCGGTACCCGCGCTCGGCGAACTCCTCCCGCGCCGCGGCCAGGACGAGCGCGCGGTTGCGCTCCTGCGACTCCGCTCGGGACAGCCGGCTCATGCTTGACAAGATACTCGGACCATTCAGATGATGAGATCATATGATCTCAACATGTGGAGTGAACATGCACGAGGTGGACCTCACCGACCCCACCGTCATGGCCGACCCGTTCACCGCCTACAACCGCGCCCGTGAGGCGGGCCCGGTGGTGCGGCTGAACGTCCCCGGTATGCCGATGTACGCCCTGACCAGGCACGACGACGCACGCGCGATGCTCACGGACCCGCGCTTCGCGATCCGGTCGGCGAGCTTCGCCGGCATCCCGGGCGTCCCCGACACCTACCGGACCTACCTGCGGACCATGTCCGAGATGGACGGCCCCGACCACCTGTGGCTGCGCCGCCTGGCCGCGCCCGGGTTCACGGCCCGCCGCGCGCAGGACTTCCGGTCCGCGGTCGAACCGGTCGTCGACAAGCTGCTCGCGGGCCTGCCTGCCGAGCCGGACCTGCTCCGCGACTTCGCGCGGCCGCTGCCGATGCTCGTGATCTGCGAGCTGGTCGGCATCCCGGAGGCGGACCGCGCCGACTGGGTGGAGTGGGGCGCGATCGTCGCCGCCGGTGACGGCAAGCGGTTCGGCGAGGCGATCCCCGGCATCGTCGAGGGCGCGAAGGCGCTGGTGGCGTCGCGGCCGGAGACGGGTGTGGTCGCCGACCTCGTCCGCCAGGAGGACCGGCTGACCGACACCGAACTGGTGACGCTCGTGTGGCACATCGTGCTCGCGGGCCAGACCCCCGCCAACCTGATCGCGAACGCGGTGGCCGAGCTGTGGGCGCGGCCGGACGACCTGGCGGCGTTGCGTGCCGAGCCTGCGCTGTGGCCGGGCGCGGTCGAGGAGCTGATGCGCTGGTGCGGGCCGCAGCTGCTGACCGTGCCGAGGTTCGCGGCCGAGGACGTCGACGTGCACGGCGTCCGCATCGCGGCGGGCGAGATGGTGACGGTCGCGATCGCGGCGGCCAACCGCGACCCGCGCGTGTTCGCCGACCCGGACCGCTTCGACGTCCGGCGCGCCGCGGCGACCCAGCTCGGGTTCGGCCACGGCCCGCACTTCTGCCTCGGCGCCGCTCACGCACGGGTGCAGACCGAGGTGGCGCTGGCCGCGCTCGCGTCCAGGGACATCACGCTCGCGGGTGAACCGGTGCGCGCGATGGACCCCGGCACATGGCGCCTCACGGAGCTGCCCGTGCGCACGGGCGTGTGAGCACCGCCGTTTCCGGGTAAGTCGGCCTCAACCAACACAGGAGGTCGAATCTCATGATCCTGCGCCGGATCGCACGTCCGATGCTGGCGGCCGTCTTCGTGTCCGGCGGCATCAACACGCTGCGCAACCCGAAACCCCGCCTCGAGACCGCCGGGCCTGCCGTCGACAAGGCCACCCACCAGGTCCTCGAGAAGATCCCGGACCAGGCCCTCGACAAGGTGCCGGACAAGGTGGTCGACAAGATCCCGACCGACGCGGAGTCGCTGGTCAAGATCAACGCGGCCGCACAGGTCGGCGCCGGGCTCATGCTCGGTCTCGGCAGGTTCCCCCGGCTCGCGGCGCTGGTGCTCGCGAGCAGCACGATCCCGACGACGCTCGCCGGGCACGCCTTCTGGGACAAGACCGACCCGGCGGAGCGCGCCCACCAGCAGGTCCAGTTCCTCAAGAACATGGGCCTGGTCGGCGGCCTGCTCCTGGCGGCGGCCGACACGCACGGCAAGCCGTCGGCGGCCTGGCGGGCCAAGCGCGCCGCCCGCACCGCCGCCAACACGGTGCAGGGCGCGGCCAGCGCGGTGCTGCCCGGGTGATGCTCAGGTCCGCGGGGGCGCGGGCAGCTGCCAGCGGCGGGTGATGGCCAGCACGCGCAGCACCGTGCCCACCGCGGCACCCGCGATCGCGGCCGGGACCTGGGGGAGCCCCAGCACCCCGGCCACGACGAACACCAGCGCCGACAGCATGGCGACCGAGATGTAGACGTCCTTGCGCACCAGGGCGGCCCGCTCGCCGGCGAGCACGTCACGCAGGATGCCGCCGCACGTGGCGGTGAGGATGCCCATCACCACCGCCACGGGTGCCACCATGCCCTCGTCCCGCGCGATCAGCGCGCCGACGACCGCGAACGCGCTGATCCCCAGCGCGTCCAGGAACAGCAACGTCTGCCTGCGCCGCGGCCCGGCGCCGACGAACCACACCAGCGCCGCGGCGCCCACGCAGACGTACAGGTAGCTCGGCGCGTGCAGCCAGAACACCGTCCGGTCGAGCGCCAGGTCGCGCAGCGTGCCGCCGCCGATCCCGGCCACCGTGCCGAGCAGGGCCGCCGACACCAGGTCGAGCCGCCGGTCCCGCGCGCCGACCGTGCTGCCCATGGCGAACGTCGCGACACCGACGTAGTCAAGAACCGCCGTCAACACCACATGCGGCAGTCTCACATGGACAGTGCCGGTCCCGGCACCCTCCCGCTCCGTCCGCGCGTTCAGCAGGTAGTGGTGGATACCGTGCAGCGGGTGGACGGAGGTCGGCGATGACGGACAGGGTGCTGGCTGGGCTGGTGTCGGACGAGGCCGCGGCGGCCTACGACCGGCTGCACGAGGCCGTGCACCTGCCGGTCGGCGCGGGCCCCGGCCGGTTCGACCTCGACGACAGCACCGCGCGCGAACTGCTGGACGCGGGCCTGATCACGTTCGCCGGCCACGGCACGAGCCGCATCGCCCGCGCCGTGCACCCGTCGATCGCGCTGCGCAGGCTGCTCGACCGCCAGCACCGGCACCTGGCCGCGCTGCAGTCGGGGCTGGCCGAGACGTGGCAGCGGTTCGCCGCGCTCGTGTCCCCGGTCAGCGGCCTCACCGACGGCGACCTCGACGGGTCCGACGTGCGTGCGGTGCGCGACCGCGCGGAGATGGCCCGGCTGGCGGCGGGGCTGTACCGGTCGCCGAGGAGGCTGCTGCGGGCCACGTTCACCGCGCGGTCCGGCAACGAGCCGACCACCGAGGGGTTGCTGCTGCCGCCGTCGGACTCGATCGCGGCGGGCGTCGAGTTCCGGATGCTGTACGACGCGCAGCACGCGGCCGACAGTTGGGGTTCGTACAGCATCGAGCAGTCCGTGCTGGCCGGTGAGCAGGCGCGGGTCCGGCAGACGGTGCCGTTGAAGATGATGCACGTCGACGATGCCGTTGCCCTGGTGACCATCGATCACACCGGCGCGCGCGGGGCTCTGTACATCGAGTCGCCTGCGTTGCTGAAACTGCTGGCCGAGTGGTTCGACGCCCTGTGGAGTGCTCCGGACACCACGCCTATCGGTGGGAAGGTGCCGGATGAGTTGACTCCTGCCCGGCACAAGGTGCTGACGTTGCTCGCGTCCGGGTTGACCGACGAGTCGATTGCCAATCACACCGGGACCGCTGTGCGCACCGTGCGCAGGCATGTCAGTGCGATTTTGGAGATTTTGCAGGTGGACAGCCGGTTCGCGGCTGGGGTGGCTGCTGTTCGGCGGGGTTGGTTGTAGTCGTTTGCGGGGTTCTCTTTGGTTGTCCCCGTTCTGGGGTTCGCCCGTCCTGGGTTGTCCCCGTCCTGGGTTGTCCCCGTTCTGGGTGGTGTCCTCGCCGGAGGGCGTCCTGCCGGACGGGCCTCCTCGCCGGAGGGGCTGGTCTCCGGGATGGCAGGGGGTCTTGCACGGGGCTGGGTTGGCAAGGACTGGTTTCCAGGGTCTGCCTGCAATCCCGTCGACCTCCCGGAGGGCTATCACACCGCGTCAAGGGGGCCCGGCGGCTTGGGCATGTGGGTGCTTTGGGTTTCGGGCCCCCTTGACACGGCGTGATCGGGCTTCGCCAGGTCGACGGGATGGCAGGCAGCAGGCCCTTGGTGAGCTGCCGCTCGGCTTGGCGGGCGAAGCCCGCTTCGCGGACCGGGCGCTCCGCGTCCGGGTTCCCGGGTGGCGGTTGTGCCGTGAAAGGCGCGTTCGCGGCGTTGAGTGCCGGTAACGCGCCTTTCGCGGAGTGGTACTGGCCCGCTTCGCGGGCCCTTCGCGTCTTGCTTCCGGCGGTGCCCTGAAAGGCGAACCCGCCTCAGCAGCGGGTCCGCCGCACGTCTCCGGCACGGCCCTTCAGGCCGCGAAACCCCTCTGACCTGCGAAAACTCCCCGCCCAGGACATAACCTCGAGCCCCACCCGATCCCGGGGGCCACCCGCCTTGCCAGTCTACCAGTGGGGGGTGACAACGGTGGGGGTTTTCCGGTCGGCTGTGGATAACCGTGGCGGTTGTGGACAAGTCCTGTGTGGCCGAAAGGGGACATTGACCGCAAGAGCACTCGTGGACGGTGACGCCGCGACCTGATGCTTGCTCCGTGATCGCGGAGGGAGTGAGGATGCGCGGCGTCACCGATTCCGGCTGAGGTTCGGGGCTGCTACTGGTCGCGGCGCCGCCGGCGCGTGAACAGCAGCAGCCCCAGGCCCAGTGCCAGCACCACCACGCCCGCGACGACCATCTCCGTCACCGCTGTCACGCCGGTCGATGCCAGACCGCCCTGCGGGACAGGCGCCGGGACCGGCGCCGGGGACGGTGCCGCGACGGTGGCCGTCACCGTTGCCGGGGCGGACGTGATGCGCTCGCCCGACGGGGTCGTGCCCGTCGACGTCGCCGTTGCCGTCACCTTTCCTGTCGCGTGGTGCGTGGCCCGGCACGTCGTCGACTCGCCCGGGGCCAGGCGCACCGGTGCGCACGTCAGCTGCACCGCGGTCAGGTCCGGGGTCACGTTCGTCAGGGTCACGTCGCCGGTGTTGGTCGTCGTCACCGTGTACGTCAGCGTGGTGCCCTCGACCGCCACCTCGTTCGTGACCGCGATGGCCGGGTGTTGCGCCACGTCCGCGCGGGCCTCGCTCGGGGTCGCCGCCACCGGCTCGCTCCACGGGGTGGTGGCGCTCGCCGTCGCGATCACGCTCGCGTGGCCGCGGTCGCGGTCCGCCTGCGTCACCTCCTGGGTGCCTTCGCAGGTCGCCGACTCGCCCGGGGCCAGGGCAGCCACCGCACAGTCCAGTGTGGACACCTGGTGCAGCGTCACCGTGCCGGTGTTGGTTGCCGTGACCGTGTACGCCACCGTCTTGCCGTCGGTGGTGGCCCTCGTGGTGATCGTCAGTTCCGGGGTGCTGCTCAGCTCCGTCTCCGCCGTCACCGGGGTCGTCACCTCCGCGCCTGCCGGGGTGGTGCCGCGTGCCGTCACCGCGTAGGTGACCGGGGTGTTCGCGTCCACGTCCGCCTGCCGCACCACGTACGTGCCGGTGCACACCACCGACTCGCCCGCCGGGACGGTCGTCGTCGCGCAGGTCAGGCCTTCCGCGCCGACGTTCGTCAGCGTCACCGTGCCCTCGTTCGTCAGCGTGACCGTGTGCGTCAGCTCGTCGCCCGTGTCGGTCAGCTCGTTCTCGTTGACGTCCTCGACCACCGTGTCGACCGTCGCCGACAGTGTTGCCACCACCGGGATCTCGGTCGTCGCGGGCGCCGGCTGCGACTGGGCCTCGCCCGCCACCGACGTGCCCGTCGCCGTGGCCACGTGGGTGACCTTGCCCTGGTCGGCGTCCGCCGGGGTCAGGGTGTAGGTGCCCGTGCACGTCTGGGTCTCTTCCGGCGCAAGGGTTTCCGGCGCGCACGTCAGCGTCACGCCCGGCAGCGTGGTGACCACACCGGACACCTTCACCGTGCCCGTGTTGGTCGCCGTGACCTCGTACGTGAGCACGTCACCGCTGTCGGTGCGGCCGTTGGCGTCCGTGTCCTCGACCGACGTCACCGTGTTCGTCACGGCCAGCGCGGCGATCTGCGTCACCCGCGTGGTCGCCTGCGCGCGCGGCGCCTGCACCGGCTTGCCGTCCGGTGTGGTGGCCGACGCGGTCGCGGTCGCGGTGACCGTGCCGGTCTCCATGTCGTCCGCGGTGATCACGTGCGTGGTGGTGCACGTCGTCGACTCGCCGATGATCAGGGCCGGGGTGGTGCAGTCGCCGGTCAGCGTCACCTTGTGCAGCACGGCGCCGCCCGTGTTCGTCGCCGTCGCCGTGGTGGTGACGACGTCGCCGCGGTCGGTGCGGCCGTCGCCGTCGGTGTCGGTGACCGTCGCGTCGAGCGTGAGCGTCATGCCCGGCGCGGGGTTCAGCTTCGTGGTGCGGGACGCGGTCGCGGTCAGCGTCGTGCCGCCGGACGACGTGCCGGTCGCGGTCGACGTGATCGTGAAGCCGCGGGCCGTCACGTCGGCCGACGACAGCACGCGTACGCCGGTGCAGGTCAGCGTCGCGCCGGGGGCGAGCGTGGTGGCACCCGTGCAGGTGAGCGACACCCCGGACGCCGTCACCGACACGCCGCTCACCGTGACGCCGCCGTCGTTGCGGGCCGTCACCCAGTACTCGACGCGGTCACCGATGTCCTGGCGGCCGTTGCCGTTGCTGTCGATGACGTCCGAGCCGCCGTTCGTCGCGGTCAGCAGCTCCGGGCTGATCACGACCCGGCCCGTGCCGCCGGTGCCGAACGACGCCCGCGACGCGAGCGGGCCCGCGCACGAACTGCCGCCGCCACCACCCGCGCCCGCCTGGTTCACGCCGCCCTGGCCGCCTGCGCCGCCGCGGCAGCCGCCGCCACCGCCGCCGCCACCCGCGCCGGTGCGGCCGCGGCCCGCCCTGCCGTTGTCGCCGAGACCGGTCGCGCGCACACCGCCGCGGCCACCCGCGGCCGGCTGCGGACCGGGGCCCGCGGCACCGTCCACACCGGACGGGCTGCCGGAACCGCCGGTGCCGCCGGTGTTCCCGGCACAGTCGCCGCCCGCGCCGCCGCTGCCGCCCGCCTCGACGATCACCGAGGAGAAGTCGCCGGTCAGGACCGCGCTGCTGCCCGCGCCCGGTGCGCCGTCCGCACACGAGCCGTCCTTGGACACACCGCCGCCGCCACCCCAGTGGTAGCCGGCGCCGCCCGCGCAGCCGGTGACCACGCCGAGCACCTCGCCGGGTTCGACCTCGACCGACGCCTCGACGACCCCGCCGTCCCCGCCGCCCTCGGCGCGGACGTGCACGTCCGTCACGCCCGCGGGCACGACGTACTCGAGCGCGGCGCCGTCCGCGCAACCGAAGACCTGTGGTGACGCCGCCGCCGACGCCGTACCGGTGGAAGTGACGCTGACCACACCAGCGGCCAGCAAGGCCACGATGGCAGCGGAAAACCTGCGAATCATTGACACACCCAATGCGTCCCGAGACCGCTGGTGCCCGAGTTTCGACCCCCGACAGTCAGTGACGACGGTGGCCAGCGGTGTGCCGTGCCGTGCAACGGGGACGATCTTGCCACGGTCGTCAAATTCCGAACCACGTCTTGACACCGACCTTCGGTTCCGATTGTGTGCTCAGGCCAGGTCGGGATGTAACGCGAATCACCCACGCCGGAAGTCAAGGCGGACACATGGGCAGTGGGGCCCCGGAGTCGCGCGAGCGCGACGCCACGAGATGGCGCATCGACAACTGGAACCTGCGGACGAAGGTGGCGGCGGTCCTGCTGCTGCCCGCACTCATCGCGCTGGTGCTCGGCGCGGTCCGCGTCCAGTCGCGTTTGGACGAGGCCAACCGGCTGAGCACGATCCGCGACCAGATGGCGGTGCTCGGCGAATCGTTGCGGCTCGCGGACCTCGTGGTCGACGAGATGGTCAGCGCGGTGATCAACGACCGGGCGGACCGGCCACGCCTGCGCGCGCAGCGCGCCGCCGTCGACCGGCAGGTGGTCACCGTCCGCGACGCGGTGAACTTCGCGCGCCTGCCCGCCCAGGTCGACCGCACGCTGTCCGACGCGCTGGGGCGCCTCGACGCGGTGCGCCTGCAGACCAGCAACGACGTCGGCGACCCGGTCACGGACCTCGCCGCGTACCAGGAGGTCGTGAACGGCCTGACCGAACTGGTGCCCGGCGTCGTCGAGGTGGCGCGGAGCGGCGACCTCGACGATCTGTCCACTTCGGTCCGGTCGCTGCTGTTGCTGCGTTCCTCGCTCGCCGCCGAGGAGGCGCTGATCCGGCACTCGACCGCGCCGGGCAACCGCGCCATCGCCGCCGCGGCGCAGCAGTCCGCCGCGGAGGAACGCGTGCTCGGCGAGCAACTCAAGCTCGACCTGCCGGACCGGGCCGCCGCCGAGTTCGCCGCGGCGACCGACACCGCGCGGGCCCGTCGTGCCACGCTGCAGCAGGCCGTGGTGGACCCGCGCTCGGTGAACCTGCGGGACCTGCTGCCGGACCTGCAGGGCCATACCGAACGCGTCCGCGAGCTGTCGCGGCAACTGGTCACCTCGCTCGGGGACACGGTCGCGGCACGCACCAACGAGGCCCGCTCCGCCGCCCTGCGGGACGCCGCCATCGTGATCGCCGCGCTGCTCACCGCGCTCGCCGTCGCACTGGTCGTCGCGCGGTCGCTGCTGTCGCCGGTCCGCAGGCTGCGGGAGGCCGCGCTGCACGCCGCCCACGAGCAACTGCCGAAGACGGTCGAACGGGTGCGTGCCGGTGAGCAGGTCGACTGGACGTCCGTGCAGGCCGTGCCGGTGCGCGGCACCGAGGAGATCGGCCAGCTGGCGCGGGCGTTCGACGACATGCACGCGCAGGCCGTCCGCCTCGCCGGGGAACAGGCCGAGCTGCGCAGGCAGATCAGCGAGATGTTCATGACGCTGTCACGCCGCAGCCAGACGCTCGTCGAGTCGCAGCTCGAGGTGATCGAGAGCCTGGAGCACGACGAGCAGGACCCGCGCAGGCTCGCCGGGCTGTTCCGCCTCGACCACCTCGCGACCCGCCTGCGCCGCAACGGCGAGAACCTGCAGGTGCTCGCGGGCGGCACCCCGTCGCGCCGCGACACGGCACCGGTGACCGTCGTGGAACTGTTGCGGGCGGCCACATCCGAGATCGACGACTACCGCCGCATCACCCTCGCGCACGCGCCGACCGGTTCGGTCCGCGCGTCCGCGGCCGCCGACGTCGTGCACATCCTCTCCGAGCTGCTGGAGAACGCGACCCGCTTCTCGCCGCCGGACCGCAAGGTCGTCCTGTCCGCCGACCGCGGCGCCGACGGCGGCCTGCTGTTCGAGGTCGTCGACGCGGGCCTCGGCATGGCGCCCGACGACATCGCCGCCGCGAACGAACGGCTCGCCGCGACCGACGCCGTCGACCCGGAGACCACCCGCCGCATGGGCCTGTACGTGGTGAGCCGCCTCGCCGCGCGCCACGGTGTGCTCGTCCGCCTGCGGCCCACGTTCGAACGCGCGAGCCGCGCCGGGATCACCGCCAGCATCCACGTGCCCGGCACGCTCGTCATCGCGGGCACCACCCCGGAAAGCGTCGTCGCGGCCACGCTCACCGCCGCCGTCCCGGCACGCAAGGAGATCGCCGCCGCCGCGCCGCCGGAGCCCGCACCCGATCCCGCGACGTCCAGCTGGTTCGTCGAGGAGACCGCGCCGGAGGAGCCGCAGGCGAACCAGTGGCTCACCCCGGCCGTGCCGGTGCGCGCGCCCGCCGCACCGCAGCAGCCCGCCACCACGGCGAACGGCCTCCCGGTCCGCACGCCCGGTGCGCGCACGCTGCCGGCCGAACGCCCCAAGACCGCGCCACGGACCGGTTTCCGCGACCCAGAGTCGATCAGGAGCAACCTCTCCCGGCACTACGACGGCGTGCTCGCCGCGCGCCGTGCCCGTGAGCAGCCCGGGTCGGCGGGATGAACGCGGGGCCGAACAAGGATGGGAAAGCACACGAGATGAGTGAAGGCACGACTGCCACCGAGCAGTCGCTCGGCTGGCTGGTGTCCGCGTTCACCCAGGAGGTGCCCGGCGTCGCGCACGCGGTGCTGGTGTCCGCGGACGGCCTGCTCGTCGCGGCGAGCGACGCGCTGCCGCGGGACCGGGCGGACCAGCTCTCCGCGCTCACCGCCGGGCTCACGAGCCTGACGGTCGGCGCCGCGGAGCTGTTCACCGCGGGCCGGGTCGTCCAGTCGGTGATCGAGATGGAGGGCGGGTTCCTGTTGCTGATGAGCGTCGGCGACGGCTCGCACCTCGCGGTGGTCGCCGCCGCGGGCTGCGACATCGGGCTCGTCGGCTACGAGATGACGCTGCTGGTCGACCGGGTCGGGCGGATGGTCGACACGCCGGTCCGCGGAGCGCCGGAGCAGGGCTGATGCCGTGAGCGGAGCGGAGGAGGGGGAGCGGCCGTCCCCCGCGCTGGCCCGGCCGTACTCCTGGACCGAGGGGCGGACCGAGCCGTCCGTCGAGATCGCGGTCGAGGCGCGGGTGGTGACCACGCCCGCGGGCCGTGACCTGCCGCCGAGCCTCACCAGCGCCGCCTGGACGATCACCCGGCTGTGCGCGCGGCCGCGCTCGGTCGCCGAGCTCGCCGCGTACCTCGCGGTGCCGCTCGGCGTGGTGAAGGTGCTGGTGGCGGACCTGCTGGCCGACGGGATGGTGCACGTCGAGGCCACCCTCGCCCGGGACGCGGACGACGCGGAACGGCGTGAGCTGATCGAGAGGGTCCTGAGTGGACTACGGGCGAAGTGAGCGGATCACGTCGGCGAAGATCGTGGTGGCCGGCGGTTTCGGGGTGGGCAAGACCACGTTCGTCGGGGCGATCTCGGAGATCACCCCGCTGCGCACCGAGGCGTTGATGACCAGCGCGAGCGTCGGCGTCGACGAGCTGTCGGTGATCCCGGACAAGCTCGCGACCACGGTCGCCATGGACTTCGGCAGGCGCACGCTCGCGAACGACCTCGTGCTGTACGTGTTCGGCACGCCCGGCCAGCGCCGGTTCTGGTTCATGTGGGACGACATCGTGCAGGGCGCGATCGCCGCGGTGGTGCTGGTGGACACGCGGCGGCTCGCCGACGGGTTCTCCTCCATCGACTACTTCGAGTCGCGCCGCATGCCGTTCCTGGTGGCGGTCAACGAGTTCGACGGCGCCCGCCGCTTCACCACCGACGAGGTGCGCGAGGCGCTGCGGATCGCGCCGGAAGTCCGGATCGTCACCTGCGACGCCCGCGACGGGCGGTCGGCGACGGACGTGCTGATCGCGGCGAGCGAACACGCGCTGTCCACTCTGGACGCACCGCAACCGGTCCGCCGGTACTGAGAGGCGCTGCCGTGGTCGACCACTTGGCGATGGGTGCCTGGCTGCTTGATCCTCATGCACGGCACCGGCATGTGGGCGGTGAACGTCAAGGGAACCGTCGGCCACGAGGCGGCGGCGATGACCGTGCGTGCTCGCCGCCGCCGCGCTGGCGCTCCTGATCGTCGCACTGCTGACGGCCAGTTCGGACAACGATTCCCCGGGTGTGACGCAATCGGGTGTAACTGTCGCCATACAGGAGCGATGAAGAGGCGAAGAGATCTCTCGGTCCCCAGGGGGAAGTCCATGCGGCGTGTGCTCGGTGCGGTTCTGGCTGCGGTGTTGTCGGCGGGGGTGGTGACGGCCGTCGCGCCGGCCGCGAACGCCGAGGAGGGGGAGTACCCGGTCGTCGGCGGGGTGGTGCGCGACAACGTCGGCAACACGCACAGCCCGCAGATGGCGCAGGAGTTCGACGGTGTGTCGGCGCGGACGTCGGCCGCGGCGGCCGAGTACGTGCGCGGCATCGACGTGGCGAGCCACCAGCACGACAACGGCGCCACCATCGACTGGAACCAGGTCGCGGCGAGCGGCATCCGCTTCACCGCGGTGAAGGCGACCGAGGGCAACTACTACCTGAACCCGGACTACGCGAGCGACATGGCGGGCGCGCAGGCGGCGGGCATGTACTCGTTCGCGTACCACTTCGCGACCCCCAACGACTCCAACGGTGTCGTGCAGGCCGACTACTTCCTGGCGCGCGCCAACTACACGTCGAACGGCAAGACGCTGCGCCCGGTCGTCGACCTCGAGTGGAACCCGTACCTCGAGTACGCGAACGCCTGCTACGACAAGACGCCCGCGGAACTGGTCACCTGGGTCCAGGACTACGTCAACCGGATCAAGGTCCGCACCGGCATCGAACCCATCATCTACACCGCGGCCAGCTGGTGGCAGCAGTGCCTGGCCGGCAGCACCGCGTTCGCGAGCTACCCGCTGTGGGTGGCGCATTACACCACCGCCACCTCCCCGAACCTGCCCGCGGGCTGGTCGGACTGGGACCTGTGGCAGTACAGCAACAAGCAGACGGTCCCCGGCATCGGCGGCGAGGTCGACGGCAACTACGCGCACAGCGAGGAAGACCTGGCCGCGCTGGCGACGAAGGGTTCCGAGCCCGCCGGCTACACCGCGGTCGCCCCGACCCGGGTCCTCGACACCCGCAGCGCGATCGGCGTGCCCACCACGACCCCGGTCGGCACCCGTGGCGTCGTCACGCTCGACCTGTCGTCCCGCATCCCGGCCACCGCGACGTCCGCGGTGCTGAACGTCACCGCGATCGCGGGCTCCACCACGTTCGTCACCGTGTGGCCGGCGGGCCGCGACCGGCCGATCTCGTCGAACCTGAACCTGGCCGCCGGTGAGATCCGCCCCAACCTGGTGACCGTGCAGCTCACCGCGGACCGCAAGGTGGCGTTGTACAACAACTACGGCAACACGCACCTGGTCGCCGACCTGGCGGGCTGGTACGACACCGCGGGTGCCGGTCTCTACACCGCGCTCGCGCCGCAACGCGCGCTGGACACGAGGACGTCGACCGGCGCCGTCGGCGCCCGCGGCAAGATCACGCTGAACCTGTCGGCCCGGGTCCCCGAGACCGCGACCGCCGTGACGCTGAACCTGACCGGCGTCGGCGCGACGGCGTCCACGTTCGTCTCCGCGTACCCGACCGGCACCACCCGGTCCAGCGCGTCGAACCTGAACCTGGCGAACGCGAACCCGACGTCCAACCTGGTCACCGTGCGGCTCGGCACGAACCGGTCGATCGACCTGTACAACCACAACGGCTCGGTCCACCTGATCGCCGACCTGGCCGGCTACTACAGCCCCGGCACGGGCGCGAAGTTCGTCGCGCTGTCCCCGATGCGGGTCATCGACACCCGCGTCAACCGCATCACCTGGACCGCGGTGAGCGGCGGCGGCTCGGCCTTCACCCTGACCATGGCGGGCCCGATCCCGGCAGGCGCGACGGCGGCGGTCATGAACCTGACCGGCGTCCAGCCGACGCTCGCCACGTACCTCGCCACGTACCCGAGGACGAGCGCGACCCCGACCCGCCCGAGCACGTCGAACGTCCAGCTCACGAAGGGCCAGATCCTGCCGAACCTCGCGTCGGTGGCACTCGGCCCCAACCGGGACGTGTGGATGTTCAACAACTCGGGCTCGATCAACGTGATCGCCGACCTGGCGGGCTACTTCGTCCCGTAGGCGCCGGAAGCCGCGCCACCTGACAATTAGTGGTCAATAACCGCCACTGATTGTCGGTGGCGCGGTGACGGTACGAATTGCCCCGTATTCTGTGAAGATGGGCCGGACGGTCGCCATCATCGGCAGCTTCCGCCAGCACTACCCCGACGTTCTGGTGGCGTGGCTGGAGTTCCGTGACGCGGGCTGGGAGGTCACGAGCCCTCTCGGCAGCCAGGTCATCGAGGAGGGAATTCCGTTCGTCAGGTTCCGGACCGACGAACCGGCCTGGGACGACCCCACTGTCCAGACCGCCGCGCTCCACCGAATCCTGCGTGCTTGCCTCACCTACGTCGTCGCTCCCGGGGGATACGTCGGCAGAACCACCTGCTACGAGTTGGGGTGAGTCATCCAGGCAAACCGACCGGTCTACTTCAGCGAAAGTCCGGTCGATCTTCCACTCGCCGTTCCCGTGGACCATGTTCTTCCGGCGCGGCAACTGGTCGTGAAACTTCGTGCGGAAAACCCCGCGCCGCTCTTCGCGGGAACCAGGGGGACATATGCCGAATGGGAGCGGCAGTTGATCGCGAGCAACTACCTCGAGTTGTGAGCCACGCGACGCCGCCGCCGGACTCCGGCTCGGTGCCCGTTGAGGCAGCCGGGGCGGAAGCCCCGGCGGTCCGTGTGTTCATCTCGTACGCGCACGAAGACGCCGGTCACATGGACGACGTGTGGCGACTGTATGTCCTGCTGCGCAACAACGGAATCGACGCCGTCCTCGACCTCCCCGCGACCGACCGACGCCGGGACTGGTCGCTGTGGATGCTCCAGCAGGTGAGGGAATCGAATTTCGTGCTGATCATCGCCTCGCCGGAGTATCGGCGGCGTAGCGAGGGTGACGCGGAACCCGGCGAGGGGCGTGGTGTGCAGTGGGAGGCCGCGCTGATCCGCGACGAGTACTACGCCGACCGGTCAGCGGCGGAGAGCAAGTTTCTGCCGGTGTTGCTACCTGGAAGATCTACCGACGACATTCCAGCGTGGTTCGGACGTGTGTCGGTGACCAGCTATCCCGTCACCGACTTCACGGTCGCCGGTGCGGAGGACCTGCTCCGGGTGATCACAGGCCAACCGCGTGCCATCCCCGTCCCGCTCGGCCGGGTGCCGGTGTTGCCGAGCCGACTTGCTTGGGAGGAGTCCTCGCGGGTGGCACCATTCGATCGGTTGTTCCTCCACTTCTTCGACCCGCACTTCCTCGACCAGGTGTCACGTGGAAGGAACAAGAACCTGATCGCCCGCGAGGCACGCAACGCGACACGCCTTGCCGTGCTGGCCGCCCATACGGTGTTCGTCCCGGCCGCGAGCTACATCGAATCCGATCTCTGTGCGGAGACAGTCGACGAGTACCGCGGCCTGTTCGACACCGGCCAGATCACGCTCGTGGGCGGCGAAGCCAACATCGTTGACTTCGCCGCGCGCAAACTGCTGCAGTACGAGCCCGACGGTCCGCGCTACCGACGTTACGAGGCCGTGCTGTCGGCGACGGCGGTGACTCCCCCATTCCGGACCAGAGCGAGGTCCGCGACTTCGGACATCACCAACGCCTGGCAGCGGAGGCTTGACGACCTGTCTGTGGTCGTCGCGGGTCTGCCCTATCCGATGTCGTCCCTCTCGAAGCTGGAGCAACGCTGGCAGCAGGTGCCAGATTCGCTCGAGGGGCGTGCGTTCACCCCGGAGTACGTCACCAGGCTGCTGTTCGACGCGGCGCCGTCGAGCGGCGTCGAGTCGATCGTCGCGCGCCGCGCGGGGTCGGAAGTCAACTCGGCCTACTTCGAGAGTTACACCGACGAACTGGGCGCCGGAGTCGTGACGGAGCTGACATACCTCAACAGCCCACGGGTGGGTGGTGGATCGGTCCGTGATCTGCCGTACGGGAGAGTGATGCGCGCACTCGAGTCGAATCGTGTGGTGGACCTGGTGCTGGGAGCGCGACCCGAGCGGCTCGTCGAACTGCGGTCGAATCCGGGGGTGACCGCGGCGGTCGTGTCAGCCGTGACGAAACCACAGCCTGTCGATCATCGGACGGCAACGGAGGTCTAGCTGTACTGGAAGACCTCCTGCCACCGTGTCGGGTCCAGTTCTTCCTGGGCCCCCAGGTCGCGGACCATTCGAGGTAGGTCGCCATTCAGGCATTCCACGCCCCATGCGGCTAGCTCGTCCGCGTAGTAGTCAGGCATGCCCTGGAGGAGGAACACCCTTCGTTGGTCCGCGAATGCGACGCTGATCTCTGCGAATGAATTGGGTCCGACGTAGTTGAGTGCTCCTGGCCGATCGACGTTGACGACCAGGATCGCGGCGGTCCGCTGGTTCCGTATCTGGCCCATGTGCCGGAGCGACGCAGCACGCTTCGCCGCTGCCGACACCGCGGTGCGCTCATCAGGCTCCGGGGTCACGACGTCGAGGCCGGACGTCTCCAGAATTTCGGCGATTCCGTTCATGAGCCCGAGGTTCTTCATTGATCCACAAATGACAACCCTTCGCGCCTCGGTGCCTTTGTTGCTCATTCGTCGACCTCGATTCCAACTGGCGGCACGGGTCCTGTCATCTTGGCATCGTGCGACGTCAACTCCGGTATGACACGCGCCGCGTCACACTTCCGTGCAGAGATTTCTTATTGATCTTCCCGTTGAGGCACCTGCGCTGACGAAAGAGAGTGCCTCCCTGCCGGCTCGCCCGTAGGCGCACAATGGAGGCATGACGGAAGAGGGCGGCGAGTCGGTCTGCTGGCTCGCCCGCGTGTGCCCGGAGTGCGGCGCGCTCGCCGAGGACGAGCCGCCCACTCCGTGCCCCCGCTGCGGCGAGACCATCCCGGCACCGGAGGACTGACGCACACGCTCGCGGCCGGGTAGGCGCACATCTGAGAGCCGCCGCGCCGTCACGGTGCGGCGAGCTCGTCCACCTGGGACGTCGTGTCGACCGGGGCCGGTGGGGTGGCCTCCGGCGCGCCGCCGATCCCCAGGTAGATGCCGAGCGCGACGCCGAGCACGAAGCACAGCGCGACCAGCCGCAGCATTCCCGAGAGCGAGACGAGAATTCTCATCGGTTCCTCCACGAATTCGTTGACACCTCGAGAATGAGGCAGGCGGAACCTGTCCTGATACCCGTTTCCCGTTGCCCGCCGAGGAGGAGACGGGAAACGGTCACGACAGGGCGCCCAGCCAGCACTCGGCCGCCGGGCGCCTGCCCGGGGCCGCCGCGCGGGCGGCGAGCACGGACAGCGCAGGCCCGAGCCGGCCGCGCAGCACCGGCCTCGCGCGTACCTCTTCCGGTGTCACGCGGTGGTTGCCGAGCAGCAGCCGCAGCACCAGCAGCGCGACCTTGTACCGGTCGGTGTCGAGCGTGACCTCGCGCGACCCCGCCGGGTCCGCCCAGCCCGCCGTGTCCGCGGGGCGCACCGCGGGTGGCCGCCCGGCGAGCCGGAAGCCGTCGCAGTCGATCGCGAACACGCCGGGGCCCTCCTGCAGCGTCCACAGCAGGTTCCGCATCGACACGTCGCCGACCATGACGTCGTTGCGGTGCAGCTCCGCGAACAGCTCGAGGTACCCGACGGCGATGCGCCGCCGCTCCTCCTCCGTCGGCAACGTCAGGTCCGCCCACATCGCGCGCTTCGGGTACAGCAGGTACTGCAGCTCCAGCAGCCGCGGCCTGCCCGCGATCGTCGTGGCGAACCGGGCGGGGGCCTCCGGCATCAGCAGCCCCACGCACCGGCCGCGGTCGAACACCCGCCCGCTCGGCCACGCCGTCCGCGTCGCCACCACGGCGCGCGCGGGCAGGTCGATGAGCCGCCCCAGCTCGCCCGCCAGCACGGCCACCTCGCGGTGGTACAGCTTGAGCAGCGTCCCCGCCGGCCTGCTCAGCCGGAACACCGTGCCCTGCCCGCCCTCCGCGATCCGGTCCGCCGCCGTCAGGTCGGTCAGCTGTGCGTCCCCTAACGGGCCCACACCACCACCGCCGTGCGGTCCTCGTCGAACGCGCGGAGGTCGAACTGCAGCTGGTGCAGGAAGGCGACGGGCCCGGGCGGCCGCACCCACGACTCCGCGAGGTACGCCCCGACCGGCGACTCCCGCACGGGCGTGCCGACCCCGGCCGACGCCACCACCAGCGCCTCACCGGGCCGCAGCACCCCGCGCACACCGTCGGCGGGGCCGCGTGGGGTGGGCAGGCAGTCGCCCGCCGCGCCGCGTTTGCCGAACAGCGGCAGGAACACCCCGTCGGTCAGCACCATCGCCGGGCTGTCGCCGATCCGCGCCGCGCGATACCGGTGCCCCTTCCCGGTCCAGCCCAGCTCGACGGCCGCGACGGTCAGCGTGGTCCGCCTCGTCTCCGGGTTCGGGCCCGCCTCGCGGAGCGCGCGGTCGGCGGCCCGCAACGCGCCCGCCATGTCCACGACGTCGAGGTCCGAGCCGGGCAGCGCCCACGCGAGGTAACCGACGGCGTGCCGCACCGCCAGGTGCGCGCCGCGGTGGGCGTGGCTCGCCCCGGCAGCCCCGTCCGCGACCGCGATGAGCACGAACCGCCCGCCGAGCTCGGCCACGCTCATCGCGTCCTGCCTGACCTTGCCGTTGACGCGGTGCTTGGCGCCCCTGCTGGACGCGGCCCGCACCTCGAGCGTGCCGACGCGGGCCGCGTCGACGACGGTGTCCGGCACGTCGGCCACCCCGTCCAGCCGCCACGGTTCGCCCGCCGTGCGCGACGGTTGTCCCAGTTCACGCGGCCGGAAGACGCCTTCGTCGCCCCAGACGCGGTCGTCGGTCATCACAGCTGATCGATCCTCAGTGCGGTGAAGCCCGCCACCTGCGTCGGGACCCGCAGCAGCAGGTCGCTGTCGCCCGCGGTGCGGACGACCGACGTGGTGAGCGCGTGGGCGAAACCGTGGAGCGCGGCGGCCGGGCTGACCCCGCCGTGGCTCATGAACGCCTGGAACGTGCCGATCCGGCCGATGGTCGCGGCGTCCGCGTCGCCGATCCCGAACGCGATGATGTTCGGCCGCGCCGCCCACTCCGGGTCGACGAGCCGTTCGTACGTCGCGGGCCACACCGCCGGGTCGGTGGGGTGCCCGTCGGACAGGAAGAACACGGCGGGCCGGTACACCTGGTGCGCATCGGCCTTGAGCGCGGCGACGTCGTCCTCGATGGTCTCGCGGAGCAGCGTGAACGCCGCACCGAAGTTCGTGCCCGCCTGCGTGGCCAGCCCGACGAGCCGCACGACGTCGCTCGCGCTGCACAGCGGCTGTAACACTTCGGCGTTTCCCGCGAACCCGATGAGACAGAACCTTGTTTTGTCGGCCACCACGGGGTCGGTGCCGACGGCGGCGTGCAGTTGCGCCAAGCCGTCGTTCAACGCGTCGAGGTGGTCGGCCATCGAGTACGACTGGTCGCACACAACGTAAAACGGCAGTATTTGTTCTGGCATTCTCGCCCTCCCGGAGGGAGAGGATGACGCGCGCACCCGCACCAGACCTGGATCAGATATGGACTTTCGGTTGTTCGGCCCGTTCGAGGTGTGGCACGAGGGCGCCTCGGTGGACCCTGGGGACCTGCAACAGCGCTACGTGCTGGTGATCCTGTTGCTCAACGCCAACCGGGCGGTGACGCGGGAATACCTGCAGGAATACGTGTGGCGCGGCCAGGAACAACCCCGCTCGGACCTGATCACCAGTTACATCGCGCGGCTGAGAAAGGTCTTCAAGCCGACGCCCGAGGTAGTGATAGACAAAACTCCGACGGGCTATCTGTTACGCGTCGACCCGGATCTGATCGACCTGAACCGCTTCCGCCGCCTGCGCGCGGAGGCGGCCAAGGACAGCGACGTCGCGAAGTTCCACGAGGCGCTGGACCTGTGG